>JAHALQ010000022.1 GCA_018362935.1 Pseudomonadota bacterium | reverse complement strand
CCGATTGCGATGAACGAAGGTTTGCGTTTCGCGATCCGCGAAGGCGGTCATACCGTCGGCGCCGGTGTCGTCTCTAAAATCCTGAAGTAGGTTTTAGAATAAAATTTTACAGCAAGATCGGCTTTGCCGGTTCAGCTAAAGAAATGATGTAAAAAACTCCCCGCTTGAAATTGGCTCAGGTCGGGAGTTTTTTTATCCGAATGACAACTTGCTTCGTAGGTATGCCGTTCGCACGGCTGTCGGCGTACCAACGGCGTATCGGACACTTGTTTTCTAGTTTCGCTGTGCTCACTTACGTTTCGCTTGCTCAACAAGAAAACTTACGCCTCTTGCGGTAAAATCAGCCGGAGCAGCGGCTGATTTTATCCTTGAGCCCCGCTTGAAATTGGCTCAGGTCGGGAGTTTTTTGTGCGAAATACAACTAGCTTAGTAGGTTTGCGGCGGCTGAAACCCGCCGCGCACCAACCGCGCGTCGGACACTTGTTTTGAATTGTATAGTATGCTGGGAAAAACCTTTATAAAGGCAAGCGTGCTAAAGCTATGCAAACGGAATATTGCCGAGAACGGATACAAGGCAAAACAAGCCTAACAATCCTTTTAAGATTATCGGATATTAAAGTTTCGGTTATGCAGACCGCTGTTTCAGGACAAGTCTTTAATGATGGTGCCGACATCGACTTTTTTGTTGTCTGCCGCAGATTGATAATAAAGCAGTGCAAACAGGCGCGTAGAATATGACAGGCCTAGTTTCTGGTTCTTGTTGTTTTCAATCATGCTGATCAGCTGGTTCCTGTTAAGGCGTTCTTTCGTGCAAATAGCGTCAAGAGCAGTCCATTCTTTACAACAGAGCCGCATGCTGGTGCGGCGGTTGTTTACGTTAAGAATCTTGTTCGTCAGTTTCATCATAACCTAACACTTTTGGTTGTTATTTTCATACCAGTTTATACCAGAGTTTTTAATTATCAACTAATAACTGTAAAATTGTTTATAAAATTATGAATGGTTGGCTATTTTGAGTCTTTTTTGTCTAAAACCGCAATCTGCAAGCTTGTGCGGGCGGTGCCCGGCAGAATCCCGCGTAACGACTCAATAAGAGTCTTTGTAAGGGATTCAGCGAAAATAAAAATGGTTCGGCAGCCATTTTTTGCTTGCAATTAATATTTGTCTATGTTACAAGGGGCGCACAGCAAGGTTTTGAGAGGGGCGACTCTGTCAAAATCCTGCGATATAAAACATACCGCATCCCTTGTATTTACAAGGCTCTGCCGAGTTTAACGTTTAGATGGCAAACTTCTAAAACTTGAGAGTTATGCCGTCTAGTTATAGGAAAAGTATTTGAAATGATGGATACACAAAATATCAGAATTCGCCTCAAAGCTTTTGACCACCGTCTGCTCGATCTGTCGACCAAAGAGATTGTGCATACAGCCAAAAGAACCGGGGCAAACGTAAGAGGTCCAATCCCTCTTCCGACCAGAATCGAGAAGTTTACGGTAAACCGTTCTCCGCACGTTGACAAGAAATCCCGCGAGCAGTTCGAAATCCGTACTCACAAAAGACTTCTCGACATTGTAGATCCTACACCACAAACCGTCGACGCCCTGATGAAACTGGATTTGGCCGCCGGTGTGAATGTAGAAATTAAGTTATAATTTTAATGTTGGCTTTTGAAAGACAAGGTCAACCTATTGAAAAAGGAAAAAATAATAATGCGTACGGGTCTAATCGCAAAAAAGCTTGGAATGTCTCGCATGTTTGAAGCAGACGGAACTCATGTTCCTGTTACTGTTCTTCATGTAGACGGTCTGGAAGTTGTTGACGTCAGAACCACTGAAAGAGACGGTTATACCGCCGTTCAGCTGGGAATCGGCAGCGTCAAGGCTAAAAATGTTTCCAAACCGCTGAAAGGGCATTTTGCCAAAGCTAATGTTGAGCCGAAGAAAAAACTGGCTGAATTCAGAGTTTCTGAAGACTGCCTGCTGTCTGTCGGCGATAAATTATCTGTAGAACATTTTGTTCCGGGTCAGTTTGTTGACGTTTGCGGAACATCTATCGGTAAAGGTTTTGCCGGTGTTATGAAACGCCACAACTTTGCCGGTTTGGAAGCGTCCCACGGTGTGTCTATTTCCCACCGTTCACATGGTTCTACAGGACAAAGACAAGATCCCGGTAAAGTATTCAAAGGCAAAAAAATGGCCGGACATCTGGGTGACGAGCGGGTTACCGTTCAGAATCTGAAAGTTGTGTCCGTTGATGCTGACAAGGGCCTGATTATGGTTAAAGGCGGCGTTCCCGGTTCTGAAAACGGCTGGGTATACGTTACCGATGCCGTTAAGAAGGTTGCTTCAGTTAATCTGCCGATGCCTGCCGGATTGAAAAAAGTTGATGAACCTGTTGCAGTTAAAGCCGAAGAACAAGCTCCGGCTGAGAATGCATAAGCGATAAGGATTGAAAACAATGAAACAGGACATCTTAAATTTAGATAACAAAAATGTCGGTTCTATCGAGCTTGACGAATCGATTTTCGGTTTGGAAGTTCGCGCTGACATTTTGCACCGCGTCGTTGTTTGGCAGCTGGCCAGACAGCAGGCCGGTACTCACAAGACCAAAGGGCGTTCGGAAGTTTCTCTGACCCCTGCCAAGCCGTTTAAGCAAAAAGGCGGCGGCCGCGCCCGTCAGGGTTCCCGCAAAGGCACCCAGTTCAGAAAAGGCGGCGTCGTATTCGGCCCCGTTGTTCGCGACCATTCTCATGAGCTGACCAAAAAGTTCAGACAGCTTGGTTTGAAAACAGCCCTTTCTGCCAAAGCCAAAGAAGGCAATCTGGTTATTATCGATGAAGCCAAACTGGCTGAGCCGAAGACCAAAGACCTTAAAAACAAATTGGCTGCCTGCGGTTTGAACAACAGCTTGTTCATCGACGGCAAAGAAGTCGACATGAACTTTGCTCTGGCTTCCAGAAACATCATTGGTGTTGACGTGCTGCCGACCATCGGTGCCAACGTATATGACATCTTGAGAAAAGACAAACTGGTTTTGACTAAAGATGCAGTTGTTTGCTTAGGAGAAAGATTGAAATGAGTAAGTCTAATAAAACAAACAATGTAACTGCAAAAATGTATGACACTCTCGTACGCCCGGTTATTACCGAGAAATCGATGATTTCTTCCGAAGCCGGCAAGGTTACGTTCATGGTTCCTTTGTCTGCCACTAAAGACGAAGTTAAGGCTGCCGTTGAAGCAATCTTTAACGTTAAGGTAAACAAGGTAAATACAATTCGTCAGTTTGGTAAGGAAAAACGCTTTAAGGGTTATACCGGCCAGCGTTCCGACTTCAAAAAAGCCGTTGTCAGCCTTGCCGAAGGTCAAAACATTGATGTTACAACAGGAATATAGAAAATGGCATTGAAAAATTATAAGCCCACATCTCCTGGACTTCGTCAGCTCGTTATCGTAGACAGAAGCGAGTTGTATAAAGGTAAACCGGAAAAGACATTGACTGTCGGTTTGACAAAAACCGGCGGACGCGACAATTTCGGTCATGTTACCAGTCGCAGAATTGGTGGCGGTCATAAACGCAAACTGCGTATTATTGACTTCAAACGCAATAAATTTGACTTAGAGGCTACTGTTGAGAGAATCGAATATGATCCCAACCGCTCGGCTTTCATTGCTCTTATCAGCTATGAAGACGGCGAGAAGGCTTATATCCTCGCTCCGCAAAGATTAAAATCCGGCGATAAAATCGTATCTTCTGCCAAGGCAGATATTAAGCCGGGTAACGCCATGCCTTTGAAGAGCATGCCGGTCGGTACGATTATCCATAACGTTGAGCTGAAAGCAGGCAAAGGCGGCCAGTTGGTTCGTTCTGCCGGCTGTTATGCCCAGCTGGTTGGTAAAGATGCCGGTTATGCACAGCTCAAACTGAGCTCCGGTGAGTTGCGGGTTGTCCGCGAAGAGTGTCTGGCTACGGTCGGCGCTGTTTCCAACCCCGATAACCAAAATAAATCACTTGGCAAGGCCGGCCGCAACCGTTGGCTCGGTAACCGTCCGGTTTCCCGCGGTGTTGCCATGAACCCGGTTGATCACCCGCACGGCGGTGGTGAAGGCCGTACTTCCGGCGGTCGCCATCCGGTTACTCCTTGGGGTAAACCGACGAAGGGTGCCAAGACTCGTACTAACAAGAAGACGGATAAATTCATTATGAGAAGCCGTCATGATAACAAAAAGAAATAAGGAGAAACGCTAATGACACGTTCCGTATGGAAAGGGCCGTTTGTTGATGGCTATCTTCTGAAAAAAGCTGAAGCTGCCAAGTCTTCCAGCCGTAATGAAGTGATTAAAATCTGGTCTCGCCGTTCGACAATGCTGCCGATGTTTGTCGGTCTGACTTTCGGTGTACACAATGGTCACAAATTTATCCCGGTTCTGGTTACCGAGGATATGATTGGTCATAAATTTGGTGAATTTGCTCCGACCCGTACCTTCTACGGCCACGCAGCAGACAAAAAAGCTAAGAGAGGTTAATGATGAGTAAGTCTAAAGACACAAGAAGAGTAGAAGCAAATGAGGCTTTGGCCGTTTGCCATTCTATTCGCACATCTCCTCGCAAGCTGAACCTGGTTGCCCAGTCAATTCGCGGTTTGAATGCTTCTAAGGCTGTTGCCGAACTGAGCTTTTCAAAGAAGAGAATCGCAAAAGTTGCTTTGGCTGTTTTGCAATCGGCAATCGCCAATGCTGAAAATAACCACCAGTTGAACATTGATAAGCTTGTTGTAAAAGAAGCTTTCGTGGGCAAAGGTTTAGTAATGAAACGTATGCATGCGCGTGGCCGCGGCAGAGGGGCTCGGGTTTTGAAGCCTTTCTCCAACATGACCATCGTTGTTGCAGAGCGCGGGGAGTAAGTTAATGGGACAAAAAGTAAATCCTACCAGTCTTCGTTTGGGAGTTAACCGTACTTGGGACTCTCGTTGGTATGCAGACGACAAATACGCCGACTATCTCCTCGAAGATGTTAAAATTAAAGAATTCTTGAAAGAGAAATTGGCCCAGGCCGGTATCAGCCGCATTGTGGTTGAACGCCCCGCCAAAAAGGCCAGAGTTACAATTCACTCGGCAAGACCTGGTGTTGTTATCGGTAAAAAAGGCCAGGATATTGACGGTCTGAGAAAAGAAATTCAGAAGATGACCTCTTCGGAAGTTCAGCTCAATATTCTGGAAGTCAGAAAACCCGAGCTGGATGCTCAGCTGGTTGCTGACAGCGTTGCGCAGCAGCTGGAACGCCGCGTTGCTTTCCGCCGCGCCATGAAACGCGTTATGCAGTCTGCTCTGCGTCTGGGCGCCGAAGGCATCAAGGTTTCCTGCTCCGGCCGTCTGGGCGGTGCCGAAATTGCCAGAACCGAATATTACCGCGAAGGCCGCGTGCCCCTGCACACCCTGCGCGCCGATATCGATTACGCAACTTCGACGGCTCATACAACTTATGGCGCTTGCGGCGTTAAAGTCTGGATCTACAAGGGCGACATTATGGCTCACGATCCGATGGCGCAAGACAAGAAATTAGCCGAGCAAAAGTAAGGATAAAGTGAAATGTTAAGTCCGAAAAGATTAAAGTTCCGCAAACAGCATAAAGGCCGCATCCACGGCTTGGCTAAAGGCGGATCAGAATTAAGTTTTGGTTCATATGGTTTGAAGGCTCTGACTCCCGAGCGCGTGACTGCCCGCCAGATTGAGGCTGCCCGTCGTGCGATTACCCGCGAGATGAAAAGGGTCGGAAGATTATGGATTAGAATTTTCCCTGACGTTCCGGTTTCAGACAAACCTGCTGAGGTTCGTATGGGTAAAGGTAAGGGCTCTGTCGAGTTCTGGGTTGCTCGGGTTAAACCCGGCAGAATCATGTTCGAATGCGAAGGCGTTGACGAAGCCACGGCCCGTTCCGCATTTGCACTCGGTGCTGCCAAACTGCCGGTGAAGAGCAAATTTGTTAAAAAATTGAATTCAGAACTGGGAGCAGAATAATGGTAAAAACAAAAGATCTTCGTTCGATGAGTATTGATGAGCTCGAAGCGAAATTGCTGGAAAAGAAAAAAGAGCAATTTAACCTGAGAGTACAACAATCTACTGGACAACTTCAAAATACTGCTGTATTAAGAAGCGTTCGTCGTGAAGTAGCAAAAATCAACACGCTCATTGCAGAGCGCAAGAAGAATAGTTAGGAGAAAAACTATGCCTAAGAGAATTCTTCAGGGTGTTGTTGTCAGTGATAAACAGGATAAGACTGTTGTCGTCAGTGGACTGTAATCGTTGATAACGCCTAAGAGAAAAGGAATTAAAAAATGATACAGATGCAAACCAACCTCGATGTAGCCGACAACTCTGGCGCACGTCAGGTGCAGTGCATTAAGGTTCTTGGCGGGTCCAAGAGAATGCATGCCTCTGTGGGCGACGTTATTGTAGTGTCCATTAAAGACGCTATTCCGAGAGGTCGTGTTAAGAAAGGCGATGTTCATAAGGCCGTTATCGTTCGTACGGCTTCGGACATCAGACGCAAAGACGGATCCGTTATCCGCTTTGACAAAAACGCCGCGGTTCTAATTAACAAGGACGGCGAGCCGATTGGTACCCGTATCTTCGGCCCCGTAACCAGAGAACTGCGTGCGAAGAAGTTTATGAAAATTATTTCATTAGCACCGGAGGTATTATAATGCCTAAATTAAAAGTAAAAAAGGGTGACCAAGTTGTAATTTTGTCGGGTGACGACAAAGGCAAAACTGGTGAAGTAGTAAAAGCTATGCCTACCGAAGGTAAAGTTGTGGTTCAGGGTATCAACCTTGTCAAAAGACATACCAAACCCAGCCAGACCAACCCGGGCGGTATCGTTACTAAAGAAGCGCCGATTAATGTTTCTAACGTGGCTTTGATGAACAAAGACGGAAAAGCTACCAAAGTGGGTTACAAAATCGTTGACGGTAAAAAAGTGCGCGTTGCTCGTAAATCCGGTGAAGTAATCGATAAATAGGAGAAAAATTTATGGCAAATTTCGAAACTTTATACAATGACGTCATAAAAAAATCTCTTGTGGAGAAATTCGGTTACACCAACCCACATGAGATTCCGAAATTGACGAAAATTGTTTTGAATATCGGCGTCGGCGATGCCGTTACCGATAAGAAAAAACTTAACAATGCCGTTGACGAGCTGGCTTTGATTGCCGGTCAGAAACCGGTTGTTACCAAAGCCCGCAAATCAATCGCGACCTTCAAACTGAGAGAAGGCATGCCGATTGGCTGCAAAGTTACCTTACGTTCTACCAGAATGTATGAGTTTCTTGAAAGACTTATCAATATGGCTTTGCCACGGGTTAGAGACTTCCACGGCGTTCAGGGCAAAAACTTTGACGGAAGAGGCAATTTCGCCTTTGGTATCAAAGAGCAGATTATTTTCCCTGAAATTAATTATGACAAAGTTGAAAACGTCAGAGGTATGGATATCTGCATCTGCACTTCAGCCAAAAGCGACGAAGAAGCGAAAGCTCTTCTCACCGGCTTCAACTTTCCTTACAAGAAATAGGTGGAGATTTTACTATGGCAAAAACAAGTTCAGTTTTTAGAAACTTGAAAAGAGCTAAGATGGCTGAGAAGTTCGCTTCCCGCCGTGCAAAGCTCAAAGAGATAGTTATGGATAAAACCATCTCTCCCGAAGAGAGATTCCAAGCTACTCTGAAATTGGCTGAGATGCCGCGCAACTCTGCAAAGATTCGCTTCCGTAATCGCTGCAAAGTTACCGGACGTTCTCGTGGTGTTTATCGGAAATTCGGCCTGGCTCGTATCGAACTCAGAGATATGGCTAGCTTCGGCGAAATTCCCGGTTTAGTAAAATCAAGCTGGTAGGAGGCAGAAGAATATGTCTATGTCTGATCCTTTGGGCGATATGCTCACACGCATTAGAAACGCACAAAGAGCGAAGAAAAGTGAAGTTGTATCACCTGCTTCTCGCTTGCGTGAAAATGTACTCGAAGTTCTGAAAAAAGAAGGTTACATTCTTGGCTATGAAAAAGCCAACGTTCGTGCCGGAATTGACGAACTCCGCATTAAGTTGAAGTATCATGAAGGTACTTCTGTTATTACTGAAATTTACCGCGTTTCGACTCCGGGCCGCAGAGTATACTCGAGCGTTAAAGATTTGCCGAGAGTATACAACGGTTTGGGTATTTCGATTATCTCTACTCCGCAAGGCGTTATGAGCGATAACGAAGCCCGCAAGGCCAATGTCGGCGGTGAAATTTTGTGCCAAGTATTTTAAGGGGGAAAAAGGATGTCTAGAATTGGTAAGAATCCGGTTATCGTCCCTGAAGGCGTTAACGTTGCTGTTGAAAACGGTATGGTTACAGCCAAAGGCAAGCTGGGCGAACTGAGCCACAGCTATGACGCTGCCCATGTCGATGTTAAACTCGACGGCAATCATGTCGTTGTTGCTCCGAAGTCCGAGTCCAAAGAGGCTCGCGCTTTGTGGGGAACGACCAGAGCCAACATTAACGTTATTGTTAAAGGCGTCAGTGAAGGCTTTACAAAAGAATTAGAGCTGATTGGTGTTGGTTACAAAGCACGCGTTGAAGGTAACAAACTGGTCATGTCTTTGGGCTTCTCGCACGATGTTGTCGTCGAAACCCCGAAAGGCCTTAAAGTTACCTGCGCTTCTCCCACACAGATTAGTATCTCTGGTGCAGATAAACAACTTGTCGGCCAAATGGCTGCCGAGCTTCGCGAATACAGAAAACCCGAGCCGTATAAAGGCAAAGGCGTTAAGTATGCCGGCGAACAGGTACGTCGTAAAGAAGGCAAGAAGAAATAAGGAAAATTTTAAATGAATACGCCAAGAGAATTGTTTGAAAAGAGAAAAGGCCGCATCCGGTCTGCTCTTAAGAAAGCTGCCAACGGGAAAATGAGATTGTCCGTTTTCCGCAGCGGCAAGCATATTTATGCTCAGGTTATCGACGATGCCAAAGGTGCCACCGTTGTTTCGGCTTCCACTCTGGATAAGGAAGTCAGAGAAAACGTTAAAAAGTCTTCAACTGTCGAAGCTGCAAGCTTCATCGGTAAGATTGTCGCCGAGCGTGCCGTTAAGTCGGGTGTAAGCGAAGTTATCTTTGACAGAGGCGGATATATTTATCACGGCCGTGTCAAAGCTTTGGCTGATGCCGCTCGCGAAGCCGGCTTGAAATTCTAGGAGTTGAAGAAAAATGACACAACAAACAGATCGTCGTAATAATAAGACTGAAAAGAAAGATGAATTGGTTGAAAAACTGGTTCATATCAACCGCGTAGCCAAGACCGTTAAAGGCGGCCGCACTATGTCTTTCGCCGCCGTCGTCGTTGTCGGCGACCAGAAAGGCCGCGCCGGTTACGGTTCGGGCAAGGCTTCGGAAGTTCCCGAGGCTATTACCAAGGCTACCAACGAAGCCAAAAGAAATATGGTTCGCATTCCGCTGCGCGAAGGCAGAACACTGCATCATGATATTGCCGGCCGTTTCGGCGCCGGTAAGGTTTATCTGAGAACAGCTCCTGCCGGTACCGGCGTTATCGCCGGCGGCCCGATGCGCGCTATTTTTGAAGTTTTGGGTGTTCAGGACGTTGTTGCCAAATCAATGGGTTCAAACAATCCCTATAATATGATTAAAGCAACTTTCAACGCTTTGGAAGGCATTAACTCACCTCGCATGGTTGCTGCCAAACGCGGCAAAAAAGTCGGTGATATTGTCAGCCGCCGCGAGAACACCAACAGCGCGAAACTCAGCGTAGAGGAGGCTTAAGACATGGCTGATAAAAAAACTATTAAAGTTACTCAGGTTCGCAGCGCCATCGGGCGCCCGGCTGCCCAGAGAGCGACTTTGGTCGGTCTTGGTCTGAACAAAATGAACAAAACCGTCGTTTTGGAAGACACTCCTTCTATCCGCGGAATGGTGAAGAAGGTTGAGCACCTCGTTCGCATCGAAGAATAAGTTAAAGTTTGCAAAGGAGGTGTCATACTAGGAATTTTCTCTCTCGTGTAGCTATTATGTACACCACGTTCGAAAATTCCGTCGTAGCACACCTCCTTATCAAACTTTTATCAGTTAGTATTAAGGTGAAGAAAAATGAAACTTAATGAAATTAAAGACAATGAAGGCGCCAGAAAGTCTCGCACCCGCGTTGCCAGAGGTATCGGCAGCGGCAAAGGCAAGACCGGCGGCCGCGGCCAAAAGGGCCAAAAGTCCCGTTCCGGTGTTGCCGTTAACGGATTTGAAGGCGGCCAGATGCCGATTTACCGCAGACTTCCCAAACGCGGATTTAAAAACCCGTTTGCTAAACAGTTTGCCGTTATTAATCTGGACACCATACAAAAAGCCGTCGATGCCGGAAAAGTCAATGCTGAAGATATTAACATTGAATCTTTGGTATCTGCCGGTATTGTCAGCAAGACCTTAGACGGTGTCCGTTTGCTGGCTCGCGGCGCGATTACTTCTAAAGTCGTTATCAAAGTTGACTCTGCTTCCAAGGCTGCGGTTGCCGCAGTTGAAAAAGCAGGCGGCAAAGTAAGTATTGCCGAATAGGCTTTTTTAGAACTTCTGCGGTGTCATCGGATTATCCCCACGGGATAATAAACATGGTGCGCAGAAGTTCTTTTCGTTTTTAATGAAAATACGAGGATGACAAACAATGGTTTCACTTGCAGAGAAAATGGCAGCCAATATGGATGTGTCTGCCTTCGGCAAAGCAGAAGAACTGAAAAAAAGACTGTGGTTCACAATCCTGGCTTTGATTGTGTTCCGTCTGGGCACATTTATTCCTCTGCCCGGAATTGATCCGAAAATTCTTGCGGAAATATTTGCGCGCAATTCGGGCGGAATATTGGGAATGTTTAACATGTTTGCGGGTGGCGCGCTGGAGCGTATGACTATTTTTGCCCTCAACATTATGCCTTATATTTCGGCATCGATTATTATCCAGCTCGGCCAGTCGGTGGTACCGTCGCTGCAGGCCCTGAAAAAGGACGGCGAGGCGGGGCATCGCAAAGTAACCCAGTATACCCGCTATCTGACGGTTTTGATTACAATCGTCCAGGGATACGGTATTGCCGTCGGTCTGGAAAGCATGACCGGTTCTGCCGGTTTGTCGGCGGTGGTTATGCCCGGATTTATTTTCAAGTTTACAACCATTGTATCGCTGGTCGGCGGCACGATGTTTATCGTCTGGCTCGGCGAGCAGATTACGGCGCGCGGCGTCGGCAACGGTTCGTCGCTGATTATTACCGTCGGTATTATTGCCAATATCCCGGCCGCTTTGGCTCAGACTTTTGAGCTGGGACGTGTCGGCTCAATGTCGGCTCCGGTTATCCTGATGCTGTTGGCAATGGTTTTAGGTTTGATTTACCTGATTGTTTTTGTTGAAAGAGCCCAGCGCAAGATTGTTATCCAGTATCCCAAGCGTCAGGTTATGGGACGTATGGGGGCTTCGGAAAGCTCGCATTTGCCGTTGAAAATTAACCCGACCGGCGTTATTCCGCCGATCTTTGCTTCGTCGCTGCTGCTGCTGCCGATTACGATTGCCAATTTCAGCGCCGAAAACGGCCCGGTATGGGTTCAGACACTCAGCCAGATGCTGGGACACGGCCAGCCGTTATACCTGGCATTGTATGCTTTTCTGATTGCATTTTTCGCATTCTTTTACACGGCGATTGTGTTTAATCCGGAGGAAACTGCTGAAAACCTTAAAAAGCACGGCGGTTTTGTCGCCGGTATCCGTCCGGGCAAGAATACGGCCGAATATCTGGATTATGTGATTACCCGTCTGACGGTGGTCGGTGCGGTTTATCTGGTCGGCCTGTGCATTCTGCCGGAAGTCCTGATCAGCAAACTGTCGGTTCCGTTTGTTTTGGGCGGCACGACACTGCTCATCGTGGTTCAGGTGACGATGGATTTTGTGACGCAAGTACAGTCACATTTGATTGCTTACCAGTATGAATCCCTGATTAAAAAAGCTTCTTTGGCAAACAGAAAGAGACGTTAAGATGAATCAAAACGGATTGGGCCTGCATATTGTTTTAACCGGTGCGCCCGGCTGCGGCAAGGGTACGCAGGCCCGTTTGCTGAAAGAAAGGGTTGCCATTCCGCATTTGTCAACCGGCGAAATGCTGCGTGCGGAAGCGGCCAAAGGCACCCCGCTGGGATTGGAAATCAAAGCCTTGATTGACGGCGGAAATCTGGTTCCCGACGAGATGATTATTAAGATGCTGTCCAAAAGAATCGATGAGGACGACTGCAAAAACGGGTTTATTCTTGACGGGTTTCCGAGAACGCTGCCGCAGGCGCAGGTTTTGGATGAAATGCTGGCGAAAAAAGGGATTACGCTTGATGCCGTCATTGAAATTCAGGTGCCTGACGAGATTATCATGGAGCGTATTCTCGGGCGTTATGCCTGCATGAAATGCGGCCAAGGCTATCATGACAAGTATCAAAAGCCCAAAGTATACGGCGTCTGCGATAATTGCGGCGGCACGGAGTTTTACCGGAGAATCGACGACAATAAAACGACGGTTCAAAACCGACTCGTCAATTACCGGGCGCTGACATATCCGACAATTCCTTATTTTGAGAAGGAAGGATTGCTGCGCTGCGTCGACGGAACCGGGGCGATAGAAGCTGTTGCCAAGAAAATTGACAGCCTGCTGGCTGTCGGCAAATAAAAAATTTAAAAAAATGTAAGTTTTTGAATTTTTTTATTAAATCTTTGGTTGACACAATCAAATTTTAGCCTATAATCCGGCTTAATTTTGAAAAGTGGTGATCAACTTTTTAAATGTAATAATAATATAGAGAAAATGGAGAGTTAATTTGGCTCGTATAGCTGGTGTAAATATTCCAACTGCCAAGAAAATCGAAGTCGCTCTGACTTATATCTATGGTATTGGTAGAAAAACTGCTCAAGACATTTGCGCAAAATCTGGTGTTTCCGGTGACCGCCGCGTTCAGGAACTGAGCGATGACGAAGTTGCGAAAATTCGTGAAGTCATTGATAACAATATTGTTGTCGAAGGCGAGCTTCGCCGTGAAGTCGGCGTTAACATCAAGAGATTGATGGATCTGGGTTGTTATAGAGGTTTGCGGCACCGTAAAGGTCTGCCTGTCCGCGGTCAAAGCACAAAACAAAATGCCCGTACCCGCAAAGGCAAACGTAAAACTGTTGCGAACAAGAAAAAGTAAGGTGGGTTGTTAAATGGCAAAAGCAGTATCACAACGTGTTAAGAAGAAAGAGAAAAAGAATATTACGGCAGGTGTTGCCCATATCAATTCTACTTTCAATAATACAAGAGTTACAATAACAGACGCCCAGGGTAACACTGTTTCCTGGTCTACTTCCGGCGCGCAGGGCTTCAAAGGCTCGCGCAAATCTACTCCTTATGCAGCTCAGGTTGCTGCCGAGGAAGCCGGCAAAAAGGCTCAGGAACATGGTATGAAAACTCTGGAAGTTGAAGTAAAAGGTCCGGGTTCTGGCAGAGAGTCTGCTATCAGAGCATTGCAAGTTATAGGTTTCACCATCACGACAATTCGCGATGTTACCCCTATTCCTCACAATGGTTGTCGTTTGAGAAAGAGACGTCGCGTTTAGTCTGTTTTTTAATTTTGATTATGAGGCGTTCCGCCTCATAATCTTCTCGTTTTTATGAACTTTGCATATGCAGCAATATAGAGGACATACCAGTGATTCAAAAGAATTGGCAAGAACTTATTAAACCAACTAATTTAGAGGTTACTCCCGAGGGGGCTAACAAAGCTAAAATAGTTGTGGAACCTTTGGAAAGAGGATTCGGTTTAACCTTGGGCAATGCATTGAGAAGAGTTTTGCTTTCTTCTTTGCAGGGCGGTGCTGTTACCAGCATCAAAATTGACGGCGTTTTACATGAATTCTCAGTTGTCCCCGGTGTCAGAGAAGATGTTACCGACATCGTTCTCAACATTAAAGGACTGGCTGTCGCCGTTCACAGCGAAGGTCAGAAGATGATGACCCTGAAAGCTGAAGGTCCTTGCGTCGTTACCGCCGCAATGATTGAAACCGGACATGACGTTGAAATTAAAAATCCGGATTTGGTTATTTGCAATCTTGACGCCGGTGCCAAAATCAATATTGAAATGACTGTCGGAACGGGCAAAGGCTATGTTCCGGCCGCATTGAACAAAGCTGCCGACGCTCCGATCGGTTTGATTCCGGTTGACGCGATTTATTCTCCGGTCAGAAAGGTTTCTTACAAAGTTGAGAATACCCGCGTGGGGCAGGCTACCGACTATGACAAACTGACGATGGTTATCGAAACCAACGGCGTTGTCGTTCCGGAAGATGCCGTTGCTTTGGCCGCAAGAATTCTGCAAGACCAGTTGAAACCGTTTATTAACTTTGATGAACCGGAAATGGAAGTTGAAGCAGAAAAAGAAGAACTGCCGTTCAACAGAAATCTGCTCAAAAAAGTTGAAGAACTTGAACTTTCGGTTCGTTCTGCCAACTGCCTCAAAAACGACAATATCGTTTATATCGGCGATTTGGTTCAGAAAACCGAAGCTGAAATGCTCAGAACGCCGAACTTCGGCCGTAAGTCTTTGAATGAAATCAAAGAAGTTTTGGCTAAGATGGGGATTCACCTCGGTATGGATACGCCGGGCTGGCCGCCTGAGAATATTGAGGAGTTGATTCGTCGTTGCGACGAACACTTCTAGAAATTTGCATAACGGCGCATCCAGAGGTGTTTTTGCGAGGTTCGAAAAATTCATGTACTTCTTTGTACACTAAAATTTTTCTCACTCTGAAAACGCCTCTGCCTGCACCATTCTTCAAATTTCACCACGCTTTGTACAGCAAAGCAATAATAATTATTCTTCATGCATGAGCGGGATGCCGAATCCGTGGTGAAGAATTAACAAAGATCCGTTCTGCCCCGCAGAACATAGAGAAAATACGAAAGGAAATGCCATGAGACATGGAATGAAACACAGAAAACTTAATATGGATACCAATGCCCGCAAAGCTTTGTTCTCCAACCTGACAGCCGCTGTTCTGACCCATGAACAGATTAAAGTTACTGTTCAGCGCGCCAAAGAACTCAGAACCTTTGTTGACAAGATGATTACTTTGGGCAAAAAAGGCAATTTGAATAACCGCAGACAGGCATTGTCCTTCCTGCGCGACAATGAAGTTGTTGCCAAGCTGTTCTCTACTCTGGCTGAGCGTTACAAAGACCGCAACGGCGGTTATACCCGCGTTCTGCGTGCCGGTTTCCGCTATGGCGATGCCGCTGACATGGCGATTATCGAATTGGTTGACCGTGACGTTAATGCCAAAGGCGCAAAAGACTTGGCTCGTGTAGCCGCTGAAAAAGCCGCTGCTGCCGAAGCTGCCAAAGAAGAAGCTAAAGCCTAAATCCCAAATATTTAAGTTTGGTACAAAGAGCCCCCAAAAGGGGGCTTTTTGCTGTTTAAATATAAATTAGACAAAACGTATTGACAAAATGGCTGCGAATCGGGTATGATAATTTCTAATAAGAACCTATTATTCAGATATATATTTTGTTTCATTGCAAAAACGGATTTCAGCTTGTAGGTTCCTGATATTTGTTTTTTGCACAAAACCCAAGAATTATGACATATAACGGTCAAGCAATTCCTGCCATTTCAGCAGATGCTGAACTCGTGGGATGCAAAAGAAAAAGCGCTAAGTCGTACAGTACACAGTTAAAAGATTTCTTTAAGTCTCGGGACTTTCAAGATTTCTGTAACCTCAGAAAAAACGGTATTAAAGAAGGCTCGCTTTTGTGGGTTGTCCGCTGCGAATACCCACTGCTGCCGCTTGAAGGAATCAAAGGAGAAATTAATTTCGATTTTGATATCATTACAAGCGATGTGCCTTATCTTTACAGGGCGACTCGTTTTGTGAACCGGCCGACGGAAAATGAGAAGCAGATTTATTTTTCCCAAAGCTACATCGTCCGTAAGGATCAGCAGGGAAAATGGATTGTCGACCTCATTCTTAAATCGGATGACTGGCTCAAGCGTGATGCTGTTAAAACCGCATTTTCGGAAGTTGCCGCTGTAAAAGGTTACCGCCTTGTTGGCAATGTCGGCGTTTTCGGCATCAAGTTCCGTTCAACCGACACTCAGGCATGGGTATCCATTGTCATGACAGCCAAAGGCGAAGGCAGAGTTATGGCATGCCTGCTGGACAGCGGCCGAATCGTCGATGTAGCAACGACGGAAGCCGAACTGCACAAGACGCCGTATCCGAGCATTGTCAAAACCAAATTTAACTGGTTCCGTTACTGGGACGACAAAGTGCTTGTTCGAAACTAGGGCAAAAGAAACGAGGGCTGTTGCTGATAAAGCGGCAGCCTTTCGGCTTTTTAAAGAGTTTTTAGCAATTGCCGGCTATACTGGCGGAAACAGCAATGGGAGCTTATCTATGAATAAATATAAATGCGTCGGTATCATATCCCCGTCGGTGATGTTAGGTCTGCGGGAGCAAATTGACTTGTCCAAAGGGATTTCCCATTTGGAAAGCCTCGGCATGAAAGTTAAAGTTGCGCCGTCGGTTTATAAAGGCATGCGCCAATACCAGGGTTCTGCGCAGGAAAAAGCGCAAGACATCATGGCGATGTATGAGGATGACGGAGTGGACATCCTGCTGGCGGCACACGGCGGCGCCGGTGCCCTGCGCGTGTTGGAGTATCTTGATTATGACATTATTCGCAAACATCGCAAGCCGATTATCGGTTTTAGTGATACAACCTCTCTGCAAATGGGCGTTTATGCTCAAACCGGAAATCCGTTTGTGACGGGGTATTTTCCGGAATACGAATTTCGCGCTGCGGAGGGCATACACCCGTTGGTCGAATTGGGATTAAAGGATGTGCTGGCCGGAAAAAGATTTAGCGTACAGAGCGGTAAAACAGCCCATGGCGGTATTGCAGAAGGCGTTTTGCTCGGCGAATGCCTGAGCACAATCAGCGATTTGAGCGGTACGCCGTATTATCCGAATATTGCCGGTTCGATTTTGCTGCTGGAAGACGAGTGCGAAAGTTCCTATAAGATTTCATTAATGCTGACCCAGCTTAGATACAATCCGCAGTTTAAGGACGTCAAAGGCATTGTCATCGGGCGGTTCAGCGAATGCGTCGATCATCCGACGCAAGGGTCGATGGCCGAGGTCATCGCCGATTTTGCAGCGCAGGTCAATGTTCCGATGATTACTGATTTCAACTTCGGGCATTTCCGCGAACGCTTTGTTTTGCCGGCGGGCGTCAAATACCGGCTGGATGCTGACAATTGCGTTTTGCAGCAGCTTGAAGACTTGTGATACAAAAGTTTGCCGCAGGATAAAAAAATGCTTGATTATTTGAGCAATCTTGTGTATCAGTATAACGCAGTCTTTGATTAGACTGCGTATTTTTAGGGGTATAGCTCAGTTGGTAGAGCGTCGGTCTCCAAAACCGAATGTCGTGAGTTCGAATCTTACTGCCCCTGCCATTTGCTCCGGCAAAGAATTGAAGACGTTTTTTTTATCATTAATTGAATGGAAAAATTTATGGCTAAGATTAGTCCGATACAGTTTTTTAGACAGGTAAAGCAAGAAGTTAAGAAAGTCACCTGGCCGACCCGCAAGGAAGTTGTCCAGACTTCGGTTATGGTCTTGGTTATTGTAGCGATTGCCGCGACGTTTTTCTTTTTTGTGGACCAGTTCTTCGGCTGGGCTGTTAAATTAATATTTGGTCTTGGAGTATAGACTTATGGAACCTAGATGGTATGTTGTGAATGTTCACTCCGGTTGCGAGAAAAAGGTTTCGGAATCGATTAAGGAACAGGCTGTTGTTAAGAAAATGGAAGATAAAATCTTCGATATTATGATTCCGACCGAAGAAGTTATCGAAGTTAAAAAAGGTACCAAAGTTACCAGCGAACGCAAGTTCTTCCCCGGTTATATTCTGGTTAAGATGATTATGACCGACGATGCCTGGCACCTGATTAAGAATAATCCCAATGTCAGCAACTTTTTGGGCAGCCGCAACAAGCCTTATCCGATTACCGAGGCTGAAGCGCAGCGCATTATTACCCAAATGCAGGAAGGTGTTGAAAGACCCCAGACAGTTATTGAATTTGAGGTTGGCGAGCAGGTTCGCGTCTGTGACGGTCCGTTTGCTTCTTTTGTCGGCCTGATTGAAGAAGTCGATGCCGAAAAAGCCCGCGTCAAAGTTTCGGTTTCTATCTTCGGGCGTTCAACTCCGGTTGAGCTGGAATATTCTCAGGTAGAGAAAGTCTAAATACAAAATCGTATTTTACTTTTTAATGCAGAAATTGTGAAAGAGAGAAAATTTTAGGATTTTCTCTCTTTTTTTATTTTAATTTAAGGTGATTAGTAAAATTAAAAGAGTCCTGGCTTTGCCGGGTTTTTTCCCGGCAAAGAGGAGTGAGCTGTTGCGGCGTACAGATTATTGTTCCGTTTCGGGAACGGCACTTGTTGCGGCAGCCTGGCGCGACTGCTCGCGGATGAGCTCGGCCAGTTCTTTGCCGGTGAACGTATAAACCGGTTCCGGCGTGAAAGGTTCGATATCTATATTCAGCAGCGCGTTGTAATTGCCGAGAAACCGTATCAGGCTGCCGACGGTTTTGGCGCCCAGCCGGACAGGCGAACCGTTCTCATAGGCATTAATGGTCTTTTGAGAAACGTTTTGCTTTGCCGCGGCTTCTTCAACCGTGAGGTCAAGACTCTCGCGGACGTCGCGCAGAATCCGGCCGATGTTTTTGTAAACCGCTGATTTTTGAGATGTGGTTAACATTAGAATTGTAACTCCTTTATTTCTTGTTAAACAAAAGAAATCCGCCCAATCTGGGAAGAAAAGGCGGGGAGTTCGTAACTGTGCTAGAACAGTCCGGGTTATTCGACATGCAGGCATGCTTATATCCCCGGCTCCCCATTCAAGGAGTTGTTCTTTTACTAGCAAGGAGCTACGACACTCCGCCTGCGGAACTCCCGCAGGCAAAAGCAGTATATAAACCCTTTCCTTAAAAAGCAATTAAAAAAGGCGGATGCGAGGCATAGGGAAGGGAGCGAGTGCGAAAAAGTAATCTTGTGTGCAAGATTGGTATTAAGAGAAAAAGATTGGGAGCAGGGATGACATAGCTGTTTGCACACAAAAAAGCGAATCAAAAATGATTCGCTTTTTGGGTTTACCGTAACTTGTTTTTAGTCTGTAATTTCCGCTTCGTATGCGTAGACGATTTTGGTGTCTTTGTCGTCTTTCTCTATGCTCAGCTCGCAGACCAGCAGTTTGTCCGAATCCTGCATGCTGTCGAGGACGTCGTCAGGAATGCCGTCGAGATAAACGTCATCCGTCGGCGTGCGGTGCAGCACGGCGGATTTGTTTTCGATATTCAGCTCAATGCTGGAATCCCGGGGTTCGCCCTCGTGGACATACAAAAGCAGCATTGCTTCGTCTTCGTCGTTAATCAAAAAATCGTAAGTATTGGTATCTTGGCCGGCCATTGTTTTGCCCTCTTTTTTATAAAATCTGGGTGCAGTATATCCGATAAGAGTTGAAGAAGTGTTAATATAATACAGATAAGGCGTGAAATTTACGCCGGCTGCGATATAATCGGCGTATTAAGGAGATAATAATGCAGACGTTGATTAACAGGTTTATCGAATTATGCAAATGGCCGGTTGCGGTTTATATGCTGTTGTCTTTTCCGGCTTATATCCAGTCGCTGGCTTATTTTAAGTTTACCAATATGCAGTATGTCGCGCTGTTCGGCGGCTTTTTTCTGTTTTTTATCTCGCGCAGCATGATGGACAGTTCGGTCAAGGCCAATATGGAAATTGTTGCCCATGAGTTTACCCATGCCTTTTTTGCTCTGCTGACGCTGCACAAAGTCAAGCGTATTTCCGTTGAAGGCGATAATTCCGGCGGTTCGATTGCTTTTGAAGGCGAGGGCAACTGGCTGATTATTATTGCGCCTTATTTCTTTCCGCTGTTTGGCCTTGTTTATATGATTGCGATGACGGTTTATACTTCTTTTGCGCCGAGCAATCTGATTCTCAACGGCGTTCTCGGCTATTTTATCGGCTATCATCTCGATACTGTCGGTTCGCAGATTCATGAAAAGCAAACGGATTTGCCCAAGGTTTCTTACAAATTCTGCGCGCTTTTCCTGCCCTCGGCCAACCTCTGGGCCATTGGTTCAATGCTGGCGTTCAATACCCGCGGCTGGGATGGAATTGCCATGTATATGAAACTGATACAGTATCTTAATGTAAAAAATTTCAATTATGTGATGAGCTTCATATAATAGGCAATTAATCGCAAAAATGCGAAAGGTTGAAAATTCATGTATCTTCAAAGTACACTAAAATTTTCAACCTTCTTTTTTTGCTTCTGCTTGCTTCATTTTCTGAAGCTTTAGAAATATTACAAAAGTGACAGCAGCTCGCGGCTGAAGTCGGCCAGAGAGTTGTCATGCGCGCCCATAATGACAATGCGGTCGCCGGGGCGGGCATTTTGCAAAATGAATTCCTTTAACGGCACGCGGGTTTTGAAAAAGACTGCCTTTTCATGTCCGAGCTTTTTGACGTCTTCAACCACATCATTGGAAGAAATGGTGTCTTTCGGCGTCAGTTCATATATTTCCTGCATGACAAGAATGTCGTCCTGCCCCAGAACGGAAACCAATGCCGGAGCCATTTCGGCACGGGTGTTGATGACCGAAAAAGGCGTGTGCGGCTGATACATGGCAATAACGCGGCCGGGGTGTTCTTTCAACGCCGAGATTGAGGCCGCCAGCTTGCCGGGATTATGGGCAAAGTCATTATAAACGGTAATATCTTTGGCCGAAGTGCCGATTTTTTCAAGCCGGACTTTAACGCCGGTAAAACCTTCGAGCGCTTTGGCAGCTTCAAATTTGTCTACACCTGCGGCAGTACAGGCGGCAATCGCCGACAAGGCGTTGGCAACATTGAATGTCCCGATTATGCCGAGGCGGAATGTGCGGCCGTCAAGCTCATATTCGACACCGTCTTTAACCGCGCGGATGTTTGAAGCATAAAAATCGGCCGCCGGGTCTTTCATCGAAAAAGACAGGGTTTGCGCTGCCGGCGCAGTTATTTTTGAGCCGACCGGGCAGTCTTTGTTGATAATCAGGGCATGTTGGACATGGGCGGCAAAATTGGTGAAGTATTCAATCAGCTTTTCCATGCTGGTGTGGTCATGCGAGATATTGTTAATGATGCCGATGTAGGGGCGGTATTTTTGGATTGAGCCGTCGCTTTCGTCGGCTTCAATAACACAATAGCGGCTGTCGTCATAATACAGGTAATTGGGCATGCCGGGATTGTTCTGATAGTTGCAAAGCATGCCGCCGTTAATCATGCAGGGCCGGTGGCCGAGCGTATCAAGAATATAACCAATCATGGCGGTGGTGGTGGTTTTGCCGGCCGTACCGCCGACAGCGATGCCTTTGTCATACTGCGAGAAAAGCTCGCACAGCAGGTCGGAGCGTTTTTTTATCGGAATACCGTATTTGCGGGCGGCTTTGACATCGGGATTTTCTTCGTTGATAATCGAAGACACATACAAAGCTTCCATATCCGGCGTAATGCCGCTGCCGTTCTGCGGGATAATATGCAGGCCGACTTTTTGCAGCGCTTCTTTGCGGTCTTGGTCGCGGCCTTCGTCAAAACTGAGGTCTGAGCCGTAAACTTCGCAGCCTTTTTTTATCATAATCTGTTCAAGCGGGCTGATACCGTTGCCCGAGGCACCGCAAAAAGCAATTTTTTTCATTAGTCTTCGTCCTTCAGATATCGTCCTAGAGCGCGTCCAGCGTTTTGTTTTCCTGCGCTTCCAGTATTTTTAAATTTTTATAATCGATGACTATATAGCTTTTTTTGTCGCCGTCAACATTTATGGCGAGTGCTGCACCGACTTCGTCGTTATAATAAGTCGAATAAAGGGTGGCGGTTCCCTGTTGGAGCTGGTTCAGAAAATCGGGGTTGCCGATTGGGGCGTCTTTCTGCACGGTAACATCCTTGCCTTTGGCGTCCTTTTCGATAACGTCTATTTTGGCGGGTGTGAAAAATTCCTGCTTGTGGCCGTATTTCTTGGCGAGCAGGGCAGAATAAATTTTATATTCGCGCAGGACTTTAGAGGCGGAAGCATCGTCGTCGAGCAGTTTGCCGTAGGCGATTATCCGCCATAATTTGTTTTCTTCGCCGAAAGTCAAATCGACTTTGTCAAAAGCCGAAACCGGTTTGGGCAGTTTGGCGGCAGAAAAATTATTGACGTAATCCTTCTCGCCAATCCGTGTCAGGACAATTCCCTGATTCTTGGTTTCATTAATGCTGGCGCCCCAGACGAGGCCGAAAGGCGCGGCCATGGAACGGGTGACAATCTGGGCGGTTGAAGCGTGCGATTTTTGGCGCAGCTTGGGAAAGTTCTGTTTGCGCAATGTCTGCGGGCGTTCGCGCAGAAGCTTGCGCGCGGCGTCAACCGCATTTTCGGAGGCTTCTTCATCCACATAAACGACGCTTTCGTCAATCAGGACGTCGCGCAGGGTGTTGGGCGCCTGCGCCAGCGCAATCGAGCCGCCGAGCAGCATAAAAAACAAAATGGCTATTGAGCTTGCTTTCATGAGAAATTCCTTAAAATCTTGCAGAATAGGATTGAACACTGTTCAAGATTGGTTTATTGTAGTCTGTAATTACAAATAATTTGTTAAACACAGATATATTTTTCAGTTGAACAAAAGCAATGGTTGACACAAAAGAAGCCCGTTTAAAAATTTTTGCCAGAGAACAGGTGAAGGCCGCCCTTTTGAAAATAGGGCGGCAGCTGGTGATTGACAAAGGCCCGGAATACCTGACTGCGCGCAAGCTCTCGGATGCTTCCAACACCTCGGTGGGGACGATATACAACACCTTTGCCAACATGGAAAATTATATTCAGCAGCAGAATATGCAGACGCTGGACGAGCTTTATGCCCAGATGAATCTGGTGGCGCCGCAGAAGAATCCGTTTGTCAATATCAACCGTTATGTGGAAGCGTTCAGTTCTTTTGCCATTGCCAACCGGAATTTGTGGATGCTGCTGTTTGATGCCCACCTGCATTGCAGCGGCGAAAAATATTCGTTTGCTTATGTGCGGAAATTCAAACGAATCGAACAGCTGCTGGACAAGGAAATTGCGCGTATCTATGCCAACCTCAGCCATGCCGAGAAACGCGTGGCGGCGCAGGTTTTGGAAATGGCGCTGTTTTCAGTCAGCGGTTTTCTGACAACGCCGGCATGGGGCAGCCTGCGGCAGGTTAACCGCAACAATATCTGCAAGCTGCTGCTGAATACCTATCTGGCAGGGCTGGCGACTTTAAGGCAGGGTAAATAACATGGACATTATATTTGAAGTTTATTATAAGTTTATGGCGCTTATCAACAGTCCGGATTTTCTGCGCGGCTTTTTTGACAACCGCTTCTATCTCATTCTGCTGGTAATTATTCTGCTGCGCTTCAAATACACGACATACAGTTCGATGTGGCTGAGTTCGCTGGTGAATATTCCGGGAACAATTTTGCATGAACTGATGCATTTTACGGTCGGGCTGATTTTGAACGCGCATCCGTGCAATTTTACGATTTTTCCGCGCCGAGGCGAGGACGGGAATTATGTTATGGGCAGCGTCGGCTTCCGCAACATTACTTTTTATAACGCCGTTCCAGCTTCTCTGGCGCCGCTTTTGCTGCTGCCGATCGGGTTTTATATCAACCGTTATTATCTGCCATTGATGCAGCCGACATTCGTCAACTATGTCCTTTATGTTTTGCTGCAAACCATCATTATTGAAAACGCCATGCCTTCGGGGGCGGATTTCCGGGTGGCGCGGATGTATCTGTCCGGCGTTTTGCTGTATGGTTTTATTGCCGTTTCGCTGTTTCTGATGTTTTAGTTCCGGTAACAAATTGTAATTTTAGTTTTGTGCTCAATTAGCTTTATTTAATGGAATCTTTAGAATCTTGAGAGTAAGCTTTTGGCATAACAGGAATCGACAACCTGTCTTAAATAGGCAGGTTTTTGTTATAACTTTATTGGATTAACATTAAGGGAATCGGATATGATAAACTTAAAGAAATTTGGCGGGCTGGCATTGGCCGGTTTGCTGACTTTGGGCTTCCTGACCGGGAATGCCTGCGCGTCCGAGATTGATTTGAAAATTCCGTCTTTGGATGTGGTTTATAATATTTTCGGCCTGACGCTGACCGGTTCGCAGATTTTGCTCTATGGTTTGGGCATCTGCGTTTTGGGCGGCCTGTTCGGATTTGCCGAATTTTTGATGATTAAGAAAATGCCGGCGCACAAATCGATGCTGGACGTTTCCAACACGATTTATGAAACCTGCAAGACCTATATGAAACAGCAGGCCAAGCTGCTGGTTATTCTGGAGCTGTTTATCGCGGTCTGCATTTTCTACTATTTCTTCTATCTCAACGCAACGCCGCTGCCGAAAGTGCTGACTATTCTGATGTGGTCTATTTTCGGTATTCTCGGGTCATTTGCGGTGGCCTGGTTCGGTATGCGAATCAATACTTATGCCAACTCGCGCACGGCTTTTCTGTCACTCAAAGGCCAGCCCTATCCGGTCATGAATTTGCCGCTGCGTTCGGGCATGTCTATCGGCGTTTTGCTCATCTGCGTTGAGCTGACAATGATGATTGCCATTCTGTTGTTTGTCGCCAAAGAAAATGCCGGCGCCTGCTTTATCGGTTTTGCCATCGGCGAATCGCTCGGCGCGGCCGCGCTGCGTATCTGCGGCGGTATCTTTACCAAGATTGCCGATATCGGCGCCGATTTGATGAAAATCATATTCAAAATTGACGAAGACGATGCGCGCAATCCGGGCGTTATTGCCGACTGTACCGGCGACAATGCCGGCGACTCGGTCGGCCCGACTGCCGACGGTTTTGAAACCTACGGCGTGACCGGCGTGGCCTTAATCAGCTTTATCGTTTTGGGTGCGGGCATGATGTATGCCCCCAACGGCGAATTGGCGCTGATTAACGGCGGAATCGACATTCAGGCTCGTCTGATTGTTTGGATTTTTGCCATGCGCCTGCTGATGGTGGTTACTTCCATTGTTTCGTACTGGCTGAACTCCCGCGTTTCCAAGGCTATCTTCGGGAACAGAACGGCTTTCAATTTTGAAACACCGCTGACATCTTTAATCTGGCTGACTTCGGTTATCTCAATTATGGTTACGTTCGGCGTTTCTTATGTGATGATTGGCTCAATGGGCGAAGATTTGTGGTGGAAACTTTCGACAATCATTTCCTGCGGCACTTTGGCTGCGGCTTTGATTCCGGAATTTACCAAAATCTTTACATCTTCCAAATCCAAGCATGTCGAGGAAGTTGTCAATGCCAGCCGCGAGGCGGGCGCTTCGCTCAACATTATTTCGGGCATTGTCGCCGGCAACTTCTCCGCTTTCTGGCAGGGGCTGGTTATGGTCGGCCTGATGGCGATTGCGTTCTTTACCGCGCGCAGCGGCCTGGATGCCTATATGGTTTATCCGACGGTGTTTGCGTTCGGCCTGGTGGCGTTCGGCATGCTCGGCATGGGTCCGGTGACGATTGCGGTCGACTCCTACGGCCCGGTAACCGACAATGCCCAGTCGGTGTTTGAACTCTCGCAGATTGAAAACATCAAAGGCATTAACAAAGAGATTGAAAAAGAATATGGTTTCAAGCCGAATTTTGAAGGCGGCAAGCACTATCTGGAAGAAAACGACAGTGCCGGCAATACCTTTAAGGCGACAGCCAAACCGGTGCTTATCGGCACGGCGGTCATCGGTGCGACAACCATGATTTTCTCAATCATTTTGCTGTTGAATTTGCAGTTGAACCTGCTCAACCCGGAAGTGCTGTTCGGCATCATTCTGGGCGGCGCGGTCATCTTCTGGTTCTCCGGCGCTTCGATGCAGGCGGTTTCGACCGGCGCATACCGCGCGGTGAACTATATCAAGCAGCACATCAATCTTGATACGACTAAAGCCGCTTCGATTGAAGACTCCAAAAAAGTCGTTCAGATTTGCACGTTGTATGCGCAGAAAGGCATGTTTAACATCTTTATCGTCATCTTCTCGTTTACGATAGCCTTTGCCTGCTTTGATGCCAACCTGTTTGCCAGCTATCTGATTTCGATTGCGGTCTTCGGGCTTTTCCAGGCGCTCTACATGGCGAATGCCGGCGGTGCCTGGGACAATGCCAAGAAAGTCGTTGAAGTCGATTTGAACGAAAAAGGCTCGGCTTTGCACGCTGCCTCGGTTGTCGGCGACACGGTCGGTGATCCGTACAAAGACACTTCATCGGTTGCGCTTAACCCGATTATCAAGTTCACGACCCTGTTCGGTTTGCTCGCGGTGGAAATGGCCGTGGCCGCGCCGCGCTGCGTATCGCTCGGACTCGGTATCGCTTTCTTCCTGCTGGGATTGGTCTTTGTATGGAGATCGTTCTATCGGATGAGAATCGAAAAATTGTAGGTAAAGCTCGTAT
This sequence comes from Pseudomonadota bacterium, assembly GCA_018362935.1. Taxonomy (GTDB): domain Bacteria; phylum Pseudomonadota; class Alphaproteobacteria; order RF32; family CAG-239; genus CAZU01. The sequence goes on along the minus strand of JAHALQ010000022.1, from coordinate 9,065 downwards.
TTTGGCTTTCTAATACAAAATCAGCGGGTCGGTGACATCCTCATGTACTTCTATGTACACTCCGGTGTCACCGCCCTAAATTTTTATTATAAAGCTCAAACTCCGAGCTTTCTTAACCTTGTTCCTGTTATTTATTGGTCGTAATCAACCAGTTTAACTTTTATCTCTTTGTGATAATAGCGCAGGAGCTGGCGGTATTTTTTGAATGACATGGCGCCGCCGCTTTCAAACCGCCTTTAAAAAATCAAAGGCGGGGAGTTAGAAGACTGTCACAGAACAGTCCGGGTTCTTCGTCGTGCAGGCACGCTTATTCCCCCGGCTCCCCATATAAGGAGTTGTTCTTTACTGTGAAGGAGCTTCTACACTCCGCTGCGGCAACACGCCGCAAGCAAAGCCAGTATAGCCGGCGCCGGTTAATTTGCAAATAAAATTTTCGGGACGGTGGGTGTTAAGGGTGGTTGTTCCGCGGCGAACCAATTTCTTCGTCAAGGCGTTTTTCATACAGGCCTGCCGGATCCTGATGAATTATCACCTGAGAGCCGGGAAATATTTCTTTGATTTTGGTTTCGACCTCATCCGAATAGCGGTGCGCTTCAAGCAGGCTCAGATTTCCGTCAAGTTCCAAATGCAATTCGAACATATATTGTCCGCCGAGGTCGCGGGTACGCAAGTCGTGCATACCTTCAACATGGTCGCAGGACAAAACCAGCCTGCGCAGTTTTTCGCGGATGCCGTTGCCGAGTTCCTTGTCCATGAGCATGGCAACGGCGTCTTTGGCCAGCTTTCGGGCATTGGCAATCAGATAAACGGAGATCACCAGCGCCGTTACGGTATCAAACCATGAAGCGTCAAAAACTTTGACAACAATCAGTGATAAAATGATTGATGCATTGGTTACAACATCGACCGTATAATGCGCAGCATCGGCACGAATCGCCTGCGAGCGCGTGCATTCGGCGACATGACGCTGAAAAAATATCAGTATCAGTGTTAGTGCCAAACTGACAGCCATTACTGCAATACCGAAAGAGGTTTGTGTCAGCGGCGCCGGGGTGATAAACCGGTTAATCCCGTCATACATGACGAATAAGCCAGAACCCATGATAAACGCGGATTGAATCAGAGCGCTCAAAGCTTCGGCTTTGCCGTGACCGTAACGGTGGGAAAAATCAGCCGGCTGGGCGGATACCCTGACTGCAAAATAGGTGATTGACGACGCGAACAAATCGGCCAGGCTGTCAATCATTGAAGACAGAACCGCCAGCGAACCGGTGTAAAATACGCCGGCTGTTTTTATGAGCGTCAGAAAAACAGCCAGACATACGCTGCCGGCAGCGGCGGCCTTTTTGAGTTTATTTTGCTGTTCCGTAGGCAGCGATGACATCTGCAATTTCCTTCCACCGGTCGTTTGGTATCTGATAGTAGACCGGCTTAGCATAAGCCGCAAAATTTTGCAAGTCCGTTTCGGTTCCGGTTTTTATAAAACGGTAGCGGGCCAAAATTTTGCCGCCGGCCTGCAAAAAGGCTATTTCCAGCTCGCTGCTGCCCTCGGCAGTTATGCGCAAAGTTTGCAGCGTTTTGGGGTTCTGCGGCTCTTCAGCTATGACTTGTTCAAACGGGGTATTGAGAAGCAGACGCGCCATGTCTGACAGGAAATTCACGCTTGTGCTGCCGTTTATCTCTGCAAAGCGCCCAAAATGCAAATCCCATAAACGGCTGAAGCTCCAGTTATGCCAGTCTAAATCCAGGCTGACAAAGTCGAGGTTGGAAAGCCAGACTTCATAAGTGCCGGGGAATTTGACATAGGCGCCGCGCAGCCCGCGCCCGAGATCAATATCATAATTGCCGATTTCCAGCGTATAGAGCTTTTTATCGCCGGAAGAAAGCGCCATTTCGGTCATGCGCGAGCCTTCGGCGGAAATCGGCGTCAGGCCGAAGCTGCCATAGTTTTCCAGCTTGGCGGTGCGTTGTTCCAACAGTTTGCCGCCGAGCAGTGCGGCGAGCAAACGGCTGACGCGCTTTTGGTTGGCCAGAATATGCGGATGTCCGTCAATCTGCCAGAGGCCGTTTTGGCGCCGCAATGCGAGTGTCTGTCCGCGGCTGCGGAAAGTAATGGTGTCTATATCGTTTATGTGTTCGGCAAAATCTTTAAACAGAATTTTTTCCTGTGGCTGAGAATAAGTATTCTGCGATTGTACCGAGGCGGCAATCCCTATGCCCAGAAGCAGCAGCGAGCCGCCGAAAATAACCGCGATACGGCGGTCAAATTCCGGAAGCTGCGGCCGGAAACAAACGCCTTTGCGGGCTTTGGCCAGAAGCAGTCCCAAAATAATCAGGAGCGGGATTCCGTAGATGTTGAAAATTTTGATGCGAACAACGATTTTATCAATATCGTCGTTGAGGCCGGCGCGGATTTCGAGCAAACGCTGGCGCTGTTCGTCCAGTTTGCGGCGGATTTTGGCAATCAGCGACAGCTCGTCCGCCGAAAAGTTTTCGCGGCCTTCAAACCGGCGTTTGGCGGTAATTTCCTCAAGCCCTTTCTTGGCTTTTTCGATATCTGAAAAAATTTCCACTTCTTTAATCTTAAAATTTTGCAGAGCCTGCCGGCGCATCGCTTCGATTTTGACAAAAGGACGGTCAATAACGCTTTTTCCGCGCAGGGGGATGAGCGTGTTGTCACCCAGCAGAAAGTCCAAGGCATTGAAAACGAAGTTGGCATTGTCGAGTATGGGAACGGCATAATCGGCGCCGAGGACGGAAGAATGGCGCATCCAGAAGTTGTCATAAAGCAAATCGCTGTCGCCCACGGCAATCATTTCAAACGGCGCCTGCGGGCTGCGTCCGCGGACATAAGCGGCGAAGATTTTAAGCTTGCCGTCGGCTTTAAAATTGCGCAGCATATATGACGGATGCACATTCTTATAAATGACCTCGGAAGAGAAAAGCTGCGAGTTGCCGCCGATGGTAATCAGCGGAAGAATATCTACCGGCGCGTCTTTTTCCGGCACAAATATCGATCCTGACGTCAGAAGCATTTTCTGCAGGCGGCGGGTCGCCGGCAGCGTTTGGTTGAAACTGCCGCGGGGCAGGTAAAACTGAATCAGGTCCTGTGTGAATTCAGGATTGTGCTGATAATCAAGCGAAGCGTCTATCAGCGTGGAATTTTCAAAATCGGCAACCACGCCGCGGTCAAGATAACGGATGCCCCAGAACGCGGGCAGAGTTGAAAAGTCGGAAGCCTTTAATACGTCTGTCGAGGGTGCAAAAATACGGACGGCTTCGGGCGCAATGTCAAAGAAGGCGAGAACTTTGCCGCCTCCGGCATTGTATTTTTTTATCTTTTCTACCGTTTCGGCGCTCAGCTTTTGCGGATGGGCAATCAGCAGGGCATCCAGTCCGTCCAAATCATTGTTTTGATTGTCTAGGCGGCGAAGATTATAGAATTTTTCGAGCTGGCTGACGATTTCCCACTGTGGGGTGGCGACGTTTTCAATGACGTCTTCAAACATCGGCAGCGACGTCAGGATACCGAGATTTTTTTTGCGGTAATTAAGAAGATAAACCGCTTCGGTCAAATCCTGTTCCAAAAAGTTCTGACGCTCCGGCGGGAACAGCCTGATGACCTGGCGGCGGTCGGTTTCGTCGATCAGGGTCAGCCCGAAATAGGCGTTGACATTGCTGTCAATCAGGGGAAACGGCTGCAATCCGGCGGCAATTGCTTCGTCTTCCACATTGCTCAGCGGCTCGGGGTTGAGAATGCGTAAAGTCAGCCGGCCTCCCGACAGGCGGCTGTATTGTTCCAAGAGCAGGCGGACTTTGTCAAAAAGAATGCGGGTCTGAGGACTGCGTTTGGCGATTACCGGTGAAAAATAGAGTTTGGCGGTGACGCGATTGGGCAGATTTTGCAAAATTTCGCGGGTTGAGGAGGTCAGGGTAAAAAACTTTTCCGCCGTGAAGTCTAACTGATAGCTGCGCAGCCAGGCGTTGGCCGTCATGTTCAGTCCGGCAAAGCCGAGCAGCAGGGAAACAAAGACAAGAATATAAAAACTGCGGCGGGCGGATTTGAACCAAACGGCAGTGCCGGCCGTTTTGAAACTGACAATCAGTATGGCCGTAAAGTTAAACAGCACAATCAGCGAGCCGAAAAAGACAATGTCGCGCAATTCCAACAGGCCGTAGCTTATGCTTTCAAAATGCGAAAGGAAACTGAATGAGGCGATTGTGTCAATGGCAGCCGGGGGCAGAAAAGACCGGAAAATTTCCAATACATATTCCAGCCCGCTCAGGAAGAATATCAGGTTGGCAAAAACCGACATAACCAGCGCGATGACCTGATTTTTTGTCAATGCCGACATGGTTTGGGAGATGGACAGCATGGCGCCGGCAAGCATGAACGAGCCGATGTAACTGCCTAAAATGACCAGGTTGTCCGGTGAGCCGAGAAGGTTAACGGTTATCCAAAACGGGAAGGTCAGGGCGAGGGCAACGCCGCAAAATGCCCATGCAGCCAAAAATTTTCCCCAGACCAGACTGCCGAGCGATACCGGCATGGTCACAATCTGCAAAACGGTTTTGGTACGGAATTCTTCGGCCCACAGACGCATGGCGATACCCGGAATAAAAAGCAGGTACAGCCATGGCTGAAAGGAAAACATCGGCAGCAGCGAAGCCTGCCCGGCTTCAATAAAATGTCCGAAATATATGGCAAACGAGCCGTTCAGCAGCAGAAAACTTATGAGATAAACATAGGCCAGCGGCGAAGTAAAATAACGGTAAAATTCGTTTTTGGCGACAATACGGAGTTTGTTCATTTTATTCTCCCGTCAGTTTTTTAAAAACGCCTTGCAATGACACGCAGCCGTGCTGTGCCAAAATGCGGCTGAGCGTTCCGTCGGCCTTAATTTGCCCGCGGGCAATGATGACGATGCGTGTGGCAACAGTTTCGGCTTCTTCAAGAAGGTGGGTCGAAATTAATATAGTCTTTTTTTGCCCCATGTCGGCTATCAGTTTGCGGATGTGCTCTTTCTGGTTGGGGTCGAGGCCGTCTGTCGGTTCGTCAAGCAGCAGCAGCGGCGGATCGGACAATATGCTTTGGGCAAAGCCGACGCGGCGCAGATAGCCTTTGGACAGGGTTTCGACTTTGCATTCCATGACGCTGCCGATTTTGGACAGTTCCGCCACCTCGGCCAGGCGTTGGGGCGATATGCCGCGCAACTCGCCCATGTAGCGCAGAAAGCTTTGCACGCTCATGTCAGGGTACAGCGGCGAACCTTCGGGCAGAAAGCCGATGTTCTGTTTGCCCGCGAGCGGGTTTTCGGAAATGTCCTGTCCGAGAATTTTGATTTCTCCCGAAGTCGGAGCCAGATAGCCGGCAATCATGTTCATCAGGGTTGATTTGCCGGCGCCGTTGGGGCCCAGAAGGGCGATAATTTCGCCGGGGCGCGCAGTCAGGCTGAGATTGTCAACGGCGGTAATCCTGTCGAATTTTTTGGTCAGGTTATTGATTTCTAGGCTGGCGGGCATTGCTTTTCCCTCTGTTATTTGCTGATTTCGTACAATACGATTGCCGCGGCGGTGGATACGTTAAGGCTTTCGACCTTCTCGTTCATCGGCAGTTTGACGGTGATGTCGCAGGACTCTTCAACCAACCGGCGCATGCCTTTGCCTTCGGAACCCATGATAATAGCGTTTTTGCCGCCTTTTTTAAGTTTGTCAACGGTGGTTTGGGCATAGCCGTCCATGCCGATTGTCCAGAAGCCGGCGTTTTTAAGCTGTTCTAAGGCGCGCGCCAGATTAGTGACGCGGACTATCGGCAGATGTTCAATCATGCCGGCGGAAGCTTTGGCCATGGCGCCGGTTTCGGCGGGAGAATTTTTGTCCTGCATAATCAGCGCCAGCGTATTGAAGGCGACGCAGGAGCGGATAATCGCGCCGATATTCTGCGGGTCGGTCACCTGATCGAGAATCAAAACATGGCAATTATCCGTATCTTCGGCCATGCGGCAGATTTCGTCAAGGGTATACTCTTCCAGTTCCCGGCAATAAGCCGCAAAGCCCTGATGTACGGCTTCGGCCGGCAAAACGCGGTCAATCTCCCTGCGGTCGGCGATATTGACAATGCCTGCGGCGCGCCCGGCTTTGGCACAGGCGGCGCGGAGTTCTTCGGCATTGTCAGGAGTGACAAGGATTTTGCTGATTTGGCGCTGCGGGTTGCCGACGGCAGCCATAACAGCATGGCGGCCGTAAATTATCAGCGGCGGTTTGCCGGAACGGGGAGCAGCATTAAATTTTTTGGACATCTCAGAAACCTCACAAATTTTTTGTATATTATAGTTTGCCAGAAATAAAAAAACAATTAAATCGTGCTTTTCTTTATAAACAGATAATGGAGGACGACTGCCGCTCCGGCATTGCCGGCGGCAAGCGCCCACATGACGCCTGCGGTTTGGGTCAGACTGCCCCACCAGACGCAACAGGCCGGCATGATGAGTATAAAAATCAAACCGTACCAAAAAGAGGGAGCCAAAAGATAATGAATATTGCGCAGCAGAATAATCTGGATGGAATTTAATGCACGCATGAACATGGCAGCCGCGGCGATTTGCAGCAGCGGCGCGGTCAGGCGGGAAAGCTCGGGGTCAGATGTCAGCAGCGCGGAGATGCTGCCGGCACCCAAAAAACATAGCAGGCAAAGCGGAAGCATGACAATGCCGCAGGCCTTTATGGTAGCTGAGTATATTTTGCGCAGTTCGGAAGCTGTGCCGCCAACATATTTGCCGCTGAGAACTGTTCCGGCAACGGCAAATGCCACGCCGACGATATTGGACAAAATGTATATCCGATATGCCAGCGTGTAAGCCGAGGCCTGAAGAATGCCGATATGGGCGGCAAAAAAGAGGCAGCAGGCCGCGCCGGCTTCATAAGACAACAGGTTGGCGGTGGCGCTCAATCCGAGTTGTCGTTGAAGAGTGCGGAGAGGGCGCCCGCCGCCGCGTTTCCATATCTGAAATTTCTTAAAACAGGGATGGAGCAAAATGTATGACAACAGCCCGCAGCCGAGAAACATGCGGACAATCGTTGTTGCCCATGCGGCGCCGGCACTTAACAGCCGGGGAAAACCGAACAGGCCGTTTATCAGAATCCAGTCGAGAAAAATATTGAGCACATTGGCGGCAAGGACAAATGCAGTTATTAACCATGTTTTTTTGATGCCGTTGAGAAAAAACATGCAAATAAAAAACATTATCGAAAAAGGAATCGCCCCGCTGAGGATGCGCGTGACACTGGCCGCTGCGCCGGTCTGTTCGGGCGTGTAATCGAAAAGGGAAATTAACTGCGGGGCGAATAACAGGCAGGGAATTGTCATAAGGCTGAGCCATAAGCCGTTTACCAGCGCGGTGCGAAGCGATTGTCCGGCTGCGGGAAAGTCGTTTTTGCCGAAAGCCTGGGCGGTGGTGAACAAGGTTCCCTGCAGCAGTCCGTTGAGCAATAGAAGAACCAGCGTTACGGGCGTATCGCCGATGCTTTGCAATCCGACATGCTCGGCGCTGCTGTGCCCGAGCATGACCGAATCGACAAGGCTCATTGAAAACATGCCGAAGTGGGAAATTAAGAGCGGCACAAAAAGTTTAAAAACCGGTTTCAGGTATATACCCATCAGAGAACCCGGCGCAAAATACCGCCGGCCTGTTCCAGAAGTTGGAGAGCTTCTTCAGGCGAGCATTTTTTGGCGGCCATAATGCAGGCGGTTTTGACTTTGCCGCAGGCCTCGATGCATCTTTGCGCTTCTTCATACGGAACACCCGCAATCTCGGAAACAAAACGGCAGCCGCGGTCGACCAGCTTTTCGTTCATCATGCGGAGGTCAATCATATAGTTCTGATAAGTTTTGCCGATGCGAATCATCGCGCCGGTCGTAAGCATATTGAGAATCATCTTCTGGGCGGTGCCCGACTTCATGCGCGAAGATCCGGTGACGGCTTCTTCGCCGACAACAGGATTGATGAAAATATCGGAGAAAGCCTTGAGTTTGGCTTCGGGATTGGAACTGATGCCGACAGTTTTGCAGCCGCGTTTCTGCGCTTCTTCCAAAACGGTTAATACGTAGCGCGGGCCGCCGTTGGCCGAAATGCCGACGATGATGTCATCCGGCGTCGGATTAAAAGTATTGAGGTCTTCAATGCCGAATTCGGCTTTGTCTTCGGAGTTTTCAATAGAGAATCGCAGCGCGCGGTCGCCGCCGGCGATAAAACCACAGACCATGCCGTGTTCAACGCCGAAAGTCGGCCAGCATTCGGAGGCGTCCAGCACGCCGAGGCGTCCGGAAGTGCCAGCGCCGAAATAGGCGAGGCGGCCGCCTTTCTGGAAAGCCTGGGCAATCAGTTCAATGGCTTCGCCGATTTGCGGCAGCGTTTTTTCAACGGCAAGGGCGACTTTTTTGTCTTCGTTATTAATCGCCTGGGCAATTTGGTACGAATCCATAAGGTCGATATTGGCGGTATCGGGGTTTCTTCTTTCAGTGAGAGCTACTTGCGACATCTTAACATTCCTTATTTTTAATTATGCTGAATTGATAATGACCACGATAATTTAAATTAATTAAGAATTGTATAAAAAAGATGTTGACAAAGCGGGCAAAATGCTATTATTTGCAGAGTAGCGTTATGCTAATAAGAAAAGAAATCCTCGAACCTTATTTCAAATAATGGAGGGGTGGCAGAGCGGTCAAATGCAACGGACTGTAAATCCGTCGACTTTAGTCTACGATGGTTCGAATCCATCCCCCTCCACCACTATTTAATAAGGTTTAACTCTTGGATAAGGGGTTAATTAAGCGGGTGTAGCTCAATGGTAGAGCAGAAGCCTTCCAAGCTTATTACGGGGGTTCGATTCCCCTCACCCGCTCCATATTCTCCCTGAATTTTCCAAGACAGTCTTAACATATAAAACATTTAGGATATTTTGACATGGCAAAAGAGAAGTTTGAGCGGAATAAGCCGCACTGCAATATCGGAACGATCGGTCACGTAGACCACGGCAAGACGACGCTGACGGCAGCGATAACG
>JAHALQ010000021.1 GCA_018362935.1 Pseudomonadota bacterium | reverse complement strand
TCTGAGCCAGGATCAAACTCTCATATTAAATGTCTAGTCAGACCCTGTCTAATTACTCATAAAGAATTTTTTTGGTTCCTTATTTAAGATACTTAGACTTCATTGTTTTGCGTCTCCGCTAAATATGCTGCCTGCGTATCCTCTTATTACTTATTTACTGTATCTTATAACCGCTGAACTTTCCGAAGCAATGCTCCACAACGTCAGCGAGGTGGTTTATATGACACTCGCCGTGAGATGTCAATAACTTTTTTTCAAAAATTTTTAATTTCTGTTAAAAAAATTCTAAACACTTGATATGCCGTAAGATTAAAACAAAAAACTTCATTTGTCAACTGCCTCTTTGTCTATAATACTCCGGCCAGATGCGCCGTTATTTTAACTGAAAGTTGAGATTCGGTTAGATTCCCGACTTTTTTTCTTGAATATTATTATTACTTTTGTATTATATGCGTCAGTTGTTTTTAATATATATGAGGAGGCTACAATAGCTAGAGAGAGTAACAATGCGCCAGTACGCGATGATGACGGGCCGCGCATTAATGAAGATATCAGAGTTAGAGAAGTTCGTTTAATTGATGAAAACGGTGATAACCGGGGCGTGGTTTCAATTCAGGAAGCCTTAAGAATTGCATATGAAGCAGATTTGGATTTGATAGAAATATCCCCCCAGGGCATTCCTCCTGTATGTAAGGTATTGGATTACGGCAAATACAAATATGAATTGCAAAAACGCAAGGCCGAAGCCAAGAAAAACCAAAAAGTGGTCGAAATCAAAGAACTAAAATTGCGCCCGATGATTGACACCCACGATTATGAAGTCAAAGTCAAACAGGCCAAAAAATTCCTCAGCGAGGGAAATAAGGTCAAATTTACGATGCGTTACAAAGGCCGCGAAATGAGCGCCAATGATTTGGGCAAAGAAATATTAAACCGCCTGCTTGACGACCTTGAAGGCATTTGCAAACTCGAGTCCGAACCCAAACTCGAAGGCAAACAGATGATGATGATTGTCGCGCCGGAAAAATAGCCTTCCCGATACGAACAAAACCCTCGGAAATTCCGGGGGTTTTGTTTTAAAATTACCATTGTTTTTCAAAAAAATAAATTTCCAAACCGGACGGCGTGCTAATCAGTTCCAAAAGATAAAACTTCTCTTTGTACAAAGCCTGCAGCATTTCCGCAAAATCATTTGGATTCTTGCGCGGCGGCTCGACAAAAAGTTCATACCGAAAAGGAATACAGACAACATACTGCGGCCTTTTCTCGGTGAAATAGTCAGTCTTAATGCCGTCTCGGATAACATAATGCAGATATCCGTCTTTAACGGCGACGACAACGGCTTCTCTTCCCTTCTTGGCAGAAGCGGCTTTTAGCTGTGCTTTGGCCTTATTCACATAATAGCTTTCCGGAAGAGAAATCTGTGCCTGTGATGAAAAAAAGCCAATCAACAGCACACAACACATCAACATTTTCTTTTTCATGACAGAATAATTTTAAATATATACGGGTAATGTCTTATTTATATAATTTTCAACCGTTGTTGACAAGCAGAATTCTCTGCAAAACGCAAATATAATATTGGTATTTCGCGCGCGTCTTATTATATTAAGACCATGATGAAAGATGTAAAAGATATAACCGCTGAAGAAGCGGCACGTGAACTAGAATATCTGGCTGCCGAGATAGCCAGAGCCGATTCGGCCTACTATCAGCACGACGATCCTTATCTCAGTGACGCCGAATATGACCGCCTTAAACATCGCAATACCGATATCGAGGCTCGTTTTCCGCAGCTGATTCGCGCAGACAGCCCCTCAAAACGCGTCGGTGCCGCCGTCAAAAGCGGATTCTCCAAAATTGCCCACCGTTTTCCGATGCTTTCGCTCGGCGATGTGTTTTCCATAGAAGAAGTGGAAGATTTTATCCGCGGCGTCAAACGTTTTCTCAATACGTCAGAAGAAATCGCCTTTATGAGCGAGCCGAAAATTGACGGACTGTCATTCGCCGCCCGCTATGAAAACGGCATTTTCGTTCAAGGCGCAACCCGCGGCGACGGTACCACCGGCGAAGATATCACCGAAAACCTCAAGACGATTCGCCAGCTGCCGCTGCAAATAAAAAACGCCCCGGCGATACTGGAAATCCGCGGCGAAGTTTACATGTCCAAAGCAGATTTTTTCGAGCTGAACGAACGTTATGAAAAAGAAGGCAAAAAAACATTTGCCAATCCGCGCAATGCCGCCGCCGGCTCATTACGCCAGCTGGATCCGAAAATAACGGCCGAACGCAACCTCAGCCTGTTTGCCTATACCTGGGGCGAAGTTTCCGAACGCGTCTGGGAATCCCAGAAAGACTTTTTTGACCACCTCAACGACTGGGGTTTTCCCACCAACCCCAATAATACGTTGTGCCGCACGGTCAGGGAAATTGAAGACAGCTTCGCGCGCCTCATGGAAATTCGCGCCTCCCTGCCCTACGACATTGACGGTGTCGTCTATAAAGTCAACTCGATTGCCTTGCAGGAACGCCTTGGTTTTCTGACCCGTACGCCGCGCTGGGCGATTGCTCATAAATTCCCGGCCGAACAGGCGTTGACGACGGTCAAAAATATTCGCGTTCAGGTCGGGCGAACCGGTGCTCTGACCCCAGTCGCCGATTTGGAACCGGTTAATGTCGGCGGTGTCATTGTATCACATGCCACGCTTCATAATGAAGACGAAATCAAACGCAAGGATATCCGCATTGGCGACACTGTCGTTATTCAGCGAGCCGGCGATGTTATTCCCCAAGTTGTCGCCGTGGTCAAAGAAAAACGTACTCCCGATTCGATTGAATTCGAATTCCCGCATATCTGCCCGCAATGCGGCGCTCACGCGATTCGCGAAGAAGACGAAGCCGTCAGGCGCTGTACCGGCGGATTGTCTTGCCCGGCGCAGGCCATTGAACGTATTATTCACTTCGTCTCGCGCGACGCTTTTGACATCGCCGGTCTGGGCGACAAAATTATTGAAGATTTCTATCACGAAGGCATTCTCCATACCCCGGCGGACATTTTCACGCTGGAAACGCGAAATAACGGCGGCGATGATTTGTTTTCTGCCGGTTCCGGATTGCATCTCGAACGCAAGGAAGGCTGGGGCAAAAAATCTGTCGAAAATCTGTTTCAGGCAATCAATGACAAACGTGTCATCAGCCTGCCGCGTTTTATTTATGCTCTCGGCATCCGCCAGGTCGGCACGGCCACGGCTTTGCTGATTGCCAAAAACTACGGCAGTTTCACCCGTTTTATGGATGATATGATAAATAAGGAAACAGGAAAACTCGTTGCCATCGACGGCATCGGCGCTTCTATGGCGACGGATATGGTCGAATTTTTTCAGGAACCGCACAACATCGACATCATCGATAAACTGCTGTCAGAAGTAAAAGTCGAAGATTATGTCGACACCGCAAATTACGATTCGCCGATTGCCGGAAAAACGATTGTCTTCACCGGCACGCTTGAACGAATGACCCGTTCCGAAGCAAAGGCCAAAGCTCAGAGTCTAGGCGCCAAAGTCGCGGGGTCTGTTTCGGCGCATACCGATTATGTCGTCATGGGCGCGGATGCCGGTTCCAAAGCCGCCAAAGCCAAAGACCTCGGCATCAAAATCCTGAGTGAAGAAGAATTTTTGGATTTGATAAAATAGTTTATTTTCCGTCGATATCAAGAAAGAAAAATTCATAACACTGCGCCAACACAATGTTGTAATACATAACCAGAACCGAGAGCGGCAGCATTGCAAGCCAGATTCCGGCACCGGCTTTCATCGCACCGTAAAAAATAATCGAAACCGACAAATTGATAACAATCGCCAGCAGCAACAGTTCCCAGTAGTTCCCCTGTGTTTTGTCAAACGCCGTTTTCAACAAACCGCTGCGGCCAATCAGCGACGAAATCCACGCAAACACCGGACGGTACAGAATCAGCGGCGACAACAATGTCACCACCACATTGATAACCGCATCAACCACATCATTTTCCTGCATGTGCGTTTGCAGAAAATAGCTGTATTTATCAATAAATTCCGGCGGCATATGCGGCAAAAACAAAGGCACAATCGGCAAAACCACCAGCAGTGTCACGACTAAAACCGTCAAAACCAGAATTTTGCTCGAAGGCACCATTGAAGCAAACAGCGGCCTCAAAGCGACAATAGGCTCGCGCCGAAAATAATACCGGAATAACGCGCCCCACAAAACATACATCGCGGCCAAAACCGGCCAGAACCAGATTGTTTTCCAGCTGTAAAAAGCGCCGGCGCAAACCATATAATTTAAAACGGCAAACAGCGCCATTGCCCGGAGTTGAGCTGCACAATAGCGCCACGCACCTGCGAACACCCGGGTTAACGGCAGTTTGTTAATCAGATTATCCGTTGTCATATCTACCTCTGGTTTCAGAGTCTACCTTATAAACCTTAAAAGCTTCTTAAAATTACTTAATTGATGAATCAAGCGGATTAAACCGCAGACGCATAACTTTCCACATATCATATTTCTCGGCATACTTATCCGCCAAAATCTTGTACGGCGCGCAAATATACACGGCACGGCGCGCGCTGTCGGCCACCGAGCGGAAATGGTTGTCGCTGTTGTAGCGGCCCGTGTCGGTAATGTCAACACGGCGGACGCTGCCGTCCTGATTCAGCTGCGCCTTGATTTCGACAACCATATCTTCAATTCCCATGGCGCCGGGGTCAAGATTCCAACAGGCGCGCAAACGTCCGGCAATCGCGTCGATTTCCGATATTGAAAGTTCACTGAAATAAGAACCGCCGATACCGCCCTCAATTCCCATATTATTGACTTCGGTACCTTCCTTAATCGTTGCCGTTGCGCTGGTATTTGCCTCTTTTTCCAAAGCATCAACGGAAGCCAGCAGGCTTTTCAAGGGATTTGCCAATTCAGGCTTTGACGTGTCTTTCTTAGGCTCAGGTTTTTTCTTAGGCGTGGGCTTTTTGGGCTGCGGCGCAATCTTGGGCTTGCGCGGCTGTGGCTTTAGCTTGGGTTTGGCTGCCGGTTTGGGCGCTTCCAGAAAATCGTTTTTAACGGGCTTCGGCTCAGCCGCCGGTTCTTCTTTGGGCTCTTCTTTAGGCGCAGCCTTTTCAGGTTCAGGCTCGGGTTCGGGCTTTGGCTCTTCTTTGGTATATTTCTTTTCTATTTTCCGTTTGACCTGGCTGGCTTCTTTATCTTCCTCGCCGAATTGCGCCTTGGGCGGCAGATTGGTCATCTCGGAAATTTTAACGTCTTTCAAATCGACAATAATCGGCACCTGTCCCGGCGTCGTCCGGTTGTTCCAGAACAGCGGCAGGTCAATAATGCACAGAAGAAAAACTACTATGTGCAAAGCTATCGATTTTTTCAAAGACTTATTCATTGCGGTTTATTTTTTCTTTCGCGCAGATAACGGTCTTGGTTCGGTTTTCAGCCCGACTTTCTCAAATCCGGCTTCTTTTAAGATTGCCATCAGGCCGATAACCCGGCCGTACTCGGCGCCGGTATCGCCGGAAATGGTAACCGTCAGCTTGCTGTTGGCCTCCTGCATTGCCTTAAGCTTGTCGACGACCTTGTCCGCCGGAATTTCGGTTTCGCCGATATAATAATAGCCTTCTTTGTCAACGCTGATGTTAATCGAAGTTTCTTCGCCTTCCATGGCTTTGCCGCCGACTTTGGGCAAATCCAGCGCAATGCCTGATGTCATCAGCGGCGCCGCAACCATAAACACCACCAGCAAAACCATCATGACATCCATCAGGTTGGTAATATTGACGTCGGCGTTGCGGCGGTAACGGACGGACTGGCGGCGGTTGTTCTGGGCTAAAAACATTTTTATTCTCCGGCCATTTCGGCTTTAATCGCCGTATCGTCAATCTCGCGCGACAAAATGCTCGAAAATTCGGCCATAAAATTCTCCAAACGCTTGGCATATTTGTCAATATCGGAAGAGATTTTATTATAGGCAACCACCGCCGGAATAGCGGCAATCAGACCGAAAGCCGTCGTAAACAGCGCCTCGGCAATACCGGGAGCCATAGCCGCCAGCGAGTTGCTCTGCGTTGTCGCAATCGCATTAAAACTGTTGATAATTCCCCAGACTGTTCCGAACAGGCCGACCAAAGGCGCAACCGAACCTGTTGAAGCCAGGAATCCCAGCCGGTTGTCAAGCTCGTCGAGTTCTTTTTCCATCGAAACCGTCATCGCTTTTTCAATGCGCTGCTGCAACGATACGCCGCGCAGGCCGCGGTCTGTTTTGGATTTGAGAATGTTGGTGCGTTTCCATTCGCGCATGGCAGATACAAACATTGCCGCCATCGGATCAGTCGGATGATTGCCGATAGTCTCGTACAGCCGGTCAAGCGAGCCGCCAGACCAAAAACGCTCTTCAAATTTTTGCGAACGCGACTTCAACTGGCGCAAAATGCCCCATTTCTCAAAAATAATCGCCCAAGACCATACCGATGCGGCAATCAGCCCAATCATCACCACTTTGGTGACCATATCCGAGGCCCAGACTAAATCCCACATCGACATTTGGGCGGCAACTTCCTGTACAACTTCTGTTTCCATAGCAAATCCATACCTTTTTAAATTAAAGATTTCATAAATTTACCGGGAATGTAGCATAAATTCTTAAAGATTCAATTAATATGTTATTTTTGGCAGATATTTTTGAAAACCTGTCCGCAAAAAATTACACAGTCTGAATCTTCATCAGCAAATCTTTGGGAATCCTTGACGGGCGTTTTGTCTTCAAAGACACATAAACTGCTTTGACGTCAATGCTGACCAAAACCTGGTCGCCGCGCAGTACATCCTGATGCATGTCAATGCTCGCGCCGCCGGCCGCCGTCACCCTGCAACTCACAATAAGTTCATCATCCAATACGGCCGGCGCCTGATAATCAATATCGCAGTGGCGCACCACAAAACCGAATTTGTCTTCGCTTTCCAGCCCGTCCTGCTGGCGCACGCCAAGCGAACGGATAAATTCCGTCCGCGCCCGCTCGGCAAATTTCAGATAATTGGCATAGTACACAATGCCCCCGGCATCGGTATCTTCATAATAAACCCGCACCGGAAACAAAAAAACATCGTCCTGCAATTCTCCGCTGGCCGGAGCAACCGGTTTAACAATCATATCTTCTCCTCATCCTGCCGCCGGGCGGCAAACAATTCCGTTAATTAATCCAACAAATCCAGCTGCGCCGCCGCTTTGTCTTTTTTCAGCTTCGGCACGCCCAGATACTGGCAGCCCAAATCCGAAATAACGCGCCCCCGCGGCGTTCGCTGCAACAGCCCGAGTTTCAGCAAAAACGGCTCTATCACTTCTTCAATCGTTTCGCGTTCTTCCGACAACGCCGCCGCCAAAGTATCGGCGCCGACCGGGCCGCCGCCGTAATTCTGCACAATGCAGTTAAGATAACGCCGGTCAAAAGCGTCCAGCCCCATGTCATCGACATCCAGACGTTTTAAGGCGCTGTCGGCAATTTTATTGTCAATTTCCGGCGCGCCGCAGACCGCCCCGAAATCGCGCACCCGGCGCAGCAGGCGCCCGGCCACGCGCGGCGTTCCGCGCGAGCGCTTGGCAATTTCCAAAGCGCCGACCTCAGACAACGGCATGCCGAGCAGACTGGCACCGCGCAGCACAATTTTTTCCAACTCTTCGGGGGAATAAAAATCCAACCGCAGCGGAATACCGAAACGTTCGCGCAACGGCGTGGAAAGCATCCCCGAACGCGTTGTCGCGCCCACCAGCGTAAACGGCTGCAAGTCAATCCGCACCGAACGCGCCGAAGGCCCCTCTCCGATAATCAAATCAAGCTGGAAGTCTTCCATTGCCGAATACAATACTTCTTCAATCGCCGGATTAAGGCGGTGAATCTCGTCGATAAACAACACGTCGTTGCGTTCCAGATTCGTCAAGATAGCCGCCAAATCTCCGGACTTGGAAATCATCGGCGCGGCAGTTGCCCGGAAGCCGACCCCGAGTTCTTTGGCCACAATCGAGGCCAGCGTTGTTTTGCCGAGTCCCGGAGGGCCGAACAGCAGCACATGGTCGAGCGCTTCGCCGCGCGCTTTGGCCGCCTCGATAAAAACTTTCAGATTTTCGCAAACTGTTTTCTGTCCGACAAAGTCGCTGAGGCTGGCCGGACGCAGACTGACCGGATTATTCTGGGCGGTTTCGTCTTCGCTGAGTTTTCGAGGGCTTACAATCCGTTCTTCGTCAATCATAATCGGTTAGTCCTTTTTGATAAATTCTTTTAAGGCCAGTTTAATCAAGCCGCTCATATCGGCGTCGGGATCCTGTGCCATCGCCTGATTCACTGCCCGATACGCCTCCAACCGCTGATAACCGAGATTAACCAGAGCCGAAATAGCGTCTTCCATCAGCGACGGGTCTTCTGCCCGCGCGGCCAGTTTGTCCTCATAATTTTCGGTCTGCTCGTCCGGATTCATTCCCTGATAATCCATTTCTTTGGCAAACTCCCCAACCGGTATGGTTACAATTTTGTCTTTAAGCTCGGTCACAATACGCGCCGCCAGTTTCGGCCCGACGCCGCTGGCACGCGTAAACATTGTCTTGTCCTGCGCGGCAATCGCCTGCGACAGCTGCTTGGGCGATAAGACCGAAAGAATAGCCAGACAGACTTTCGCCCCGACGCCCTGAACCTTGGTCAGGGTCGTAAACCATTCTTTTTCCCACGCGTCGCCGAAACCGAATAAAGATATGCTGTCTTCGCGCACCACCGTTTCTATCGCCATGCTTGTTTCCAGCCCCGGAGTCAGGCGCCCCAGCGTTTTGGCCGATGCAAAAACCAGATAGCCAACGCCGTTGACGTCGATAATGCAGGAATCTTCCCCGATTGTATCAATTTTGCCGCGCAGTTTCGCAATCATTTATTTATTCCCTTAAACCAGTTTATCAACATCCTAAACAAAAAGCGCCATGGACACAAGCGCTTTTTGCAGTTTAGAACAAAAAAAGAACGTTACAAAGCTTTGACGTTGTTGGCTTCATACTTTTCAAGATAATCAATCCACTCCGGACAGCCCTGCTCCTCAAAAAACTGCCGCAGGAAAACCAGCATAAACGAATGGCGCTTTTCTGCCTCCCGGCGTCCGGCTTCGGTCATCATCATATTTTTGAGTTTGAGCAGTTTTTCAAAAAAATGGTTGATAAAATTATCGGAACGGCGGTTCGGCATCTTATACTCTTCGGCGCTGAGGCCTGTTTCCGGCCAGATGTCCGGCGCGAAAACCGGCGTATCGCAGCGCACCAGCGCATACGCCAGGCAGCGGATTGTCCCGAGCGCGCCAATCGCATCAAGCATATCGGCATCGGACACGATTTTGCCTTCCGGCGTCTGCGGGCGAATGCCCTTAAGCGCCTTGCTGTATCCCATATGGCGGATTATGTCGCAGACCTGCGCCTGTTTTTCGGCGGCAATTTCCGCATGAGCCATTATTGCCCGGGCGTTTGTCAGATTATCGGCGCATTCCTGCCCGAACAATTTGTAGTCATCCGCATCATGCAGCAGCGCCGCCAAAGCAACCGTTTCTTCATCCGCATGTTCAGCCTTTGCCAGCCGCAAAGCTGTTTTATATACCCGCTCCACATGTTCAAAGCCATGCCCGGTATTGTCCCGCGCCAACAAAGCCCGAACCTCGTCTTCAACTGATACAAATTCCAACTTTTTTCTCCTTATGTCAGGCACCCATGCAGCCGGGGCGGCGGAAATTATAATGGCATATCGCCATCGCCAGCGCGTCAGAACTGTCATTATTTTTCGGCTTGCAGCCCGGAAGCAGAATCTTGACCATGGTTTCCACCTGGTGTTTGTCCGCTTTGCCAACGCCGACAACGGCCTTTTTAATCTTGTTCGGCTCGTATTCGGTCACCGGAATATCAAACAGCGCCGGCGCCAGCATCACCACGCCGCGCGCCATACCGAGCTTGATGGTCGAATGCGGGTTGTCATTCAGAAACACCTGCTCAATGGCGGCTTCGGCCGGCTTATACAGTTCAATCACCTGTGCCAGCGTTTTGTGGATAATCGCCAGCCGGTCGCTGAGCGGCATTTTCGGCGAAGTCGGAATAAACCCGTCCGCCACATAACGCAAACGGTTATTCTCAACTTCAATAATCCCCCACCCGGTCGAAGACAAACTCGGGTCAAGCCCTAAGATTCTAATCATGTATAACACCTCTTACCGGCTAAGATAACACATCCGGCACAAAAGCCAAGCGGATACAAAAAAAATCCCCAAGCGGGGATTTTAACAGACAATATAAAAAGAAACTCGAAGAATGAAAAACAGCTTTTTATTACAGCCTCGTCCAAAGAATTTGATAAAAGCCGGTGCTGCGACGGCTAAAGCGAGCGACATGTACAAAAACGGTACACGAGCAAGCTGCAGCCTAGCATGACCGGCTTTTTGCAAATTCCGCGTGGTTAAAGTTTCTCCAGAATATCCTCTGATATCTCTGCATTATGATAAACCCTCTGCACATCGTCGTCATCTTCGAGAGCTTCGACAAAATCAAAGAATTTCTGTGCAGTTTCCACGTCGGTAATATCGGTTTTGACCATCGGTTTCCAATCCAGGCGGGAAGCGGACGGCGTGCCGAAAACTTTTTCAAGGGCTTCGGTAACAGCGCCCAAATCGTCAGGCAGGGTTTCGATATCATGATGTTCGTCATCGCTGACAACGTCATTGGCACCGGCTTCCAAAGCAGATTCAAACATTTTGTCGGCATCGGCAACGGACAGCGGATATTCAATAAAGCCGATACGCTCAAAATTGAAAGCAACCGAACCGGACTCGCCCATAACGCCGCCGCGTTTGCCGAAGATGGTGCGGACATTGCCGGCGGTGCGGTTTTTATTATCGGTCATGGCTTCGACAATAATGGCGACTTTGCCGGGACCGAAACCTTCATAACGGGCGGAAACATAATCGGCGCCGCCGGCTGTCTGGCTGGCTTTGGCAATCGCGCGCTCAATATTGTCCTTGGGCATGCTCTCGGCACGGGCAGCCTGAATAGCCAGGCGCAGGCGCGGGTTTTTGTCAGGTTCCGGCAGGCCGCTCTTGGCAGCAATGGTAATATCGCGCGCCAGTTTGGCAAAAACTTTGGCCTTTTTGGCGTCTTGCGCGCCTTTGCGGTACATAATATTCTTAAATTGGGAATGTCCAGACATTTGATAATTCCTCACTCTAAAATTTTTGTTAGAAAACTCGCAAGTTTTATACAACATGCAAAAACCAAGCGCAAGATTTTTTTAAAAATTTTCATGCACCGCCAGAAATTGCCATAGCAGCCTTTTTTAATTGCAAATTAACTTATTGGCTTTTATACTAACGCTGCTTGCGGCGCGCTGCCGCAGCGGAGTGTCGAAACTCCTTGAAAGAAAATAGAACAACTCCTTATATGGGGAGCTGCCGATATAAGCATATTTATATGTCGAATAAGGCA
The DNA here is from genome assembly GCA_018362935.1 of Pseudomonadota bacterium. Taxonomy (GTDB): domain Bacteria; phylum Pseudomonadota; class Alphaproteobacteria; order RF32; family CAG-239; genus CAZU01. Next base: position 26,924 of record JAHALQ010000021.1, on the reverse strand, counting down.
GACTGTTCTTTCACAGTTTCGAACTCCCCGCCTTTGATTTTTCAAAGGCGGTTTTGTTTTAACAATTTGAAACAAAATCAGGAGTTATAAAAATGAGATTAAAAGCACATCATATTTTAAGGGAACGTCTGGCGCCTTTGCTGGTGGAAGAGCGCCTGAAACGAAATTTGCAGCCGGCGCAGATTGCGCTGGTCTGCGACTTATCAGTCGATACCATTAACCAGATTGAAAGCGGCGGCGCAATGTCTTTCAAAAAATACCGCCAGCTATTGCGCTATTATCACAAAGAGATAAAAATCGAACTGGTTGACTACGACCAAGCCGCAGCTTAACATTCATAAAAAGAAAGCTCGGAGAACGGTTCAGATAGAGGTATTTTAAGAGCGAGAAAAATTTTAGCGTAGATAAGCCTACGTGAATTTTTTGAGCCTCGCAAAAATGCCTCTGGATGAGCCGTTAGATGAGCTTTACCTTATTTGAGGAGCATATACGTAATCTTATCATTATCCGCCTGCAAAACGCGCATATTAATGCCGTTTATGGTAATCAGGCCGGGCTTGTTGGGGAAGCTGATATTTTCAAAAGTGCCTTTTTCGCCGGCTTCATAATCAAAATAGGTAAACCAGATGCGGTCAAGGCGGATACCGTCATATTTGACGTCAAAGCCCTCTGTGGGTTTTGTTTGCTCGGCTTTGCTGGTATTGATATCAATCATGCGGAAATCTTTGGGATACGGGAAAAACTCGTTGTCCAGCAAAACCAGATAGCCGTCTTTAATCTCGCCGGCTTTGTTATAAAACTTGCCCTGATTGTCAATCATAAAGGCAAAGCCTTCTATGGCATCGGGCACCAGGCGGTAGACCACGCCGTCAATTTCGACCTGGCCGATAATCCGGAAGGTTTCATCGGCAGAAAATTTACGCGGCAGCCCGGGACTTGACAAAACGCCGTTTTTGTTCGGACGAACCAAGTCTTGTGCATAAACGTCGCGGCGATAGATTTTGTTGTTGAGAACAGAATAGCCTTTATACACCGTCTGCGCCTCGTTAAACTTGTAATTTGTTTCTTCAATCACCTCAGACTTGATGAGAACCGGCTCTTTGTCATAAAAAGTGATTTTATAACCGTCAGCCATGACAAAAATGTCATTTCGTAAACCCAGAATATCATAGTTTTCGGCACGCAGGCACCCTGCCAGAATTGTCAAAGACAGCAACATCCATATTTTTTTCATACCGGCCTCATTACTTGCAAGAATTAAATTTATTTTTAATTATTATACTATAATCTCATTTTAGTAAATAAATTTATAACGAAGAGGATAATTATCCATGATGAGCAGCTGCTGGCAGGTCAGCTTTTTTCCGGAAAAAACGCCTGACGAAAACTTTACCCTGTTTTTGGAAAATTTTTTTGAAGTCACCGCCCAGAATTACGCGGATGACGGCAGCGACGAATACATCGGTTACCAAAGCGGCGATTTTTCCGAAGACGCTATGCGCGCTGAAGCCAACGCGCAGAACACCGCCCTGCCCCGCTATAAAATAACTCATTTGGAAAGCGCCAACTGGCTCAAAGATTATGTCATTGAATTTGCCCCTTTTGAAATCTGTGACTTTATGATATACGGCATCCATGAAAAAGAAGCGCCACAGACCGATAAGATTCCGCTTCAAATATATGCCGCCACGGCCTTTGGCTCTGATCATCCGACCACCCGCGGCTGTCTGACCGCAATCAGCGAACTGTATCACAACGGTTATAACGCCCGTAACATCTTGGATGTCGGCACCGGCTCGGGCATCTTGTCGCTGGCCGCCGCCCGCCTGTGGACATCTGCCCGGCTTACGGCCGTTGATATTGATGAAGAAGCCGTGCTCGTCACCCGGAGCAACACCGCCAACAACGGTTTAGACGGACGCATTGACTGCGCGCAAAGCGATGGCTGCCAAGCCCCGCTTGTCCGTAACAATGCGCCGTATGACCTCATATTAGCCAACATTCTGGCGCGTCCGCTGATTGACATGGCGGCGAATTTGTCCGCCAGTCTTAAACCCGGCGGTTACTGCATATTGTCCGGCTTTGTCGACAATCAGGAAGACTGGGTCATTTCCGAATACCAAAATCACGGGCTGAAACCCGTCAAAATCTATTCTCAGGAAAACTGGCGCGCCGCGCTTTTGCAAAAGGCATAAAAATATGGATATCACCGAATTTCAAAAAATTATCGGCAAACATGGCTATGACGCTTACATCCTTACCCGCGGCAATATGTTTCTCGGGCAGGATGTCTTGCCAGCTGAAAACAAACTGCGTGAAATCAGCGGCTTCAGCGGCTCCGCCGGCACCCTGATTGCCACGCCCGAACGCGCGTTTCTGCTGGTTGATGGACGTTATGAACTTCAGGCCGCGCAGGAAGTTGACACATCGCTGATACGGGTGGTCTGCACAAACGACACCATCGGTACATGGATAAACAACAATTTTCTGACACCGCTCAAAATTGCCTATAATCCCTGGTGCCATTCCGTCAATGAAGTCGACTACTGGCAGCGTGCGCTCAAAAAACATACTTTTATCGAAGACGCCGCCGAAATTGCCGGCAGCCGCATTTGCAATCGGGAAACTTCGATTTTTGAACATGAACTTGAATTTTGCGGCGTTTCCACCGAAGAAAAAATTTCCTACCTGACCGCTTTCATCAATCAAAACGGCTTGGACGCTTATTTTATCGCCGAATGCGACGCGGTTTCGTGGCTGCTTAACCTCCGTTCCGACTGCCTGCCCGACACGCCGGTCTTGCGCGCTTTTGCTTTGGTTGACAAAGACGGCGAAGTCAGCCTGTTTACCAGCGACATGCAGAAAATCAAAACCGAAATCGCCGCCTATAAAGGACGTACTGTCGGCATGGCCTATGCCAAAACCCCGAAAAAAGTTCAAACTTTGATGAAAAACCGCAAAATTTGGCTGGAAAACATCCCTAATCCGATTGAAGGCTGGAAAGCCGTTAAAAATCCGGTTGAGCTGGACGGCATCAAAAAAGCCCATATCCGCGACGGCGTCGCCATGGTTAATTTTTTGTGCTGGCTTGAACAAAACTGGCAAAATCAGGATGAACTCGGCATTGTCAGACAACTCCGCCAATACCGTGCCGCCCAGAAAAACTTTTATTCCGACAGTTTCGGCACAATTGCCGCTTTCGGCCCAAACGGCGCAATCGTTCATTACCAGCCTTCGGCCGCAACCAACCGCAAACTGGAACCCGGATCGGTTCTGCTGCTGGACAGCGGCGCCCAGTATTATGACGGCACCACCGACATTACCCGCACAATTGCCCTCGGCATACCCGATGAAGAAATAATCAACAGCTTCACACAGGTTTTAAAAGCGCATATCGCCGTTGCCGATGCCTACTTCCCCGATAAAACGCCCGGCTGCGCGCTTGATGCGCTGGCCCGTGCCCAATTATGGAAATTCGGCAAAGAATACCGCCACGGAACCGGTCACGGCGTGGGCTGCTTTTTGTCTGTTCATGAAGGGCCGTTCAGCCTTTCTCCCAAAAACAGCCAGCCGCTTTCCGCGGGAATGGTATCATCAATCGAACCCGGTTTTTATAAAGAAGGCAGCTACGGCATTCGCATTGAAAATCTGGCATACATAACCGGCGCCGATATCCCCGGCCTGCCCGAGCCGATGCTGAAATTTGAACCGTTGACACTGGCCCCTCTTGATAAAAGCCTCATCAACAAATATCTCTTAACCGCGGCGGAAATCAAATGGCTCGACAGCTATCATGCCACGGTTTACCGGAAACTGCATCCCCATTTAACCGATGACGCCGCGCAATGGCTGCGGCACGCCTGCGCCCCGCTTTAATTTCGGAAATACGGCATTTTCTTTTCGGAGCCGGTTTCCGCCCCGAAGGAGAAATGCAATGAAGAAGTTTATATTGTCTTTATGTCTGATGCTGGCTGCGGCTTTTCCGCTCCGCGCACAGGTAGAACCAACTGACGGTTATATGCCCTCGCAGGGGCTTCAGGAATATTTTGACGCTTCCCGCGCCAATTATGACAAATCAATTATCTATGTTTTTTTCAACAACGAGCCGTGTTACACCTGCGCCGCCGCGATAGAAATGATTGAAAATCTGTATGACCGCGAGTTCATCAACGATTTTAACATGTTTTTGATTAATTATCAAAACGATGAGGAAAACAATTTTATCGAAACTTACCGGCTGTCCAAACCGCTGGAAGTCGTGCTGGTGCGCATTAATGACGGCGCCGCTTTCGGCTATAAGAAAATAGAAAACCTGCAGGACATGACGTCCGATCCCGTCAGCTTCAACGATTACCTGAGTAACCAGATTACCGATTATCTCAGTGCCGAATACTAAAGTTCGTGCATTTTTTCGGCATTAAAAATACGGATTCTTTCCAGCTGTTGTTTTTTGACAAAGCGCAGATAGGCTTCATATGAGAACAAAATCACGGTAGACAGCAGCAGCGGCAGCAGATAATAGATAATCCGGTAGGCTATCAGGGCGCCGAACAACAGAGCCCGGTTATGGTCGCCGGGAATAATATACATAAACAGACCTTCAAAGACGCCCAGCCCGCCCGGTACCTGGCTGAACACGCCGAGAACCTGCGCGATGATAAACACGCCCATAAATACGTCAAACGAAATCGTCATGAAAGGCGTCAGCGAAAAATACAGCACCAGGGACGCCATCAAAATATCCGCAGCGCCGATAAACACCTGTGCCAGAGCCATGCGGAAAGTGGGAATGTCAAACTCGACATCTTTGATAATAATCGGCTTCTTATAAAACAGCGAAGCCCAGAAATACACCGCCAGCCCCAAAGCCGAAACCAGCGTCACGATTTCGGTCGTCAGGCGCGAAACCGAGCCGTCGCCGAAAGCATGGTTCGGTGTCAGAAAGAACCCGACGATAATCAGAAAGAAGCAGGCCACCAGATAGGTAAATCCGGAAAAAGTTACCATGCGCACAATTTCCGATCCCTTAAAACGCCAGCGGGTATACAGGCGGTAACGGATTGTGCCGCCCGAAACAATCGCGTGCCCGGCGTTGTTGCTGACCGAAAAGCCGATAAAGCCGGCAAAAATCCATTTCCATGGCGCCAGTTTGCGTTTGATGTAGCGCAGCGCCAGATAATCGTAAGAAGACAAGGCAACATAGCCGCCCAAAGAAGCCAGACACGCCAAAGCCAGATTTCGCGCCGGAATTGAAAACAAAGCCTGTTTAATTTCATCCAGACTGTACTTTGACAATTGCACATAAAGCATATATGCCGCCACCGCGAAGAAAAACAATCCCGCCCATGATATACTTTTTTTCAAAATCTTCTTTGTTTTGCCCGACATACGCAAATCCTTATAAAAACAATACCCACTTGTTATAATAACAAACAGCCCCTTCGTCAACAGCTATTCATTATTTTTGGAATTAAATGTGAGCGGCGGGAATTGTTTTGCAGCCGCACAAAACTGTATAAATTTAAGGTATGTCTAAATTAGACAAATATACATTAACATAATTGTTGCAGAAGGCTTTTTCAACCATAAGATTTTCAATTTAAAACTTGACATAAATCCATATTTTGCCAATACTGCGTTATTGATTAGAAATAAAACATATTTTAACTAGGCAGATTCTAAAATTATGGAATATGAGCTTATCGATTTTAAGATACGCGGTGACGAACGGGGATCTTTGGTCGCCCTGGAAAGCAACGGCGAAATTCCCTTTGAAATCAAACGTGTGTACTATATTTTCGGTACGGCTAGAGATGTTGTCCGCGGCTGCCATTCCCACCGCAAACTCGAACAAATCATTTTCTGCCCGCACGGAAGCTGCGACTTTATACTCGACGACGGCAAAGAGAAAAAGACAATTCATTTGAACAAACCCTATCAGGGGCTTCACATCAAAAACAGCATCTGGCGGGAATTTACCAATTTTTCAGACGGCTGCGTTGTCATGGTTCTGGCTTCCGAACATTATGACGAAGCCGACTACATCCGCGATTATAATCAGTTCCTCAAAGAAAACATCCCCGCTGAATCAAATAAGGTGATATGATGGCCAGTTCTTCATTTCATAATGTCAGTATAAAAGGAATATCATGTGTTGTCCCGCCAAAAGAGCTTTCCCTGCTGGATGATCCGAAACTCTACAACGGCGACCAAAAAAAGATTGAACGCGTCATTAATTCATCTGGCTTTTTTAAACGCCGTGTTTCCGAAGCGGACGTCATGACCTCCGATTTATGCCTCCAGGCCGCCCGTGATTTAATTGAAAATCTTGACATTAATCCCGCAACGGTTGACGGCCTGCTGTTCGTCAGCTATACACCCGACTATCTGATGCCGGCGACATCTTATGTCCTTCATAAGGAACTCGGGCTTTCTTCACAATGTGTGGTGATGGATATCCCCCAGGCCTGTTCCGGATATGAAATCGGGCTTTTTCAAGCGTCAATGCTTATCAACTCCGGCTATAAACGCATATTGCTGTTAGTCGGGGACAGCTTTTCCAAGTTTTCTGACATGTTTAACAATCATACCGCTCCGGTATTCGGCGACGCCGGAACCGCCACGCTGATTGAATACGACGAAACTGCCGCACCGTCATATTTCAACATTTTTTCCGACGGCAGCGGTTATGACGCGCTTATATGCCGTAACGGCGGTTTCCGCAATTTTCCGTCCCATGATGATTTTTATGATGACGGCCGGTTTAAATATGATTCCCATATGGACGGCGGACGAATATTTGATTTCACGCTTCGTGAAATTGCCCCGTCAATTAATATGCTGCTTAATGACAGCGGCTTCCGTAAAGAAGACATCGATTTTTTCGTAATGCATCAGGCCAATAAATTTATTCTCCAGAACATTGCGCGACAGCTTGGCATAGCTGAAGCCAAAGTACCGATGAGCACAATTTCCAAATACGGCAACCAGTGCGGAGCATCAATTCCTTGTACCATTGCCGACGTGTTACGTCATGAAGTTTCATCAAATAAACTGAAAATCATGCTGTCCGGTTTCGGGGTCGGCCTCAGCTGGGCAAACGCAATTATAGAACTTAATCGCATTTATTGTTCAAAACTAATTGAATACAAAGGATAAAATCATGACACCCGAAGAATTTTTGAATAAATTCCAAAACGTCTTACAGACAGACAGCGCAATTTCTGCCGAAACCGCACTGGCAGATTTAAGCGAATGGGACTCTCTTGCCATGATTACCACCGTTGCCTTTCTCGACAAAGAATTCGGCATTGTAACAAACTTCGCAGAAGTTCAAAACATGCAAACGGTCAAAGACATTATGACAAAGGCCGGTTTATAATGAAGAAAAAACTGATAATCATCGGCGTCGGCGAAACTGCCAATCTGGCCTATGAGTATTTTACGCTCGATTCTGACTATGAAGTTGCCGCTTTTGCCGTTAACCGCGAATACCGCCGCGAAGACACTTTTCGGAATTGCCCCGTTGTTGATTTTGAAGATATCGAAAAATTATTTCCGCCGGCTGATTTTGAAGTTTTTGTTGCCATGGGCAGCGGCGAACTCAACTATGCCCGTACCCGGATGTATCAGCAAACCAAGAACAAAGGCTATCGGCTGGCCAGCTATGTTTCCTCTCGTGCTTTTGTCTGGCATAACGTAAAAATCGGTGAAAACTGCTTTATTCTTGAAGGCAACACGCTGCAGCCTTTCACCTCTGTCGGCAACAACGTTGTCATGTGGAGCGGCAACCACCTCGGACACCAGTCCGTTGTCCGGGACAATTGCTTTATAACCTCCCATGTCGTTATCTCGGGCTATTGTGAAATTGGCCATAATACTTTTATCGGTGTTAACGCAAGTATTGCCGATAACGTCAAAATTGCTCCGGACAACTTTATAGCCATGGGCTGCGTCATAAACAAAAGCACTAAGGAAAACAGCATCTACAAGGGAAATCCAGCTACCGCGGCAGCCATATCTGCCAAATATTTTTGTAATGTAAAGGAATAAGAAATGGAATGGAAAAGAAAAGGGCTGATTTTCTGCCCCAAAGGAGAAAATGATTGGGATGACAACTCCTTTTTGCAACCGACGCCTTTGGTTTTGGAAGACCGTATCCGGGTTTTCGGCGGTTTCCGCGACAAACAGGGGCGTTCCCGCGTAGGCTATGTCGATTTGGATAAAAATGATCCCCAAAATATATTGAAATATGCGACACACCCGGCTTTAGACATCGGCAAAGAAGGCCGTTTCGACGAAAACGGCGTAACTCCGGCCGCTGTTATCCGCCGCGGTTCAAAACTTTATCTGTACTATGCCGGTTACAGTCTCGGCACTAAAGTCCGCTTCACCGTTTTCACCGGACTGGCCGTCAGCAGCGATAACGGAGAACATTTTGAACGGTATCAGGAAACGCCTATTACCGAACGTGTCAAAACAGAAGAACTTTTCCGCGTTATCCATTCCATTTTTGAAGACGACGGCGTCTATAAAGCGTGGTACGGCGGCGGAAACACTTTTTTACAGGGAGAACACAAAACGCTGCCCGTTTATGATATCCGTTATATGGAGTCCGCGGACGGGTTTTCCTTTCCTGACCACGGAACTCTTGCGATTCCGGTTTCCGGAGAATGTCACCGCGTCGGACGGCCTTATGTCTTCAAAGAAAACGGGCTGTTTAAGATTTATTACGGATACGGCAGCGAAGAAAAACCCTATCAGCTGGCTTATGCGGAATCAAAAGACGGTGTTCATTGGGAACCCCGTGAAATTAACCTGCCTCTCGCCGATTCCGGTTGGGATTCGCAGATGATGGCATATCCTTCCTTTGTCCGCGCGAACGGAAAAGGTTATTTGTTTTACAACGGCAATAACTATGGCCGCGAAGGTTTCGGCTTGGCGGAATTAATCGAAGAATAAAATTTAAAATCTCTAAAGGAAGAGAAACATGGAATGGATGAAAAAAGGACTGATTTATTGTCCGGACGGCAGCAGTGTATGGATGAACAACTCCGTTCTCACCCCGCAACCGTTTCTGCTCGATGAAGAAACCATACGGATATACGCATCTTTCCGTGACAGCAAAGGTGTTGGCCGTATCGGATATATTGATTTAGCCGCCCGAAATCCCAAGCATATACTTAAAATTTCTTCTGAACCGGTACTTAATACCGGTATGCCGGGATGCTTTGATGATAACGGCCTTTTGCTTGGCGATGTTATCCGCGTTAATGACAAGATTTATATGTATTACGTCGGATTTCAGATACCTGAAAAAGTCAAGTTCCTGGCTTTCTCGGGTCTGGCTGTCAGTACGGATAACGGCGAAACATTTCATCGGATTCAAAACACTCCGGTTATGGATCGCAGCGATGAAGGAATTTACGGGCGCTGTATCCATTCCGTCATCTATGACGAAAATAAGTTTAAGACTTGGTATGCCGTCATTCATGACTGGACTTATATCAATAACATTCCCTATCCCACATATTATATCAAATATACCGAATCTGCCGACGGCATTCATTTTGATTCCGAGGGAATTACCTGTGTCCGCTGCAATCCTGAAGAATACCGCATCGGCCGCCCCCGAGTACGAAAACTCTCGGCAAGGGATGTAACAGACCAGACAGACAGACAGACAGACAGACAGACAGACAGACAGACAGACAGACAGACAGACAGACAGACAGACAGACAGACAGACAGACAGACAGACAGACAGGTGTTGGGAAATGTACTATACTTTTGACACCCGGAAAAAAGAATACAAAACCGGCTACGCCGAAAGTTCGGACGGCATCAATTGGACTCGAAAAGATCATCTGGCCGGACTGCCTACCTCTCAATCTGGTTTTGACAGTGAAATGGCCTGCTATCCGGTCATTTTAGAAACAAAATACGGAACCTATATGTTTTATGATGGAAACGGCATGGGCAAAACAGGTTTCGGATACGCGGAGCTAAAACAAAATGATTACCATAAAAAAATATGTCCCCGAAGATAAAGCGTTATGGAATGACTTTGTTGCCAATTCCAAAAACGGAACGTTTATGCTGAAACGTGACTACATGGATTACCATTCTGACCGTTTTACAGATTTTTCTTTGCTGTTTTACGAAGAAGATGAATTGGTTGCTCTGTTGCCGGCGTCCCTGCATGGAACCGAGGTTCGTTCTCACGGCGGCCTGACTTATGGCGGAATCATCAGCGGAAATTCGATGAAGCAGCACCGCATGTTAGATTGCTTCTCGGCTTTGAGAGAATATCTCAAATCTCAAAAAATCAATAAATTGATTTATAAATGCATTCCGCATATTTATCACCGCCAACCGGCCGAAGAAGACTTATACGCCTTGTTTATTCAGGATGCCAGGCTATTCCGGCGCGACGTTTCCACAACAATTAATCTTGAAAATCCGCTCAAAATGCCCAAAGGCCGGAAAGCTCAGATTTCCAGAGCCCGGCGTGAGGGTGTCATCATTAATGAGTCTGAAGACTTTGAAAGTTTTATTGCTCTCGAAAATGAAATCCTGTCCGAGCGTCACAATGCCACAGCTGTACACACCGCCGCAGAACTGAAACTGTTGAAGTCCCGTTTTCCGGATCAAATCCACCTGCTGACGGCCAAACAAGACGACAATCTGCTGGCTGCCACACTTCTGTTCGAATATGATAATCTGATTCATACCCAGTACATGGCCAACAATGATGTCGGACGCGAAATCGGCGCTTTGGATTTATTGATTGCCACCGTCATTGAACGTTTCGGCAGCACCAAAAAATATCTCGACTTTGGCATATCCACCGAAGAAGGCGGACGTTTTCTGAATACCGGACTGATTGCCCAAAAAGAAGGCTTTGGCGGCCGAGCGACTGTCTATGACTTTTTTGAGTTGGATTTGTAGCTATGGCAAAGATACTCTTTTCTGCCCGTTCAAACATTATCTGGGATCCGGACAATCCTTTAGCGATAGATGCATTCTATGAAGCATTTATACAGGAATTGACCAAAGCTGGTAATGAGGTTTTATTTATACGAGCCAACAATATTGACACAGCACGCTGCGGTTGGAATAAAAAAGACTTTAATCCCGACATAATTATTGCCGCCAATAATGAAATTCCGTTGTCTGTCCTCCAACAAACAACCTGCCCGGTTATTCTCTGGAATTCCGATGCTCCGGCGTACTATATGCATCCTCGATACATCCGAAAAAATATCGAAAGATACTTTTTTGCTAACCATGGCTGGGGAGAAAGTTTTGTTGACACATGCTGTAAATTATACGGAAGTTCAAAAAAACAGCATTTTTCAGTTGGCTATGCAACCGCCATTAAAGCCGAAAAAAAAGCTGTTAAACAAAATATCGTTTTTATGGGAATCATCGGTTGGTGCAATGAAGCTATTGCAGATTTTCAGAAAATAAAAAACCGGCAGGATTTTGACAAGTTTATAGATAACTGCACCTTAAAAAGCTCAAACATCGAAAAGTTTGAAGCAAAATATTTACACGTTATAACCTCCAACCAACGTATAAAAACACTTGATGCCTTAAGCGATTTGGGTTTGACTTGTTACGGCTGGGCTGTCAACTATTCTTCGGCAATCCCTTATTCATTTGAGCTTGTCAAATGTTTTAACCCGACCCCGATGTACAAGCTTCAGGATATCCAAGATGAATTCAATGCGTCGTTGATTGCGCCGACTTTACCCAATACCCAAGCCGTAACAGGCTGCTCATGGCGAGTTGCCGACGTTATGGCTTCCAACTCCTGTTTAATCTCTCCCCCTAAACCTGATTTGCAAAAAATCTCACCTTATATAAAAATACCGACATATGAAAGTCCGGCCGAAGCACGCGAACTATGTCAAAAACTCCTTAAAGACGACGCTTGGCGTTCGGAAATCGTTGCCGGCAGTCAAAAAGCCATAAATGAAAATTGTCGTTTTTCTAATATGCTTCAAAAGCTTGAGGATATTACTACGGTTTCTTTAATGCCTAAAACACATACAACTGACACGAAAAAATATATAATACTTAGCGATAAAACACCAAAAAACCGCATTAACAAAATTTTAAAATACTTAAACAAAAAAATAAAATTGATTTTTTATGCAACTTTATTCTTGCTGTCACTCATGCCTTTATTAAATATTTTTTTAAGGAAAAAGAAAATTATTTATAAAATTAATCAAACGATGGAGAAATAAATGAAATTATCAGTCATTATGCCTTTATACAATGTTGAAGAAACAATCCGGGAGGCTTTAGATTCTGTTTTAATGCAGGAAGTAAATTTTGAATATGAAATTATTTGTGTTGATGACAAATCGACTGATAAAAGCTTATCTATCCTCAAAGAATATCAACAAAAATATCCTCAAATCAAAATTATTGAAAATGAAAACAACCAAGGCAACGCATATTGTTTCCGCGCCGCCCTCAAAGAGGCTGCCGGAGATTATTTTTGTGTCCTTGACGGCGATGATTTCTATTCTGTCAAATACAAATTACAGCGCCAGGTAGATTTCTTTGACTCTGATATCAGACAAGAATATGTTGCGGTTGCTCATAAATATTTGCGATTATTATCCAACGGTGAAATTGCCCAAGACAACAGCATTTTCAATTCCAAAGAAGATTATTCTTATTTTGATTTTATCCGCCGGGGTTTTTACTTCCATACCTCAACACATATGTACCGCAATATTTTCAAAGATAGAATATCACCGTTTTTTGTAGAAAACCGCGGTGATATGCCCCGAACTTTTGTCACTCAGTTTTATACATACGGAAAAGTAAAAGCTCTGGATTTTGTTGGTTCGGTATATCGCTATAACGAAAAGGGCATCTGGTCGCATATGTCTCCCAAAGAACAAACGCAAAAAAACAATACATTTTGGGAGAGAGTTGCGGACTTCCAATCATCCCAGCTTGAAAAATCCATCTCCAGACGCAATATCAAAGACACAAGCAAGCTCTCCGACCAAGTACAAAAAGCCGTTTTTGCAACTTGGACTATTCAAGCCTGTTTCGATTTTCTCAAACAACGTGCCAACACTGCCGCTTTTTCTCAAAGAGAATTCATATTTAAACGTCTTTATAAATCAGAACTGATAGACAGTTTCTGTGAAACACTTGGCCGCATTGAACTCAATCGCCGCGGATTTTCACCACTGCGCGAATTGCCGCAAAATGATAACATTTTAATAAATGTCTCTTATCTTAATCGGCAAGGCGGCGGTATTTACAGTGAAATTAAAGATCTTATCAGCATTTATGCAGACAAAAAAGTTTTTCTGCTTTTCAATGATATCTCTGATGCCTCTGAACTCCAAGATGGTATTCTGGAAGACCTTGATCAATTTAAAGACTTTCTAACCATTATCTATAATCCTGAACAAGGAACCGACAAATTAAAAAGTCTGTTTGATATTGTCATCAATACTAATCCAAGTAAAATTTACCATTATTGCGGACACAATATGTGTTATGTAAATGCCCTGATACAAAGCGGACTTTCCAAAAATATTGTTGTTTTTTCCATTGATCACGGCTTCTCGCTGGGGCTGGACAATTCTTCAATCGACTGTATAATTACCAAGACACCATGCCAATATGCTATGCTGCATTCATATTATGGCAATAAGGTCATTTATATTCCGGTTTGGAATGAAGCTTTACCTATCAATAATTATTATCTGGCTTTCAAACAACATAATAAATTAATCACAGCCACCGCAGCCGCCAGATATTATAAATTTGAGGGCGGAATTTGTAAATATGACGACTTTGTCGTTCAGCTGTTGACAGCAACTCAGGGAAAACACATTCACTATGGCCCCATTCCTGAGGATAATAAAAAACAACTGATGAATAAGCTTGAACAAAATCACATCTCCTCAGATCGATTTATTCATATTGAATGGGCGGAAAACCTGCCGCAATCGCTAATAGACAACAATGTTGATCTTTTTATAACTCCTTTCCCGGTCGGAAGTGCCAAAATAGCTATAATGCTAGAAGCTGCCGGCATTCCGCTGATTTGTTTCCGCGGAGATACCAGAATAGAAAGTGCCGATTATGTCGCCCCGTCTGCTCTGATTTGGAACAATCTCGAAAAATTATTCGAACTGATAAACTCTTTGTCAGTTGATAAGCTCAGTGACATTTCTATTAAGGAACAAGAATATTTTAATCATAATAATAACTTAAACATTTTATCGTCTTATCTCCGTTCTGAAAAAAATTTTGAAACTATTTATCCTGCCCCCTACTTTTACGACAACCGTATTTTGGATATTCGCGAAGTTAAGCAATTTATAGAACAGAATATTCAAAAACCTCAAATTGATGAGAACAAAGAAAAAAGAAAAAAGAAACTCTCTTTCAAAAATAAAATTCGTTATAAAATCTGGAAGCACTTTAATAAAAAACTTCAAAAAAAGGGAATTATATAAATGACCCGAATTTTACTATGTCTTTCCAATAGTATTCTTGTAAACGACGAATTCAAAACTGCCTGCTTCGCCGAACAGTTAATAACAGAATTACAAAGATATGGTAATGATGTTTTGGTTTTTAATCCGCGCTTGTTCAACAAACGTGCTTTTCAATCTGAAAACGAACTAAAAGAAGATATTTCAGAAGAAGACTTACGGCAGAACATCATAAGTTTTGCTCCCGAACTTATTATTAGTTTTAACAACGCAAACTACGCTAAAATTCTTGAAATCACAGACTGTCCCATTGTGATATGGAATGCAGATCTGGCTTACCGCTGGAATCAACGTGAGTTAATAAAAAACAATCTTGAACGTTATACCTTTTTCTCATTTTCTGATTTTGCCATCAAAGAGACCCAAGAACTCTTAGGCTTCAAAAATAATCAGTGTCATTGTGTTAAAGGAGCAACAGCTTTACATTCTCGCAACATCCCGCAACCTATCAATATCTCATTTATCGGCTCCTGCTTCAAAACTGATCCGGCTCTTTGTCTTTTGATCAAAAAATATTCAGGACAAAATGATCTTCTGAAACTAATGGCGGCAATCGCGGAAAATCCTTTTATCACACAGAAAAAAATTTTAGAATTGATTGCTGAAAATAAAGAATTGCAACAAGACGTCATGGATATTTCTTTCGAACAATATCCAAATTTCTTTTCAGCACAAAAACGACTTCAAACATTACTAAATATTTCTGATCTGGGACTGGCTTTGTACGGTACCGAAAACTGGCTTGAACTGTCAGCCAGCTTTCCTTCTTTAACCGCCGCTTTTCACCAGGAGATTATCTATTCGGCCCAACAAAATGAAGACATTTACAATTTCTCTAAAATTGCCATCAATATCAATCATTGCCAGGCTTCCCAGGGAATGCCATGGCGCGTTCCGGATATTATGGCAACCAACGGGTGCCTCCTCTGTGATTATTCTCCGTTTATCGCCGACTGTTTTAAAAGCTTCGTAAAAATTCCGATGTTTACCAATAGTTTTGAGGCTCGCGATTTGTCCCAGAAACTACTCAAAGACAATATTTGGCGTCAAGACCTCATTCAAGCCTCAAATAACGTTATTGATGCGGAATGGCGTTGGCACCACCGCTTCAAACAAATGGAAGAAATATTAAACATTTCCCTTCTAAATCAAAACGAAGGAAAAATGCAGATGCTCAAACCTCTGGCACTTCCGCCCAAACCTGAACCAATAAAAACAGAACCGCCCAAAGTAGAAATACCCCAACCAGTTCCTACGCCGCAAGCAAAACCTATACGTGTAAACAGGAGTTGTTGCACACTAAAGTTGCAATATAAAATATGGAAACACCTTAAAAAGAAACTAAAACAAAAAGGAATTTTACAATGATTAGTTTTTTTAAGAATGACAGTCTGAAAATCAAAAAAGTATTCTGGGCAATCCTGCCAGGAACCGTTTGCAACTTACGATGCTCTTATTGTTATGTTAGTAAAGACGGACACGTTAAAGATGTTAAAGGCCTATACAAATATGATATTGAAACCATCAAAGCAGGCCTGACAACCGAAAGATTAGGCGGTCAATGTCTGGCATGTGTTGTTTCCAACGGCGAAACTCTCCTCGACAATAATGCCGTTCCTATTATCAAGGCATTACTTGAAAACGGACATATCGTAGAAATTGTTTCTAATGGAACTTTAACTTCCCGGATTGATGAATTGCTTAAGTTAGAGCCTCATTTGCTGAAAAGAATTCTATTTATGAACTCTTTTCATTATCTTGAATTTAAACGTCTCAATATGCTGGATACCGTTTTTAATAACATGACTCGGATGAAAAATGCCGGTATCTCTATTTTTATGAACCTGACACTCAACAAAGACTATATGCCTCATCTTGATGAAATTAAAGAATGCTGCCAAAAACGTCTCGGCATTATTCCCAGTATTCAGTTAGCATTAGACCCAGATAACAATTGGAAAGCAGGAAAGTTCTATACTCCCGAAGTTGCTGATCAGGTCTATAAAAAATTCGATGCCAAAGAAATTAAAATCAACGATAAAATGATATACAACGTCAAACGCACTGAAGACTGCTTTGCCGGTGCTTGGTCTTTTGTTTTAAGCCTGGGAATAGGTATTGCCACACCATGTTTCTCAGCGCGCCCCGGCATTAATATTTTTGATGATGTTTCTAAACCGATTGATTTCAAACCCCTGCGGAAATGTCCGGCAGAATTTTGTGGCTGTGGCAATTTACTGCAATGTCTTGGTATTATTCCCTATTTAAACTATCCTTCATTCACAAAGTTTTATAAAAATAACAGCATTTTAAATCACGAAATAAAGCAGGCTCTCTCCCGCAAATTTGTTCAGAATAATCGTGCTGATTATATCCGCTACAAATTTCTCTGGATATCAGAAAAATTCAAACCGGAAAACTGGAAATGGTATAAAAAAGCAACCACGCTAAAAAATAAAAAAATATCTCTCCATAATAAAATCCGTTATAAACTCTGGAAACATTTAGATAAAAAACTTCGCAAAAAAGGCATAATACAATGATTAAATTCTTAGACTTACACAAGATTAACGAACGTTATCGCGGAGAACTCGACGCCCGCATAAAGGACGTTCTCGATTCCGGCTGGTATCTGCAAGGTCGGCAAAACGAGCTGTTTTGCCAACATTTTGCCGAATTTTGCGGCACCAAATATGCTTTAGGCGTCGCCAACGGGCTTGACGCGCTTAACCTGATTATCAAAGGGTACGACTTTGGCCCCGGCGATGAAATTATTGTTCCGGCCAACACCTATATCGCCACCGTTCTGGCCATTTCCGAGAACGGCTGCACACCCGTTCTGGTTGAACCGGACATAAATACTTACGGGATTAACCCTGAACTGATTGAAGAGAAAATAACGCCGCGCACCAAAGCGATTATGGTTGTCCATCTTTACGGACAAGCCGTGCCGATGCAAAAAATCTGGGAACTGGCACAAAAGCACAACCTTAAGGTTATTGAAGATGCCGCGCAGGCTCACGGCGCGCAGTATCAGGGGCGCCGCGCCGGAAACCTTGGCGACGCCGCGGGCTTTTCTTTTTATCCCGGCAAAAATCTTGGCGCCATGGGCGATGCCGGCGCCGTCACCACCAATGACGAAGCTTTGTACAACAAAATCAAAGCGATTGCCAATTATGGTTCCGACCGCAAATATCATCATATATACAAAGGCACCAACTCGCGGCTGGATGAACTTCAGGCCGGGATTCTGGATGTCAAGCTGAAACATCTTGAAACAGACAACGCCAGACGCCGCGAAATTGCCCGTTATTACCGCGAAAACATCAAAAACCCGCTGATTACTCTGCCGCAGGCTTATGATGAAAAAGCCCATGTCTGGCATGTGTTTGTCGTCCGAACAAAAGAACGTGAACGTTTTCAGCAATATCTGAATGATAACGGCATACAGACCGTTATTCATTACCCGACCGCACCGCACAAACAAGACGCGTATAAAGAATACGCCGACTTGTCGCTGCCCGTCACCGAGCAAATCCACCGCGAGGTCATTTCGCTGCCGATAAGCCCGGTCATGACCCAAGAAGAAATCGAAAAAATTGTGAGGATTGTCAATGAATTCTAAAAGAAAATTTGATTTGGTTTGCTCGCTTGGCGGAAACTGCTCGGCAGCCCACAATCTGAGGTACCGAAAAAAAAGATACCATTCCTTGCCCTTTGACTGGTGTTACATAGTCGATGAAAAACCTGTTTATAAATTGGCGGAATGTTTCAAAAACGATTCCTTTGAGTTAATAGCCCAAAAAGACAATTTGCGCAGCTTAACCCCTGAAGAAGAAGAAAAAAACGTAAATCATCCTGATACCATACATTATAAAGATGACTGGAGCAATTATTACTTCGTAAATCATTTTTACAAAACTATTGAAAACGGCGGATATACTGAATTTTATAAGAAATTCAGCAAAAGAATCAAACGTTTGCTCAAAGAAATTGACAACAGCAAAAATATTTTATTCATCATAAGCTCCCCTTTTGAATTCAATAAAAACGCCGTACTGGAATTGCAAAATGTTTTGGCAGAAAAATATCCAAATAAATGCTTTTCATTTGAATTAGTTGAATTTAATTGCAAAAACAATGAAATATCAGATGAAAATCCAAACTTTACAATCAGAAAAATCAAAAGGGATCTGAATGATTATGACTTTTTAGGCACTAATTTCGAATGGGCATTTTTAGACAATATCATAGTTCGCAATCCTAACGAACGAAAATTAGTACATATCCAAAAGATTAAAAAGGGAATTAAAATTGTTCTTTTAGGCGCCATCCCTACATTACTCAGAATAAAACTATTCGTTTTCGGAATACGATTCGATTTTTGTTTCGGTAAAGACAAGAGAATCAAGTTTGAGGAACAATAAGATGTCCAAAACATGCAAATACGATTTAATTTTTGGCCTCGGCGAAGCCTGCTCCTGTACTCAGGCTCTTCGCAAAAACGGCTTGCAGCTTGCGTCTTATCCTTTTGACTGGCTTTTCGGCAGCACGTTTGAGAAACGTATAGACTTGCTCGTTTCGGACTTTGACGGATTTCTCAAACAAGAAGAACTGGAATATACCGGCACTGTCAACGGTCTCCCCAAACATCTCTGCGACATCTATTACAACAAAGCCAATGATATTACCTTTAATCATGATTTTCCGGCAGGCATACCCTTGGCGGAATCCTTTGCCCGCGTGGATGAAAAATACCAACGCCGCAGCAGCCGCCTTTTGTCCCAAATCAGCGCTTCGCGGCGGGCTCTTGCCGTTTGGATTGAAACTCCGAATTGCGCAAATAAACTGGTAAATCCGGCCGCGCTGCTTCCCGGCTGGCAAAAGCTCTGTTCCCGCTTTCCCGATACGGAAATTGATTTGTTATACATCAGCAACAGCCCGACAAATGCCGATGAACAGCCCTATCCGCATATTCGCGTTGTTCGCACGGATTATACTTTTTACGGCGCCGAACCGCATGTCGTTAATCCGCGCCCTTTGGCCAAAATTCTGTCGAAATACCGGCTGAATTGTCCGTTATTTAACCCTTCGGTACAACTCCCGTTTTTTGACAAGCTTATTCTCAACTTATTCCCTTTCAAAAAACTGCGCCGCAAACTGTTAAGGAAGTACGATGAACAATAAACCGTTAATCAGTGTTATAACTCCGGCTTATAACCATGAAAAATACATAGAAGAAACAATACGTTCCGTCATAGCTCAGACTTATCAAAATCTGGAATATATCATTTTGGATGACGGTTCGTCCGACCGCACCTGGCAGATTATCCAAAAACTCAAGCCGGCCTGCGAAAAACGCTTTACGCGCTTTGTCTGCATAACGCAAAAAAATTCCGGCGTCACTATGAGTATGAACCGTCTGATTGAAAATGCCAAAGGTGAATTTATATTTAGTTTGTCATCTGATGATGCGG
This sequence comes from Pseudomonadota bacterium, assembly GCA_018362935.1. GTDB lineage: Bacteria > Pseudomonadota > Alphaproteobacteria > RF32 > CAG-239 > CAZU01. The sequence goes on along the minus strand of JAHALQ010000021.1, from coordinate 6,901 downwards.
CAAAACCTCAGGCAATTGAAAAACTATACGCTGTTTTGTCTGCCGATGCACAGAACGTCTTGGCGGTTGCCGACAATGAAATCATCAACAGCACATCGCAACGTGTTTCATGGGATGCCAAAAGAAAAATTCTGCCTTTGGGACAAGGATATGACAGCTTTGGAAGCTATCTCAAAAAGATACGCCCTGATGTCGATTTCGGCGGTTCAAACTTTGGAAGTTATGAAACTTTGCTGGCAGGTAACTATATCACCAATGGCTTTATGACGCGCACCCGGGCCATGAGCCCATATACCACCGAGGCGCCATTGGAAGACTGGTATCAGTGGCTGCAACTCAGCAAAAAGGGAAAATTCGTTTATCTTGACGAAATATTGTTCGCCTATCGTTGGCATGATAGCAATACCATATCCAATGTCGGCAAAATTAACCAATACAGCAAAAAAACTTTTGAATATGAACGTGAGATACTCAAAGACCCGCAATACAGCAGATTTTCAGAGATATATAACCGCTTTGCCGAGAATGGCCATAAAAAAGTCAGCTTCAGGTTAGGAAATTTTATAGAAATTTACCGTTGTAAATCGCCATTCTTTAACAGAAAGTTTGTGCGCCTGTTTAACAAAACATGGTGTGTGAGCAACAAAAATAAATAGCTACCGCAAACAGCACCTGATACAATTTTTATTGACATCAAAAAAGCGGTAGTATATAAATGCTTTCGAAACAACGCCGACATAGCTCAGTTGGTAGAGCTACTGATTTGTAATCAGTGGGTCGGGAGTTCGAGTCTCTCTGTCGGCACCATTAAAAATCAAGGCTTAGCGAGAAATCGCTGAAGCCTTTAATTTTTATCAGGGCTACCTTTTTCGTTAAAATCCATCTTTAAGTTGATTTATTTAATTTTCATATTAAAGTCTAGTTATATGATTAAACAAAATATTTAACGGGATTTCATTATTAAATGAATATAAAAAAGATTTATAGAAATTTAAGTGATAAATTTATTCTTGATTTCGAAAACTCTTCAGAAATACACACAATGGTAATATTGGGGAATATAGAGAAATTTCTTTAAAAGAATTTCTTGAGCAAGGACGTTTACCTAAACGCTATGCTATTGGTAATGGCGAAATAATAAGCTCAGTATCTGGTGTTTCAAAACAATCAGATTTAATAATATATGATAATATCGACGGGCTGTCCTTTGAAGGAAAAGACAATTTAAAGATTTTTCCTGTAGAATCCATCTGTGGTGTTATAGAAGTTAAGTATGCCTGTCAAAAGAAAAGCTTATTGAAGGTCTTGAAAATATAAAATCAGTAAAAAAGTTAGCAATTAATGATGTCGTTGAAGAAAAAAGAGTTGGATTTAGTATGGCTTATAGTAGACCGAAGCCTTTTGGTATTTTATTTGCCTATAAGTTAACCAATAATTCTTTGGCTTCTCTTTGTGAAAACATAAAAGAGTGGGAAAAAGAAAATTCTCCAGAGCATTACCCAAATTTAATAGTGGTATTAAATAATGGAATTGTAAGCCATAGGGACAATTATTTAAAAGATTGTATTTTTAATGAAGACTTAAAAGAAGTTTTTCCGAGTGCTATTCATTATGAAAAAGATAGTCTTTTTAAATTTTATTCAATTTTAATTGATCTTTGCGCCCATTCGAAAGCAAGACAATTCGATTTAATGAGTTATTTCGACCCATCATTTTTTGTAGGGAACCTAGTGGTACAAAATCATAATAGGTTCACTAAAACAGCCGAAAAAAACAATAAGGTTTATAAATTAACAGATAAGTTTATACATAAAGTATATAACTGGTGTCAAAAAACTGGCAAAATAATAAACAGCAAATTTTTCTTACAGTGTATAGGAGCAATTCCACAAGGTATCGATCCAACACGGTTAGATGAGGAAGTATATTTGTATAATCCCGATAATCTTCCTCCAAATGATAACAAATATGAAAAGATTAACAATTGCTTTCAAAAAGCTAATACTGGAACTTTAGCTCCTCCTCATTTTATTTACATTAATAGAGAAACTTACTATATTCCGTTTAATTATATTAATGAAAATGTAATTGAATTAGAGCCTAACATTACTAGCGATTATCTCTAAAAAGAAATAGAATAACCTCTATCACTTCTATAAGCCCAATAACGATTATTCTTTCCCCACCACAAGAAAGCATTTAATTGAAGTGGATATTTTGGGAAAGGAATTTGATAGCGAACAAGAGTTACCTCAAAAGATGTTTGCACTTTTGATTTAGCTGTTGTATGATTATTTGTGTTAAAAATGTATATTCACATCTTGATTTTTTCATAATATAATCCTTTTATGCTTCTTTCCATTCAGGATGGAGCTTGAATAACTTTTTCAAGTATTTTCTTGTTAACTTTCCTTCGAAATACCACCACATAACAACCTGTTTACTGTGGCTTGCAATAGAGTTTTCTATTTTTTGTTCCACTTAATTACTGCCTTTAAAATTTTATTCTATGGCAACATATTAAGAAAACAAATTTAGCAAAGCGATCAATATCTCGCTAAAAAAGTCTCATTCTCGCTAAAATACCTTATCATCGGCCTTTTAAGCGGATAAAAAGCTATTTTTTTATATCTAATAATCCTTTGTATAAAGTATCTAATCTTCCCCTAATTGCTTGTTCTGAAGGACAACTAGAATCCATAAGGGCGGAATACATATCTTGCATTTTGCGTTCAAAGTCTTTTTTATTTATAAATTTATAATTTTTTGGATCTTTTATAATTTCAGGCAATAGCTTCTGTAAAAAAACTTCCCAATTATATGAAGGTCCTCGTCCTCTAACCGCAGAGGTATTATCCTTAGTTTCATTAGAAATTTTTTCTGAACGTTGATGATATACAAGAAAGTAATCTTCATATTTGGATTTATTCGTTTTTGGATAAAAATATTCTCCCCAATATGGATTTAATTTTTTTAAATCTTGTCCATCAATGAAACAAACGCCACTGTGCTTTTTAATGTGAATATCAAATTCTTCCTCTTTATGCGGAGGATACAAAGAAAAAAGCTTTTCAATGTCGTTGCCTTTAATGTAAGCAGCATAAGCCCCTTTAGAAGAATGGATGTTTCCGTCATCAAGGCATATTCCATCCATATATATATCATCAATATCTATTCTTACTGTTTCTCCAACATCATCTAAATATTCAAATTGCTTTTTATCTTTCCATTGAAATTTATCTATGCCAATAAACTTTTTAAGTTTATAACCATAAAGAACAAAATCTTTATTTTTTATATGTAAATATAGTTTAGCCTTTGCTTCATCCAAATATTTTTCTACCTTATTAAAATAATCATTTTCGCGGTCTACGACCTTGTCTAAAGCAAAAGAATAGGATGGATAATTAAAATTATATAAATAATCTCTATCTGAGAGAAAACCTTTTGTTTCGTCTTCTAAATCTATATAAATCCTATTTGCAATCCAATAGGCTATTTGCTTTAAATCAAAAGTCGTCTGATCATCCCATTCAGCTTTTACATAAAATTTGATATTTCTATTGTTACTCAATCTTTTCTATTTCCTAATTCATCAATTAAAGCGGTGGCAGTTTCCATTGCCTGACGGATGGGGGCGATACTCAATCTTGCATAAATTTGTGTTGCTCGTGAGCTTTTATGCCCTAAACTCTTTCCGATAATATGAATACTTGTTCCCGATATAGTGGTTATATATCGCTTCGTTATTTTGCCAAGTTTTTGGCTTTGTATATTTCTTGGAATATTTTTCCATATATTCTCTAAAAAGCTCTTCAAGAGTAATAAATGAAGAAATCTTTTTATTTTCAACATTAGGGGTTTTCTTATCAGCGATGGCATCAAGGATTGAATAGGCTAATTTTCGGGCTTTTGCTATGCTTAAATCAGGGTAACAACCAAGAGTAACTTTAATTGGTCTGCCATTAATCTTTTTATAAATCACGAAACTCTTGTTACCTTTATCCATTACACGACAAATCAAACTAGGGATTTTAGTATCTACAACCGCATAGCGTTTTCCTATTTATGCAGGTAGTAATTTAGAAATATAATTTTCTGTAAATGTTTTATTTTCCATGTTGAGGCTACTTTGGAGCTACCAATTTTATTAAATTAAAGTATATTGCATCTATATCCATTAATAGTAATATACATATAACTATTTGATTTGTAAAGAAGTATTTGCGTTTGTTAAATTGTATTAAAATGCCAACTTTATAATTTGTAATCAGTGGATTTGGAGTTTGAGTCTCTCTGTCGGCACCATAAAAAAAGCTCCCCTTCAAATAAAGGGGAGCTTTCCGTTAAAGCCGCCTAAGCCGCTTTAGAACCAAAATTACTGCCGCAGGCAAAATTGTCATACATTTCGCTTACACTCTGTACCGGATTAGACAATTCATCTGTTGACGCGGAATTCGACAGGCTGAAACTGCTCATTGCCTGAACCAGCTGATCAGCCGCGCTGATATCCATCGTGCTGCCGTCAGCAAATTCGAGCGTTTCGACTTTTTTATCATTATTGCCGAATTGTTCGCTAATCTGAATTCCCTTAACCTCGTCACCGTCAATCATAATTTTAAGATCACTGCCAATTCTGACAAAGCTTAAATTATTTTGATTGATGCCCTGGCCAAAGACAATCTTATCATTGCCGCCGCTTTCAATAATGGTATCTATGCCGTCGCCCAGGTTCCATACATAAGTATCATCTCCGGCGCCGCCGTTCAGCGTGTCGTTTCCGGTTCCGCCGATAAGCGTATCGTTACCGTCGCCGGAGTTAATTGTATCATTCCCGCCGTAACCGTAAATAACATCGTCATAGCTTGTGCCGCTAATCGTTTCGTCACCGTTTTTCTGATGCAGCGTCAGGCCGGAAGTCGAAAGGTTAAACACCGAACCATCGGCAAATTCAAGCTTTTCGACCTGATTGTTAGCATTATAATAATAATCTTTAATCGTAATGCTTTGCGCATCGTCACCTTTGACAGTAATCGTCAATGTTGTCCCATTGCGGCTGAACGTCAAATCTTCAAAGGCAATGCCTGCGCCGAAAACAATTTTATCGTTGCCGCGTTCTTCGCTAATGACGTCCGCCCCGTCGCCGAGATTATAAATATAAGTATCCCGGCCATATCCGCCGTTCAGCGTATCATTTCCGGTACCGCCGATAAGCGTATCATTGCCGTCGCCGGCGTTAATCATATCATTGCCGCCTTTGCCGTAAATGACATCGTCATAATCCGTGCCGTTAATAGTTTCGGCCCCTTCTGTCTGAACAAACGTCATGCCGGCATCCGTAAGCATCATAGATGTACCGTCGGCAAATTCGATTTTTTCAATCCGATTTGAACCATAAAACTGGTCAGAAATCAGGATTCCCTGATTTTCATCATTATTAATAATAATTCGCAAATCATTGCTCTGGCGGATAAATCTCAAATCGGCCGCCGTTATACCCGCGCCGAAAACAATCTTATCCTGTCCCTGGGCGTCGCTGATTGTATCAAACCCGTCGCCCAGATTCCACTTATAGACATCATCGCCGTTACCGCCGGTAAGTTCATCGTTTCCGGTACCGCCGATGAGTATATCATTGCCGTCGCCGGCATTTATCGTATCATTGCCGCCGTTGCCGTAAATAACGTCATCATAATCCGTGCCTTTGACTGAATCATTGGCATTAGTCTGGCTAAAAATCATGCCGGTGTCCGTCAACATCATTTCCGTGCCGTCGGCAAATTCGATTTTTTCAATCCGGTTTGAACCATAAAACTGATTCACTATTCGCATTCCCTGATTTTCGTCATTATTAATAATAATTCGCAAATCATTGCTCTGGCGGATAAATCTCAAATCGGCCGCCGTTATACCCGCGCCGAAGACGATCTTGTCCTGTCCCTGTTCGTCGCTGATTGTATCAAATCCGTCGCCCAGATTCCACTTATAGACATCATCTCCGTTACCGCCGTTCAGCGTGTCGTTTCCGGTTCCGCCGATAAGCGTGTCATTACCGTCGCCGGCATTTATCGTATCATTGCCGCCATGCCCGTAAATAACGTCATTATAAGAGGTCGCACTGAAATTATCGCTCGCTCCCGATTGTGTCAGCGTCAGACCGGCAGTCGCAATATTTTTAACCGTACCGTCTGCAAATTTGACACTTTCAATTCGATAATTGCTGTCAGAGAAAAACTTATCTATGCTGATACTCTGACCTTCATCACCTTTAATAATCAGTTTTAAGTTGCTGCCTTCGCGGCGATATATCACATCATCCGCTGTTATTCCCGCACCGAAAACAATCTGATCGCGGCCGCGCGGATCACTGATAACATCGGCACCGTCACCGAGATTATAATAATATGTATCGTTGTCGTAACCGCCGTTCAGGGTATCATTGCCCTTTCCGCCGGTAATATCGTTATAACCGTCGCCGGAATTTATCGTATCATTGCCAATTCCGCCGATAAGCTCATTATCATCATCATCACCGTTTAACGTCAACTGCGGAAACTCAACCAAGGTCAATTCGGCGCCATCCAAATTAAAGCTGGTTCCGTCAATAAATTTCAATGTCTGTTTCTGACGACTGCTGCTGACAAAATAATCGGCAATCGTTATTCCCTGATTTTCTTCTCCTTTAACTACAATAACCAGATTATTTACATCCCTGCTGAAAGTTAAATCGCTCAAGGATATTCCGTCGCCTAACTGAATGACATTCTCACCTTCATTGTCAAATATCGTATCCATTCCGTCGCCCAGGTTCCAGATATAAGTATCATTGCCGTAACTCCCGTACAAAACGTCATTACCTTTGCCGCCGATAATTGTATCATTGCCGCTGCCGCTTTCAATC
>JAHALQ010000020.1 GCA_018362935.1 Pseudomonadota bacterium | reverse complement strand
ACCATGGCAAATACCGTTCCCAATCCTGTCAATCTGCTCTTTCCCATGGCCGCCTCCGTTTTGTCAATTCATATCCTGTAATTGATAGTTAACTATTATTAATATTAGCAAACTTTCATGGGACAGTCAATATAATTATAAGAAAGGATATTTATCCGAAATATCATCATTGGAACGGACACACGGAAAATAATCACACTTGAAGTTGTTCTGTTTGGGAATATACTGTTTATCAGATAACAGAAGGAGAAAATCTATGGAATATTATGAATTAATACGAAAACGTTATTCAGCACGACAATACACCGATAAAAAGGTTGAATCTTCAAAATTGACTCAGATACTGGAAGCGGCAAGAATTGCGCCGACCGGCTGTAACCGTCAGCCTTTTAAACTGATTGTATGTGATAATCCGGACAGCCTCGGTAAGATCAGTACCGCGGCGAACATCTACGGCGCGCCTTTGGCTGTTTTGGTCTGTGCAGAAAAAGACAAGGCATGGATACGTCCGTACGACGAAAAAAACATTGCCGAGATTGATGCGACAATTGTTACAACGCAGATGATGTTGGAAGCAACGAATCAGGGGCTGGGCAATGTTTGGATTTGCCATTTTAAGCCGGATGCGATTCGGGAAGCTTTTGAACTTCCTGATAATTTGGTACCTGTAAATATTTTAGCCATAGGATATGCTGACGGCGAAAGACCGTCTTCGAGTCGGTTTGACGAGCAGCGAAAGAAAATTTCGCAGCTTGTTTATTACAATCATTTGTAACTGTTTAGACATCTTGAATTTATTAGGGTTGTGCTTATTTATTATATTATTATGATATACTGAATCCGTAGTAAACGTATTTGAAATATACGAAATTAGTGCACGAAAAATACGTGCAGAGCGTTCGAAAATATGGTCTTGCCAAATGTAAAAAAATGGCTAAACTTGTGATTGCAATTGTGAAAAAATACATCACAATTAAATAAGTGTAGTTTAAAAAGGAGTTTCGAATATGTTACTTGGAACCGTAAAATGGTTTAATACCAAAAAAGGATATGGATTCATTGCCCCAGAAAAGGGAGAAAAAGATGTTTTTGTACACGTTACTCAATTAGAGAAAATCGGCTTGAGACGGTTATCGGACGGTCAAAGAGTTGGTTATGAACTCTATGACGACCGCGGCCGAATTGCGGCAGGTAACATAAAAGTATTGTAAACTCAATCGTACAAAGCAAAGAAGGACGGCGGTCTTACGGCTGCCGTCTTTTTTTATGAGGCGAAGCGCTTATATTAATAATGCAATCAGGAGAGCAGAATGGTATTTGAAAGAAAGCATAAAATATTTGCAACAGTTGTTTTGGCTGCACTGATATTGTCGATTATCCTGTTTAATTAGAGAGGTGAATATGAAGTGGTGGCATTGGATAATTTTGAGCGTATTTGTTTTTGCGGTTATTATTACGTTGTTTTTCTAAAGCAAAAAGGTTAAACTTTCTTTCAGCAACTATCGGGGTGTATGATGTCCAAGAGTTTGATTTTTTTGCATGGAAAAGGGGCAGACAAATCTGCCCATCGTGTCTTTATGGATAACCTGGCAGCTACCTGTCAGGCTGAATTGGTATGCATAAATGCGCCGCTGTCCCATAAAAGCGGTTTCAGCTGGTTTGATAAACGGATTGTGGGGGGCGAGAGAGTCGTTGATGAGGAAAGTTTTAATAATGCCGTGGATTATGTGGTAACTCGGATTGAAGGACTAGGGATAGATTTTCGCGACGCTATTCTTTGCGGACATTCGCAGGGCGGCGCTGTGGCCATTGCCGTGAGTATGAAACAGCCTGTACGCGGCGTAATCAGCATTTGCGGGGATTGGCCGTCGGCGGCAAAGATTAAAACGCCAAATGCGATGCCGGATATTATTTGGGTTGAGGGCGGAAAAGACGCTTATTTAAGCAATGAGCGAAAACAATCCTACCAATATCTGCAAAAAGCCGGAGCAAATGTTCGTTATATTTATGACGAAGAAACGGAACATGATATTTTCGGTCCGCAACTGCTTGAAAAAATTGTTAGTCATAATTTTATAAAATAAAGGCTTGACAAGAAAGCCATAAAAGCGTAAAACAACGCTATTCCATCGCGGGGTGGAGCAGCCCGGTAGCTCGTCAGGCTCATAACCTGAAGGTCGTAGGTTCAAATCCTGCCCCCGCAACCAAAAATAAAAACCAGCCTCAAAGGCTGGTTTTTATTTTTGTATGGCGTGGCTCGATTTGGCCTACGAAATAGTAGGTTCACTACAAGCGAAAGCCAGACGGAAGTATGGCGGTTGGCGTAAGCCAATGAGCGCAGTGGAGCGACTGAGCATAGCGAATGGAGAACCAATCCTGCCCCTGCAACCATTAAAAAAGCTTTATAATCTGTAGATTATAAAGCTTTTTCTTTTACTGTTATTTCGGTTTTTGCCATAACAAAGGCAAATTCTGTGGCTTTGCTTGGCAGAAAATAAGAGTATGCAGAATTTATTAAAAGAAAGTGCTTGCCATATGCATTATTTGGGTATATAGATATTTTCGAGATTTAATTCTAAACAATATCGTCTGTGAAATTTTCTTTCTATCTATGTTAAAGCAAGATTCTCCGTGATTGTGTGGAACGGGAATCTTCATTTTTTTATAATGGTTATAAAAAAATTGTTCAAATATATAGAAAGGAATACAAAATGTTAAAAGGTACAGTTAAGTGGTTTAATGCCAGCAAGGGTTTTGGTTTTATTCAGCCGGAAAACGGCGGCGAAGATGTGTTTGTACATATTTCGGCTGTTGAGCGCGCGAATTTGAGATCTTTGGCTGATAATCAGAAAGTTACTTTTGAAATTATCGAAGAAAGAGGACGCAAGTCTGCTTCCGATATCAAACTGGCTTAACGGCTGTTTGCTCTTTCAAAAACCCCGCCTTTTGAGGCGGGGTTTTTCATATCCGGGTTATTGCAGTTCAAAGTATTCTTTTCCTACGCCACACAGCGGACACAGCCAGTCATCCGGTAAGTCTTCAAAAGGAACCTCTCCGTCATAGACATAACCGCAGACTGTGCAGACCCAATGTTTTTCGGCGGCATTTTCTGGAATAACAGGTGCCGGCGCAACGGCTTCCTGTGCCAGATTATCGGCCAGGGAATTGGGCAATGTGCCGTCTTTATAAGCGGCAAAAGCTTCCATTGCCCGATGTTTAAAGCCCGAACGGTACTCCTGATAGGTCAGGGCTTCTCCCTCGGCATAGTCAAATGCGTCGGTTATTTCGGCAATAAATACGGTGCTGCAATTGTAACGAAGAGTTTGGATAACTTTGGCACGGATTTTACCAAGAGCATCTGTTAGGTAAGGAAGGCCGTTTATTTCGGTATGAGAAACGTTACTCCATTTGTCAACATCGCGGCTGGTCTGAAAACCGAAAACGGCGACAATAAACGGAGCAATGCTTCGGGGCAGGATGCTGACGGCGAACTCACCAGTGTGTTCAATGCATTCTTTGGTGTAGCTGTTGTTCATGCAAGACAACATCAGCAAATTAGGATTGATGCTTATCTGGCAAACCGCATCGACCAAAGCGCCGGCATAAGTTCCGGGTTTGTCTTTATGTGCGGCTGAGGTCACATAGAGGCCGTTGGTGATTTTGAACAGGACTTCTTCTTGCATGATTATCTCCTTTATGAGGTTATGTTTATACATATATAATACGAATACCAAATATTATAATTCTGCGGCGGAAATTTTTTTTGCCGCCGGGCTATGGATAAGAAAAAAGCTGTTGTTTTTAGGGCATGAAAAGTGTTAAATTCGAAAAGTAAAAATTTTAAAGAGGTGGCTATGAAAACGGGTTTAGTCTTGGAAGGCGGTGCCAAACGCGGAATCTATACCGCCGGGGTGCTGGATGTTTTGCTGGAAAATAATATTTTGACAGACGGTGTTATCGGCGTGTCCGCCGGTGCCATTCACGGTTGTTCATACGCCGCATTGCAGGCCGGGCGCAGTATCCGCTATAATATGAAATACGGCAATGACTACAGGTTTATGAGTTTTAAGTCATGGCTGAAAACGGGTAATGTGGTCGATACGCAGTTTTGCTATCATGAACTGCCCGAAAAGCTTGACCCTTTTGATAACGAGGGTTTTCAAAAGTCGAAAATTAAATTTTATGTTACCTGTTCTAATCTGGAAACCGGAAAGGCTGAATATATCCTGTGCCGCGATATGTTTGCGGAAATTGACTATCTGCGGGCTTCGGCTTCTTTGCCGCTGGTATCCAGAATTGTTCATATCGGCGGTAAAAAACTGCTGGACGGCGGAATTACCGACAGCATACCGTTAAAAGCTTTTGAAGATATGGGATACGAAAAAAATATTGTAATTTTAACGAGGCCGGCAGGATACCGTAAAAAAGCAAACCGTCTGGCATGGCTCTCAGGATTGGTTTACCGCAAATATCCGCGTTTTGCGGAGGCCGTATACCAGCGGCACCATATGTATAATGCTGAATTGGATTATGCGGAAAAAAGAGAGAAAGAAGGAAAAGTTTTGATTGTGCGGCCGAGTCGCTTTATAAAAGTCGGTAAAATGGAGAGTAATTTGGATCGCGTGAAGGAAATGTATGAGCTTGGGCGGCAGGATGCCCAAGCAATTTTGGATAAAATAAAGAAATTTTTAGGATAATTTTGTCAATATTTTGACAGGAATAATGCGTTATGTTATATAAGACTGTATTGTAACAAGAAACAGGATACAGGTACGGTCATGGCAAAACTTCATATCATCTGCGGTTTTTTAGGCGCAGGAAAAACGACCTTTGCAAAACAATTAGCTCTTGAGGTCAACGGCATTCATCTTAATCCCGACGAATGGTGCATGAAACTTTTTCAGCCTAAAGAGTATGAAAATAATTGGAACAGATGTTTTGCGAAAACAATGGATATGTTGTGGCTGAAATCTAAAGATTATCTTGACGAAGGCCGCGATGTCATCTTGGATATGGGGTTCTGGTCCCGCAAAAGCCGGGATGCCGCGCGGGAAAACGCCCGCATTTGGGGGACGGAATACCGTTTGTATTATGTTTATGCCAAAGACAGCGTTTTACAAAGACGCATCGCGCGGCGTCCGGGGGCGATTGCCGCTGGGAATCTGGAGTGTTTTGCTGAACTTAAAGAAAAATTTGAAGCTCCGGCAGGAGACGAAGAATATATTGAAATTGATACCAACGGAAAATAAAAAATCCCGGGTTGGCAAGCCCGGGATTTTTTGTTTTATGGGTATCTATCGGATAAACTGTCTGATTCTACTGAAAATTGATTTCTTCGGTTTGGGCGACGAAGCTGTTTTTTCAGCTGTCGGGAGCGAGGGCCGCGGGCGGAATTCGGGCAGAACTTCATAAGCGCCGATGTTGCTTTCCGCTTGTTTGCCGTCTTGATTTTGCTGTGTTTCCGGGAATTTCAGGGATTGTTTGACGGCTTCTTCGGCTGTTTTGACAAGCTCGCGGGCTTCCGGGGCAATTTGCGTAAAATCAATATCGACAGCCGGTTCACGGTCATTGCCTAAAAAAGAATGTTTTTGCTTTATACCGTCAAGGCTGATGCCGATTTGGGTCATCGGGATAAACAGGCCGCCGCTGGGCTCGCCGTATGTTTCGTGGTCGCGGACAAGGGCGACTTCATCGGTTTTTCCATTTTTATGAACGATTTGGACAACATGGCCCTGAAGCATGTTTCCGAGGCTGTTGGTCATTTCCGGCAGGTAGCCTTTTTTGACGCGAATAATGTCGCTGCCGCAGTTGCCGAGGTTTTGGCTGTACATTTTTACGTTGTTTGTCATGGAAAAGCACCTTTGCTTGTGATTAACAATGAAAACAATATAGCACAAAAATAAGCTGTCTGCAATATGTTTTTTGTCTAATTTTGGTTATTTTTTTGGTGAGACAGTTCGGCGGCCTGATATTTGCGGATGATTCGTTCGATATCGCGAGCCGTGTCGGCAGACATGGCATATAACGGAATAGAAAAAGCGCCGAATTGGCTGTTGCTGGTAATTTTCTGGATAAGATTCATATGATAGCCGCGGAGCTTGCCGGTTTCCAGTCTAAGGATGTTTTTGGCAAACAGGCTTTTGCCGACTTTAACTTTGCTGATTTTGCTGATGTCCGACCATTTCAACGGGGCGGCCCGGTCTATTTTGATTGTCAAAGGCGTAATGACAGCAAGGCGCAGCGGTAGCACAAAAACAACAAGGGCGCCCAGCAGCGAGATTACGCAGCTGCCGACGGCAAAATAGTATACAGCCGGGTAGTCGGGAAAAATGGTTAATGTAAAGAGAACGGCCAGCGCGAGGAGAATAATGTTAAAAACCAGATACAACCCCAGTTTTTTGCGGCTGTAATAAAAAATGTGAGTGGCTTTTTTCATAATTTGTCCCTCCAATAATATTGACCGGCTTCTTTTAGTATACCTTTTTTAGGTTAGCGATGCAATCATTTATTGGTGTTATGGCGGGGACGGGCTATAGGGTGTTATTGCGGATAGCCGACAATTTGTGAAATCAGCACGACATGCCCTTTGGGGAGCTTAAGCTTGCGGTTCAGCGCTTCACGGTCAATCATGCCGCGGACAACATTATTGAGGCCGAATGAAGCGCAGAACAGGCCGACATTCTGGTAGGCCGAACCGGCATGCAGCGCGGCGGAATAGTCTTCTTGCGCCGTGTATATCAAAGTGAGCGGGACAGTTTTGGGAAATCCTTGTCCACCGTCGGTGAGCGGGCGGAGATCTTCGCCGGTGATTTTTTCCAGACGGTTGGCAGCGGCGTCGTATAGGTAAGCGCCATCGGGACGCAAAATGTAAATATTGAGGTTTTGTTTATTGCGGGCCGTGGGAATTGTGCGTTTGCCGTCGGGAGAGGAAATGCCCCAGGCGCTCCATAACAGATTTGAAAGCGTCTGTTCATCCGGCTGCCGCGCGGAAAAATTGCGGCCGGTGCGGCGGGCGGCAATAACGTCCATCAGCGGTTTGCCGCCGGTAATCTGCGGTTTAGGCAAAGAAATATCCTGAGCGCCGGCCGTGCCGGACATCAGAAGCATAAAAACAATCAGCAGATATTTTCTCATGGACTTTTCCTCTTATAAATTTTATTGCAAACAGAATAAATTACCAAGCTTCGTTTGTCAAACCGGAATATTATTCGGCAGCGACTTCATTTGCGGTTTCAAAAAATGAATCGATAAAATCCATTTTCTGGAAATATATCTGCGGGCGGTTTTCTTCTTCGTAAAGGCACATATGCATCGCAATATGTTCCAAATCATTTAAATTCTCGTGGCTGCGATTATTAAGTGCCTGCATGTAGATGTCACAGCAGTTGTAGATATGAAATTTTCCATAATCATAATAGTATTTTATTTTAAAAGGGGCACATAATTTCGTAAACTTATCTTCATTAAAGGTTTTGTCAGTGCCGATGTATTGGCGGATATAATTCATAGTATCATTTTTTCCATTGCCGATTTTGAGTTCTTCGTAAAGACCTTTGCTGTATTCGCGGACGCAGGCCAAAAAGACGACGAATTCGGGATAGAAGCTTTTGTTCGGATTCAGGCTGTTTATGAACAGAATTAGACGCTGCATGACCTGGTTTTGGGCGCGCAGCGAAAAATTAAACAGGCAGGCGTAAGCTGAAAACAACGAAGTCATAATGTCGGCGACTTCTCGGCAGTCTTTGTTTTTTTCTAAAAAAGTTTTTATATTCGCAAATTTTTGCAGCTGCTGTTCGAGCTTATACGACTCGCTCAAGTATGCAATATATTTTTCGGCATCCGGCGTGGGCAGGGCAAATGAATAATTGACAAATTTACGCATGTATTCGGCAAAGTTGAGCGGGCCGTACAGCTGCTGCACCGAGTTTTTAAGCTGGCCTTCATCCATAGACAGGACGAAGCAAAGTCCGTCTATGTCAAAGAAATGTTTGATGGTTTCGAGCACTTTGACGGCATAATCCGGGCGGCAGCGGTCAAGCTCGTCTATTATGATGACAAGCGGTTTGTTGTATTGGGCTATTTGGGCCAGACAGTTTTTGAAATTCTGTACGGCTTGTCTGTATTCTTTATAATTGCTGCAAATATCTTTGTTTTGAGCTGCCTTAGCCGCTTTTTCGCACCGGTTCATTCCTTTGTCGCCGTCAATGGTAATGCTGCCGAGAAGGGGGACTTTTGCTTCAATTTTGATCGCGGAAACAATTGCTTTTCCAAAAAATGTCAGCTCGTTGAGGAGTTTTTTTATGGTGTCATCCGTTTCATAATATCGGCCAAGGCTTTCGGTTATTTCGCAAATCAACGGCGTGAGCGGATCTTCATAGAAATCGACTTCCCATACGTTGTAGCCAATGCAG
Source organism: Pseudomonadota bacterium (assembly GCA_018362935.1). Taxonomy (GTDB): domain Bacteria; phylum Pseudomonadota; class Alphaproteobacteria; order RF32; family CAG-239; genus CAZU01. The sequence continues at coordinate 27,784 of JAHALQ010000020.1, read as the reverse complement.
GGAATACCTTTATCCGCAAACCAGGCTTTCAGTCCTTCGCAAAAAAAAGTTTTGCCGATGCCAAACGGCGCAGCCACGCTGTATACGTTTGATTTTTCGCTATGAGCAATGATTTGGGCAAAAGCGGTTACTTTTTGGGCAATATCCAGTTTGTCTTCCTTTTCCCATTCTTTAAATTTTAAATCGCGCATTGTTTCAGTCCTTCGTTTAACTAATGCGGATATTCTAATGTAATTTTTGAAATTTACAACCGTTACTTTTCCGGTCGGGCGTTAAAATCCATGGCTGCGGCATTAATGCAAAAGCGCATGCCGGTATCGCCCGGCCCATCGTCAAAAAGGTGTCCGAGATGAGAACCGCAGCGCGCGCAAGTGACTTCGGTACGGTGAAGGCCGTGGCTGAAATCCGGGGCGAGCCGCGTGCTTCCGGGAATTGCGCGGTCAAAACTCGGCCATCCGCAGCCCGATGCAAATTTGGCGCTGCTTTCAAATATTCGGTTGCCGCAGGCAGCGCAGACAAAAGTCCCGTCATCGGCCGTATGGAGATATTTGCCGCTGAACGGCGGTTCGGTTGCTTTTTGGCGCAAAACCGCATATTGCTGCGGTGACAGTCTGCGGCGGAGTTCAGCTTCATTAAGACGGATTTGCGGCCGCACGGCAGAACAATTATGCTGCCCGCGGCGCTGCAGGTAGTTTTGATGATAATTTTCCGCCGGATAGAATTCAGCTGCCGGAATGACCTCGGTAATTATCGGCGCGTCAAAGATTCCGGCTTTATTGAGCTGTTCAATTTTGTGCAACGCTTTTTCTTTTTGTATGTTATTAAAATAAAAAATTGCGGAACGGTATTGGCTGCCCACGTCCGGCCCCTGGCGGTTGAGGGTTGTGGGGTTGTGTGCGGCAAAGAAGACATCAAGCAGGCGGTCGTAACTGACTTCCTGGTCATCATAAACTATTTTGACTGCTTCGGCATGACCGGTCGAATCGGTACATACCGTTTCGTAAGTCGGGTTCGCGGCATGTCCGCCGGTATAGCCGACGATTGTTTCCCTAACGCCGGGAACATTGTCGAAAACAGCCTGCACACCCCAAAAACATCCAGCGGCAAATATTGCCTGCGATAAACTCATTTGGTTTCTCCTTTGTTACTTTGTATATAATATAGTCATAAAAGCAAAAAATTTAAATCGTGCGTTTGTGCTTGTCGCCGGGGTTTTTTCAGGTTATGCTGATATATCAGAAATTAAGGAGAAAAGTTATGAAAATATGGGGCGGTTTGTGCGGATTGCTGTTTTTAGCCTGTTGCGGCAAAGCTTATGATATTAATCCGGATTTTATCGATAATGCGGTTTATGACGGTTATCAAATCTTGTATTCGCCGGGCGGAAATTATTGGAGCAACGGCGGCATGGTTGAAGACCGGATTGTGTTCACCAAGCGGGTTTCTGTCGGCAGCGGCAGCTATTCGGAATATGTTGCCGGGAGAGAAGCGCCGTTATTTATGCCGACTAATTATGAGTTTTTGCACCAAGGGCGGCTGATTGGTTATAATAATGCCAATTTGAAGTTTTTTGAGGCGAAATACGAAGACGGAACTTTTACGGTCAGCGAATTGGCTTTGCCGCAGATACAGGAGTTGTTTCCGGGATTGGAACTGGTGAAAATATCCGAGGCCAAAGACGGTGTGCTGAATGTTCAAAAGAAACGGTGGCAGACAAAATCATTTTTGCTGGTCAATGACACCGAACAGGATTTTTATCATTATTCCTTTGAGGACCGGGAATCGTCGGCGCCGTTCAAATCGCTGCTGACGGCGGACAGCTTTGACGAAATTGTCTTTTCGCATTTCGGTTCGCGCGACGAACTGTTTCCGATTTTGCGGATAAAAGTTGTTATGTAATAAAAAAAGCCTCTTTGCAGAGGCTTTTTTTTACGGACAAAGTTATTTGTGCGAAGTGCCGGGCCGCAAAACCGACATGGCAATGCTTCCGGCAAGAATACTGAAGGTGATTATCAGCGATTGCCAGGCTTCTATTTTTATTCCGATATAAGGCAGGAAAATCTTACTGCCGATGAAAATCAGAATAACGGCCAGAGCCGGCTTGAGGTAAGTAAAGCGGTTAATGCTTGCCGCCAGCAGGAAATACAATGCCCTGAGACCGAGAATTGCGAAAATATTGCTGGTATAAACAATAAAGACGTCCTGGGTAATCAGAAATATGGCGGGTATACTGTCGACCGCAAAGATAATGTCCATCAGTTCGATGATTATCAGCGCAAACAGCAGCGGCGTAATGAGAATCCTTTTGTTTTGGCGCACGATAAAATGTTCGTCATACAATTTGCGCGTCATTTTAAAAGTGCGCTTGACCAGTTTAAAAATTTTGGTATCTGACAAAGAGGTTTCTTCGTCTCCGGCAAGCAGCATTTTGATGCCGGTGTAGAGAAGAAAAAATGAAAATACATATAGAATCCAGTGAAAATCACTGACCAGTTTGGCGCCGACCAAAATCATTACCGCGCGCATGACGATGGCACCCAAAATACCCCAGAACAAAACGCGGTGTTGGTATTTGGCCGGAATCTTGAGACTGGTGAAAACAAGAGAGATAACAAAAATGTTATCCATGGAAAGGCTTTTTTCGACCAGATAACCGGTATAATAAAGCATGCCGGCGGAAGCGCCTTTTTCATAAATGATAAAGAGTCCGAATGCCAGTGCAATGAGAATGTAGTAAATGCTCATTTTTAATGTATCGGCAATCTGAGGTTCTTCGATTTTTTTGTGAAAAACAAATAAATCCAAAAATAAAAGGACAAAAATTAATACGGCGAAAATCAGCCACATCACGTTTGTCGAGAGCATGTAGTGATGCTCAAGCAGATAGTTTATTTTTTCCAATTTTAAAGTTCCATTAGTTGTTACAGCGCCTTTCGGTGTACGATAAGTTTGACAGTTCGTCAATGCGAATATCGTTTTTTTCAAAAGGGTTTGAAGAAAAATTCCGGCGGTTTTCAGACAGAGAAAAGGCGCAGGGTATCTGCGCCGGCTTGTCGCTTGCAAAAATGCCTTTATACAACGGTCTTGGTTTTGCTCGAATAAAGGGTGATGAGGTCAAACAGCTTGCATTTGGTTCGGCCGCCGCTTTTGCGAATGCTTAATAAAGGCAGAAAGCCGAATAAATTAACCCGGGTGGTTATTGTGGCTTTTTCCAAAGCTGCGGCATAAAGGTCGGGATTTTCGCGCTTGGTAAAGATGCGGATATTCCGGCTGGCCTCGGCGGTAAGGCGTTTTTGTTTGTGCGAGGTGTTGTCTTTGTGGTTGCGGTAAATAAATAAAATTTCAGGAATATTATGAAAACAGGTGTGTCTAATCAGGCGGCACCAAAGGGCATAATCTTCCGCCGGCGTAAAAATATTTTCATAAGCGGCAATATTGAACAGCTCGCGCCGAATCATCGAAGCCGGGTGAAAAATGCTGCTGCGGAAAACAAGCGCCAGTTTTATATCTTCGTCGTTGACCGGCAGAGTCAGTTTCTTGCCTGACAACAGTTCGCGCGCAAATGAACCTACGACACCGGTTTCGGGATGCTGTTCCATATATTCGACCTGTTTGGCAAGTCGCTCGGGACGGCTGATGTCGTCATGATCCATAACCGCCAGATATTTTCCTTTGGCAAGTTTTACAAGGCGGTTGCGCGAACCGGAAATTCCCAGATTTTGTTCATTAACGGAATATTTAATGCGTTTATCGTCATAAGAGAGGACTGTTTTTTCAACCTCTGGGTCTGTGGAACAATCATTAAGAATTAATAATTCAAAATCCTTGAAAGTCTGTCCGAGGATACTGTCAATGGCTTCGCGCAGGTGGGCTTCTTTGGTATTGTAAACCGGCATAAGCACCGAAACGGCTGGATGGGAACTCATAATTTACCTCTTATTGTTTGATGATGTTTTCTTTGATGTGCGGATAATGTTCTATGACAGCTTTAATCTGGGCATCATTGCGGCCTTCCGCGCAATTGACCATGGCAAGCGTAAATTCGCCGCTGACGCGCATTTCGCGTTCAGGATTGACGTATATCAGCCCGCGCAGATTATGTTCGACGATGTTAACCGGGGTGTTGTTCATTACCGCCATGGCCCAGAACCATATGTCGTCGGCATTGGGCGCCAGTTTTTGGAACAGCTTTTTCTCGGTGACGTCTTTATAAAGGCTGTGCGGCGGATACAAAGCGCCGCCGGCGCCGGTGGAAAAGTTGGTAAAGGCCGGCTCGCCCGCAGCAATACGGTGTTTCCATTTCTTATACGGCAGGATTTCGCCGTTTGGGTCGAATGTCAGCCGGTGGCCGCGATGGCAATGGACGGCGCGGGGATTTTTGAGGTATGCCGTATACAAAAGTTCAAGCCACTGCTGGGGATAATATATGTCATCGTCAGCGGTGATAATGATATCGTTGTCAAATTCTTTTAAGGCCGGAACGAGTTTTTTATAAGAGCGCAGGTCTTCGCACCATTTAATGACCAAGCCGTTATTGCGCAGGTTTAAAACGGCGGCGGGGATATCCTGTTCCAAATTGGGAAACTGTTCGCTGGCCAGCCACAAAATGACCGTGTCAGGTTTCAAGCTTTGATTGAGAAGCGAATAGAGCGTGTAGTGGATGTCGTACATACGCTCGGGAAACGAAGTCAGCGAAACAACGAGGCGCGGCTGGTTTTCGCGTTTGAGCGTGCCGAGGCTGTTGAAATGGTTGATTTCCAGCTGAACTTTGGCTTTGTCAATATGCGGCAGATATTTGATTTTGCGATTGCGGTACTCCTGCTCGGAGATAAAGTGTAAAACGCGGAGCAGTTTGTTGTATAGTTTGCCTATTTTCATGTTGACCTCTTTTCAGTCGGCTTATTTCAGCTGGGTTTTGTATAAGGCGGCGTATATGCCGTTTTCTTTGCCGACGAGTTCTTCGTGAGAACCTATTTCGGCGATTTTGCCGTAGTTGACGACAATAATCTTGTCGGCATGGCGTACGGTTGACAGGCGGTGGGCAATGACAAAGACGGTTCGGTCTTTCATCAGGTTATTGATGGCTTCCTGAACAATGGCTTCCGATTTGTTGTCCAAAGCGGAAGTGGCTTCGTCAAGAATAACAATCGGCGCGTTTTTGATAAAAGCGCGGGCGATGGCAATGCGCTGTTTCTGTCCGCCGGACAGCAAGACGCCGCGTTCGCCGATGTTGGTATCCAGCCCTTTTTCCAATGAGCCGATGAATTCATCAAGGCAGGCGGATTTGACGGCACTGTCAATCTGTTTCTGAGTGGCGTTTTCGGCGCCGAGCAGAATATTGTCGCGGATTGTGCCGGCAAAAAGGAAATTGTCCTGGAAGACAATGGCGATTTTGTCGCGCAGAGAGTTGAGCTCCATGTCCCGAATGTCTGTACCGTCAATCAGTATCTGTCCGGCGCTTACATCATAAAAACGGGGCAAAAGGTTAACCAGGGTGGTCTTGCCGCCGCCGGAATTGCCGACAAAGGCTATGGTCTGCCCGACGTCGATTTTAAGGTTGATATCTGTCAAGACCGGTTTGCCCGGCACATATGCAAAAGAAACGTTTTTATATTCGATGCTGTTTTCGACTTTCTGAAGCGGTTTCGCTCCGGGTTTGCTGATAATTTTCGGAATGGTTTCAAGCTGGCCGAAGACGCATTCCATGGCCATCAGCGACATTTGCACGGAATTGTAGTTGTTGCCGATGCTTTTAATCGGATTGTAGAGCATAATCAGCGCGGTAATGAAGGAAACAAAATTGCCGGCGGTAATCTGGTGGGTGACAATCAGATAACTGCCAAGCCAGATAACCGAAGCAATGCCCAGAGACGGAGCGTTTCTTTGAAACGCGCCATTTGGTAATCATAAAGGTTATAAGACGCGATAATGCGGTTGCCGCTGTATGTTTCATTAAAGTGGCTCATGACGGCTGAGCTGGAAAAGATGTTCTTGTCAAACAGGCTTTTGAGCTTGCGGCGCAGCGTGGTGAGCGGATACAGGGCGCCAAGCAGCACGACAACCGCAACAATTGCCAGCTGCCATGAATTGTAAAAAAGAACGCCAATCAGCGAAAGCGATGAAAACACACGGGTGGTGAACAGCTTAAGATTTGACAGCAGCCCGTTGCAGGCAATATCGACATTGGTGTTAAAATGCAGCAATACATCGCCGGAACGCTGGTTGTCAAAGAACTGGGCGTCATAGTGCATCAGCTTTTCAAACAAATCAATTTTGACGTCATTGGCAATTTTGCGCCCGACCCAGGTATTGAGGTAGGTCGCGGTGTAGTTCAGGAGACTTTGCAAAACGCTGAAAATGATAATCAACAGGGGGATATATGCCGTCGAAGAAGTTGATTTTTCAACCATGACGATATCCATGTAAGGTTTGAGCGACCAGGCAATAACCGCATCCATCGAGCCGATGGGAATGGTAATCAATACGGCAATCAGCGCGCGGAATGCATAAGGCCGCACATAGGGGTACATTTTGGTATAGTTTGCAACAATATAAGAAGATTTTATTTTGCCAATGAGTTTTTTAAACATTATTTCTCTTTTTAATTGTTAAACCGAAAGCATGTTACCAATATTTTAGGTATTTGGCAATGATTAAAACGGCAAATACCTGTGCTGCAAACAAAGAAGCAAAGCCGCATAAAGGCCGGCAAATATGTCATCCAGCATAACGCCCCAGGCGTTGAGCACTTTTGTATCGGCCCATTTGGCCGGCTGCGGCTTGGTGATGTCAAACAGACGGAAAAGCCCGAAACCGAACAGATAGGTGAGCCCTGCGGCAGTACTGGCATTGTTGTGCAGAAAAGCGGCAACCGGCGCAAAAGCAAGCAGCTGTCCGGCGACTTCGTCAATTACCACAAAAGAGGGATCATGCCGGGAAGTTTTGAGAACTTCGCGGGTTGCGGCAACGCCGATAAAAAAAGCGGCGGCAGCGCCGGCTAAAATGCCGTATATGCCGTAAAAATAGGCCAATGCGAATGCCAGGGGCAGTGTTGCCAGCGAACCGAAAGTTCCCGGGGCGAAAGGCGCACGCCCGGCACCGAAGAATGTGGCCAGCAGGAAGGAAAGTTTGGTGTACATATCATCCTCGTAATTTTTTATAATGCCTAAGTTAATATACGGGGGCGAATTTGGCAAGCGCAAAATGAAGGTGTGGCTATGTGAGAATAGAGGGTTGCATGCGGCAAATAAATTTGTTAGTAATAAGGGCAGACTTAATTGTAACTGAGGACGTAATGAGAATAGGTATTATCGGAACCGGCTATGTCGGACTGCCGACCGGCGTCGGTCTGGCGGAACTCGGAAACGAAGTTTTTTGCATTGATAACGATGTTTCCAAAATCGAATCCCTGCGCGCGGGGAAAACTACAATTTTTGAAGACGGGCTGGACGAAATGTTTCTCAGCAATGTGCGGAACGGCCGTTTGAAATTTACGACCTCAATGCGCGAGGGCGTAGAAAACGCCGATGTCGTTATTATCGCGGTCGGGACCCCGCCGCATCCGATTACCAAAGAAGCCGACATGCGCTATATTCACGCAGCGGCGGAAGAACTTGCGCCGTATTTACAAGGTTATACAGTGGTTGCGACTAAATCGACGGTGCCGGTCGGAACTGGCGACGAGGTGGAAAAAATTATCCGTACACACAATTCGCGGGCTGATTTCGACGTGGTTTCGCTGCCGGAATTTCTGCGCGAAGGTTTTGCCGTTCATGACTTTTTCAATCCCGACCGGATTATTATCGGCACCAACAGTTCTAGAGCGGCAGATTTGCTGCGCGAGCTTTATAAGCCGTTTGAAGGCAAAACAGAGATTTTATTTGTCAGACGCCGTTCATCGGAAACGATTAAATATGCCTCAAATGCCTTTTTGGCGATGAAAATCCATTATATCAACGAAATGGCCAATTTTTGCGAAAAAGCCGGCGCCGATATTTATGAAGTGGCCAAAGGCATGGGGTTGGACAGCCGTATCGGCAGCCGTTTTCTCAACCCGGGGCCGGGCTACGGCGGCTCGTGTTTTCCCAAAGATACCAATGCGATGGCTTATATGGGGCGCCAATACGGGGCGGAACTGACTTTGATTGAAACGGCCATTCGCGGAAATGACGCCCGCAAGGTTGAAATGGCGAATCGGGTGTTGGATGCGATTAAGACCATTCCGAATGCTAAAGTTGCCGTTTTGGGACTGGCGTTCAAAAACGGAACGGACGATTGCCGCGAATCTCCGGCGATGCAGATTGTGGCGGAATTGTTGAAACACAATGTCCGGCTTAAGGTCTTTGATGTCAAGGCGATGGATAATGCGGCAAAGATTTTGGGCGATAAGGTTGAGTATGCAGCCAGCGTTGCGGATGCGGCGGATGGCGCCGACGTGTTGGCGATTCTGACCGAGTGGCCGGAGTTTCGGAGAATAAATCTGGAGGAAATCAAAGAATTGATGAATACGCCTAACATTGTGGATTTACGCAATTTATTGTCGCCCGAAGAGGCCAGAAACCTTGGTTTTTCGTATCAATGTATCGGACAATGAAATTTTTTGCTTGATTATATGAATTTTGCGAGTATTATGCTCTCGAAATTCCGGAATGTAGTTCAGCCTGGTAGAACGCTTCGTTCGGGACGAAGAGGTCGCTGGTTCGAGTCCAGTCATTCCGACCATAATAAAAAAGCTACTCCTTGCGGGTGGTTTTTTTATTATGGATAGTGATGAAGGCGAGAGCCAGCGACCTCGGAAGAGGCGTGAGGATAAAAACAACCGGAGTAGCGGTTATTTTTACCGCAAGCGGCGAAGTTTCATTAACGAGCAAGGAAAGCGGGAGCACCCGCGGCGAGTTTAGGAAACGAGTGACCGAAGCGGAGTTGTTGAGCGCGGATGGCGCGCGAAATTTACGAAGCAAGAGAAGTTCGAGTCCAGTCATTCCGACCATAATAAAAAACCACCCCTTGTGGGTGGCTTTTTTATAAAAGGCGATGAAAAGGGGAACAATATGCTGATTATTTGGGATTTTGACGGTGTTATTTGTGACAGCGATAATATTTGGGCTGAAAATTGGCGTAAGCTGTTGAACAGCGAAAAAGGCATTGATCTTTCGGAACAAGAAACACGGAAATTGCTTATCGGTATATCTGAACGGGATAAAGCCCGGCGGCTGGAGATGCATTTCTCTGGACTTTCTATTGATGATGATTTTAAAAATAAGCTGAATGAGTTGCATGATTTCGGTATGAAAAATTTATTGGTATTGACCGAGGGGATAAGAGATATTTTTGAGGATAAACGTTTTAAACAATGTATCGCCACGGGCGGTAATCAATATCAGAATGATACTAAAAATCATACAGTCGGAATCGATAAGTATTTTACTGCGGCAAACTGCTTTACGGCAGATATGGTTACAAGAGGAAAACCCGACCCTGAAATATTTTTGCTTGCTGCGGAGAAAATGCAAGTGCCGGTAACGGATTGTGTGGTCATTGAAGATTCTTTGGACGGTATCAGAAGCGGAAAGAGTGCCGGGATGAAAGTTTTTGCGTTCTGCGGTGCCACAGCCAATAATAATCGGGAATATAAACAAAAATGCCGCGAGGCAGGGGCTGATGAAGTTTTTGATGATATGAAAGCGCTGCATGAAGCCCTTATTAGTCTAGCCGTATAATTATTAAAACACAGACACATATTTATCTGCTGCGCGGTTTTGGTTTAATTTGGTTGTTTTGCTGAGAAATTTCCTGACGCGTCCGGGCTGGATGGGACGGCATGGGGGTAAGATTGGGATTTCTGCCCGAACGAAGATTTTCCAAAAATTCTTTTTGGGAAACAGCGGTTGTCTGTGCCGGAGTATTTTGTTCTGCTGAGTTTTCCTTTTGATTGTCATAGAGCAGTTTTATTTCTTCTTTGGGTATTTGAGCGTCAGGAAATTGCGCTAAAATACGTTGTTCAAAGTTATTCAAAAATGTTATGTACTCTTGTTGGCTGGCAGCAGAAATGTTGCGTTTACTAAGGTTATATAATGCTTTTGTCTTTTGAGTAATATCATCCTGAAAATTAAAGTCAGAATTATAAGCGAGCAAAATTTCAGAATTAAATTTAACTTCTCTATCGGCGGTATCGGCAGTATTTTTGTCGCTGTACAGAGGATAAGAAGCTGTCAGGTGTGTGTTTAGCATTTTTCGCCAATCGATATTTTTGCCATCAGGTGTTTTTATTTGATTAGTTTTGCAATATCAATGACTGATGTTTCATCAATAATCTGGTAACGGCCGGGAGGATTATGCTGTCCTGAAGGGCGAGTTTTGCCATTAGATTCCGCAACTTCCACCAGCGGAATGAAAGTATTTGGACTGGCCGCTTTGAGCTTTTTCGTAAATACATCCAAAAAATCGTACCAATAGTCAATGCGTCCCTGGGAGTATGTGCCGGAGGTATAAGAACGCAGGTTTTTTATCATTCGTTTTGCATGCTTTGGGTCAAAAATTTTATCGCTGTAAGAAGCCATCAGCAAACCTGAATAACGCGCATGGCGAATATGCTGGTGAGGCGTTAAGTTTTTAAAACGCGGGTCATTAAGCGCGCGGATAAGGCATAGTCCCCATTTGATAGGCTGTGAAGTGTCGATATTGACAACTTCATCCATTCATGCGATGTCAAGGACTTCTCTCATTGGCGTATTCTTTCGTCAATTAACGGTATTTAATATTAGAATAATATCATATTTTACAACTAAATCTAGATTTATAATTAAACATCTCTTAATGGTCTGCGTCTGTATAATGAAGATTGTTTATCAGGCAGAAAACAGCATGTGTATATGTAAAAACAGAAACCCCGGTCTTAAACAAGCCCGGGGTTGAAGTGTCAGAACCTAAAGTCGCGGCTGCCGTGTTCAATCTTTTCGAGATTGTCTTCGACAATTTTTTGGACTTTTTCCTTAGGGATAGTGCCGATTTCTTTTCTTATCAGTTCTTCGCCGATTTTGCGGGTTTCGGGCGAGGCGTAGTCAACCAGATATTCCTTGAGCGTCATAATCGCGTTGGGGTGGCAGCAGTTTTGAATCTGTTTGCTTTTGCACAGAGCCATAAAGCGGTCGCCGGTGCGCCCTTCGCGGTAGCAGGCGGTGCAGAAGCTCGGCAGGTAGCCAATCTGCATAAGCCAGCGGATGACTTCGTCCAGTGTGCGTTTGTCGCTGACGTCAAACTGCGCGGAATTTTCTTCTTCCGGTTCGGGCTGGGCATAGCCGCCGACGCTGGTTTTGGAACCGCCGCTGATTTGCGAAATGCCGAGATGCAGGACGCGTTCACGGCAGGCCTGGCTTTCGCGGGTGGAGATAATCATGCCGGTATAAGGTACGGAAATGCGGATACAGGCAACGATTTTGGCAAAAATGTCATCATCAATGCCGTTGTCAAAAGCCGAAGGGTCTATATCATCGGCGTGTTTGATGCGCGGGACGCTGATGGTGTGCGGCCCGACGCCGTGAACGGCCTCAAGATGTTCGGCGTGCATGAGCAGACCGGCAAATTCGTAACGGTATTTTTCCAGCCCGAACAAAACGCCGAGCCCGACATCGTCAATGCCGCCTTCCATGGCGCGGTCCATCGCTTCGGTATGGTAAGCGTAGTTATGCTTCGGCCCGGTGGGGTGGAGCTGCTCGTAACTCTCTTTGTGGTAGGTTTCCTGAAACAGAATATAGGTGCCGATGCCGGCGTCTTTAAGTTTGCGGTAATTCTCGACGGTGGTGGCGGCTATATTGACGTTAACGCGGCGAATCGCACCGTTTTTGTGCTGAATCGAATAAATTGTTTTGATTGATTCCAAAATATATTCAATCGGGTTGTTGACCGGGTCTTCGCCGGCTTCCAGCGCCAGGCGCTTGTGCCCCATATCCTGCAAGGCGATGACTTCTTTGCGGATTTCGTCCTGTGTCATCTTTTTGCGGGCAATGTGTTTGTTTTTGGCATGGTAAGGGCAGTAAACGCAGCCGTTAACGCAGTAATTGGAAAGGTACAGCGGCGCAAACAGCACAATGCGGTTGCCGTAAAAGTCTTTTTTTATCTGCTCGGCCAGGGCAAAGATTTCGTTGATTTTTTCCTGATTGTCGCAGGCCAGCAAAACAGAGGCTTCACGGTGGGTCAGCCCTTGGCGCAGCTTGGCTTTTTCGATAATTTTATCAACCAGTTCAAGATTGTTTTTGTTGGCGTCGGCATAAGCCAGCGTATCCATGATTTCATCATGGCAGATAAATTCTTCCGCTTTCAGCGAATGGGGATTGTACATTGGTATTCCTTTCTTTCGGGTCAGAGCGAATCTTTCCCGTTAGGTTAGTTCTTGTTTTTAATTGGCGCCGGAAATGGCTGTCTTCGCGCTGACGCCGGACAATTTTCCGATTTTGCCGGAAAGGGCGTTGATGGTGTCGGCATCGGCGTCTACGGCAATGCTCATCACGCTGATGTTTTTGGCGCGGTAGGGAATGCCCATGCGCCCGATGATGACGTGGCGGTATTCGTGCAGAATATCGTTAAGGGTTTCGACAGAATTAAAATCTTCAACGATAATGCCGATGATTGCAACGCGCGTGTCCATTTCAGTCTCCTTTTAGTTCTGATGCTATGACGAGTATAGCTTGTCCGAAAAGATTATTCAATAAAAGTTTTTAACATATCAATACGGCTTATGTTGAAACTGCGCTGCTGCTGGCGCTGAACGCAGAATGCCTGTACGTTTTCGCCTTTGATATGGGTGGGTATAATAATGCGCCTGGAGGTTTCGCCGTTGGTTTTGCGATATAGAATCTCCAGCTTTTGGCGGCTGAGGGCGGCTTTTTGCAGCAGGTGGATTTTTTCTTCGTTTGTCAAGGCGCCGTCTCCGGTATGGCGGCGCATAAATTCGACAATCCGTTCATCACTGAGAATATGCGCGAAAGAAACCGGCTTTTCAAGGCTGAGGCCTTCAAAAGAGGTGCAGCGGCTGAGCGCAACATATAATTGTCCGGCGGCAAATGTGCCGCTTCCGATGTCAAGCCGCAGGCGGTCAAAGGTTTTGCCCTGGCTTTTGTGGATGGTGACCGCCCAGGCCAGCCGCAGCGGAAACTGTGTAAATGAGCCGGCAGGCTCGGAAATGATTTCTTTTCCGTTTAATGAAAATTTATAAATTTCCCATGTGTAGGGAAAAACGTCGACCAATTTTTGATTGTCTTGGAGGCGGACGCGCAAAAAGCGGATTTTCTCCGGGCCGATTTTAATTTCTTCAATCAATCCGAGCGAGCCGTTGACCCATCGGCCTTTCATGTCATTGTTCAGAAACATTATCTGGGCGCCGGTCTTTAGTTCTAATTCTTCGGCGGTGGGGTAATATTCCGGTTTGAAGCTGCCGTCGACGATAGCGCGAGACAGATAGGACGGCGCGTCTATCCGGTTCAGCCCGGCGATGTTGATTTTATCCGCCATCTGGTTGGTGGTGGTCAGGGATATGCAGAATCCACCGGGGAGTGGTGCGTGCAACCGGGCGTTCAGGGCTTTAATGTCTGCATCCGCAGCGGTATTGTGGCGGATGCGGCTGAGCAGTTCAATAAATTCATTGTCTTTCTGGCGATAGATTTTGGTAAGCTCGACAATCCGCAGGCTGACACTGCGAAAAACCTCGGCGCTGAAAAAATACGGGGTTTCATAGCGGCTGGCAAAAAAAGAGCGTTCAGCCGAAGATATGACCGGCGGCAGCTGGTATAAGTCGCCGACCAGAACCAATTGAACGCCGCCGAAAGACTGTTCGCCGTCGGGGCCATAGAGCCTGAGGAACGTGTCGATACAGTCGAGAAGGTCGGCGCGCAGCATGGAAGCTTCGTCAATAATAAGGGTTTGCAGCTGCTTATAAATGCGTTTGGCGCGCGGCAGGATTTGAAAGTTTTTTATTTTTTCGGGCGTTACATTGACCGGGAAGCCGAAAAAACGGTGTATCGTCTGTCCCTGAACGTTGAGCGCCGCGACGCCGGTCGGCGCTAAAATGACCAGATTTTTTTTACAGTTGCGGCGGCAGTAATCAAGCAAAGTCGATTTGCCGGTTCCGGCATTGCCGGTAATGAACAAATGCTGTTTGCTGTTGCAGACGAGTTCAAAGGCTTCCTTAAACTCCGGGGTTATTTCAATTTGCAGGGGCATGACCGTTTCTTGTTGTCAAAATTCAAAATAATGATAACATATCTGCCAATATGAACAAGAGGAATAGAACAGATATGCAATCCGATGAAGAAAGACTGATAAATATTGAAATGGCGCTGGCAGACCATGAAAAAATGCTCGACGAACTGAACAGCGTTTTGATTGAACAGGGTAAAAAAATTGAATATCTGATTAAGCAAAACCAATATCTGCTGAATCTGGCCGACGAACAGGGTGTCAAGCCGCTGAGCGAGGAAACCCCGCCGCCGCATTACTGATTTATTCGTCGACAAACCCCAGGTATTCCCACTGCGGACGGGTATAGCGGATATGAACGATTGCGCCGTTTTCGATATCCGGTTTTTCGATGTTGAAATTAAGCAAGGTTTGCGAGATGGTAATTCCGTGTCCGGAAATTGCCAGGTTTTGGAAGGATGTGGAGCGGGCGTAATAATTCAGCGCTTCAAAGACCCGCCGGCGCACGTCTTCCTTGCTTTCGCCGCCCGTAAAGCGGATATTTTTCTTTTGATAATCCGGATTGCGCCACATGGCATAAGTTTCGGCAAAGCGCTTTTCGGCAAGCGAAATGTGCATGCCTTCGACAATACCCATATTGACTTCTATGAAGCGGCGGTCGACATATATCGGCACGCCGATATGGTTTTGGACAATTTTTGCAGTTTCCAGCGCGCGGCGCATGGGACTGGAGATAATGACTTCAATATTTTTGCCGCAGAGGCGTTCGCCGACCCGATGAGCCTGAGCACGGCCGTTGGGTGTCAGAGAACCGTTAAATCTCTGCCCTTGTATGTGTCCGGTAATATTAAACGGACATTCGCCATGGCGAAATATATAAAAATGTTTGGTCACTTTTTTTCCTTTCCGGGCGGGATAAGCCAGTCGGCGAGAACGGGTAGAGCCGTTCCCTGAACCAGAACCGAGATGATGACCAGAAAAAAGACCAGGTTGAAAATGTATTGGGCGTGCGGCAGATTTTGCATGAGAGGATAAGTCGCCAGAATAATCGGCACTGCGCCTTTAAGCCCGGCCCAGGCAATGATTGTTTGCCGGGTGTATGAGAAACGACTTTTGAAAAGGCAGACGAAGACAGCCAGCGGACGGGCAACCAGAATTAAAAGAAGGGCAATTTCAAGGGCGGAAGGCAAGAGCACCATAACATGCCGCGGTTTGACCAGCAGGCCGAGAATTAGAAAAATGCTGATTTGCATGATCCAGTTTATCGAATCGTTAAAGCGTAAAAAGCTGCGCCGATACAGAAAGGCCGTGTTGCCGATAAAAATGCCGCAGATATAAACCGAGAGAAAGCCGCTTCCGCCCAGCATCTGCGGCAGGCTGTAAGCAAGCAGCGCGACAGCTATGCTGAAAACGGGGTACAGCCCGAGGTAGGAGAATCTGACGCGGCGCAGCATGTAGCGGGAAACGTAGCCGAAAAGCAGTCCGAAACCGAGGCCGATCAAAATTTGTTCAAAGAAAAAATCGGCCAACCAGTCAAAATTGAGGTCGGGCTGAACGGCATAAGACATGGCGGCGGTGGTAAGCAGTACGGCTGCCGGATCATTGCTGGCGGATTCAAATTCCAATATTGAACGCACCCGCGGACTTAGGCAGATTTTAGACATTTTCAGTAGCGAAAAAACCGCCGGAGCGTCGGTCGAGGATACGATTGTGCCGAGCAGTA
Organism: Pseudomonadota bacterium; assembly: GCA_018362935.1. Classification (GTDB taxonomy): domain Bacteria; phylum Pseudomonadota; class Alphaproteobacteria; order RF32; family CAG-239; genus CAZU01. The sequence continues at coordinate 11,871 of JAHALQ010000020.1, read as the reverse complement.
AAGAAATTTCAAAAGGCATCTTCAGCAGATAATAGCAGCCGGCGGCAACGCAGCCGGCAGTAATGAATACCCCCAGCGTGGCCAGGGTTATACCGCGCCCAAGGTCGTTTTTGGCGGTTTTCCACGATGTGAGCAGGCCTCCGTTAAACAAGATGAAAATCAGGGCGATAATGCCGACGTGATTTGTCAGCCCGGTATCGGTAAAGTTGATGTGGCCGACAATTCCGGCAAACATGCCCAACCCCAGAAAAAGCAACAGCGAAGGTATGCCGAATTTGCTTGAAATCTGGTTAGCAAAAACACTCAAAATTAGAAGTATTCCGGCAAAAGCCAGATAAACATTGATATCCATGAATTTTCCCCTGATGCAGTCTATATATGCCGTCCGGCAAGATTTTTAAGATATAAGTGATTGCGAATCTTAAAAAAACGGCTATAATCCGAACCGAATATTATATTAAGGAGATGGCATATGCAGAAAATTATACCTGAACGGCTGCGGAAGGGTGACGAAATCCGCGTGGTTGCGCCGTCAACCGGCATTAAAATTATAGGTGCCGACAGCCGAGCCAATGCTGCGGAGCGTTTTGCAGCCATGGGGCTGAAAGTCAGCTTCGGCAAAAATACGACGGATGACAATTTTGACCGTTTCGGGACATCGGAAATTGAAAAGCGTGCCGCAGATATTATGAATGCTTTCCGCGATAAGAATGTCAAAGCAATTTTTACGATTATCGGCGGTTTTAACTCAAATCAGCTGCTGCCGTTTCTGGATTATGACGCTATCAGAGAGAATCCGAAGATTTTCTGCGGGTTTTCCGATATTACCGCGCTGCTCAACGGCATTTACGCCAAAACCGGTCTGGTGACGTTTCTGGGGCCGCATTACAGCTCTTTCGGTATGAAGCAGGGTTTTGACTATACCTGGGATGCCATGAAAACAATGCTGCTGGGCGATGGGAATGTGGAAGTTAAACCTTCGGCCGAATGGAGCGACGATTTGTGGTTTATCAATCAGGAAGAACGCAAGTTTATCAAAAACGACGGTTATTGGAAGCTGCATCAAGGCAATGCCGAAGGAACGCTTGTCGGCGGCAATTTGTGCACGCAAATTTTATTGTTGGGCACGCCTTATTGGCCCGGTTTCAAGGAAGATACTATTCTTCTGGCCGAAGATACCGCGGGTTCGGACGGCAAAATGTTTTTGCGCAATCTGCAGGCATTGGCCTATCAGCCGGATTTTGTCAATGTCAAAGGGGTGGTTATCGGCCGTTTTCAAAAGGAATCGCAAATCGGCCGCGAGGATTTGCAGTGTATCGTTGACAGTATACCGCAGCTGAAAGATATTCCGGTGCTTGCGAATGTCGATTTCGGGCATACGACGCCGATGTTAACGCTGCCGATCGGCGGAAAAGGGCGGATTGCATCTAATGGCTTATTAATACAGATTTAGCGGGTCGGCGAAATGCTCATGTACTTCTTTGTACACTCCGCTTTCGCCGCTCTAAAATCTTATTACTAAGCTCATTATCTGCAATCCTTTGTGTTGTAGGAGAGAAAAATGCCGGATTTTGAATGGGAAGACAAGCTGAATGCCGTGACCGCGGGGATTGACGAAGCCGGGCGCGGGCCGTGGGCAGGGCCGGTGGTGGCCGGGGCAGTGGTAATTCTTGACCGTAAGCTGGATGACTTTCTGCTTCAGGGGCTTAATGATTCCAAAAAACTCTCGGCCAAAAAGCGCGAACAGCTCTATGAACATTTGTTTGCCGCGGAAGCCAGAGGGCAGGTGTCTATCGGCATCGGCCAGGCATCGGCGCAGGAAATTGACGAAAAAAATATTTTGCAGGCGACTTTTGAGGCGATGCGCCGGGCGGCGGCACAGCTCAAAGTCCAGCCGCAATGCGCCTTGATTGACGGCAATCAGAACCCCAAGAGTTTTCCGTGCAAAAGCTATACGGTGATTAAAGGCGATGCCAAATCCTATTCGATTGCCGCCGCTTCAATCGTCGCCAAAGTTTATCGTGACCGCCTGATGGGCGAACTGGCGCAGAAGTATCCGCATTATGCTTTTGAGAAAAATGCCGGTTACGGAACGGCGGCGCATATTGCCGGGCTGCAAACGCACGGCATTACGCCCGAACACCGCAAGTCGTACAAGCCGATACAGGCTTTTTTGCTGCAAGAGGTCGGTTAATACTTGACAAAATTTTAGACATAAGGCATAATTCGTTCATAACCTGGTATTTATTGTTAAACAATTTTAAACTAAAACTTATGAACGAATTTGCCAAAAAACTGCAGCAAATGCAGATTGTAATATCGTATTGGACAAACCAGACGATATTCGTATTTACGGGAGAAAATGAAGCTGAGCAGCTCGGCGTGGGTTTCGAACAAAGAAAAGCCACTATTTCCAAAATGGAAGGGCAGCAGGCTGAACTTCTCCGTATCTTCATCGATGTCGAGGGCAACCTCTACGGCAAGCTTATCGTTATCTGCGACCGCATCGGCCAGACGCTTAATGCCGTCATACAAGCAGCCGGCAAAGAAGACAAGAGCAAATACAACAATCTGCTTCAGGAGGTGGAGGAAAGCTACAAAAGGCTTCGGGCAAAAGTCCACGCTATGTAAGTTTTTCCGAGAAAACTATGAAAAACCGCGGGTTAGGAAAGCCGGCGGTTTTTTATTTTTAAATTTCAGAACTTGTTAATAAATTTATAACCATCTCTCGCCCATACTGAGTTCATTGAACAGAATATTCACAATATTTGGTTGGTATGATGAGCGCAAAGCAGAATAAAGTAATCCTCAACAGCATTATCAATGATGACTGTGTCAAAGTCATGAACCAGATGGAGGCGAACTCGGTCGATGTGATTTTTGCCGATCCGCCGTATAATCTTCAGCTCGGCGACGCTCTCACCCGCCCGGACAACAGCAACGTCAACGGCGTGTATGAGGAATGGGATAATTTTGAAAGCCTGGCCGCTTATGACGAATATACCCGCCGCTGGATGAAAGCAGCCCGCCGGGTTTTGAAAGAAGACGGCGCCCTGTGGGTTATCGGCTCGTATCATAATATTTTCCGCGTCGGCTATATTCTGCAGGATTTGGGCTTCTGGATTTTGAATGACATTATCTGGAACAAGACTAACCCGATGCCGAACTTCAAAGGCACGCGCTTTACCAACGCGCATGAAACGCTGATTTGGGCATGCAAGAATCCTAATTCCAAATATACTTTTAATTATGAAGCCATGAAAGCGCTGAACGAAGACACGCAAATGCGCAGCGACTGGAATCTGCCGATTTGCACCGGCAAAGAACGGTTGAAAGGCGAAGACGGCGACAAGCTGCATCCGACCCAGAAACCGGAAAGCCTGTTGTATCGCGTGATTATGGCTTCGTCAAAGCCCGGCGACGTTATTCTTGACCCGTTTTTCGGCACCGGCACAACCGGCGCAGTTGCCAAAAAACTCGGGCGTAATTTTATCGGCATCGAAAAAGACGTTGCTTACGTTCAGGGCGCGCAGGAACGCATAGCAGCGGTCGAACCGGTTAAGAATCCCCTGAGTTTGGAATATTCTTCGAAAAAACGCCTGCCGCGTGTGCCGTTCGGCAGCGTGGTCGAGCGCGGCATGCTTTCGCCCGGCGATATTTTATACGATGCATCGCGCAAGCATTGTGCGGTGGTGCGTTCGGACGGCACAATCAAAAACGAAGTCATGGAAGGCTCAATTCACCAGGTCGGTGCTGCGGCTCAGAACGCGCCGGCATGCAACGGGTGGGTTTACTGGTACTTTGAGGATGAAAAGAAAGAGCTGGTCTGCATTGACACGCTGCGCGAGGCAATCCGCGGAAATATGTGATTTACAGTTTGGTAAACGGCAGCCTCCCGGTGCGGGGGCTGTTTTTTTTGAAGACAGGCATAAAAAATATTGTGTCGATTTAATTTATGCTCTATAACAGAATCAACTTTATATCATTTTACAGTAAAGATTGAATTACATAATGCAAAAGTGGCATAAAAAGACAGAATCCAATCAGCAAGCCGTTATGCCCAGACAAAATATCGAACAACCCGCTGTGCCCAATTATGCAGCGATAGATTTGGGAACCAATTCTTGCCGATTGGTTATTGCGACGCCCACGCCGACCTCTTTCAGAATTGTGGAAACCTTTTCCAAAATTACCCGGCTCGGCGAAGGGATTATCAATAATAACGAACTGTCGCGCGCAGCGGTGCGGCGGACAGTCGGCGCGCTTAAGGTCTGCGCCGGGGTTTTGGCCGAATACGCGCCGATTTACAAATCGCGTTTTGTGGCGACGGCAGCCTGCCGCCGGGCGGTTAACTGCAAGCCGTTTCTGGAACTGGTCAAAAAGGAAACCGGGCTTAATCTTGAGATTATTTCGTCCAAAGAAGAATCGCGGCTGGCTGTGGTCGGCTGCGTTCCGCTGTTGTCGCGCAATATCAAACGCGCATTGGTGTTTGACATCGGCGGCGGTTCGACCGAAATTTCGCTGGCGCGCACGACCAACAGCGGCAACACTTTTATTGAGGGTTTCGTTTCGCTGCCCTACGGCGTGGTAACCGTGTCGGAAGCGTTTCCGTCGCAGGAAATGACCGATCTTGCCTATAACACGATTATTGACCGCACGCACAAACTGTTGTCTGAATTTGAAGAAAAGTATAATATCCGCGAGGCGATTGCCAATCAGGAGATTCAGGTTATCGGGACTTCGGGCACGGTGACGGTTTTGGGCGCGGTGCACCTTAATCTGCCGCGTTACAACCGTTCGGCGGTAGACGGCATTGCCATGAGCAAGCAGGATATTGACAATACGATTGCCAAAATCAAGCGCCTCGGCGACGAAGGCCGCAAGAAACATCCGTGCATCGGCGCGCCCAAAGCTGACCTGACAATGGCGGGCTGCGCGATTATCGAGGGGCTGACGTCTTTTTGGCCGATATCGGAAGTAACGGTGGCAGACCGCGGTATCCGCGAAGGCATATTGCTTGACCTGATGCATGCGCATAAAAAGAATATGCATCGCCGCCGCCGGGGCAAACCGCGTTTCCCTTTTGCCAAAAACCGCAATTTTAAGCCGGAAAACAGATTCAAAGGAGCTGCCAATGACTGATAAACGCTATGCCGCCATTGATTTGGGCACCAATTCCTGCCGTTTGCTGATTTGCGACGAGAACGGCCGTGCGATATGCGCGCAGACCCAGCCGACGCGTTTGGGCGAGGGGCTGTATAAGGGAAACCGTTTTACGACCGACGCAATTGAACGCGGCGTCCGTTGCTTTTTTGAATACCGCCAGCTGCTTGACAAGCATAATGTCGGCAAACTGCGGGCGGTGGCGACGGCGGCCTGCCGCATGGCCGACAACAGCGAAGAGTTTTTGAAAAAAGTTTATGACGAGTCCCACATTCAACTTGAAGTGATTAACGGTTATGAAGAAGCGCGCCTGAACTTAAAAGGCGCGCTGAGCCATGTCTGCGGCCAGAGCAAATATGTGGTGCTTTATGATTTGGGCGGCGGCTCGACCGAGATTACGCTGGCCACCAATACCAGCAATCCGCATATTCTGCACACGATTTCCATTCCGTGGGGCGCGCGCAATGCTTCGGAAGCTTTTGAACTGGTTGAATACCGCGAGGAAAACGCCGCCAAACTGCGGCAGGACATCAAGGCGCGGGTCGAAAGCTTTGTCAAAAAATCCTACCTGGAGAATTATATTGACGACGTTTGTTTTGTAGCTACTTCGAGCACGCCGCTGCGTCTGGCCTGCATGATTGCACAAATGGGCAAGTATGACCGCGACGCCGCCGACGGTATGAAGATGACGCGCGAAGATATGGACGCCGCGATTGACTCAATCCTGCATTCGCGCCGCGCCGAAATGGCCGATAATCCGTATATCGGCGACAAACGCTCTTATATTTTCATTGCGGCGAGCATTATTTTCCGCACGATTTACGAGGGGCTGGGCGTCAAGGAAATTACCGCCTCGCTTAAAAGCGCCAAAGACGGTATTGTGGCCGAGTTGATTGAAAGCGATAAGAAAGATGAAAAAATTAACCAAGTCGGCTAAGGAAATTACCGGGCGCCACAATCTGACGGTGCGGGTCAAAACCTCAAAGTTCAAGAAAAAGTCGTCCAACCAGTGGCTGGCGCGGCAGCTGAACGACCCTTACGTGGCGGAAGCGCAGCGGCAGGGCTATCGTTCGCGCGCGGCGTTCAAGCTGATTCAGCTGGATGAAAAATTTAAGTTTTTGGGCAAAGGCAAGACGATTGTCGATTTAGGCTGCGCGCCGGGCGGATGGACGCAGGTGGCGGTTGCGCGCAACAAGGGCAGCGGGCAGGTTGTCGGCATTGACATTCTGGAAACCAAACATATTGACGGCGCAACGCTGATTTGTCAGGATTTTACCGCGCCGGAAGCGCCGCAGATGCTCAAAGATTTGCTCCAAGGCGAGCCGGACATTGTGATGAGCGACATGGCCGCAAACACTACCGGGCACCAGCAGACGGACCATCTGCGCACCATCGGGCTGGTGGAAATGGCTTATGAATTTGCCAAAGAGGTTTTGGCGCCGGGCGGCATTTTCATTGCCAAGGTTTTTCAGGGCGGGGCAGAAGGGACTTTGCTTGCCGATGCCAAAAAGAATTTTGAAAAAGTGGTACACTTTAAGCCCGATGCCAGCCGCTCTTCTTCTGCAGAAACTTATTTGGTGGCTTTGGGGTATAAGGGAGCGCGTATAACGGGCAGCTAATACAGATTTAGCGGGACGGCGAAATGCTCATTTACGCATTTAGTAAACTCCGCTTTCGCCGCCCTAAAATCTTATTATCAGCCTCGTTCTCCGTGCTCCTTTGGGTTTGTGCGGGTAGGGAGCGCGTATAACGGGCAATTGATACAGATTTAGCTGTGTGACAAGGATGTAAGGAATTAGTTATGCAAAACGGAGCGCGGTATCAGGCCGTATTGGAATTAATCAGCGAAATTTTCAAGGATGAAAAGCCGGCGGACGGGATTGTCAATGATTATCTGCGTGCGCGCAAATACATCGGTTCCAAGGACCGGCGTTTTATCAGCGAAAAGGTCTGGGAAATTATCCGCAACCGCATGAAGCTTTCTTTTGACGCCGGGGCTGACGAACCGCGGCGTATCTTGCTGTGGTCGGTGCGGGACAAGCTCGATGAGGTGTTTGACGGTTCGCAATACGGCATGGCGCCGTTGACGGAAGAAGAACGCACGTGGCTGGCGCAGGATAATGACAAACCGTATCCCGATTATGTCGAGGCCGAATGCCCGCAATGGCTGTTTGCCAAAATTAACAATATTGAATTTTGCAAGGCTCTGAACCGTCCGGCCGAGGCGAATTTCCGCGTTCATAACCACAGCCGCGACGAAGCATTGCGGCGGATGATTAACGAAGGTTTTGAAGTCGTGCCGGCGGTTTATTCGCCGTACGGGATAAAATCCAAAGAGCGTATCAGCCTGCCCAACTGCATGGCCTATCAGGACGGCTGGATTGACGTTCAGGACGAGGCTTCGCAATTGGCGGCGGTTTTGTGCGACGTGCGGCCGGAACATAAAATCATCGATTATTGCTGCGGCGCCGGCGGCAAAAGTTTGGCCTTGTCGCATATTTTGAATAACAAAGGCAAAATTCTGGCTTATGACGCGATTGCCAAACGGCTCGAGAACATCAAGCCGCGGCTGGAACGGCTTGGGGTCAAGAATATTGAACTGACCGATTTGATTGCCGACAGCGACAAGGATTTTGACCGTTTTATCATTGACGCGCCGTGCTCCGGTACCGGAACATGGCGGCGCAGCCCCGACGCCAAATTCCGGCTGACCGAAAAAGCGCTGGCCGATTTGAACCGCGTGCAGAGCGAAATCCTGAAAGTCGGCGCGGCAAAAACCAAAATCGGCGGCCGCCTGATTTACATGACCTGTTCGGTGTTGCACGATGAAAACGAGCATATCATAGACCGCTTCATGGCCGAAAATCCAGATTTTTGTTTTGTGAATTTACGCACTATTTGGGAAAAACATATTTCCGCGCCTTATCCGCACAAGAGCGAGAATATGCTGCGCCTGTCGCCGCAGTCGAGTAATACTGACGGGTTTTTTATCTGCATTCTCGAAAAATTCGGGTGAAAGGCCGTCTGGCTGGTGACTAATACAGATTTGGCGGGACGGTGAAATGCTCTCGTACGCTTTTAGTACGCTCCGCTTTCGCCGCCCTAAAATCTTATTATTCACACACGCTATCCGGTCTTTTTGAAGTTAGTGTTTTTTATTCTACCAACTCTATTTTGATTTTCATTTCCAAAAATTCGGCAAGGCGGCGCAAATCTCCGGAGCGGTGGATTTCGCGTCCGAGGGTAATGTTTTCTAACACATGCAACGGGATGCCGGTCTGGTCGGCAACGTTGACAATGGAAAGCTGGCGGTCAAACAGAATGTGGTTAACCTGGCGTGCCAGGTTGTGGCGGGTCTGCCGCCAGTTTTCTTTTTCGATAGATTTAGGTAACATGTTTCAACTCCTGTTATTTCTTATTAAAAAGAAACCGCCTTAACATAAATTAAGGCGGGGAGCTGAAAACTGTACAAGAACAGTCACGTTTATTCGACCGCAAAGCGGCTTATATCACGCACTCCCCATAACAGGAGTTTTTCTTGTAAGGAGTTTTCAGTCTCCGCTTGCGGAACACCCGCAGGCAAAAGCAGTATAAAAGAGAAAAATTTAATATTCAAGCAATAACGAATCACAATTTTGGATCCTCGGGTCAAGCCCGAGGATGACCATGAGAATAAAAGGCCGGAATGACACATGAAGAAAACGGCACCGGCGAGCAGAGGCTCGAACGAACTTTGTGAGAGAGCGCATCGGATGACAGCTTGGTGAACGCTCCCGCCGTTGCGGGCGGGTCACAGCTTGATAAACGCCCGTGCGGCTTCGCGCCAAATCACAAAAAATCCCCTCTTTTGAGGGGATTTTTACAGCGTTTTGCCGTTCTGCTGATAGATGTAAGAGATTATCTCGGCAACGGCGGCAAAGGCTTCGAGCGGGATTTCTTCGTTGATGTCGACCGCGCGCAGAATCTGGATGAGGTCGGCATCCTGGCGGATTTCAATATTATTGTCCAGCGCCAGCTGAATGATTTTCTGCGCGATTTCACCCTGTCCCTTGGCGGTGACAATCGGAGCGTTATGTTTCTGCGCGTCATAGCCCAAAGCGACGGCGTAGTCGCTGTTATCTGTGGAAAAGCCGTCTGCCATGTTGTTTTGGCCGCGGTTTGTGCTATTATCTGTATCAGACATAATTGGCGCCTTTGGTGATGTTATCTGCAAATATATTATCTTTGGGCGGCTGATTTAGCAAGAGCTTTATTTGGCACATATCTTGCATGTCTGTTGTATGTGGGGACATACAACCACAAAAGGGGAGTTTTACATGGATTTTAAAAATCTTTCGGTTTTTAATGCAGCCAGCCAGAATATGCAGTATTTGTCGGCAAAACAAAAGGTTATTGCCGAAAATATAGCCAACGCCAATACTCCCGGTTATCTGGCCCGTCGGATTGAAGACCAAAGGTTTGATTCCGCGCTGTCTTCCGCCGTCACGCTCAAAACCACCAATCCCAAACATATCGGCTTGAAAGGCGATAATTCGTATCGCGTCTACACGCCGAATCCGTCGGCCGCGCTGACGATTGACGGCAACGGCGTCATTTTGGAAGACCAGATGAATCAGGCCAGCAAAGCCAGCAGCGAATATAAGAAGACAATCACCATTTTCAACAAGTATAAGTCGCTCTTGCAGACGGCGAATACCAAAATTAACGCTTAAGGGGAAATTTGATGCCGAATAATTTGATGGTCAGCGCTGATATTGCCGCCTCGGGGATGCGGGTTCAGGCCGAGCGTCTGCGCGTTATTTCCCAAAATATGGCCAATGCCGACTCGGTTTCGGATGTGCCGGGCGGCGAACCGTACCGTCGGCAGGTCGTTTCTTTTCAGAATTATGTCGATAAAGCGACCGGCGCGCAAATGGTGCGGGTCAATAAAGTCCAGTATGACAATTCGCAGTTTGAAAAGAAATACGAGCCGAATAATCCCGGCGCCGATGCCAACGGTTATGTGCTGCTGCCCAACGTCAATCCGCTGATTGAAATGATGGACATGAAAGAAGCGCAGCGGGCTTATGACGCCAATATGAACATGATGAGAACCGTGCGCGAAATGAGCACATCCGCGCTTGATATTTTGAAATAAGGGGAATGAACCGTGATTAATAATGTTTCCAGCGCTTTAAATGCCTATCAGCAGGCTCTGAGCCGCATTAATGCCAGCGAGCAGAAAATAACCGAAGCCGCCGTCGTCGAGCAGCCGCAGACGCAGGGTTTCGGCGATATGGTCAAGTCCGCCGTTCAAGATGTTGCCAATCTGAATAAGCAAGCCGAAGTCACCTCCATTGCCGGTCTGCAAGGCAAAGCTGATATTCAAGACGTTGTTCTTGCCGTATCTAACGCCGAAGTCGCCCTTGAAACCGTCGTTGCGGTTCGCGATACGGCGATTAAGGCTTATAATACCATTATGCAAATGCCAATCTAATTAACCCCCGTATAACGGCTCATCTAAAGCAATTTGTGCAGGTCGGAAGTATCCTCTCGTACTATTTTGTACGTTGCGGTGCTTCCGCCTTTCAAATTACTTTATCTAAACCGTTCTCCGGGGGTTAAACTTATCTAACGGTTTTCTAAAGGAATTTTTGCGAGGCTCGAAATCAATTCCGACTATATTTCGCAGTGGTTGCTGCCGCGGTCCTTGCGAAATCAAGTCTCATTGCGTCTCCTCAGAAAAAGCGCAATCGTGCGCTTTTTCTTTCGGCCGTATGTACTTCTTTGTACACTAAAAATTTTCCCATTCCTAGAAATTACTCTATGAATTCCGTTATCTAAGTTTTTGTTGGAACGGTTTTCTAGAGGTATGTCGGGACGGCTTCTAAGTATTTTATTTTCAGGCAATTCTTATTGGCCGGCGTAGATAAAAATATATGTTCCGTAGTTTCCGGGGACAACGTGGGATTGAGAACCGTAAATCTTGTTAGAGCGGGAAGCATCAAAGCCAAAGATACGATAAGCAGAATCGTTTTTGCCTCCATAATCCCCGGATTTGTTTGAACCGGATGCATCATAAAAGGCTCCGGAAGCCATTACTGATAATTCGTTGTCTCCGTAAGCACGGCCGGTTATATTGGGCAGCCCTTCTTTTTGCGGCGATGAGGTGCTGTAATTCCAGCTTCCGGAATAGGCCTGATAAGTGGATGTTGAGGATGACGGATAAGAATAACCGCGCAGGAAAAAGCCGCGATAGTCGGGAACCGCAAAGTATCCGGATGAACAGCCGCCGCTGCGAACGCCGCAGAAACTAGTGCGAATAACGTTATAGAGTTTTGAATAGGTGCTCTGGCTGTATTGTGTCCCGTTGCATAAGAGCCAGCCATTGTGGTTTGAAGAATACAGCGAATGTTTCAGGTCGCCGACTTTAGGGCCGTCAATGCATTTTCCTTTGGTCGAATCAGAGGGGCATTTGACATATTCGCCTTTGCAGGATGTTATCGTGTCAGTAAAACCGAGAGCAGCGCAGCCGGTATCATCATTACAGTAGACTGCGGCAGTATTGAAAGGGCATTTGAGGACGGTCTTGCCGGCACATTGGGACACGGTTTTGGTAAAACCGAGTTCGGAACAGGAAGGCGCCTGGGAACAGGTCTGGGCGCGGGCGTCGAAAACGGTCCAGACAAGTCCAGGCGTGAGAACGGAAAGGGACAGGAAAGTACGAAA
>JAHALQ010000019.1 GCA_018362935.1 Pseudomonadota bacterium | reverse complement strand
TTTCGACGCCTTTATAATAAGAATGTTAGACAATTCTTATTATCGGCTATTTCTTGCATCGAGTCAACAAGAAATTAAAGGTGCCGTTGGGACAAAATTAAACCCTGTTCCGCAAGAAACAGGGTTTTCTTTAATCTCAGCGAGAACAATTTTCGCTTAGAGGCTCTTTTAATGTTTAGATTTTGCTTTTCAGGTTGGCAATCAGAGCGTCTATGCCGCCGGGATTGTTTTTGATGAAAGCGGTATACTCATTACGGGCGGTTATGGCCAGACTGACGTTTTCGATAATGATGTCAACAATTTTGTAACTGCCGTTTTTCTCACGGACACGCCAAACAACTTTGGCCGGCTCTCCCTGATCCATCGGCACAATTGAATTTACAAAAACCTGGCCTTTGGAATTGGACGGCGACGTGCCTTTAAAAACAAAGTTTTTGCCTTTGAATTCGTCAAAACGTTTTGACCATGTGCTGACATTGAGCTGGCGGTATACTTTGATAAACTCTTTGCGCTGCTCCGGAGTGGCAACCTTCCAGTTGCGCCCTAAAACAAATTGGCCGATAAAATCCAAATCCAACGCCTGATTGAACAGTTTGGCAAAGCGGGCGTCTTTTTCCGCCTGCGAAACATTGGCATTGATAATGTCCTCAATTCCTTCGGCGGTTACGTTTTTGACAAAGTTTTCCGCTTTGGCGGCGTCAATTTCGGCGCGGGCGTTTCCGGCAAGAAGTATAACGGCGGCAAATGCCAATTTCAAAATGTTTTTATTCATAGCGGTTTCTCCTATTCTTCCGTTTCATCAAAAGCGTCGTCTTCAACGCCGAAATCAAAATCATATGCCTGCGAATCCGCCTGCGGCGCAAAACGGCATCTGAACTTCTGCTGGTTTTGCATATAAGCCGAACGCATGGTTGAATAGAAATCAACGGAATTGCGTTTCAGATCGTCATATATTCCCATATAATTTTCGGCATAGGAAATGTACTTGACGGCTTCATACGGATAAGTCACCTTATCGCGGATGTTGGCATCATTATAAGTCGCCCAGAATACCGGGTCAGCCATCGCGTCAACAACCGTTCCGGTCACGCCGCGCGGCGAACTGGGGCCGAGGAAAGGAACGACGACATACGGACCCTGAACGACACACCAACTGGCGAGCGTCTCGTTAAAAGAGGTTTTATTAGGCTCAAGCTTCCAACCCGGCGCAACGTCAAACATACCGCCCAAACCCATGGTGGTGTTGACGGCAAAACGGCCGACGCTCTTCAGAGAATCGACAAATTCAAGCTGCAAAAGATGATTGACGGCAGAAACGGGTTCCTGCATATTCGCGACAAAACTACTGACACGCTCGCGTACAAACGGCGTTGTTACATTACGATAACCGCGGGCAATCGGAAACATGATGTTCTCGTAAAAACCTTCATTAAAAGAAAAGATTTTGCGGTTAACCGATTCATAAGGATCAGCCTCGTTTTCGGGCCGCTGAAGCTTTCCGTCGAAAGCACATGCCCCGAGCATTAATAAAGCAGCGCAGCCCGCCGCAAATTTTAGACGCTTATTCACACCAACCTCTCTATATAATTAAACTTGCAAGTTAATATATCATTATATTTTGTTAAATCAACTAATTTCAAAAAGCATGAAGATAATGTTACAAACCGGTAATTTTTTGTGTTTTGCAATGTCTTTCGAACTAACATATTATCGGCAGCAGTTAAAACAAATATAAGGACGTAAGCAATGACTAAACCTTCTAAACCCATTATGCTTTTTGACTGCAAGACCTCGCAGAATGTTATCGGCCAGGACAAGTTCCTCAAGGCCTTTGAAACTATCCTGAACCACGGTGCATACTGCCAGGGGCCCGAAACCAAAGAGCTGGATGAGAAATTGGCCGCCTATTCCGGCGTTAAATACTGCTCGACCTGCGGTTCAGGCACCGATGCCTTAACTTTGGCTCTGATGGCCTGGGACGTCAAACCCGGCGACGCGGTTTTCGTGTCTTCTTTCACATTTGTTGCATCAGCCGAAGCTCCGGTTCTGCTTGGTGCCACGCCGATTTTCGTCGACTCTGATCCCGATACGTACAATATGGATCCCAAAGATTTGCAGCGCGCGATTGACGAAGTCAAAAAAGAAGGAAAACTCAACCTTAAAGCCGTTATTCCCGTCGACATCTTCGGTTCTCCGTGCGACTATGACGAAATTATCAAAATCGCCCATGCCAACGGCATGAAAGTCCTTTCCGACTCCTGCCAGTCTTACGGTTCGGTTTACAAAGGCAAAAAAGCCGGTTCAATCGCCGACATGTCCGCCACTTCTTTCTATCCGACCAAGCCTTTGGGCTGCTACGGCGACGGCGGCGCAGTTTTTACCAACTCCAATGAAGAAAACGAACTGGTCAAATCCTGCCGCGTTCACGGCATGAGCCCGGAAGACCATTATGACAACGTCCGCCTCGGCATGACCGGCCGCATGAATTCTTTTCAGGGCGCCGTTTTGCTCCAGAAACTGACCGTATTTGATGATGAACTTAAAAACCGTTTCCGGGTTGCCAGCCGTTATGACAACGAACTCGACGGCTACTTCGGCAAACAGCAGATTTTAAACAACTGCCAGTCAGCTTATGCGCTCTATACCATTCACTGCGAAGACCGTGACGAGCTGATGAGCTACCTCAAAGAAAACGGCATTCCCTGCGGCGCTTACTACCCGCGCCCGGTTAATACCCAGACCGCCTATGCCAAGTGGAACACCCGCAGCCTGCCGGTTTGTGAAAAATTGTCAAAAACCGTTCTGTCTATCCCGATGACACCGTATCTGGACAATGAAGATCTGGATTATGTCATCAGCAAGATGAACGAATTTGCAGCCAAAAAGGCTAAAAAAGCCGCCTAATCAGGCCCGCTTATAAACCTCAAAAAAACAGCCCCGGTGCTTGTGTAAGCGCTCGGGCTGTTTTTTATACATAGATTAATTTTGTGAGAAAGCATGAAAATAACCTTACAGGAAGAAGCGATGCGAAGGCTCCTGCCATTGTCGCCGTTTGGGGTTACGGCAAAAATATCTGCATGGCAACTGCCATTTAAAAGCTTTCTTAGCCGTATATTGCGCGCAACGGAAAGAACGGCGGATTTTGCGACAAGCAAAGCCATTCCGAAAGCCAATCAGTGACTTTCCCGAACAGCAAATCTGAAAAAATATCCCTGAATGCAATTTTTATCTGGACATCAGAAAAAATATCGGTTATAAACCTTTCCGATGACCGATGCTCGGGTAGCTCAGTTGGTAGAGCAGAGGACTGAAAATCCTCGTGTCGGCGGTTCGATCCCGTCCCCGAGCACCATTAAACCCCTTAAAAAGGGGTTTTGTTGTATTTAGATACTTATTCGGGATCGAACTAAAGTTCGTCTGGCTCGATAAGTTCGCTTCGCTCTCTAACTCGCTTCGGTCATTCGTTTTGTAAATTTCGCGTCGTTACGCTCACGCTGCTTGCTCAATAACAAAACTTCACCTGTCGTTAAAAATTAGTCCACCGGACTAATTTTTTGCCTCCAGCCCGTCCCCGAGCACCATTAAAAAACCCTCCGTAACGGAGGGTTTTTTAATATATTTGCTGCCATAAAATGTCTGTTCAGGATGCACTCCGATTGGACATTATACCAATCACATCACGATATCGGCCAACCGGAAAGAAATTGCCTTTTTAAGTTCATCCAGCGAAGTTTCAACCTGAAAGCCGATTTTGCCGCCGCTGAAAATTATCCGTTCAAAATCTGCGGCGCTTGAATGAATAGTTGTTCTAAAAAACTTTTTCATGCCTATCGGCGAGCAGCCGCCGTGGACATATCCGGTCAGAGGCAGAAGCTCTTTCTGCGGCAGCATAGCAACCGCTTTTTCACCAACCGCGGCAGCCGCTTTTTTCAAATCCAGTTCTGCGGCGACCGGAATCATAAAAACATAATGCTGTTTCGATTTTGCCAACGTGACGAGCGTCTTGAAAACACGTTGCGGATTTTGCGCGAGTGAAGCTGCCACCTCTACGCCGCTTGCCGCTTGAGCCGCGTCATAATAATGCGGCGTATATTCTGCTTTGCGCTGCTCCAGAATACGCATGACATTGGTCTTTTCTTCACTCATTCAGCTGCCTCTTTATCCACTCCATAATCAGTCCGACCAAATATTGCTGCTGTTTTGCACTCAAGTCAACCCCCTGGGCAAAATGATGCCACTCATATATGCATCCGCGGCAGCAACAGGCCGTGGCGTGCTGCGCGATAAAAACCGGATGGCCTCTCATCGGCGTCTGTCTGCCGTCATTGGCAGGCTGAGCCTGGGCTACCCGTTTGGCAATAAAATCTTCCGCATGAAGGCGAATCGTTTCCATTCCCTTTTCAGCGATATACAATTTTTCTTTTTCGCCCAATCTGAATTTGCTGCGAAACTTTGAGCGCGCCAGCCTTTCAAATTCTTCATCGTACATTGTTTTTCCTTTGCTTTCATTATACAGCGCATATTATTTTTTAAACAACAAAAAAGATACTTGACTTTTAGTTTTACCAATATTATGTTCCATTTAAGTAAAACACATTGTTTTATTAAGGCAGAACAAGATGGATAAAGAAAAAAGGCTGTATCGCGCATTTATGGCGCTTAAATCCGCAAAAGAAGTCGAAAATTTTTTGAAGGATTTATGCACCGTCGCTGAAATCACCGATTTTTCCGACCGGCTGGAAATTGCCTTTCTGCTTGAGAATGAAACGCGGTCTTACCGTGAGATTGCCGCACAGACCGGCGCTTCGCTGACAACCGTCACCCGCGTTGCAAAATTCTTAAAAGGGCAAAACAACAACGGCTATAAAACCGTTTTAAAAAGATTGAAAAAGTAACATGGCATTTTTGAACATTACATTCCCGCAACATCGACATTGATACTGAAATTAAATTTTCGTACCAAATTTTTAATTATTCGATAAACAGGAATTGTAATGATGCAAAATCAAAATGCCAATGGCGGTATCGTCATCCGCCGCGCCACCCGCAAAGACGAGCGGGAACTTGCCGAACTGGCTTACACAGCCTATTATGACCGTTTTTTCAACGATGCCGTAACCAATAAATACGGCGCCTCGCTCAAGGTCTACCCAGAGCTTATTCCCGACGAGGACAAAGACACCGGGCAGTCGCGCTCGACTTTTGCCGAATATTGGCGTAAAGCCATGCAACGTCTGGACGCGCCGGAGAATCCGTTTTTGTGTTTTGTGGCCGAAGCGCAGACGCCTGACGGCCCTAAAATTGTCGGTTTTCGCAAAGGTTATGCGGCACCGCTCGAGCCGAATGAATTTGAGCTTTATCAAAAAGAAAACATCCGCCGCAGCCTGCTGCGCAAGAAATACGCTTATCAGCGACGCAATGTTGATGAAGACCTGCGCCAGATTAACCTGCCTGCGTATGAAAAAATTGCCGGTTCAAGTTCTCTATACATCGCCCCGGAATACAAACGCATGCGAATCGGCGAAAGGCTCATCCGCCGCTATGCGCAGGAAGTTCTGAAAATGGGTTTTGAAGGGATGGTGACCAGCTGTTATGTCAAAAACGACTCACGCTACTTTTTGCAATCCATGGGCGGCGATAATTTTATCCCCTGCCCAATCCCCTGCTCTTACCGCAAACCGGACAAAAGCCTCGGAATCTGCAACATTGACGGGCTGATGTGCCTGTGGGACAAAAAAGCCCTGCAAAAATTAGCCGGCACTGCGGAGAATGCGAATCTCCGCGGCACCGGCAGAATTTACGGTCTGCAAAGCGGCGGCAGACGTTAGCGCAAACCGGAAGCGATTGTTTCGGCCAGCTGTTCGAGTTCGGGCAGCTGGTCTGCCTTGAGAGCGGATTTGACTGACGGCTGCGGTGACAAAATTGTCATATCTTTCATTTCCTCAAACAGTTTGAGCATCTGCGCGCCGGCCGATAACGCCCATGTCCCGTTTTGCAGCAAAGCAACCGTGCGCTTCTGCATGCAATGCGCCTTGAGGTCAAGCAATGCGGTTTCTACCGGCGGGAAGATTCCGGCATTGTATGTCGACGAAGCAAATACCAAATGCGAGCAGCGAAACGCCTCAGACACGATTACCGACGGATGAGTCGAAGAAGCGTCATAAACGCAAATGTTCCTGACACCTTTTTCAGCCAGCATATTGGCCAGCACGTTGACAGCATTTTCGGTGTTGCCGTAAATGCTGCCGTAGACGAGGGCAACGGCTTTATCCTCGGGCGTATAAGTGCTCCACAACTGATATTTCTCAATAAACCAGCCGCAGTCTTTGCGCCAGATCGGGCCATGCAGCGGGCAGATTGCCGCGATATCCAATGCCGCGGCTTTTTTGAGAAGCGCCTGAACGGCCGGCCCGTATTTGCCGACGATATTAGTGTAATAACGGCGGGCATCATCCAGCCAGTCACGCTCAAAATTGACCTCGTCAGCATAAATGTTGCCGTTCAGCGCGCCGAAAGTGCCGAACGCATCGGCGGCATACAGATATTTGTCGGCGCTGTCATAGGTTACCATAACTTCCGGCCAGTGAACCATCGGCGCCATGACAAAATGGAAAGTGTGGCGGCCGGTGCACAAAGTATCGCCTTCTTTGACGACAACGGCGCGGTTATCAATGTCAAAATCGAAAAACTGTTTTATCATGGCAAAAGTCTTGGCGTTGCCGATTATTTTGACATTGGGATGACGCAGAACAATTTCCGGCATCAGCGCGCAATGGTCCGGCTCCATGTGATTGACAACCAAATAATCCAACGGGCGGCCGTCGAGAATAAAGTCGATATTTTCCAGAAACTGGGTGCCGACGGCTTTGTCGCAGGTATCGAGCAAAATCGTTTTCTCATCCATGACCAGATAAGAATTGTACGACACGCCGCGCGGAATAGGATAAATGTTTTCAAACAAAGCAAGGCGGCGGTCACTGGCGCCGACATAAAAAACATCATTGTTAATTTTTTGAGTGCAATGCATTGACTTGTCCTTTCATTAGCTTTCCATGCAATATACACATTTTTTACAGAAAAAAACAGGGATCATCAAGTAATCCCTGCTTTTTTTTGTGTGTGAAGGCTTTTTTTTCAGAAATCGTACTGGAAACCAAGGCCGAACATATTGCTGTATGCGCGGTATTTGGTATCATGGTCGTTGTATCTGGTGTTGACACTGTCGCGGATATAGGACTGCTTCATAAACAGATGCGCATAGCCCAAATCAAACTGCATGTTGTCCTGACGCCAGCTCAAGCCTGCCGACAGCCAGATACGATCAGAATCGGGAATACGGTGGGTGCGGTGCTGATTGTCCGGGGTTGGCGACTGGTCCCACGCCGTGCCCAAACGCAAGGTCAGATTGTCATTAACATAGTATTCGGTACCCAGCGAGAAAGTCCAGCTGTCCTGCCATGAATAGTCAACCGGCGGCAGCCCCTGCGCCTTGGTGAATGAAGAAGTCATGCTGAAATCTTCAAAAGAATCGCCCCAGCGGGTGAAACGCGCCGAGCCGGTGAACGCGACTTTGTCAAAAGGCTTATGGTAAACAGACAACAAGGTCGTTTCCGGCAGATCCGGCGAGGCCTTGCCGTCGGAATAAACACCCGGCGCAAACATTCCGGGAATAGGATTTCCCGTGACCGTATGATCGCCTTTGACACGCTGAATAGATTTGGGTTTATAAGACAAGCCGATACGGGTGTTTTCACTCGGTTCATACATAATGCCGAGGGTTCCGGTATAAGTCCAGCCGTCAAGTTCAAAATCGCTTTCTCCAAGATGCATCCCGCCGACAACAATATTATTTGTCATATGGCCGTAAATATAGCGCGCGACAAAACTGGCACCGACCGACCATTTGGAATTGAGCTTATAGGCAGTCGAAAGGTTATAATCGATTACTTCCAGCGTCGACTCGCGGGCACTGTCGGCGATGTAACTGTCCTTTTTGTAACGCGTGGCCAGACCATACGGCGCATAGATGCCGCCGCCGACAAACCATTTGTCATTGACCTGATACTGCGCATAGGCGGCCGGCAGCGGCACGCCGAAATCCATTTCGGTCTGTTTGCCGGAAGATGCGCCGCGGCCTTTCATTTCCGAGGCAACTTCGGCCATGGTAAACGAAGCTTGCATGCCGTTTTTCTTTAAGGTCATGCCGGCCGGATTATAGGCGATTGCCGAATAATCGTCGCCGACGACACCGGCGCCGGCAAAAGAGCGTCCGAGGTTGGTGATTGAGTATTCATTAAGCTGGTAGCCGGAGGCATGCGCCTGAGCACTCCATAAACAGGCCGCTCCCAAGGCTGTTGTCAGAAAAAGTCGTTTCATTAGTTCTCTCTGTTGTTAGTTAGTCTTCGATTTTTATTGCCATATTATGAAACCATCTGATATACATTGTAAAGTAAGCACTTGAAAGTGCGATAGTTTCCCAAGAGAAACTATTTGATAAATTGCGGCACGGGAGCAAAAAAATCATGGTAAATGATGTGCAGAAGTATCTTACGGAAATGACGGTCCGGCTGCTCGGCGACAAATGGAAAGTTTTAATTATCCAGAATCTGCTCGACGGCACCAAGCGCTTCGGCGAACTGAAAAAATCCCTCGGCGACATAACCCAAAAAGTTCTGACATCCAATTTGCGCATGCTTGAAGAAAAAGGCCTGCTGGTACGCGAGGTTTACGCACAAATTCCGCCGCGGGTCGAATATACGCTGACTGCCGTCGGCTATAGTCTGAAACCGGTTATCGAATCGATGCTGGCCTGGGGCGCCGAATACCGCGAAAACATGCTGCTCGGTATTGAAAATTTTTCTTGAAAATCAGTTTTGATTCCATAAACGCCGCCCAATATCTTCACGGACACTTTGCACGTGCAGTTTTTTGCCCATATAGACGGCAAGCCCTTCGCTGCCCGCGATATTCAACGGTTTTCCGGCAAGCATCAATTTGCCGTTTTTCATTATTTGAAATTTCTTTTTATAAACGCATTTGTTTTTGCCGCAAACCAAATCAATCCAACGGCGGTCTATTTCTTTGCCTTTGTAAATTTGCTTTAACTTGGCATATTCTTTCATATCCAAAGGCTTTGAGGCGGTTTTATCCAGCCACTGCTGTTTGATAAACGCCTTGCCGCGCGTGGGCAAAATGACCAGCCGGTTGTTGTTGTCTTTAACAGCGATTACTTTGGCATCGGCGCTGATTAAGACATCCGGTTTGACAACCGTGCCAATGCTTAACAGGCCGATAAATATGCCCAGCCAGCCGAAGCGGCGAATTTTTCCATGCCAGATACACAGCCACAAACCGCCGAATACAATCAGAAGCAAACCCCATAACGGTTCAGAAACAACTAAATAAGAAGCGCCATCCAGCGAACTGACCCAGGCGGTTATGCGGTTGACCTGCGCGATGCCAAAACCGACAATATGCAGAGGATAAGCGCCCAATCCCAGAGGCATCAGCAGCAGCGACAGTAAAACAAAAGGCATGATTATGAAACCAATCAGCGGCGCAGCCAGCAAATTGGCCAGAGAAGTATACAACGCAATCCGGTTAAAATGATAAACGGCAAAAGGCAGCGTCGCCAGACTGGCGACCAGGTCCGAAACCAACACGCCGACAAAATAAATTAACAGTATTTTCAGGGATTTGATAAAGATATTATTATCCGAGCGGCCGATAAAATTCTGTAATGCTCCGGCATAGCGTTCATAAAACGCGACCAGACAGACCACCGCGGCAAAAGACATTTGAAAACTGGCGCCGACCAGCGCGTGCGGATACAGAATCAAGATGATTGCCGCGGCAACGGCAATCGTGTACATGGAAACGGCGCGGCGGTTAAACAAAACGCCGAGCAGCACGATAAAAGTCATAATAAACGCCCTTACTGCCGGAACTTCGGCACCCGACAACCCGAGATAAGCGCCGCTGACAATTATTGCCAGCACGGCCGAGATTTTCTTGGTGTCAAAGCGCAAGGATACTGCCGGAACAAATGCCAGCAGCAGCCGCACCAGAAAAAACATCAGGCCGGCAATCATGCTCATATGCAGCCCCGAAATCGACAAAAAGTGCGCCAGGCCGGAATCGCGGTAGTTATTGGTTATTTCCAGAGGTATCAAACTTTTCTGGCCCGTAATCAGGGTTGCGGCGACGGCGGCCTGGTCAGGCGGCAAAACATCAAATATACGGCGCGCGATTTTGCTGCGCCATGACGATAAATCTGCTTTGGCTTCCTCTTGCGGCTGCGGACAATCCACGCGGTATACCGGACTTATGGCATAACCGCTGCCGGACAGGCCGTCATAAAAATTTTTGCGGTCAAACTGATAGCCGCCGGGAAGAACGGCTTTGGCAAGCGGCTGCAAACGCGCAGCCATTTCCACGCATTGACCGGATTTAAATTCTTCATCGCCGCCGCGCAGCGTGATGCGGAAAGTGCCGTTGATTTTTCTGCCGTCAAAATCTTCCGGAGAACTTATGACCAGACGCTGTTTCCCTTTAATATTACGCCCGGTTTCCTTAATCTGTCCGCGAAGATACAGCGAATAGCCCGGAATTTCAGCCCGCTGCATGGTTTCACGGTAAATTGTCTGAATCTGAATATCGGCAAAACCCGCGACAACGCAGGCTGCTGCCAGTAAAACTTTTAGCATTGCCGGACGATAACGAAAAAGCACTGCGGACAGTATCAGCATTTCTATCAGTGCCAGCGTCAGCCATTTGGAAGGTTCATGTTCCGGCAAAAAATAAAGGCCGATGCCCAGAGCGAACAAGACCGGAAGCCACAACTTAAAACGGTCATGATTTTCACGCAGGGCTTCGGTTATAAAATTCTCCAGTTTTGACATTACATCTCCCATAATTAACTTTAGATTTATATCAATAATCAGTCTTTTGCAATATCTTAACGATTAGGCGGTATTATATATTATATTTGGAAAGGATGAAGACATGAAAACAAAAATTTTGGTTTTGGCTGCCTGTGCCGCCGCAATTGCCGCCGGCGCGGAAGCCCGCGTTATCAGTATTCAGGATTGGGACGGCTCGCACACTTCACGTTCAACCAGCGGGGAATCAGAAGTCGTCCGCTGCGCCGAGGCCTGCCCGGGATACAGCATCAGCGTCACGGCCTGTAATGCCGAAGAAAACATGGTTTTGGAAGCCTGCCCGGTCAAAGGCTGCCGCTATTATTACCGCTGCTCTCCGGCTCCGGTTCCCCAAAACTAGTTTTTACGACGACTGACAAATTTCAAGATAAAGTCGGCAGCATTTTCGCTCGGCGTCTGTCTGCCGTTGGACAATGTCTGACGCACTTCCTCAAAACCCTGCATCTGTTTTTGGTATAATTCTCCACGGCCGAGAAGTTCCGTG
Source organism: Pseudomonadota bacterium (assembly GCA_018362935.1). Classification (GTDB taxonomy): domain Bacteria; phylum Pseudomonadota; class Alphaproteobacteria; order RF32; family CAG-239; genus CAZU01. The sequence goes on along the minus strand of JAHALQ010000019.1, from coordinate 15,470 downwards.
ATATTTGCGGTAATTTCATCTGCCGTGCATTGCTCTTGCAGCAATTCGGGGATAATCCGGCGGTTCAACATAATATTTGATAAATTGACATAGCGGATATGCATTATTTTTGACAATATAAACGCCGTCAGTTTTGAAACCTTATAAGCGATTAGGTGCGGGATATGGCAGATTGCCAGTTCCAGCGCGACCGTCCCGGAAGCTGCAATCGCCGCGCTAGAAGCCTGAAACGCGCCATAGCGTTCATCTTGCGTTTCAACGACCAACAGCGGCAGTCTGCTGTCTTTGCTCATTGCTTTCACCATTTTGGAAACGGTTTTGACCGTCGGCAGCACAAAAAAGAAATCCGGATTTTTTGCCAGCAGCTGACGCGCGCTGTCCAAAAACAAAGGCAAAAGTTTGCTGACTTCAGTCCGGCGCGAACCGGGAAGCACGGTAATAATTTTTTTATCCGCCGGTATTTCATGGCGCCTGCGAAAGGCCTCGCCGTCAGCACTCAGAGCCTCGCTCTCAATAACCGGATGGCCGACAAAGACCGTTTCCAAATGATAAGGCGTAAAATACTGCGGTTCCTGCGGCAGCAAAGTCATCAGCGCATCAATATATTTGTACATGGTGCGCGCGCGCTTTTTCTTCCAAGCCCAAACCTGCGGCGCCACATAATGCAGCTGCGGTATGCCGGTTTTGAGTTTGCGCAATGCTTTGTGCACGCGTGCGCAAAAACTCCAGCTGTCGATGGTTATGACGACATCGGGCTGCACACGAACAATGTCGGCCACGGTGTTTTTAATATGCCGCAGCACCTTGGGGATGCTCGGGATAATCTCAACCAATCCCATAATTGCCAAATCGGTTATATCAAAAAGCGGTTTCAGCCCCTCGGCTTCCATGGTGTCGCCGCCCAAGCCGAAAAATTCCACGTTGCCGCCGGTTTTGGCGCGCAGCGCGCGCATCAAACGCGAACCGAGCAAATCGCCTGACGGTTCGCCGGCAATCAGATAAACCTTGAGTTTTTTATTTGAGCTCTTCACCGGGGTTTACTCCCATAACAAATATGCCGTATTTATCAGCCAGCCTGATAACCTCGGCTTCATCGACAATCAAGCCGTTGCCGGCGTGTACGACGACGCCGCGCAGTCCGCTTTCGCGCGCGCGTTCAATGGTGCGGGTGCCGATGGTCGGCAAATCGACGCGCATATCCTGCTGCGGCTTGCGCAATTTCACCAGCACGCCGCCCTCGCCTTTGCGCCGGTATTCGCCGCAGCGGCGGATTAATTCATCGGTACCTTCAATTCCTTCAACACCCAGAACCAGTCCCTGCTGGACAACGACAGCCTGCCCGACATCCAGACGCCCGAGTTCCGTTGCCACTTCCAGCCCGCGGCGCATGTCTTCGCGCGCCTGATTGTCCGGTTTGTGCTTGCCCAAGATGCCTTCTTTAACCAGCAAATCCGACATGACTTCATGAATGCCGCGGACAATCATGCCTTCGCTTTCTATCTCCCTGACGAGGGCGCGAAGAATGCCGTCATCGCCGATTGACTTAAGCCCGAGCCTGGCAAAAAACGCCGTTGTCCGCATGTCGGGAATCAAATCCTTAAATCCGGGGCGGCGGATGGTGCCAATCATCACCACATCTTTGACCTGTTCCTGCGCAAAACGTTTGAAGCCGGTGCCGGCCTGCCCGATGCGTATCCACTGGTGCGGGATGCTGCCGTTATCAATTAAATCGGCCTCGGCATTGCCCTCTATGGCAAGAACAAAAAATTCACGCCCGGTTTTCTGACAATATTTAACCAGCATTTTGGGAATAGCCCCGCCGCCGGCGATAATACCTAATTTTCGGTTTGATGTGGTCATGGTATCCGTCTGTTTTATAATTTAACTGTTTTTGTTATAATAAAAAAACAGGGAGTTGGCAAGACTTCTCTCAACTCCCCGTACTGCCTTAAAACGGCTTTTTAATCGGCCTGCATAACATTGCGGCGGCCGGCCAGAGAAACCTCAATAAAACGAATCTGTTCCATTACCATTTCGTTGTCTTTGAACTTTTCTTTGGCGGCTTCGACACGCTGTTCAAAGTTGCCTTCTTTTCCTTTGAAAATAAACATAAAAGCACGAGTAATCGATTTGACGACCTTTTCATCAAAACCGCTTCTTTTAAGGCCGATAACATTCAGGCCGCGCAGTTTGCCGCGGTCGCCGGTGACTATGCCGAACGGAATAACATCTCGGTCGACGCCGGTAATACCGCCAATCATGGCTTTGCGCCCGATACGGCAGAACTGGTGGACGGCGCAGTTGCCGCCGAGAATAACGCCGTCGCCCAAACGGACATGGCCGCCGATGACCGCGTTGTTAGTCATAATCACGTTGTTTCCGACAACACAGTCGTGGGCAATATGCGAGTTGACCATAAACATGCCGTCATCACCGACGCGCGTAATCATCTTTTCAGGTTCTTCACCGGGAATCGGGTTTTGTCCCTTGGGCGTGCCGCAATGCATGGTGACATTTTCGCGGATAACATTGCGTTTGCCGATAACCAAACGCGCGCCTTCCTGAAATTCATTGCCGTGATCCTGCGGGCCGCCGCCTAATACCGCACCCGGAAAAACAACTGTTCCTTCGCCGACGGTCGTATCTCCCATAACCGTCACATGGCCGAGAAGACGAACGTTCTCGCCGATTTTGGCCTTGGAAGAAACCCAGCATAAAGGGCCTATTTCGGCAGTGGAGGCAATTTGGGCACCGTCTTCAATAACGGCTGTGGGATGAATTTTGGACATGTTTTTTTCCTTAAAAGTTAGTTCTGAACTGTTTCAAAAAATAGGCTATTTATCGCCGGATGTAAAAACAAATAATGTTACATGCATGTAACCAGCAGCCAGCGATATTTAAAAAAGCCACTCCGCGGGGAGTGGCTTGGAAACGACAAGACAGCCTATTCGACTATCATCGCCGTGAATTCGGCCTCGGACACCGTCTGACCGTCAACTTTGCTTTCGCCCTTAAAGACAAAGACATTGCGGCGGGCACGGATTTTTTCAACGTACATTTTCAGCTGGTCGCCGGGTTTAACCGGTTTGCGGAATTTGACGCCGTCAATTGACATGAACAAGACGCTTTTCTTGCTCTCCCTGAAGTTTTCATCGGCGGCAATAACCAAAGCGCCGGCGGTCTGAGCCATGGCTTCAATCTGCAAGACGCCCGGCATAACCGGATTTCCCGGGAAATGTCCCTGGAAAAACTCTTCGTTCATGGTCACGTTCTTTAACCCGATGCCTTTTTCGCCCGGAACCTCAACTTCCAGACGGTCTACCAGCAAAAACGGGTAGCGGTGCGGAAGCATATCCATAATTTCTTCAATATGATAAATTTTATTTTCAGACATTTTTATTCTATTCCTTTGTATATCATTTTTTGCTCAGTTTCTGAATATAAGAAACCTGACGCATAAAGTCCTTAATCGGCACGGCCGGCGTTCCCATTACCACCGTACCGGGTTCAATGTCGCGCATAATCCCCGACTGGGCGCCGATTTGTGCTCCGCTGCCGACATTCAAGTGGTCGGCAAATCCTGTTTGGCCGCCGCAGACAACAAAGTCGCCAAAGGTACAGCTGCCGGCGATACCGGTTTGAGAAACCAAGATACAGCCGCGGCCGAGTTTGACGTTATGCGCTACCATTACTAAATCATCGATACGGCAGCCGTCGCCGATTACCGTATCATCCAATGCACCTCTGTCGACGCACGAATTGGCTCCGATTTCAACATCGTTGCCGATAATGACGCGTCCCAATTGAGGAATCCTTTTGTGCTGTCCCTGCAGCATCATAAATCCAAAACCGTCCCAGCCGATGCGGGCGCCGCCGTATATATAGCAGTCGTTACCCATGATGCAGTGCGAAATGCCTGCTCCGGCACCGATGCGGCAGCGGCTGCCGATTTGGCAATTGCGGCCGATTGTGGCGTGAGGTTCAATAATACAATTGTCACCAATTTTAACGCCTTCTTCAATAACCGCAAAATCGCCAATGTAACAGTCTTTGCCAATTTGAGCGGTCGGCGCGACCGAAGCTTTGGGGCTGATGCCCGGCTGCGGCTTGTATTCTTCATACATCGCATAGTTCAATTTGACAAAGCCCAGATGCGGGTTGGCCGAAATCAGTTTAATCACGTTTTCCGGTACGAAAGGCGCCAGCTCCGGCGTGGTTACGCAGGCCGTGGCCTTAATCTCAGCGCCGGCCGCTTTTTTCTTCTTGTCAAAAAAGAAACAAATCTCGCCCTCGCCGGCAGTAAACATGGTTGCCAAGTCCTTTATCTGCACATCGGCTTTAGACTTATCTTCCAATTCGGCTTCGCAGACTTCGGCAATTTGTGCCAGAGTGAAAGGGCCGTTGTTTTTAAAAAATGCTGTATCAACCATTACTCTATTCCTTTTTTTATTATAAACGCGTGCCAAAGTTCAGGCGGAAGACCTGGGTCTCGTCGTAGTCTTCTTTAACAATCGGGAATCCGAAGTCAACGTCAATCTGTCCCATCGGCGACAACCACTGAAAACCAAAACCGGCTGAAACGCGGGGACTTGAAGAATATTCCACATCTGCGGCATTATAATTGTCGGGTTTGCCGAGCGCGCCGATATCGACAAAAGTGCGCCCCTTGATGCCGACCTCGTCCAAACCGATCGGGAATGTGACTTCGCCGCCGGAATAAACCATCCAGTTGCCGCCCAAAGCATCACGCGTGTATTTGTCGCGGGCGCCGATACCGGCAACGTCAAAACCGCGCAGGGTAGCGCCGCCGAGGTAATAGCGGTTGGGCAGACGGACGTCCTTGCCGCCGTAGCCGGTAATGTAGCCGGCGTTAACAAAGAATTTGAAAGTGTAATAATCCGACAGGGTGAAATACTTATAAGCCTTGGCATCGAATTTGGCGTATTTCTCATCGCCGCCGGCGCCCGAAACATCGTTGCCGAACGACAGGAAATAACCGTCCTTGGTATTGATTGTACTGTCGCGCTTGTCATAGACCAGCGTCTGGCCGATGGACGAATCGACATATTTCCCTTCTTCGTCCTTGATATATTTGGATGCGCTGCTGCCGACATTGCTGATTTCATCCTCACGCAGGGTGTAACGCACCTGCTGCGACAAATCATCGGTATAATTCCAGCCCAGTCGCAGGCGGCCGCCGGTCGTCGAACTGTCATACGAACTTTCGTCCTGATAGTCCTCATCACTGCGGAAAATATCAAATCCGGCGCGCAAGCGGCGGTTGAGGAAATACGGCTCGGTAAAACTGAGGTCATATTCCTGCGCACGTTCGGAAACAGACGCATCCACGCCCAGCCGCTGCCCTAACCCGCGGAAGTTGTTTTCGGTCACGCCGGCTCGAACCGTCGCGCCGTTAACCGTCGAATAACCAATACCGACATTAAAGTAGCCGGTCGATTTTTCTTCAACATTAACATTAACATCCGCTTTGTTCTGATCCTTGGGCACGGTATCAATATCGACCTTGCTGAAATAATCAAGGTTCTCAACATTGCGGCGGGAATCCCTGAGCTTGGAAACGTTAAAAGCGTCGCCTTCCTCAATACGGAATTCGCGGCGGATAACTTTGTCATGGGTGCGGGTGTTGCCGGTAATGTTAATGCGGTCGACAAAGACGCGCTCGCCCTCGCGGATATGGAAAAACACATCCATATCGCCGGTTTCGGTATCTTTGACCAATTCCGGCTCGACATCGACAAAGGCAAAGCCTTTTTTGCCCAATTCGTCGGTCAGCGCGGAAACCGATTTTTCAATCTTTCCGGCATCATACCAATCGCCTTTTTCAATCTCGACAACATCGGCAAAACCGGATGTATCGACATCAGCCATCGCCGAATCAATCTGAATATCCCTGACCTTATAGCGCTTGCCTTCATCTATGACGTAAGTCAGCACAAAAGAGCGGTTGTCCGGGGTCAGCTCGGCAATTGCCGAAACAACGCGGAAATCGGCATAGCCGCGTTTGGCATAAAAACGGCGCAGCAGCTCTTTGTCATAGTTCGTCTTTTCGGCATCGTAATTTTCGGACGAAGAAAAGATGCGGTACCAACGGCTCTCCTTGCTCATAATGACTTCCTGAAGGTCATCGTGCGAATAGTGGCGGTTGCCCATAAAGTTAACTTTGTCAATCACCGCCAGCGGGCCTTCGTTGATATTGAAAATCAAATCGACGCGGTTCTGGTCGCGGCGGATAATCTGCGGTTCGACCACCGCGGCATAACGCCCGCTGCGCTTGTAAACTTCAAGAATACGGGCGACATCTTCCTGCACTTTGGCGCGCGAATAAGTCGACCGCGGCGTCAGCTTCACCTCACTTAACAGCATGTCGTCATCAACTTTGTCATTGCCGTCAAACAAAACTTTATTGATGACCGGGTTTTCAGCGACTTTAATCACCAGAACGCCGTTTTTGTCAACGTTCAGCGACACGTCTTCAAACAGACCCGTGGCATAAAGCTGTTTGAGCGAAGCGTCAAGCTTTTCATCGTTGACAAAAGCATTCTTTTTAATATCAACGTAAGAAATAACCGTTTCCGGCTCAACACGTTCCAGTCCTTCGATTTTGATGTCACCGACATAAACGGATGCCGCCTGAGCATCAAGCCCGATTAAAAGCGCCAGTCCAAAAGTCCCAAGTTTGAGATTGTCAGTCATAGTTTAATCCTTAATTTTTAAGAAAACCAACGGTGAAACAACCGCGCGAAGTCATTATACGTGGCAAACAGCATCAATGACACCAGCACGAACAGTCCGAAACGGAATATATATTCCTTGGCCTTTTCGTTAATTTCCCGACGCGTGATAATTTCTATCGAGTAAATTACGACATGACCGCCGTCCAACAGAGGGATGGGAAATAAATTAATCAACCCTAAGTTAATGGATAATAATGCCATAAAGATGATAAAATCTATCAGCCCGCGGTCTTTGCTGATATCGCCTGACATTTCGGCAATCCGCAGAATACCGCCGACTTCATCGGCATTGCGCCGTCCCGTAACCATTTGCCCAAGGCCGCGCAAAGTAACTTCGGTAATGCGCCAGGTTTCTTTGAGCGAATCGACCAAAGCCTCTCCCAGCCCAACCCGGACGGGATTGATTTCAACTGCGTTTAAGGAATGCACGCCGAGCATCGGGCGAGGTCTGGCATCCTGATTGGCCTCAACTTCCAGCGGCACAACCTGCAACGGGAAGGCAAGACGGATAATTTTTCCGCCGCGCTCGATTTCCAGCTTGATTTTGTCATCAACATGCATATCGACTTCCTGGCGCAGCTCGGTAAAAGTCGCAACCTTTTTGCCGTTGACAGTCAAAATTTTGTCGCCTTTCAACACGCCGGCCTTTTCCGCGGCACCGCCGGGAATGACGTCGCCGACTACGGCCGGAAAATCCATTTTGCCGATAAACAAAAAAATGCTTGCAAAAATAACGATGGCAAACAGATAATTGGCTGCCGGCCCGGCAACTACAATCGCCAGTTTTTTAAACGGGTTTTGATTGGCAAACGCATATTTCTGTTCGTCCTCCGCAACGTTACTGCCGTTTTGTGACGAACTGGCAGCGTCTTCGTCACCCAAAAACTTGCAATAGCCGCCGAGCGGTATCAATGACAATTTCCATTCCGTTCCCTTACGGTCTGTCCAGCCCCAGATTTTTTTGCCGAAACCGATTGAAAAATCCGTAACTTTTACGCCGCAAAGCCTGGCGACTATAAAGTGGCCAAGCTCGTGCACAAAAACCAAAATCCCAAGCAGGATTAAAAAAGGAACAACATAATAAATCGTGTTTAACAACCAATCCATAATAAAAATACACCTCTTATATCAGAAACAACACATATCTGAAGAAAATATATACAACCGGCGCGGCAAAAATCAGGCCGTCAATGCGATCGAAGATGCCGCCGTGCCCGGGAATCAAATCACTCGAATCTTTGAGATTGAGCGAACGCTTCATAGCTGATTCAACCAAGTCGCCGATCTGGGCGATAACGGCAATCATTGCCGCCAGCATGCCATAGTACAACGCGTGTGCGCCCGCACCGACATAGTAGCAAAAAGCGGTGCTGATACCTATTGAGAAAAGCATGCCGCCAAGCAGACCCGACCAGGTTTTGTTGGGGCTGACTTTGGGCGCCAGTTTCGGCCCTTTGAGGCTGCAGCCGACGACATAACCGCCGACATCCACCGCCCAGACGACCAGAACAAACCACAATGTGACGGCAAAGCCGACCAGTTCATAAAGCCAGATAATTGAGCCAAGCCCGATTGAAATATACGGCACGCCGAGTATTAACAATTTGCGGCGGGTTTCGCCCGAGGATTTGACAAAGGCCAAAACAATACCGAAAAACAAACTTACAAAAAAAGCGAGCCACGAACCGAGCAAAACGGCAACGCCGACAACAAACGTATACAGCGCCGTATAAAATGCGCCGCGCGAGTTAGGCACCATATGCGACCATTCCCAGGCGAGCATGGCGCCGGCCATGAATACCAACAGCTGAACAAGCGGATACCCGACATACAGACAGCCGATAACCGCCGGGGCGAGAATTAATGAAGTAACGGTACGTTTGATTAATGACCGGAGTTTAGTTTTTTCCATAGCGTCTCTCCCTGCTGTTAAACTCTGCGATAATTCTGGTTAGCTCTTCCTTGCTGAAATCGGGCCACGGCGTCGGACTGAAATAAAACTCCGAATAAGCAAGCTGCCACAACAGATAATTGCTCACCCTCTGTTCACCGCTGGTCCTAATTAATAAATCAGGATCCGGAATATCTTTGGTATAGAGCATATCAGAAAACATTTTATCGTCAATCTCAGTCGGACTGATATCCCCTTTTTGTGCCAAAGCGGCAATTTTGCGAACCGCGTTCAAAATTTCCTGCCGTGAACCGTAGCTCAAGGCAATGCACAAGGTCATTTTGGCGTTGTCGCGGGTATCTTGTTCAATTTTGCTCATTTGTTCGACAATATCGGGAGAAAGCATAGACCTTTCGCCGATAAAGATTATCCTGACGCCGTTCTCCTGAATTTCCTTTAATTCTGATTTCAGGTATTGGCGCAGTAAGTCCATCAGAGTGTCGACTTCGGATTTTTCACGCTGCCAGTTTTCGGTTGAAAAAGCATAAAGCGTCAGGTAGCGAATGCCTGCGTCGGCCGCGGCACGCACGATTTCCTGAACTTTTTCGGCGCCTTTTTTGTGTCCGACGGCGGCCGGAAGCCCTTTGGCTCTGGCCCAGCGGCGGTTACCGTCCATAATAATGGCAAGATGCTTTAAATCTTTTGTATCAGTCAATTGTCCGCCCTTGTTTATACCTGCAGAATGTCTTTTTCTTTTTGGGCGAACATCTCGTCAATTTTTTTAACCGAATCATCCGTCATTTTCTGAATCTCGTTTTCGTATCTTTTTTCGTCGTCTTCAGAACAGGCATTGTCCTTCTTGAGTTTTTTTACATCGTCCAAGGCATCGCGACGAATATTGCGAATCGCCACTTTATTAGCTTCGCAATATTTGCCGGCAACCTTAATCAGCTCTTTGCGGCGTTCTTCTGACAACGGCGGAATAGGAATGCGAATCAGCTGGCCGTCAGAAGCCGGATTTAACCCCAAATCAGATTCCACAATCGCTTTTTCCACAGCCTTGGCCAGTCCCCTGTCCCAAACGCTGACCGACAAAGTGCGGGCGTCGGGAACAGAAATGGTGCCGACCTGCGCCAGCGGCGTCATCGAACCATAGGCTTCAACCATAATGCCGTCGAGCAGGCTGATGTGCGCGCGTCCGGCACGCAGGCTGCCAAAGTCGGCGCGCAGAGATTCAATCGTCTTATCCATGCGTGTCGCTGCTTCGGATTTAATTGTACTGAAATCTGACATATTTATACCTCTTATTTAATTATTGTAAATTCGCCCTTGCCGGAAACGGCCTTGGCCAGTGCATCGGGCGCGTGTTGAGAAAAGACCACTATCGGAATATTATTTTCCTGCGCCAGCGAAACCGCCGTCATATCCATAACGCCGAGCTGCTGCCGGATAACGTCCTCGTAACTGATTGCTTCATATTTTTGGGCTTTTTTATTTTTGCGCGGATCGGAATCATAGACGCCGTCAACCTGAGTTGCCTTGAGCAAAACGTCGCACTGCATTTCCGAGGCGCGCAACGCGGCGCCGGTGTCGGTGGTAAAATACGGATTACCGGTTCCGGCGGCAAAAATAACAACGCGGCCTTTTTCCAGATGCCGCAAAGCCCGCCGATACATATAAGTTTCGCAGACCTGGGGAATGCTCAGACCCGACAAAACGCGCACCGGCGTTCCAATCATTTCCAACGCATTCTGAATATATAAGGCATTCATGACCGTGCCGAGCATGCCGACCTGATCAGCCACCGTGCGGTTCATTCCCTCGGCGGCATCGCGCGCGCCGCGAAACAAATTGCCCGCTCCGACCACAACACAAACCTCAACGCCGGCATCATGCACGGCTTTTATCTGCCGCGCCAAGTCTTTAATCACCTCGGCCGACATGCCGAAACTTTTGTCACCCATCAGCCCTTCGCCGGATAGTTTGAGCAGTATTCTCTTGTAAATCGGTTTCATCAAGCACCTTCTGATCGCAGGTTTGTTTTCCTCAATATTAACGATTTTAATTGTTTTGTCATCAAGTTTTTAGGGCTTATATGAAAAAACTTTGAATTGCCCTTTCCACCAGACTGAGAATCAGGGTTGTCAAAAATGAGTTTCGAGGATATTAAGAAAATAGTCTGAACTAAACGAAGGAACTTCTGATGTCTATGGATTATCTGTTTACCGCTTTGGGAATCGGCGGCTATTTTCTCGGTTCCATCCCTTTCGGCCTGGTTTTGTGCTATCTGGCGGGTTACGGCGACATCCGCAAAATCGGCTCGGGCAACATCGGCGCCACCAATGTTTTGCGCACGGGCAATAAAACCCTCGCCCTGCTGACGGTGCTGTTCGACGCGTCCAAAGCCGGCTTTGCCGCTTATCTGGCCTGCAAACTGGCGCCTGCCGACACTTATTATATCTGCGGCATTGAAAGCACTGCCAACACGCTGGCCGCGCTGATTGCCGGTTCAATGGCGATTATCGGGCACAATTTTCCGGTCTGGCTCAAGTTCAAAGGCGGCAAAGGCGTCGCTTCGGCTTTCGGCTTTGTTCTGGTCATGACCCCGCAGATTGCCCTTTCCGCGCTCGGCATCTGGCTGGCAATGGCTTTTACGTTCCGCTATTCTTCTTTATCCGCGATTGTCGCGGCTGCGGCTGTTCCGGTCATGACTTATTTTATGAGCGACGAACTGCACACCGTTTTTTACACCGCCATCGTCATTTTGATTCTGGTTCGCCACCATGCCAATTTTGCGCGACTGTTCCGCGGCGAAGAAAGCAAAATCACGTTTAAAAAGAAAAGCTAGGCGGAAACAAAGTGCCGAACAACAAAAACGAACTGCTCGACATTATTCAATTAATTAACTCCGAAAATGTCGGCCCGGTAACTTTTTACAAGCTGGTTGAATCTTACGGTTCACCGGCTTCGGCGCTTTTTGAAGCAGAAAAAATCAAAAAAATCCGTTTATGCCCGCGCACCTGGGCAGAGGCAGAATTATCCCGGGCACAAGCCGCAGGAATTGAGCTGATAGCTTACACCGACCCGCGCTATCCGCCGCATCTCAAACTAATTGAAGACTGCCCGCCGCTGCTTTATGCGCGCGGCAATCCCGAAATTCTGCAGAACACGTCCTGCGTTGCGATTGTCGGCGCGCGCAATGCCTCAATCAACGGACGCAAAACGGCTTCGCGTATTGCCTACGACTTGTCCAACAGCGGCGTCTGCGTCGTTTCGGGCATGGCGCGGGGAATTGACGCCGCCGCTCATAAAGGCGCGATGTATGCCCGCAGCCAACAAGGTGAAACCGTTGCTGTTCTGGGCTGCGGCGTTGACGTCATCTATCCGAAAGAAAACGCCGCCGTTTATGAACAAATTGCCGCCCAAGGCTGCATTATATCGGAACTGCCGCTCGGCACGGCGCCGCAGTCAAACTTTTTCCCGCGGCGCAACCGGATTGTCGCGGCAATGAGCCTCGGCACGCTGGTGGTAGAAGCCACGCTCAAGTCCGGCTCGCTGATTACGGCAAAGCTGGCACAACATATGGGACGGTGGATTTTCGCGGTGCCCGGATCGCCGGCGGAAGCCCGCGCTGAAGGCCCTAACCGGCTGATAAAAGACGGTGCGGTTCTGGCGGAAAATGCGGCGGACATTCTGGCGCGGCTCCCGAAACAAACGCCAACCCCTGCGCGCAGAAAATCGCGCATTTCGCAAAAACCTCTTGTTTTTGCGGCAAATGATGCTAATTTAGCAGCCGAAACCAACAATGCGGATTTAAAAATCATTGACTATTTAAATCATGACGGAGTATATGTTGACGAGATTATCCGCCTGAGCGGGCTGACACCCGCCGAAGTGGCCTTGCAATTATTAGAACTCGAAATGAGCGGCAGAATCGAACGCCAAAGCGGCAACAGGGTCGCGCTGATTAAGTAATTTTATGTAGGAAAAAAGATGAAGCTTGTTATTGTAGAATCTCCGGCCAAAGCCAAAACAATCAACAAATATCTGGGCAAAGACTATCAGGTTCTGGCGAGTTTCGGGCATATCCGCGATTTGCCGAGCAAAGATGGTTCCGTCCTGCCCGACAATGATTTTGCAATGACATGGGAACTCAGCGCCGGCGGCAAAAAACGCCTTGCCGACATTGTCAAGGCCGTCAAAGAATGCGACACGATTGTACTGGCCTCCGACCCGGATAGAGAGGGAGAAGCCATTGCCTGGCATATTCTGGAAGAGCTTAAATCCAAAAAAGTTTTAAAAGACAAGAAAATCGAACGCGTGGTCTTTCATGAAATCACCAAATCGGCCGTAACCGAGGCCATACAGAATCCGCGGCAGATTGACGACAATCTGGTTTCGGCCTATATGGCGCGCCGCGCGCTGGATTATCTGGTCGGCTTTACCTTGTCGCCGGTTTTGTGGCGCAAACTTCCCGGTTCCAAATCGGCAGGGCGTGTCCAATCGGTAGCGCTGCGCCTGGTCTGCGACCGCGAAAACGAGATAGAAAAATTTAAGGCCGAAGAATATTGGACAATTGACGCGGAACTCTTCACCCAGACCAAAGCGCTGATAAAATCGCGCCTGATACAGCTCGACGGCGGCAAGCTTGAAAAATTCGACCTCAATACCGAAGCCAAAGCTCTGGAAGCCAAAGCCAAAATCGAGGCGCAGGAATTCGCCATTTCCAACGTTGAGCGCAAGAAGGCCAACCGTTATCCGGCGCCGCCGTTTACGACTTCGACCTTGCAGCAGGAAGCCGCGCGCAAACTGCGTTTTTCCGCCAAGAAAACCATGCAGATTGCGCAAAAGCTCTATGAAGAGGGCTTGATTACCTATATGCGTACCGATGCGGTCAACCTCTCGAAAGAAGCAATTGCCGCCTGCCGCGACGCGATTTTAAAATATTTCGGCGAAGCCTATCTGCCCAAAGTTGCCAAAGAATATAAAACCAAATCCAAAAATGCGCAGGAAGCGCACGAGGCTATCCGTCCGTCCGACGTCATGAACACGCCTAAGAAAATGGAAGCCAAGCTCGACAGCGACGCGCACAAACTTTATGAACTCATCTGGAAACGCACCGTAGCCTGCCAGATGAACCCCGCGGTATTGGACAAAGTGGCGATTGACGCAACGTCTGCCGACGGCAAAATCGTGCTGCGCGCCAACGGTCAGGTTATCGATTTTGACGGTTTCTTAAAACTTTATCAGGAATCTAAAGACGACTCTGACGATGACGATGAGAACCGCATTCTGCCGAATGTCACCGAAGGCGAAGCTGTCAGCAAGGGCGAGATTATCCCCGAACAGCATTTCACGACCCCGCCGCCGCGTTTTACCGAGGCAAGCCTGGTCAAAAAGCTGGAAGAACTCGGTATCGGCCGCCCGTCGACCTATGCGGCGATTATCGCGGTCTTGCAGGAACGTAAATATGTCCGTGTCGAGAAGCTGCGTTTTATTCCCGAAGACCGCGGCCGGATTGTGACGGTCTTTCTGGAAAACTTCTTTAAGAAATATGTCGAATATGACTTTACCGCGCAGCTGGAAGAATACCTTGATAACGTTTCGGCCGGCGAAATGGAATGGAAAAAGCTGCTCGGCGGCTTCTGGGTCAAATTTATCAAAAACATTGACGCCGTCAAGCCGCTGCAAATCAGCGAAGTGATTGAGAAGATTGACGAAGTTTTGTCACACCACCTGTTCCCGCCGCGCGAAGACGGAACAGACCCGCGCGTCTGCCCGGAATGCGGCAAAGGCCGCTTGAGCGTCAAGCTCGGCAAATTCGGCGCCTTTATCGGCTGTTCGGACTATCCGGAATGCAAATATACCAAACCGTTGGTCGATACCAGCGACGAAGAAGCCGCGGCAGCGCCCAAACCTAAATCGGGCGAAGAAAAAGTCATCACCCAGATGAACGGCATGAACGTTTATCTCAAGCACGGACCGTACGGCTATTATTTACAACTCGGCGAAGATGCGACCGCGACGACCGAAAAGCCGAAGCGCGCGCCGCTGCCAAAAAATATTGCGCCCGAAGAACTGACTGCCGAACAGGCAACCCGCCTGTTGTCGCTGCCGTTTGACCTCGGCGAGGATATTCAGGTCAATGTCGGCAAATTCGGCCCCTATCTCAAGCAGGGCAATAAGTCGAAATCGCTGACCGGGCAGGATAATATTTTCAACATTACGCTGGAACGCGCCAAACAGATTCTGCAAAATGCGCCCGAACGCCCGAGCGGCAAATCACTCGGCGTACATCCTAAAGACAAGCAGGATATTGTTCTGATGAACGGGCGATACGGCCCCTATTTGAAGCACGGCAAAAACAATTATGCCCTGCCCAAAGAAATCAAAGGCCGCGAGCCGACTTTGGATGAAGCAATAAATATCATCAACAAAAAGCCTCTCAGTTGAGAGGCTTTTTGTTGATGATATTCGTGATTTGTATCTGCTGTTTTTCTTTACCATTCCGCACCATATTTCCTTATCTTTGTTATGTCGGACTTGTTCCGGCATCTCTTAGATTCCGGCCTGCGCCGGAATGACCTGCACGACGGGTATGTGTTACCCGCACGGCAAGTGCGCGGCACAAAAAAATCCGGCTCCTGAAACAAATCACGAATAACGAATCACATATCACAATTTTTGTCCCAACCGCACCCTTAATTTATTGTTGACTCGAAGCAGGAAATAGCCGATAATAAGAATTGTCTAATACATTCTTATTATAAAGGCGTCGAAAAACATGAAACTGAAACTCTTACTGTGCTCCGCAGCTTTTGCGG
>JAHALQ010000002.1 GCA_018362935.1 Pseudomonadota bacterium | reverse complement strand
TCTGAGCCAGGATCAAACTCTCATATTAAATGTCTAGTCAGACCCTGTCTAATTACTCATAAAGAATTTTTTTGGTTCCTTATTTAAGATACTTAGACTCCATTGTTTTGCGTCTCCGCTAAACATGCTGCCTGCGTATCCTCTTATTACTTATTTACTGTATCTTATAACTACCTTTCGTGACCCCGGCGGCATCATGCTGCCGTTGTTCCGTTCGGTGAGCGTCGTTATAGGGCAACAACCCGATATTGTCAACACAAAAAAGCAATTTTTTTTGATTTTTTTTGCACTTTTTTACAATGCATTGAAAAACTGTATTTTTTTGCCAACCCAAATTAAAGCCGGAAACCTTGCTTTGTTTCCTTTTTTTTAACCATAATACGCTACAATAAGCTTAATATACCATATTTGAAAAACTGAACAAGGTAGCAATTATGTTAAAAAACAATATCTTAGTATTGACTTTCGTATTAATCCTTTCGGCTTGCGCAACAGAACGCCCGAGTCTGAGCGCCGTGGACGGTTCGGCGATTCCGCCAGCCTTTGCCCATTTTCCGGATATTCCGTTTCCGACAGATTCTTTTATTGACCTTGACGAAACCAAAGCCTTGGGCAGCGGAGAGAACTGGATTGGCAGCCTGGTTTATACCACACCGTATAATCCGAGCAGCGTTTTTGACTTCTATGTTCTTGAAATGCCGAAACTTAACTGGATTGAGGTGGCGACCGTACGCGCAAAAATCAGCCACATGACCTATGTTCGCGGCAACCGGGCTATCCAGATTCTGATTGAGATGAACGGCAAAGACAATGCTATTGTGACAGTTACGGCAATTCCCAATACAAACGGAATCGGCAAACTTTAGGAGATAATCAATGTTAGGCGGCTTTTATACCATGGGCGGCGGCCATTTTTGGGAAGACGTATTTTTTTATCAGAAATGGCGAATCCAGCGCAACTATACCAGCAAGCGCTGCCGGCTGCTGGACAACTGGGACATCTGCCGCATGGAAGGAAGCTTTGACGAGTGCCGCAAAGAATTTATCAAATACATTGAAGCTTTTGAAATTGCGCGGCAAAAAGGACATATGATTATCATGCTGCCGGGCTGGGGCGAATCGAAAAACATCTTTAAACCGCTTTGGCGCGCTGCGCTTAAAGAAGGCTATATGGCCGCGGCCATCAACTATCCGTCGACCCAGAAAGATTTGGACGGGCATGTCCGCCAGCTGGATTTTCTGCTGAACCATCTTGAAGACGTTGACCAGGTTTCTTTTGTGGCCAAGGGAATCGGCTGCGTTGTTCTCAAAAAACTGTTTATGCTTGATACGCCTTGGCGCAAAAAGCTTAAAATGGGACGAATCGTCGAAGTGGCGCCGCTTAATCACGGCAGTGAACTGCTCCACGCTCTCAGCCATAACGGCTTGTTTAATTTTATACTGGGGCCGTCGGCAAAAGAAATGTCGCCTTATAATATAGAACGCCTGCCGGCTTTGCCTAAAGAGCTGGAAACCGGCGTCATCATCAACCGTTCGCTGACAACCAAACTGATTGAAAAGATTACGGCCAACGATATGCCGGAATATAATCTTGAAGATGAGCAGAAATTTGAAAAGGCCAGAGATGTTGCGGAATTTAAATGCCGCAAACTGAACTTATTTAAATGTCCAAAGATTGTCAACGCGGTTATGAATTTTTTAATGACTGGCAAGTTTTGAGGAAAAAAAATATGCTAAAGTCCTGGTTTATCAGCCTGATTGTCCTGCTTCTGCTGGCGCTGGCGTATTATGTCAACCTCTTTGACTGGCTGGCAACCGGACACGCCTTGTGGCTGGGGATTGCGCTGGTGGCTATTATGCTGCTGCTGGCCTATATCATCCTCGGGAATCCGCTGAAAGATAAGTAAAACAGTTGCATTTATTTAAAAACCAAACAGGTTTCGCTCCGAAGAGGGAAACCTGTTGTGGTTTAAAGATTTACCAGGCGATATATTGGGACCGCCAGGGATTTATGGCAATATATGAAGCCCCATCTATGCTTATTTTTCGGAACAAAGCCGAGTTTTCTTCTTTTTGATACTGTTCATTATTCATGGATGGCATTTTCATATATTTGTTTAATAATGCTGTTGATTTGTGAACTATCTTACCATCGCGTCCGATAGCAGACCATTTTCCATCTTTTTTTATCCAGAAATAGGCTTCTCCAACACTAATAACAGCTTCATAAATACAAGGAGAAATTTCAGAAAAATTCTTCCTCATAAGAATTCCCCATCTTCCATTTTTTTTACAAAGGATCGTTGCCTTCCCCCATAATACATACTCAGCCGGGCCAAATTCCACCCAATCAATCTCACTTAAAGGCAAATAAAAAAATATTATTCCTTTCGATGTTTGGGCCTCATGAAACAATGCTCCTCCTCCATAAACACTTTTATTGTGTTCAGCTTTTTGTTCACTAGAAACCAAGGAGGTAAACCCTTTTCCTTTCAATAGCTGCTTACCTCGATAATCCCATGCGTACATTTTTCCGTTTTTTACCGCAATAAACAGCTCTTTGACGTTATAAGGAGCGCCATAAGCCGAAAAAATGCTGTCATATTGGCAAGGTATATATTCTACTTGCATATTCCTGCTATCAACCATTCCCCATTGACGCTTGCCGTCAATTTTTTTGATAACAAAGCTACAATTGCCGTCAGTCGGACGATATTCCGGCGAACTGCAAGAACACACGGCTAAAGCCAGAAATCCCAGAAGTACTGAGATAAAAATCTTTGTTGTTTTCATAATGTTTGAAATTATTAAGGTGACACAATTGTTTTTACTGATAATTTTTAATTATCACCTTTTTGTCTATTTTTCAATACTTAAAGTATTACAGTGGTAAAAAAATCAAAAAACTGTAACACTTTATAAGTAATTTCTATGCTATGATGTAAAAAGATAGGAAGCTATAAAAACTACAAGGGTGTTACAACCAAAGGCTTTGAGCATAAAATGCAGATGAACAGTGAGTGACGGCAATGATGAACTTAAAGGCAAAGATTTTTACTATTTTCAAAATGGCTATTGTTGTAACTTGTCTGGAGACAACACTGTCTTATGCTCAAACGGTTAATTATGAACAAATTCAAGCAACACCCGGCTCAAAATTTGCAAGTGATAGAAAGCTTAATAATTGGGCAGATGTTTTTAAGAAGCAAGAAGGCATAACGGAAGATGGTGAAAAAACAGAAGAAAATGTTTTTCAATTAAAATGCGGCGATGTTTTCTGTGACACTCGTTCTCAGGAATGCTGGATGTGTCGAACGGCTAATGTAGGAGATATTGAGGATAGCAGGGTAGGACGCAACGGAGGTGCTTCTGCAGAAACTTCCGGTAAATGTTATCCTAAAGGCACAGCCCGAAAAGATATCGCTGGCATAAACTGTTGGAAAGTTGAAAAAGACACGGATTCATCCTCACTTGATAAAAAAGGGCGAACGACTATAAACGAACCTATTCTTAAAGGCTCTGATGGGAATCTGTATAAACTTGCAAAAACTGGTGACTTTTATACTATTGAATATGCCAATAATAAGACATCGATGAAAGGCTGCGAAGTTTTGCCGGTTAAGCTCTATAATATGCGTAAATGCTTTTTTTGCCCGCTTTTCTCCGTTGTTTTTGCTGCATCGGAAAAAATGCCTTCTATAACATTTAACAAACTAGCTTCTGCGTTTGCGACTTTAATTGCCTTAGGGCTGGCTATTTGGATTGCCTTCCAAACATTAACTCACGTCAGTTCACTCACCAAACAGGATGCTCCGAAATTTCTAGCTGGATTAATCAAACAAAGCTACAAATTTTTAATTGCATTTTTGCTTCTACAATATGGTAATCAGATTTTTCAATATGTGGTTAATCCCGTTCTAGAAGCCGGGATTGACTTTGGCGGACAATTTTTGGAGTACGCCTCTGCTTCTGATAAAGTAAAAGATGATATAACCAAAGAAATTGCAAAGAGAGCTGAAGATGTTCCGGCCTATGGCTATTATATTTCTAATGATAATAAATTGCAGGAAGACGAGAAAAAAGCCTTATATAAAAAATTAGATTATTACGTTTCTAGCATTCAACGAGAAATTGCGTTTATGCAGGCGGTTGGGTCTTCTTTGATTTGTACCGGCAACGGCAAAATGTTTTCAAAAGTCAGCACGACGACTTTTGCCCAAGGCTTTAAGATGATTTTGCAAGGATTAATTTTGGCTGTTTTCGGCTTTTTACTCTCAATTGCTTTTGCCTTTTATATGATTGACGCGGTTGTCCAACTTGGTATTGTCGGCGCGTTGATGCCGTTCCTGATTGCCAGTTGGCCGTTTAAGGTGACGTCGCAATATGCCGGAACCGGTTTTAAGATGCTTTTGAACAGTGCCTTTATCTTTGTCTTTATCGGCCTGACGGTTGAGGTGAACATGCAATTAGTCAATGCCGCGCTTACCAACAATGTCAGCAGCGGAGAAATAAAAATACAAAGCTCAACCAGTGATGATGTTTCTTTCGGTGGTCTGCAAGGCATCGCCAATGCCATTAATACGCAAAATGATACTGAACTTGTAGAATTAACCGATATTTCAACCATGGGTTTCCTGATTCTGATATTCTGCTGCATTTTCGGATTTAAGTTTATGGGACAGGTTTCCAGTCTTGCCGGACAATTCTCAAGCGGCGGCATCAAGCCCTCGGCGCCGAGTATCGCAACAATGGGTGCCAGCGCGGCGCTCAGCGGAGCCAAAAAAGTTACAAAACCGGTTCGCGAAGCAGTTGGAAGGAAAGCCGAAGATGCCGAAATGGCCGTTGTCGGAGCCGTGGCTCACCCGATTAGGACTGCCAAATCTATCGGCCGCAGCATAACAAGTTTTGCCAATAAATTCCGCGGCGGTAAAGGCGGCGGAGACTCTGACAGCGAATCAGAGACAACCGTTGAAAATAAGGAGAAATCAAAATCCGGCACTGTTGAAAATAACGGCAAGCCAAACGGCGATAAGAAAAAAAGCCCGGTTGTCGGCCAAAACAACGCCAACAAAGAAAAAACGACCGTTACTGCCGCAAATATTAAACCCGGCAGCAACGGAAGCGGAGAAAATCACAATACCGCGGGCGATGAAAAAAATGTTAACAATGAAGGCGGCAGTCAGGGCGACAACAGTGTTAATGAAGTCAACACGAACAATGAAACGAGTGCTGACAACAATTCTGCCCTGTTAAATACCGGTGAACCGAAGGAACACAAAGCAGATTCCCGGAAACAACGTAAATATTCGGGTAAAAAGAATCGCGACAGACTGCAGAAAAACAAACAGCGGCGCAACTATGGCCGTAAACATAAATAATTATATGGACTGACAGAAATGAACAAAAGGCTGGACATATACAAACTCGGAAAACTGCTTATTATCATGTTGGCAGCGGTTTTCCTGCTGTCTGCCTGTTCAAATCAGAATAACCGCGCATTGGAATCCTCGTCAGCAAGTAATGCGGAGGAACTGCAAACGGCAGGCGAAAGCTGCTGGCAGGGAAAAGTCCTTAAAACAATCTATAATACCATCGGCATTCTAATTATGAATCAGTTTGAAAAACTGACAGAAGGCTCAATGAGCGTTATGATGATTGCTTTTGCGGTGTGGATGGCCATCCGCCTGCTTAAATTTGTCAGCTCGGTACGCGAGGACAGCCCGGCACAGATATGGAACGAAATTATCAAAAAAGCCTTTATCTGCGTATTTTGCGGCTCGCTGGCTTATTCTTCGGGCACGCTGCTTTATGTCATCAATATGCTGCTGTTTCCGATTTACGGCGCATTTCTGGATTTCGGCAGCCAGATTTTGAGTTTGTCATCTGATACTATTTCCAAACTTACCGTCTTCGGCAATGAGGTCGTCTTCAGCGGCACGAAATTGTCCTGTGATATCACGGGTAACGTTGATGCCGATCTTAACGGATTTCCGGCAGCTTTCAGCGACAGCATGAACTGCATGATCTGCGCCGTTGCCGACCGTATGAGAATCGGCCGCTCCATTGCCCTAATATCCATGTCTATGGATGGCGCGTTGCCTTTCTTTACTGGCCTTTTGTTGTGGCTCATCTTCTATGTCGTCGGCTTTGGATTTGTCTTCTACCTTGTTGACAGTGTTTTCCGCTTTGGCATGATGATTCTGATGCTGCCTATTTTCATCATGGCTTATGCTTTCGGCCCGACCAAGAAATGGACCAAAATCGGCTTTGAAAATATTATGAACTCGGCTGCTTTTATGATGGCTTTTTCGATTATTATCGCGACTGTACTGCTGGCTTTGACCGATTTGATTGACAAGAACAGCACCATTTTTAACCCGGAGAATCCAGAATTGCACATGCAGAATATCAGTGTGGCGACCCTGTGCCTGCTGCTTATAGGTTTTCTGGTTTTCGGCAGTATGGGCGTATCACAGCAGCTTACGTCGTCAATTATCGGCGGCAAGACCGACGCCAAATTCCAGCAGAATCTTAAAGCTGCGGCACAGGCTGTTCTCGGCGTTATCACAGGCGGCCTGGGCTGGGTTGCCAAAAAAGCGGCATTCAGCGAAAAAACTGCGGTCGGACGAGCGCTTAAGAGCGCCGGCGCCCTGAAAGGCAAACTTGACCGTCTAGCGGGACGAAATGAGTAAGGAACGGAAGATGATTAAAGTAACAGGAAACATATTCAATGTATTGCGAGCAGTCCTGCTTCCGGGACTTATGGCGATATGTTGTTTTATTTTTTGTGCCCCGTCGGATGTTCTGGCTCAAAGTGTGCCTGCTTATAAAAACGCCGAAGAATACTATAAGGCGCAAGCACCCATAAAAGTCAAAGATGACATTGTCAAAATTATTCAAGACAAAAAATTAAGCCGCGTAGCTTATTATCTTGAAACTCTTCGTTCATATGCAAACGGTAATTCAGGATTAGCAGGCGATAAATATAATCCTAAAAATATCGAAACCTTAAATAAATTTGAGGGAACAGGCACTTATTCTTTAGCAAGGGATATGTATGAAAATGATGAGTCTTTTTGGGGAATAATCAACATAGACTCGCGGGTTGAGGATGAAAGAGAAAGACTGTCCAATGCTCTGGAATATGAGATTAAAAATGGGAAAATTACACAACAAGATCTTCAACTTATCGAAAATGAAGCAAAACGTTTAATTAAAGAAGGCGCCAGCCGCGCGAAAGAAGCGGCAAAAGCCGACGGCAAAAGTGAAGGTTATATTGAAGAAATCGACCGGGGTACTGCGGCAGCGCTTGATCCAGAAAACTCGGTTTCTGACAATATGTGCCCGGCAATTCAAATATTGCGAGATAAATATCATTCCGGCTGCTGGTCATGTCTGGTTGTCGAGAAACTGACATCTGCTTTTCTGACCGCGGCCAAAAGCGCCTACGGGCTGGCACAACGCGCCGGCATTACGCTGCTGTGGATCGGCGTCGTGATGTGGTTGTTGATGTGGGCTTTGAAAAACGTATCTTCTCTGGCACAAGTTGAGCCCGGCAATATATTAAACGAGCTGATTAAATTTATGTTTAAGGTCGGACTGGCCTATTGGTTTATTGTGGGCGGCCTGCCGATGGTCAAAAATTATTTTATAACGCCGATTATGGGCTTTGGCGCAACTGTTGCCCAGCAGTTTTGGCCGGAACGCTTTGAGGGATATACGGAAGATTATGTCTGGGACGATATTGACGAGGCGGCCGTTGAAAAAGCCGTTAAAGAATCAATTGCCGAACAACAGAAAACTCCTGTTACCGCACCCCAGGATCAAACACCGGTTCAATATACCGAAGAGCAGCAAAAACTGCTGGAACAGGCTAAAGCTGATGCTGCTGCCGTCGGCGATACCAACATTCCTTCATTTATGGTGCCCGGCACAAACACCGGCCATATAACTTCTCCCGTCGGCTGCCGTATTCCTCCGGTTGTCAACTGTGATGGCAAAAATAAACAAGCTGACGGCAAATGCTATGGCTCAAACAGCCATATGGGACTGGATATCGGGACATCCGGCAAAGAAGGCGGCGTTGTTTTTGCAATGGCAACCGGCAAACTGGTTACATATTGTAAAAAACCTTGCGGCGGCGCAGGCAATATGGCAGTAATCGAAACGCGTGATCAAAACGGCAACCTATGGGTTCACCGCTATCTGCACATGCAGGACAAAACCGTGCAGACATTCCGCAATTTAACAGGAAAAACTGTTGCACAAGGGCAGCAAATCGGCTTTATCGGCAATACCGGCGGTTCAAGCAGTGCACACCTGCATGTCGACGTTAAGCTTACCGGCAAAATCGGTGTGCAGAAATACAATCAAGTATATATTGATCCGCTGGCTCTGGGTCAAGGACTGGTCAGCCCCAAACGATATCATTATAATCCGGACAACAAAACATTCACCGATAATCCGAACGGATGCAAAAAAGGTCAGGTTGACGTTTTTCCCGCCGGCTTTAAAAGAGGTCAGAACGTTCCTGAAAAATGCTGGATTTCCGGAGGCTCGGCAAAAGTTGACCTGTCTTCTACTTATATAACATCAGATGGCCAAAGCGTTGAAAGTTCTAAAGATTTTACATCCTTAATTATCCCGATTGACGATATTCATTACAGCGGGCCAACCGACATTATGCCGAAATCGGTCATGAACAGTATTCTCGGCGCAACCAAAGCTATTACAGATATCACGGCAGAAAACATGATACTCGGCGATGCGATTATGTGTTATTCGACATTGCCGCGCGGCGGTGCATGGAACTTCCAAATATGGGGGGTTACGCTTGCTACACCAACGAACGCTTTTATGTGGATTGAAGGCTTTATCATTTTCTGTTTCGGCATGCTGCTGACACTGGCAATTGTCTATTATCTGATGGATATGTCATTCAAAATCGGTTTTGCCGTCATCGCTCTGCCGATTGTGGTCGGATTGTGGCCGTTTAACATGACCAAAGGCAAGCTTGCCATGTGCGTCAGCATCATTGCCAAAGCCGCAGCCACTTTTGCCTTTTTGGCCTTAACCACAACCTATACCGTCGCCCTGACCGAAGCCGTCATTAACTGGGGGGATTCGGCAGAAGCTGTTGCGGCCGGCGAAGGTGGTATTGCAAAACTGTATGAAGTTATGGATGAAGCTGGAAATCTTGATAAGATTAGTCAGGATCGAAACGAAGAAAATGCCGCCTATGCCGCTTCCAAGCTTTCATTATTCAGCACAACATTTGTTCTGTTGCTGTTTGCTTTCCTGTATTCATTTAAACTGATTCAAAATACCGTACCGGATTTAGTCAATAAATTCTTCCCGGACAAAGCCTTTGGCCAGACGAATCCGATGCACCAATGGGCGACTGCCGCGTCGCGCTGGGCAAAAGACCAAGCTATGAAACCTGTGGGTTACGCCCGTGATATTGCCCTGAACCAAGCCGGAGAGAAACTGAAAGGGCTGCCTAAGAGCGCGGTTGGTTTCGCCAAAAGCGTGGCCGGAAAGGGCAGCGGCAATGCGAAGACTGCTGCCGGAAGCACCATGCGCGGTGCCGGAAATATTGCCAAAGGTGCCGGAAAAGTAACGCAAGGCATTGGAAAAGGCATGTCCGCCATGGGCAAAGGGCTGCAAGCCGTTCCAGTTGTCGGCAATGTTGTCGGCGGCATTATGATTGGCGCCGGAAAAATGACGGAAGCCGTGGGCAAAGGTGTGGAAAAAGCCGGCGATGTCGCTAAAAAAGCTGGCGATACCACCGATAAGGCTTACAACAAATTCGGCACACGTAACAAAAAGCCTGAAGGCAACAAGGACGAATAGGGGATAGGGTGATGAACAAAATATTGAACATATTCAAACAGGTAAATGTCAAAATTTTGTTTTTGATTGCTTTTATCTGCATATCCATAATTGTTCCATCACGAGCTGACGATGGCAGCGGTTATGCCATTGGACTGGACTATTCCAACTACAAAGCAGGAACTCATCGTACTCAACTTGAAGCTGAAGCTCAAAGGCAAGAAGCCCTGATTCCAAAATGTAAAAGAAACGCTTACAAATGCTCGCCTAAATGTTATTATGACGAAGTTAAGGGTAAGTGCACTTTCTGTCCGCTGTTTGCCACGTTTTTCCGGGCAGCCAGCGTGATGACACGCAAGGCTATTGACGGTTATTCGGGTTCAGTCTACAAAGTTGTGATTATCGGTTTTGCGGTTTGGATTGCCTTGCATATTCTGGCCTTTGTTACCTCTCCGGAAGTCCGCGACCTTAAAGATTTAATTTTGGAACTTCTTACCCAGAGTTTCTTTGTACTGATTGCCGTTGTATTGCTGCAGTCCGGTGCTTTCTCATTCTTAAACGACGCGCTCGGCCCCATTTTTAATACCGGCATGCGGGCAGCGGAAGCTATCCTGACGCCGGAACAAGCCGGTAATAATTCTAATGAAGTATTAAAAAAGGTTAAAACTTCTGAAAAATCCGATAACAGTTTCGACGAATATACGTGTGAGAGCATGAGCAAATATAATCTGCCCAATGACAGCGGCGAAAATGCTGAAGGTGCCCTGCCTAAAAAAATGGGTGAAGGTATATTGTGCACAATGGGACTGATTCAGAACCGGGCGGCAAAGGTCAAAGCATTGGGCAGCTCCAGTATCTGTTTTTCGTGGGAGAAAAAAGTATTTATTATTCCTCATCTGGGCTATCTGCTGGTCGGCATCGGTTTATGGGTTGGCGGCATGTTGATATTGCTGGCGGTGCCTTTTATGATGATTGACTCCGTGCTGCAATTGGCGGTCGCAGGATCGTTATTGCCTTTCGCCATCGGCGCTTACGCCTTTAAGGTGACGCGGCAATACACCGGAAAAGTCTGGGAAACCTTTATAAATGCAATGTTTGCTTTTGTATTCGTATCGCTCATCGCATTAATGATTACCACCGCGCTGGAACAAATTGTTGTTGATGCTCTCGGAAAAGCAAAATTTCCTGCGGACGTTACATGGAGCAGTATTTTTACTTCGTATGATATTCCTCTTACCCAATTATTAAATCAGTTTACCTGGTTTTCCACAGCGTTCCTTGAGGTCTGTTTTGTACTGATACTGGCTTGGGCGGTAATTGGCGAAGCGACTGATTTTGCCAAACAATTTTCGGGCAGCATTACCAGCACCAAAATCGGAAGTTCCATCGGCACCATGGCCGGTTCGTTCACCAAGAGCGCTGCTACCAAAGTTCTCGACAAACCCGTTTCAGCCGCTGCCGATAAAGCCTGGGATTTAACCAAAAACGCCAGCAGCAGCGTTGTCGGCGGAATCCGGCAGGTCAAGATGAACCGTCAGGCGGACCGGATTAAGAAAAACGGCACTTATGACGCTACAACCGGGACGTATACGATTAATACCAAATCGTGGCTGCTCGGACGCTCAAAAACTTTGCAAATGTCCGAAACAGCTGACGGGCGCAAAACTGTGACCGAAAGCAAGGTTAAAAAAGTGCACAACTGGAGGGGAAAGACTGTTGGCACCAATACGGTCACGCAGGTTAAAAACAAAAACTTTAATATCACGACCTCGACCGTCCGCGATAAAGAGGGAAACATAACTTCTTATAATGACGAGATTAAAGCCAACAGCCCCTTCCTCAATAACATTTTTGAGAAAAACGGCGCCGTTAATCAGGAAAACTATAATAAGGCTCTGGAAGCTATTAAAGGGCAGCCGAATGAAGAACAGCTGGCAATCGCCCTGCAAAAGCAGATTATGAACAAAGCCATGCCGAACACCAAAATGAATATGAAGAATCATGCTTATGTTTCGCAAAAAGCCGTTCGCGACGATAACGGCAACATTATCGGTTTTGAAGAAGTTCATCCTGACGGCTCGAAAACCTTTGTCAAAATGCATATGGCCAACGGGCGCATGATGACCGAAATGACGCAGATTGACAAAAAAGGCCGCGGCACCAATCTGGCGACCGACGGCGTTATCAACCGCAAACGGATATTCACGCTCGACGGCGATATTCAAAACGTCAACATGAACAATTGGGAGAAATCGGTTGACGAAGAATCCGTCCGCGATACCTACGGGTATTCGGCGTACTATGACTATTATAACAAAACGCGGCGTTATTCCAAACTCAACGAAGGCCTGAACACCAGCATATTCAGCGAAGACGAAATTAAGACCGCCCGCAGTTTTGCTGCCGCCAACGGCAATGAAATGGCCTATGCCCATATGTATGAATTCGAGCGCTATAACGGTTGATGCCAAAGAGGATTTTTTGACATAATAACAACAAAATTTGTACACAAATTGTCTTTTTTTGTACTATTTCCTTGATTAATATTTCTCATTGATTAGTATAAATGTCAGATATTGGTATCATATTGTTATGAGGAATTCTCAAATGGAAGAAATTATTTTTCCCAATCAAATCAGAATGTACCGCCGTCTGCGCGGACGCTCAATGCAGGAATTGGCCGACCATTTAAACGTCAGCCTGTCAGCAATTTCAAAAATTGAAAAAGGTTACCGCCGGGTTGATCAGGAACAGCTTGTGCGCGTCGCCGAATTTTTGGACTGCCCCCTGCAGGACTTGTTTGTCAACGAACAGAATTCTCAGGAAGAGATTGTTCAGGCATGGCGCCGCGAACAGGAACGCCGTAACAAAATCAATGAAAAGACCGGCTTAAAAACGCTCGGTGCCGGACTGCGGCAAATCCGCAATGACAAAAACCTAACCCTTATTGAGGTTGCCGAAAGCGCCGATATGACGCTGTCGGTTTACCACCGCATTGAGATGGGACAAAGAGAGGTTTCCGACAAAGAGCTCAAAAACATTGCCAAGGCTCTGCAAATGCCTCTGGAAGAACTTAAAAAAGAGATCAAGAATCTTGACGACAAAGGCATGCTGGAAGAAATTATCCAGCGCAATGACGCCAAATACAAACTCTTGTCTAATCCGCGCGGCGCCATAGCTTCTTTTGGCAGCAGCGCACAGGACAATTCGCGGATTTCGGTTTACGGCACAGCCGGCAAAGACGGTAATATCATTATTGATTTTGACGAAGAAATCAAAAAAGTATTCCGACCGGCACAGCTTAACAACAAGAAAGAAGCCTATGCCGTCAATTTGAGCACCCGGCGACTGGGTTCTCTGCTGCCGACACGCTCAATCTTGTATGTGAATCCGCAAGAAGTTGTCAGCGGCGGCGACATTGCCGTTTATTATATCTCTGATAATGAAGCCATGATTATTTCCATCCGTGAGGATGATCAGGGCATGCTTTACGGAATCCGCTGGAATCCCGAAGAAAAAATCGAATTAAACAACAATGATCTGCAAAAGGTTCATAAGGTTGTTTTCATCAGCCTGTAACTTTGGCTTTTGTGCCTTTAAGCTCCGCATTTGCGGAGCTTTTTTTGTTTTTATTAACCAGAAATTTACATCATTTGCTTAAAATCGATATTATGGATTAAGTTTAAACTGAAGACAACCAATGGCAGAGATAGACAAAGCAGCAGAAGCGCGCCGCAAGGCTCAACGCAACGGCGAGGAAGACCCCGTCGTTATTGCGCAGCGCTTTTTAAATATCTACCGCCAAATTCACATTTTTACGCCCGAACGCAAAGCCGCTTTTGACAAGATGCTTCTGGAACTTCCGGCCGATATACGCGGGTTGTTCGGCTCACTGCCGGGCGGCGCCCTGCTGCAGGATTATGTCGACGAACTGGCGGAAAAAGCCGGTGTGGAAAAATCAGCCACGCCTTTGGCCGCGGCGGTTGACGACGAAGAAGTATCCAAAGCCAAAATTCTGGCCACGGCATTGGCTGAAGCACAAGTCCAAGCCTCAGCCAAAATGCAGAGCGCTCCGGTTGCTGCCGCCGCACCGGTTGCGGCAACCGGTGCGGCTGTTGCGTCCAAACTCTCGCTTGACAAAGATTTTGCAGCCACTTTTGCGGCAACGCTTGCCGATGCCATGCAAAAAAACAATGCGTCGCAAAAAGACGATATCCGCAATATCATCCAAACCCTCGGACAAACCCAGCTGCAGATTGTCAAGGTTCTGCAAAACGAAAGCGCCCAGCAACGGCAGGAAATGCAGAGCATTTACAAGGCAATAAGCGAATCCGAAGCCAAAATTGCCAGTGCCGGCAGCACCTCGCAGCCCCCTGCTCCCGCCAGCGACGAAACCCAAAACCTGTTAAAAGTTCTGGTTGAAGGGCAGCAGCAGCTAGCGGAACGTCTGGGCAAAGTCGAAACAACAGCCTCAGCCCAGCCGGTTCAGGCGGTTGCGGCAGCAGCACCCGTGATTCACGACGAAGGACTGAAACAACTCAGTCAGGCTATTTTGACATCACAGAATAACTTCAGCAAAACAATTGCCGTCTTAAGCGAACGCCAGAAAAACGACACGCTTGAAATTGCCAAGCTGATTAACGAATCGCAGCAGCAGATGATGAATTTTATGGTGCAGCACAACAATCTGAATCAGAACCAGAATTCGGGTAACGCCGCGGCCAGCAACAATAATGCCAATAATATCCAGATTAACACCACGGATTATTCGCAGCAATTGAATCAAATCGTTGAAAAACTCGGAAACCTGCAAATTAATGTTCAAATCCCCGAGAATGCATTTGCTTCGGTTCCCGCAGCTGCGCCGGCAACGGCAGCCGCGGCGGAAACGATGGTTCCGACACCGGCGCAGGCTCCCGCCAATTTTAACTTTGACAGTGAAAAAATCGGCAAAATGCTGCAAGAGGTAGTGGTTACACAGTCTAAATTATACCGCGAAATGGCAAAGTCGCAAACCGAAGAACTCAGTTCGATTATCAGCGTTGCGCTCAAAGAAAGCCAAAAACTGTCGACCCAGAGCCTCATAGAGGCTTTGAGCGCCCATCCGGTTGTGGTGCAGACACCGGCCAACTCGGCGGCGCCTTATGATATGCATTCCTCCTTGCACAACCACGGCCCGGTCGGCGAGCCGGAGTATGAGGATGTTATCGACATTACGGAAATTACGCCGCCGCGCAATGTCCAAGCGGATAACCATTTGCCACACCTGCAACCTGCATTTGAAATGCCTGACAACGAATTAGAGCCTTCCATGCCTGCCGCAGCCGAAACGGTTTCCCCGGAAAAAGCCGTGCCGTTGTTCGAATTGGCGAACGATACTTCTGAAAATATGCCCACCGACATCGGCAAAGCCGACATAAACACGGCATCCGCAATCATAAACGACGAAACCGCGCCGAAGAAGAAAAAAAAGAAGAAGAAAAAAAAGAAAAAATCCGCCGAAGCCGCGCTTGAAGAAGTGTTAGCGGCTCCCGATACGGACTTTACCGCGGAGATGCTTCCCCAGACGGAAATGCCGCAAAGTACGGCCTCATCGGAAGAACCTATAATTTCTTTTGACAATGAACCGGATACCGATGTGCTTTTGTCAGCGGATTCAGATTTGGCGGAAAACGTCGAAACAACAGACAATTATTCCGGCAATATTATGACAAACGCTGCGCCGCCGATGCCGGAGCTGCCGTCTGACGAAGAACTCGGGCTGGATGACGATTATGACGACAAAGAGCCGTTTAACCCCGAAGACGAAAACCTCGGCGCCAACTGGCTGGGCGGCGTTGAAGAAGAAATGCCGTCATGGGAAAGCGAAATCCTGCCGCCGGCGAGCGAAAGCGACATTTCACCGGACGACTGGGGATTTAACAGCAGCAAGGAAGAAGAGACAGCCGCCGCGGATACAAGTGCTCCGGCAGAATACGCCAACAGCGAAAACAGCGGCGAATATACGGACGGCGAGGGCGAAGAATGGGTGTGGGAATACGTCGAAGAAGAACCCGGCGCGGCCAATGCCAATTACGGCAACGACAACCTTGAGCCGATATTGCAGCAGTCAGCTGTTTGCAGCGGCGATTTATATTATCAAAATCCGACTTTTGACGGCGTCAGCATACCGGCAAGCGCTCCGGCGCGCCCGGCCGCGTATAATCTGAACATTACAGATTCTGCCGGCATTGAAAATAACGACGATCCGTATCAAAAGAGTGTTATAAAAGATTAAAATTAATTTACAAACCACCTTGGCTCATTTAGATTAGAATAAGAGCGTACAAACGAGGAGCACAACATGGAACAAAGTCATTCTTTTAGCAGCGGCAAAGGACGAAATGACGATTTATGGTATGTCGACAACTATATCCTGTTGAAAGACTACTATGACCGGACAATATCCCGCGTTGCCGCCCGGTGCGTCCGCAAAGGCAACATCGCCATGGAAGAATACGAGCATTACGGATATATTCTGGATTTGCTGGAAGAAATAAGCGAAACCGGCGAATATATCGTCGCTCACCCGCAGCTGTATCCGTATGTTGAAAAAAAGATGGCCGGCGGCATTAACGCGCTGAAGAAAAATCTTTCCGAATTTAAGACAGAGCTTAAAAACAACGCTTCTCCCGACATGATTAAACAAGACAAAGACGAACTGAAAAAATTCAAGGAAGCTCTGGGCGCTCAGGATAAATCCGTCGACCCGACCGTCGGCGCCGGAATGTCCATGGATCAGGTCGTCGAAAAACTGCTTCATAATACGGGACAACCGGTGCAGCCTTTCGCGCCGAGAAATCCGTCGCCGGCTTCCAAAGAGGTTAAATAATATGCGTTACTTTGGCAAAATCGTTTTGGCAATTGCCGCTTTTCAACTCGCGGCCTGCGGAGTATGGCAAAAAGACAAGGTTGAGAATCTTCCGAAAACCCCGGTCTTCAGCGCCAAAATCGAAGCTCCGAAATATCCGGACCTGCGCACCCCAAAAGGCGCCAACCTTTTGGATTTGGAAAGCCCGCTGCGCTGTTCGGTCAACTGGAATACCCAGCAGATGATTTCGACTATTCCCTATAACCTGACGGCGTTTAACATGGTTCGAAACGGCACCAACGACCTGCTGCCGCGGTTTGAAGTAACCGGTTTTTCGTTTGATACGATGCCGGCGGAAAGGGCTTTGCTCAAACTGACCAAAGAAGCCGGCATCAAACTGGTCGCCAAAGATGCCCCCTATGCCAGCATTTCCGCGGAAAACCTGCGCGGCGAACTTTCGGAAGTTATTGATATGATTACCGAAGCCGCCGAAATATATTACACGTATAACGCCAACAACAAGACCCTGCGTATTTCGCGCAAAGCCAATTTCAGCCTGTATGTGCCGCAGTCGCGCCCGATTTTGCTTGCCATTCTTGACGTTTTGCGCGGCGCCGGAATTACCGACTTTACGGCCGACTTTGACGATTATACAATTACTTTCAGCGCTGACTATGAGTTAAAAAACCAGGTGCTTAACCTGATTAATTATTTTGAAGAAAACCCGGTTTTGATTGCTTTTGACGTCCGCGTTTTCTCCCTTTATCCGCAAAACGGCAAAGATATTGACTGGCAGGCAATGACCAGCGTGTTTGAATTCGGCGCGATTAAAAGCTCCCGCACGGGCGTTTTGGGCCGGGTGCTGACGACATCAAACGATATCAACGTCGGCACGCTTAACGCCTTTTTAGGACAACAGGCACGCGTCGAACCGGTGGCCGAAGGCAAATTTGTGGTGCCCAATGTCTGGTTCTCGCGTTTTGACATCGGCAAATGCGCACCGCGCTCTTCCAAAGAAGCCGACCTTTCAATTTTGGCAAAAGCATCTTTTGAACAGAACGACAAGATATTTACAGACTTGACCTTGGAATCGCGCGACGGAGAAATAACTAGTTTTGATGTCCGCAGCAAACTGGGCGAAAATTTCCTGATTATCGGCCTGCCGAACGGAATTTTCGGCGTTGACAAACCTAAATCTGAGACCATTGTGTTTATGGTACCGCGGATTATTAAAACCCTGAAAACGAACAAACATTTGGAAAACAACCTGTAAATTACAGAGGTTTGAAAATGGATACGGATAATAACACCACAAATCAAAATATGCCGCAGCGGCCGTTTCTGAAAAAAGTCAAACGGCCGATTAACCGCACGCCTCAGATGCCGATGCAGGCTACAACCGCGCCCGCACAAACCGGCAAGCCCGCGTTTAATCAGGCAACCGCAAGCGATCCGTTTCGCAAACCGCAAGCGTCATCCGGCATCAATAATCCGTTTATTTCCAAATCCGGCAATGAAGATGCCTTTAATCTGGACGCCTATTTGGATGACGACAATCTCCCGGCAAAAACGCCTGCAGCATCCAACCCTGCCGCGCCGCGCAAATTTCTCGGCGAAGACGATTTGCCGGCCCCGCAGTCCGAACCCTCGCCTCAAGTCGTGGATGACTATGAGGACGCGATACTGCCGGTTTCTGATGTGCCCCCTTATCTTACTAAAAAAATCCTACTGCTCCTCGGGGCAGTCTTATTCTTCCTCGGCATTATTACTGCAAAAGTTTTCTTTGCCGAAGAAAAAATTGTGCGCAACGGCCTTCAGGGCGTGGTTGTCAATCCGGAAGTTCCCAAAGGGCGCGCCCGCTGCGGCGTTGCCGAAAGGACACAAGGCTGCGTTTTATACGTCATGAATCCGCAGCGTCAGGAAATGGCTGCGCGCGACTTTTATGATTTGGTTTCGCAGCTTACGGGACGGCAGCGATTTGTTATTGAAACCGGCAACATGCGCTATTCCAATACCAAAATCCGCCCGGGGGACATCGCCCAGTTTAATATTCCGCCGCTCTGATAAAGACAAGCCGCCGCAGCGTTTATTGACCTCGCTTTTTAGTTGAAAATGTTTTTCGCTTGCATTTTATTAATAATTTTCTAATATGAATGTACAGATTGTTCTGGCATATCGTTCACGGTTTGCCGTCTGTGTATTATTAAAAAAACACGAAAATTGAGATTTGAACCCTTGATTCAGTGGAATATCCAAAAACCACATCCCTTTTATAAGGGAGGAGTGCATCGTACCCGCTATCTGTGCTACCCGGCAAAGATTGCGGCTGTTATGTGTATCTACTTTGGTTTTTGGGTAGGGTTCAAACTCCTCCCGCCTTTGGGAGCGGTTTGTTTTCGTTATTTTCTCCTCATAACAAGGACCATCGCTATGAAAACGGATAACAATTCAAAGCCCCATAACCTTTCTCAGAACAGCAGCCCTTCTCGACACGGACGGATGCCTAACGGCAAACCCAACCCGATTGACGTTTACGCCGGCGGTCTTATCCGCAAGCTGCGGCGCCAAAGGGGGCTGAGCCAGAACGAACTTGGGCAGAAAATGGGACTGACATTTCAACAGATACAAAAATACGAATGCGGCAACAATCGCATTGGCCTAAGCCGCTTGTTTGATTTTTGCGAGGTTTTGCAGGTTGAGGCAAACTATTTCCTGTCAAACCTTCCGTCGGAAGTTTCGGCACAAAGCCCGCGGAAGATTTCTTCGCGTCCGGCAAGCTGACAGCAAAAACAGCTTAAGCTGTCATCAGACAAGATTTCCAGATATTATGTCACCTCGGTTACGGCGCGCAGGTTTCCGTCACGGTTAATTTGAACAACGCGCAATTTTTGGTGCATTTCTTCAATTGTCTTTTTGCGGTCAATTGTCGGATAAGTGTGCAAAATACGGTCGGTAAAGGCCTGATAAGCGGCCTCGGAGCTTTCGGCATGGATTGTGGCCAGACAGTTGTCGTGTCCTGAACCCATCAGTTCCCAAATAGCACCGGCGTTTCCGGTCGAAATCTCGCCGCCGATAATGGCGTCCGGCGTAAAACGGACAACTAAGTCGATAACTTTGGCATAAGTCAGGGCATTGGTCTGCTCGGTACGCGACAGAACGACATGGACGCGGTTGGGATGCGGCACAACAAGTTCGCGCGTATCCTCAATTGTCAGTATGCGCTTGTTGATGTCTAAAATTTTTAAAAGGTTGTTCAGAAAAGTCGTTTTACCTGTTGCGGTTGCGCCGGAAACCAGAATATGGTCGCCGCGTTTGATACTCAGCAGCAGGCGTTCGTAAGGGTCTTCCGGCTCCTTAATATCCTTCAGCGGATTAATTTTGTGCAGCTGCTGCCCCTGCGTCAGTCCGTAATCGCCAAGGCCGAACGCCACATCGTCGGAATGCACGCGGATGGTCAAGGCAATACCGCCGGTCAAATCGTCGTTGTCATACATAACGTTGCGGCCGCAAATTGCCGAAAATCGGTGTTCGCCGGGGATTGCCGCATAAACCACCGGGTTTCCCTGAATGGGGTCAAAAGGCAGTTCGTAGGTATTGGCGATAATATACAGCAAGTCGGTGAGATATTCTTTGGTGAGCTTTTCGTCTTTGTACATAACCCACGGATAAGCCCTTTTTCCGCGCAGGCGAAGCCAGACCTGGCCGGAACGGTTAACCGCGACCTCTTCGATATTGTCCTGATTGTACCAATATGACAGAGGCCTTAAAATCGATTCTAATACCGTAAAGCTCATTTGATACTCCTCTTAAAACAGAGCCGGAACACTGTTGTTGGCGGCGGGCGCGCTGCCGGTGCCCGACGTGGCGGCTGCCGCAGGCACGCCTGTGGACGATGGCGGCGGCGGGGGAGCCAGATAACCGGGCGTGCCGGCAGCCGGTTTATTTGATTTCGGCGTGCTGACAAGCGGCGCCGGTGCCTTAGCACTCTGAACGTCGGCACTGGCATCGTAGACGACATCGCCTCCGTCACCTGCGCTGCTAATCGTCTTTTTGGTGCCTTCGCTGTCAAACTTGGCTTTTTCGGCCGCTTTCTCGCCGTCATCAATAAAGACTTGCGGTTTTTCGAGCTGGAGCGACGAATCCTGATCGCGTTCAAGCGTCCTCAACCACAGGTCGGTATTGGGGAAAACAATGATACGCGTGCCTGCGGGAATATAAGTCATCGGCTTGATACTGGATTTATCAGCCAGAATTTCATCAAAAATGTTACTCATCTCATTCAAGAAATTCTGACGGGCATCATTTGCCGCCTGCTGACGCGGCGTTTCATTATCGGTGGTTTCCTCGTTGGGCGCCATAAAGTATGATGTGGCACTCGTCAAGCTGGTTGTCAAGACCGGCAAGGTGTATTTTTTAAACAGCTGCTGGTCGACATAACCCAACGCTCCGGCACGTCCCTGAGCATCCGCGGTCAACCCCTGAAAAACAAACAGCGAACCGTCGGGGCGAATTAAGCGTTCCCATGAAATCTGGACACGCGCAGATTCCGATGTCGCTTCGGCACTGGCCGTAATGCCGCCCAGCGACCCAATCAGGCGGCTGCCGGCCGGAATAATCACGTTGCGCCCTTCCTCGGCATAGACGTTGCGCTCTACAAACGCGGTAATCGGCGCGGGATTATTACTGTCAATCGCGCGGGCAATGACAGCCGGAATCGGTTTGTCGGCAAATATCATTTCGCTCAAATCAACCCGCCATGACGATATGACCTTGCCGATGCCTTGTTCTTCCCAGTCTTTCTGCATGCCGTCAAAAGCTTCCTTGCGCATGCCGTTGCTGATTTTGCCGACGCTGATGTTTTTGCGGCGTTCGGCCATGGCCGCGTTCAACGCCGCCTGCCGTGCCGGATCATAACGTTCGCCGGGGCCGTATCCGCCGCCGGGGCCAAGGTTGCCGGCAGGCCCCGTGCCGGTGCCGTAGGCGCCGCCATCACCGAAAGTTCCCGCGGGAACAAACATTTCGGAAGTATCGGGCTTTTTGACTTCTTCAACACCAATCAGGGCGCCGTCATCATCAATAACCAGCCCGTCGGGCATCAAACGCCCCAGATAATTGCCGTCGGCATCGACGACCGTTTTATCCTCCAGAATATCTCCGAGATATTCACCGTCCGGCGTCAGAGCTATCCCCAAAGATTTACGATGCTGTCCGCTTTCCAAAAGTTTAAGTGCGGGACTGACATCTTCGTCTTCTGAAGCCGGCTCGCTCCGGACGGGAGCTTTTTGATACCAGTTGCTGCCGATGCCGCCGATGACATTGCCGTTGGCGTCAATAACATCGCCGTTTTCAGTAACTTTGCCGATAATTTTGCCGTTGGCATCAACAACATTACCATCCTCGTCAACATGGCCAATGAGGTTTCCGTCTTTGTCATAAGCCTCTCTGCCTTTGGCACTGCTGCCGATAATATTGCCGTCCTTATCGACGACATTGCCGTCTTTGTCGAGCGTACCGATAATATTGCCATCTGCATCGACAACGTTGCCGTTCTCATCCAGATATCCGATAAAATTGCCGTCTTTGTCAAAAACCATTTTGCGCTTCGGCTGAGCGGAAATTTTGCTGTAATACTGCAACGGCGAAGCCTGAGCTATTGTTTCTCCGCTCTGATTTTTAATTTCCCCGGCATTTGCCAGTTTGCCGACGACATTTCCGGCTTTGTCAAGAACGTCGCCGTTGAAAGCCAGGCGGCCGATAACCAGCTGGGTCTTCTCGCGGATATTATAATCGCGGCTGCCGCGACCGATGACTTCCTGATCCTTATTGAGGAGGAAACCGCGCTCAATCCGCCCCAGGCTCTGGTTGGTAAAGCTGACGACATCGCCGTTGCGGTTGATATAGCCGACGGCATTATCTTCGGCATTATAAATATAAAAGTCATTGAGGGCATAACCGACTTTTTGGCCGCCGGAAACGACATATCCTTCAAAATTAACCCGGCCTGCTTCGTTAAATTTATCATCAACAACCGTACCGTCGGCCAAAACGCGCCCCATAAAGCGGTTGTCCAGATTGAAAGCAACCTTATAATCCAGCATGGCACCGACAGGAATTCCGGCAGACGAATTAACATTGCCGTCCGGCTGCTGATAGCCGGCAATTTGATCATTGGAGCCGATAATGCTGCCGTCAATCGTTGCATAGCCGAGGATACTGCCGTTGAAGGCCATCGCCGCGCCGGGCCTGACCGCGCCGGCAACCACCAGACCGTCGGCATTGTGCAACAGTCCGGCCTTGCTGATGCAGCCTAAACTGTTTTTTTCCAGATTAAGAACTTTGCCGTCGCTGCCAATCAGTCCGCTGACGCTGCCGTTATAATCAATTGCCGGCGCCAGCGGTGTCAAGAAACCGAGGATACTGCCGCTGTCGCTCAAAACCTGACCGTTGGCCAATGCTCTGCCTAAGTAGACACCCCGAAAATTCTGTACGTCGCCGCGGGGGGTCACAACGCCGCCGACTTCGCATTCATCATTCAGCATGGTGCGGTAAGGCAGCAAAAATCCGGTGACAATATTATTATTGTCGATGACTAATCCGCGCTCAACAATATGCCCGATTTTGGCGCCGGAAAGATTATTGACATTGCCGAGTATGTCAACATAGCCCAGAAAACCGCCGGTAAAGTCGACGGCAATATTTCCGGCATAAGCCTGACCGGTCTTGGGCTGGTAATTATTGCTGACCGAGCGGTTGGTTTCGACCACCGAATTATCAGGCAGAATTTTGGCGATAATGCGCAGCGACGTGTCCAAAATCAGGTTATCGGCATTCAAACTGCCGAGATATTTGGCTGCTTTGCCCACGGCATATACCGCATCAATGGTTTTGGCCGTCAGCTTATTTTGCTGGTTTACCAGATAGCCCTGGCCGGTAACATAGCCTTCATCCAGCCCCCGCTCGTTTACGGCCCGGCCGTTCAGCCCAATCATTGACACATTAGTGCCGTTGGGGCTGTATAAGGGGCTGACGTTCTGCGAGGCGCCGGAGAATTCGCCGTCCTGATTAAACACATAACCCAGCGGGGATACCAAATACTGTTTGGAATCAACCGTCATCCGGCTGCCGATTCCATTGAGCCCCAAAACGTCACCGGCATTGGAAAATACCATTTTTCCGCTGTTGACACGGCCTATCATGCGCCCGGATAAATCATATGCATTGCTGCTGACAACATAGCCCAAAGGCGTTCCGTTCAGAGAGATGACACTGCCGCCGGGCAGAGCATGTCCGCGCAGACTGCCTTTATAGTCAAAAACCGGACCGCTGGCGGCAATCTGCCCCATGGTACTGCCGTCGGCCGCAAAAACAACGCCGCGGGCACCGATAAGCGCCGTGACTGTTTTGGCACGCGCAAGATTTCCGTCAGGAAGGGCGCGGCCCAGGTATTTTCCCTTTAAATCCGTTGCGGTTGCCGCAATATCTATACTGTAACCGATAACCTTTCCGGTCAAATCGGCGACGCGCCCGTCGGCACGAATACGCCCGACGACATTTCCGCCGTCGACAATTTCACCGTTGTAGCTCACATAGCCGAGATAATAGCCGCTGTTGTCAAAAGCGTAACCCGAACGGACAATCCGCCCGACGATTTCGTTCTGGTCGTTATAAACAAAGCCGTTGGCCTTAATATGCCCGATTATCTGAGAATCAAAGTCCGATACCTGTCCGCCGGGCGTGACACTGCCGATGAATTCGCCCTGAAGCGATACAACCATTTTGGAGGAAATCAGGCGCCCTTCCAAAAGATAGTCATTGCCTACCTTGCGGTAAGCATAACCGTCCGGCGTTACAACGCCAATCTGCTGCCCCTGAAGATTGGCATACAGGCCGTCGCCGGTAATGCGGCCGACCGTCTTGCCGTCATCCGAATAAACCAGCCCCGGAAAAACGACCGCACCGATAATATCAAAAAAATCGTTAACAACCAAACCGTTGGGAAGCACGCGTCCGAGCACCTGCCCCGAGGCCGAGCGAACCGAGCCGTCGTTATTGACCTTGCCCAGCAAACGCGCATCATTGCCGACGGCTATACCCTGCGGGATGACACCGCCGATGAGTTTGCCGTCAAAGCTTACAATCAAGCTGTCGGCCGTTACATTGCCGATAAGCTTATTGTCCGCGCCGACAACCTTGCCGTCGGGGATGACTTTTCCCAGAACCTCGCCGTCAAAATTAATCGCCGTAATTTCCTGTGCCCGGGCGGGTGACAGACAGACAGCCAAAACCTGCGCCGCAACAACAAACTGCGCCGTTTTTAAGATTGTCTTCAGTCTGATTCCCCAAGTCACTTTTAATTCCTCCGGTTCTTAGCGACTTCCTGCAAAACATAGCCGGCAACTTTCTTGTCCAAATCAATGAACGAACCGTTGCTCTTGACGTAACCGATGTTTTTGCCTTCAACATCAATTACGCTGCCGTCATAGGCCAAACGCCCCTTATAGCTGCCGTCATTGCCAAGAATTGAAGCACCGATTTTGTAAATTTTTCCTAAGATACCGTCTTTCAAATCAATAGCCAGGCCGCCGGAAAGGCTTCTGCCGATTATACTATCATCTTTACCGATGATTTTGCCATCAAAAAGAACATAACCCACAACTTTATCATTATTTCCGATGACAATATCGCCGTCCACGACCTCGCCAATCAGTTTTCCGGCAACACTCACGACATTGCCGTCCGACAAAGCCCGCCCGATGACAACATTGGCCGAATTGGCAACCGCGCCGTCCGGCCTTACTACGCCGACGGGGTTTCCGCCAAAATCAATAACGACGCCTGTCTTGACAACGCTGAGGTTATTGTCGGTCGAGCCGCCCGGCAATACGGCGGTCACAACTTCGCCCTTAATGTCGGTGATATCGCCGAGGGAATTCAAAAAGCCTTTATAATTTCCCCAAATATCAATAATGGTGTTCTCGGGGATGACTTCGCCGACAATCCGCCCTTTGTCATCAGCAACTTTTTCATCATGCGTCACTTTTCCGGCCGTTTTGCCGTTCAAATCAATCACTGTGCCGTCGGCTGCGACATAACCGAGATATGAGCCGTCATAACCGACTGCGGCGCCCTGACGGACAACGGCACCCTGATATTCGTTTTTGTGGTTAAAGAACTTGCCGCGGCCGTCCAGATAGCCCAGACGATCGCCGTAACGGCTGAAAACTTCGCCGTTTTGATAAGCCACGCCGACGTTTTCGCCGCGAAGATTTATGACTTCGCCGCGCGGAAGCCCGGCACCGATGGTTGAGCCATAGAAGCCCAGTCCGTTGTTTCTGATTTTGCCCTGTGAAATTCCTTTGCCGCTGTATATGTTGCCGTCGGGGAACAATATCCCCATAACATTGCCGCGGGCATTCACAACCGCCGTATCGGCGTCCAGCGCCACGCCGATAATCTGGTTATTCTCATCCAGAACCAGATTGTTCGGCGAAAGTTCCGCCGATTTTTTGCCGTATATTTTTACTTTGGCGTCTTCGTCAACAAGATTTATATAATTGCCGTCAAAATCAAACGCATATTTTTTGCCGACGACCCTGCCGATATAAACACCCTCGTTATTAAACACATCGCCGCTCAAGCCGACGCAGCCGACCGGAAGTTTGGCAT
Organism: Pseudomonadota bacterium; assembly: GCA_018362935.1. GTDB lineage: Bacteria > Pseudomonadota > Alphaproteobacteria > RF32 > CAG-239 > CAZU01. The sequence continues at coordinate 66,364 of JAHALQ010000002.1, read as the reverse complement.
CATTGACAACGCGGTTCTGGTTGTCAATCCGCCCCAAATACTTGCCGTCATAATCCACCGCCGCGCCCTGGCGCGCAACATGGCCGATATAATCGCCCTTTTCATCCAGCACGCTGCCGTCAGGATTGACGCAGCCGACATAACGATTATCGTTATCCTTGACAATTCCGGTATTGTCAACGGTTCCCAAGAAACGGCAGCGGTTGTCAAAAACCGGGCCTTTTTTCAAAACTTCGCCGGCGTACTTTCCCTCGGCGTCAAGCACAATCCCTTCGGGAGTAATGCGCAGCTTGGTGTCTTCATTGCCTTTTTTAATCAGACCGTCTTTATCCAGATAACCCAGCTGTTTGCAGCCGAAACCGACAACAAAGCCGCCGTTGACCATTTTAGCAACAATTTTCGAACCGTTAACATCCTTAACCAAACCATTTGGCAGCGCCCGCCCGACCACCTGTTTGGCCGAATTTTCGATACTGCCGTCATTCTGCAGGATTCCCAGCAGCGTTCCCTGCGGCGTTATCGGCAATTTGCTCAAATTGACAACGGCACCGATAATATTGCCGTTTTCGTCAAACTGAACTTCTTCGCCGACATAACCGATAACATTGCCGTTCAGGTCGACAATCGTGCCGTCCTCGCGCATTTTTCCGATGATATTGCCGTTGATATCCAAAAGGTTGCCGTTCTCATCGACATAGCCGATAATGTTGCCGTTGGCATCATAGGCAACCCGCAGTTTTTTGCCCTGAAGAGCCGAATTTTTAGAAACGATATTTCCGTTTTCGTCAACATAGCCGATGACATTGCCGTTAGCATCGACAACCGAACCGTCGGGCATCACCACGCCCAGAACCTTGCCGTTGGCATCCACCGCCACGCGCCCTGGTTTTGTGATGTTGCCGATAACATTGCCGTTCAGATCGACAACCGAGCCGTCGGGCATTACCCGGCCGATAACATTGCCGTCCATATCGACAACCGTGCCGTCAGGCAGCACGCGGCCGATAATATTGCCGTCTTTATCATAGACAAATCCGGTTTCGACAGCGCGGCCGATGACCTTGCCGTTCATATCAACAACCGTGCCGTCTGGCAGCACGCGGCCGATAACGTTGCCGTCCAAATCGACGACGGTGCCGTCGGGATTGACGTAGCCGATCAGATTGCCGAATTCATCATAAACCGCGCGGCGGTTTTCGGCCACGCCGATAATATTGCCGTCGGCATCGCGAATCATGCCGTCGGCGCCGACACGCCCGATGATATTGCCGTCGGCATCGCGGACATAGCCGTCTTCATCAATAATACCGAGGATTTTACCGTCGGGGCCGATGGCATAACGCACGGCTTTCGGGGTGCCGCCGGCCGCGGTTGTTTCTGAAACCGGAACATTTTCGCAGAGTTTGCAGTCTTCCTTGGTTACGGCATTGCCGCTGACCGGTACTTTGGCTGATTTGACATTGTTTTCACCCAAGTTCAGCTCATACCATGAAATAATAAAGTTGTTTTGAACATTCCCGGCAATAACTGGCGCCCAGCTCATGGTAATATGGCAGGTTTCATCGCCGGTCAAAGTTTTGCCGTCGCACCCGCTTTGAAAAACAAAGCCGTCCGCCGGAGGATCCGCCAGTTCAACGGAATCAATTTTAATCGAGGCTTTGCCGTTGGTGCCGAGTGTCAAAACGTTTTTGGCATCCGTCCCGAGAACAACCTGCCCCATCAGAACCGGGTCAGGCGTCGTGGTCAGAGGGATTTCACCTTCCATGGTGGCAAATTCAATATTCTGGTTCAGAGTCGGCGCACTCATGTCGCCGAAAACATCGGCATTGTCGGTAAAGACCGGTTCTTCAAAATCGTCCTGTACCTGATTGCTTTTTATCAACAAAAACACACCGAAAATAAATATCAATAAAGAAGCAATACCAATCGCAAGAATAATGCGATTGGTTTTTTTGATATACTTCTCGGAATGTGTTAAGTTATCTTTGCTCATTTGTTGCTTTACTGTGTCCTGACTACGCTGCAAAAGACGCCGTTCCGCCCGAGGATGCTGCAGGTCTTGTCACCTTCTTCAAGCGTTTTGACCGGACCGACCCTCAAGTGGAACAGTTCTTTGCCCTGACCGTCAGCCGGAGCATCCACTGAAAAGAAAGGCTCATAGCGTTCCAAGTCGGCCTTGTATTTCTTAGAAAGTTTGGCCCACAGGTCTTCCAGGTTGCTGACGTCGGCATCTGTTCCGAGTTCAATCGAAATATTGGAATTATTGCCGTCGGCAAAACCCGAACCGTAGCCGTACTGCTGCATATAGGGATTGGACGGTGCGGTTCTTGCGCCGGTGTTGCTGATACGCTGCATTTTGGAATAATCAAAGTTTGCAGCAGCCCCGCCTCCCGGCTGGTAGCCGACACTTACATTCTGGCCGCCGGCACCGTTGGCGTATTGCGGCACGATAACCTGGCTCTGCCCGACCTGAATATCATATTGCCCTGGAGCCTGTCCGCCCGGCATTCCCGCGCCGGCTGCTCCGTACGGAACGCCGGTTTTTGCCGCTCCACCGGCTCCCTGCTGTGCCGGCAGCCCGCCCTGGACATCCCATGTCGGCGGCAGATAATCAGCCGAATCAATCGCGTATTCCAGACCGGAAGCATCCGAACGGCGCAGTTTGATGCAAATGATACGTTTGCCGTTGCGCAATACTAAATCTCCGACGCCCTCGACAATAATCAGGCGGTTATCCGGGCCTTTGGTGCGGAAACCGACCGGCACTTCAACACGCTCGACAATCATGCTGACGACCGGACGCTGCATCATATTCAGTGCTTTTTTGCCCAAATCGATATAGGTAAAGATATCGTCGCGCCAGACGCGCTCCGGCGCAATGACGACGTCATCCGGGTTCGGAACATAAACCTCCAAATCAAAACGGAATTTTGACGGATCCAGCGGAATAGACTTCAGCCAGTCGCTTTTTTGGAAACTGCGGGTGTAGTTGGCGTCAACCGATTTGCCGCCGGAAGTCGTGCCGCCGGTATGAACGCCAAGCACGCCGCCGCTGCCGAAGTTCGGCGTACCGCCGGAACCGTCGTTGCCGCCGACAACATCGATGTCGATAATCGAATTGGTCAGACGTTCGGTATTGACGGCTTCGCTCTTGACATAAAAGACATAGCGGTTGCCGGAGCGTCCGAAGACGATAACGTTGGTATCGACACCGACATTTGCGCCCTTGCGCGGATAAAGCATCAAGGAATTCGGACCGGAAATCTGCCCGTCAAACGTCGCGTTGTCACCGATGAAAATATCTTCAATCATTTCCCAATTGGGGAAATTAATCAGGGTAATCATGCCTTCGCGCACACGAACCGGCAAAACCAAATCCGGCGACCAGTAATAACGGGAGTAGGCCGGTTTGCTCTGCCCCTCGCCGAGGTTTTGCAGCGGGTCAAGCCAAGCGGCCTGTGTCATCCCCAGAGAATTAAAGCCGGCGTAGCCGAGATTCATCGGCGTATAGTTGCCCTGCGCCTGATCGGCGCTGGCATCCATCACCTGCTGATTAACCTGTTGCGCAGAAACCTGCACAGACCATAAAAGGGAGCCAAGAAACCCGGCAAACAACAATAAATTTGATTTTCCAGTTATAAGTGCCACTTTCAAATTACTCCACTTTATTATAGGTCAAAGAATATTTATTAACGGTAAAGCCGACCGGATTTTTGAGACGGTCGCCGTATTTGACGGTTTTCTTGCGATAGCCGACATTGAGCGATGCAGTCCAGTAGTTTACTTCCGGCTTGGCGGAATCAGGATACATGTCGCGGGTTTCGTATTCCACCTGCCAAATGCCATTGGTCAGCTCGTTGACCGAAAGGATTTTGACCTCGCGCGACAAACCGCGGGTCTTGATAATGTTCAGCGCTTTTTTGGCGGTATTGTTCAGAAAGTCCTGATAAATATTCGGCGTCGACATTTCCTGAATGGGGCCGCCCGGCATCCAGCGCGCTTCCATCTCAGGAATGTCGCGGCTGAACGAACTGCGCATCAGCACATACTGACGGACAAACACTTCGGTTATCGCCTTTTGGTTGCGCATGCCCTCGCGGATAGGCTGGATGTTGTAAACCTGTTCGGAACGGTTTTGAAAAGTCAGCAGAAAAGGTTCGACGCGATACAGCGGCAAAACCTGAAAAATAGCCAAGATAAGAACGAGATTGCAGCAAATGCTCAGCGCCGTGATTACCGCGAAGGCGCGAGCCGTCCACAAATACCTTTTTTCGCCGACGTTGGCGACAAAAAGCTCGGAAGACTGTTTTTGCGCGGCGTTTTCCGCCGTTCTGCCGCCAATCAGCCTCCGTCCGCCCGTATTTCCTTCTATTCTTTCCGCCATCAGACTTCTCTATCCCTTAAATTGTTGCGACAAACCAGTCCGGCAAAGTTTTGGGAAGTTCTATTTCCATGCAGGCGCAGGGCGACAGTTTCAGCTCATCGCTGCCCTTGCCGATACCGACAGGCTCCGGCTCATAATAAGAGCCAAAACAGCCGGAAAGCAGGAACAAAATAAGCAATAACAAAATTCTAGAATATTTTTTCATGAAGAAAGGCCTTTCTTTTCCACTATATATACTTATCCAGTTATTACGAAATTATACTCTTTTAGTTTAAATGTCTAACAGGTTGATTATACTTATCAACAATTTGCGTCTGTCAAACACCTCAGAATATATCGACTTCCGTCTGCGAATATCTGGTTACGGTAAAGCCAAGCGGGTTAATCAGCCGGCGCCCCATAAACACGCGCTCGCGGATAAAGGCGGCGGTTACCGATGCCGTCCAATAACGCACCCGCAGCGTCGCTTCCTTCTGCGCCTGATTACGGTTAGCCTCGTCATACAAATCATAAGTCTTGAAGTCAACTTTCCAGACCGGGCTGCGCGCACCGCCCTGACGGACAACGGAAATGATTTCCACTTCGCGCACCAAAGCCTGCTTGAACATGTTTTCCCAGCGGCGCTGTACGTCTTTGGCAAAAACTTCAAAAACTTCCGGCGAAGACAAAAAGTTAACCATGCCGCCGCCCATCCAGCGCGAACGCATTTCCTGGGGATCGTTAATTACCGTGTTGCGGGTGATAACATATTGGCGGATAAAGGTTTCAAGCAGTTTGTCGCGCGAGGACATGTCCATGGCAATCGGCTCGTCGCGCACTATGCCTTCCGATGAATCCTGGTTGATTATCAGAAAAGGTTCGACGGTTACCATCGGCGCCAGGCGAAAAAGCGCCAAAGCCGAAGCAACCAAGAACAGCATGGAAACAACGGTCGTGGCGATAAACAGGCGCGACAGCCACAAATAGTAATAGAGCTTAAAACCCTCTGCTTCCTGTTCCAGTTTTTCAATAAATTCGGGCGAAGACGCCGCGGCATCTTCAATAGCCAGCGTCTGTTTTCCGTTTTGTATCTGGTTTTGTATCATCAATCACCCATTTTTAATAGTTCGGACAATAAGGTTCAAGGCTGCGTTTGGCCTGTGCAGACACTTTGTCCAAACTCTTGCTGAATTTATCGGCCACTTCCTCATTTACTTTAGAGCTTTTTATGTCTTCGTCAAGATGATTATCATCGTCCACACCCGCGGAAATAATCGTGGTTTCGTCTTTATCCTTCTGCAAGGCCGCAATCATCGACTTGAGTATATTGACACGCTCTTCGACAACCGCATTGTCGGCCGTGTCAACCTGACCGATGTCGGCAAGCGCTCCGCTGACGGCAGAGTTTTTGATGCTGTCGAGCTTCTGTCGCGCCAGATTATAGTCGCCGGGCTTAGACAAGTCAAAATTGCTGCTCGGCGTAAAGCCGTAGCTTTTCATGACGTCAAAAAAGGCCTGCATCATTTCGTCATAGTCTTTCTGCGTTTCCTCCAGATTTTTGCGCTGCGACTGTTCATTTTCAAAATAGCTTAGAAAGTCTCCGGTCTGGTTGCGCTTAAGCAACGACTGGTCATAAACGGACATCAGCAGGTTCTCTTTGGCGCTTTTCTCCTTGTCGGAATGTTTTTGCTCGTAAACCGTATTGTAAAAAGCGTTATAAGCCGACTGGCGGAAATACAGGTTTCCGCTTTCGTCCGCGTCAAGCAGTGTTCCCAGTTCGCTGTAAACGCAGTCGGTTTTTTCAGGCTTATCGGAAGCAAAGAAGACCGGGAAGCTGATGTCGACCTCACGCAGAACATGGCGCGGCTTGCCGGACTTCATTTCTATCCCGGCGCAGGTATTAAGATTTTCGGCGCTGCTGCCCTTAATGTATTTGCCGTCAGCATCGACATCAAGAATAACCGCGGAATCTTTTACCTTGCAGGGCATGACGCCGCCGCGGTAAAAAGCCACCGCCTCGCAGCCCCGGTTCAACGCGGCCTTAAGGTCTATCGACCTTTCGACAAAAGCGTTTTCTTCCAAAAGACGTTTCCATATCTCGGGAATTTTGCCGCCGTAATTCAGAAAATCGGCTTTCATAATGGTTGCGGATTTGTTCATCCCTTCCGAATAGGGGCTGACATTCTGCCAGTCGACCTCATCAAAATGAACCGCCTCGCGCAAAGGCGGCAGCTTCATTTCGAAAATAGCCTTCGGCGCTTTCAAATCGCGGGCTTTGGCGGTTGCCCCGACAAAATAGCCTTCCTCCTCAGGTTCGGTATCGGCCTGTTCCAGTTTGGCATACAGCCGGATGTTGTCTATGGTCTGGATCCCCGCTGCCGCCACAGCCAGACTCATGGCCTTGATGTCATTAATCATGGATTGGTGAATTGAAACAACGCGGGCATGATTTTGAGGATCATACAAATCGTCACCGAGAGCCGCCATCTGTTTTTGCGCCAGTTCTATCCGCGCATCAACCTTGCTGTACAAATCATCAAGCGCTTTTCCGGCTGCCTTGTCGATGTTTTCAAACAAAACCAGCGGTGTCAGAAGCGGATTGGCGCCCGCTTTCTGGCTCAGTACGGACATAAGGGCGGTTTTGACATCGCCGCTGTATGAGATATCCAAATCGCTGATTTTATCCATAACGGCGTCGCTTTTTTTAATTTTATCCGCTTTGATTTTGCTGAGCAGCGAAGACACTTTGGCCGGCGCACCGAGTTTATAATCGGCAATTTCACGGTCAACCGCCGCAAGCTGGTTTTCCAGGCCGCCGAGTTTGGCATTTTCCTTATCAAGGTCTTTTTTGACCTGGTCGATTTCGGAATTTTCCTTGTTTCGAGCCGTGGCCGCGCTGAACGTCCGGTCATCGCCGTCGGCATCGGCTACCTGACGCGAAGCTTCGCTGCCTTCGTCGGCAACACTGTATCCGCCAACCGGGAAAGTCGTCTTGTGGGTTACGGTTGCCTGCATTGAGTTGACGGCATCATCTTGTGCCTTGTTGCGCAAATCCGCCAGCCGGTCCGAAAGCTCTTTTTGCCGGGTCTGGAAACTATCCATTTTATCCAATATGGCTTTTCGTTTGCTCTGCAAGGCGGCAAGCTGCCCCGAATGTGCCGCATTCTGCTGTTTCAGCGTATTGTCCTGTTCCGCCGCGCCGGCCGCAAGTTCTTTGCTGAGCTGTTCCGAAACCTGCTTGACCGCCTGTTGTTTCTTATTGTCGCTGATTTCAGCCTCTTTGCCTTTCAGGCGCTCCGTTACCACGGCTAAAACGTCATTTTTGGAATAGGACTTCAAATAGCTGCGGATATTGTCATATTTGAACAGGAGATACTGGTCATAAAAAGTTTTGGTATCCGTCCAAACAGCTTCTTTTTTTCTGACGCTGCCCCATTTGGCCGGAGAACCGGCCGAAAGGTGCGCTGCTTCGGAACCAATCTGCCATGAAATCATTGCCGTTTCACGGGCTTCTCTGGCACCCTGCTCTTTTTTGCTGCTGCTGATTTTGTCGGCGCCGCCGTCTTTCAACACCTGATTGCCTTTTTGGGTGTCGCTGATGTCGGTTAAATCGACCTGATCAAAATCGACGTCGAGCGTCGACGCATCTTCGCCGGCGTCAGAAGTCGTCTGCGCGGCTTTGGCCGTTTCATATGCTTCCAGCGCCCAGCCGGATATCCCTTTGCGAATATCGGCATTGTTTATCCGGGTGCCCAGATTCCGACCTGCCCAAGCAATCTCGGGATTGGAATAGCGGCGCGCCATGTAATTGACCGCGCATTGGTTGGACACTTTCAGCGCCGCCAAAGCACGCTCATATTCTTCTTTAACCTCGTTCAACGTTTCGGCAGCGTTTTTATATTCCGGCAGCTTCACTATCAGGTTATGGACTTCAACAGCCTTGTCGACCTGTTCGGAAAGCGGGGCTATTTTATCAAGTTCCGCCATTTTGTCAGCCGCATCGGTATAAGGGTGCGAAGAAGAGTCCTCCGGCGCCATCACAAAATCCAAAGTGTCGTTTACAACCTGCTGCGATGTCCCCGCGGTCAGTTTGCTCTGCGCCTCAATGTCCGCCAAAGAAGTGGCCGCGGAAGTATTCAGCGAACCGCTTATGCCAATCTGAGCAAAGGCAAGCGTGCTGCTGGCGGAAACCCGCGCCGCGGCATAGACTGCGCCGTTGTCAAGACAGCTTTGCTGCTGCGCGCCTTCGGCCGGGGTTTCAGCGCTTTTGTCCTCGGTCGTAATCGGCGTTTCTTCGACCCCCTCGATATATCTGGCCGGTTTGGCGGTTCCGAGCACCTTTACGGCGGCCAGCTGGGCTTTGAGAGCGGTAACCTTCAACAGCATTTCATAAACATTGGCCGTCGCTTCCAGCGCCTTGCCTTCGACAAAGGCCGAATCATTATTCCCGTCCGGCGCCGGAATGCCGCAATTGGTGCCTTCGCCTTTGATACATTGGATGGTTTCATCAACCGAAGGTTTCAGCGACGTTTCCAGTTCCTTTTCCATGGCGATAGCCGCCGTATAAATTTCCATCAGGCTGTCACGATAAAACATCTGGCGGTAATTATCATATTTCTGGGCGCCGGCGACATCCTTTTTGGGATTGACCGGATACTGCAAAAACAACAGCCGGACCAGTTCCGAAACATCATCGTTTTTGGTCATTTTAAATTTGTGACCCAGATAATTGCAGTCGGAAACCTCTTTCTGACCGGGATTGGTTCCGCCGACGTCAAGAAGCGTTGTCAATTCGCCGCTGTAAGCCGCCATAGCCGCCGCTTTGGCATTATTGAGGGTGTTTTCCGTGGTATTTATGGTCTTTTGGGCGGTATGCGCCAGATGCGCCGTACTTTTGCCTGCGGTAATAACGGTTTCCGAAGGTTTGAAAACCGGCCAGTTGTCGATTGCCAGCTGCGGCATAAAAAAGGCGGCGGCCGTACGAAAAACAGCGGTTATCGACAGTATGATGAAAACGGCCAAACCTGATTTATGTATTTTTTTCATCATATTCACTCCTAAAACATTCCGGGCGCGACCTGTCCGGTCAGGCTTTTGCCGGTTTCTTTGGCAATATCGCCCAATTGGCCGGCAACCTCAGCGCCTTCCTTAATCGTGCTGTTTAACTCGGAAGCCTTGTCTTTGACCTCGTTAAATTTATCCGTACCCTTTTGATAAGTACTGACGACTTTTGACGCCGCATTGTTCAGTTTATTCTGCATTTTTTTGGCTTTGCTTTTGGCCATCTCCAACGCGCTCTTGCGGTTTTCGGGATCCGTATATTCGCATAAATCGAACTTGTTGGCCGCCGCGGAAGTTTCCAGCTCATGCAGGCTGTTCAACTCGGCAATCGAGTGTGTTTTCAGGTAAGCCAGATTGAGGCGTATGTAATTAATCATAATATTAAGCTGCTCGCCGATGACCTCGGTATTGACGCCGGAAACCTCCGACTCACCGGTCATAGTATTGGCAACGCCCGCTTTGGAATCAACCTTGTCTTTGGCCGAACTCTGTTTTTGTTTGGCTTCGCCCATGGCGGTCTGCATACCGCTGTCAATGCTTGAATCCACCGCTTTGGCACGATTTTTTTTCTTTTTGCGTTCAACCGCAAGGCTGGCCTTTTCACCGGCTTTCAAAAAAAGTTTATCCTGTTGTTCCTGTATAACTTCGCGGGCAGAACGCGTTTCTTTTTTCTTTTTGCCGTCGCCGTCCAGAATATCCTTGAGTTTCAGGGTAAGGTCAGCGACTTTTTCAGCCTGGGCGATTTCTTTGTTTTTAAACTCTTCTTCGACCATTTCTGCTGATTCTTTCAGGCTTGCCAACTGCTCGGCGGTTTCTTTGTTGATTTCCTCAAGCATTTTTTCCTGTTCGGTCATAAAAGCTTCCGCCTGATTGCCGGCGTTGTTTTTTTCATCCTCAAGCATACGCTGCTCGTTCAGGTTCAGATTGGACTGAATATTGGCAATTTTAGCCTGTGCCTGCTGTTTTATCAGTTCTTCCTGCTGTTTTATTTCTTCCAGTTTCTGCTTTTTTTCCTCCAAATCTTTTTTCATGACCATCGTTTCGCGCGCGATATCCTTGGAAACCATTGCCGCCTTATATTCCTTACTGTTTAAGACCGCGTCTTTGGTCTTGTTATACAAATCCATCGCGGCTTCGTACTGTTCTTTGGCAAAGGCTATGCCCTGTTTGGTATATTTGATGCCGTCGCCGACAAACTGGCCGACCTGCGAATTGGCAACCCAATCCATGGCTTCTTCACATTTGGACTTCATCTTGGCAAACCACAGGCTCAGTTTAGAAGGTTCTTTCACCGGGTCTGCGGTGACTTGAGCCCAAACATCAGGCGTTGCGGCAGGAACGGCTCCCAGCATCAGAAGGACAACAAACAGACTAAGCAGTTTTCTCATTCTTCGTCCTCCTCTTCAAAAAGTTCGGCGCCGTCCCTTTCCTGCGAAATCAGCCGGGCGGCTTCAAGATTGGCAATTCGGGCTTCCAGTTCAATAATTTTGCTGATGTTTTTGGCAATATCCTTATAATTGGGCGCAACCTTATCCTGAACAACCGATTTTTTGTCTTTGGCCATAAACGAACTCAGTGCCTTTTTAGCCAGCTTTTTGGCAGAGCCGGATTTGGAATCCTCCATCATCTGCGCCCGCACGGAAATGGCTTCGCCATAAAGTTCCGTCGCGTAGCCGTTGATTATGTTATTGATGGTTTCTTCCGCTTCAATGGCGCTCTCAGCGCCGGCGCCGGTCACCGTATGGCAGTATATAATCGGACGTATCATGGTATCGGGTTTTTCCAAATCATATTTGATATTATGCTCTTTGGCATAAGTATCCAGGCAGCCGGCAATATCAAACGCCATAACGGAATGCGGCACTGCTCCGGTTAATACGGCAGCCATAAGGCACATAATTAAATTTTTACCGGACATCGGCCTCTCCTTTCGGGTTATTCAGCGAGCGCTCAAAACTTTTGCGCGTTGCGCTCCGGCTCGCGCGCAAAGCCTCAAGCTTGGCATCGTCGCCCGCTTTGAGCTGTCCGCGAAGTTCTTCGTCACTGATATGTTGCGGCGCGCTTTCCGAAAGCTCTTTGGCTTTTGCCGCATCAAGCATTTTCAGTTGTTCTTCCAAATCAAGCGGGCTTGAATATTCGGTTTTTTCGGGGCTGTCAAGTTTGACTTCTTCCGCTTTTTGCAAAACTTCTTCCGGGGTCAGCGTCTGCGGCATGGCCGCGGCATCGGGTACGGCGACCGCCGTTTCAACCGCCGTATGAACGCCGTTTTCCTGTAAGGCGCTGCTCAGTGCGGATAATTTGTCCGCTTGGCTGACCGGCGCGGCCTGTATTTCGGCTTCTGCCTTTTCGGCATTTTCAGCATTCATATTTTCAACCGGCTCGATATCTTCCGCGTCGGCAAAAACAGGCTCGCCGCTCTGTTCCGCTTCATCACCCTGCCCGGGGATTTGTCCGCGCGCATCGTCAAGCTTGGACTGAGCCGCGTCCTTAAGCACAGCCGCACCGTCCTTAATATCATTTATTCCGGCTTTGACTTCTTCGACCTGCCCCTTAATGTCTTCATACTGCTGTTTGGCTTTGTCTATTTCGCCCTTCACTTCGTCAGCTTTGGCTTTGGCCTTGGCGATTTCAGCTTTGGCTTTGGCAACCTTTTCCTGCGCTTTTTGGTACTGTTCCTTTATTTTATCGGCCTTAGCCTGCAGTTTGTCCTTTTCTGCCTTAATCGCGGCGGCTTTTTCCTTCGCCTTGTCCATTTTCTTTTTCATTTTTTCGGCTTTGGCCTGATATTTGTCAGCTTTGTTTTTTATCCTCTGGGCTTTGTCCGCCGCCTTTTGCACCATTTTGGCGTCGCCGGGAATACCGACCTTGATGTTCATATACTCACTCATCTGGGAGCTGACATCTCTTTGCACCTGGCCGACCTGCTCCACATATTCGGTTCCCTTGTCTATTATGTTAATGGCATAATCCGAAATGGCCGCGGCGTCTTTAACGCTCCAGCCCAGGATTCCGAGAAACAACAATGACAAAACAACGCGTTTATCCATTGCTTCCTCCCGTTTCAGGCTGGGATACTTCCAGATTTTCTTCGCCGCTTTCCTTCATCTCTTCGGAAATTTCGCGATTGGCAATATTCTCAAAAAAGACTTCCATCGAATCTAAGACAATTATGGAAGAATAAACATCGAGCAGTCCGACCAGATTTTTAGAATTGCTCGCGGTTACCTTGCCTTCCTGTTCTTTTTTGCCGTGTTTGTCGGTTTTGAGTTCAGAATTGCCGTTCTCATCCCCTTTATCGACATAATCCCCGGCATCGGCTTTGTATTTGACGGCCAGTTCATAATAAATTTTGCTGCATTCGTGAAGAATTTTGTCACGGGTTTCAAGAACGCTGGTTTTATACATTTGGCTGCCATACATATCGGAAGCTATTTTGTCAAAGCATTCCTTGATTTTATCCAGGTCGCCGCCGTCTTTGGAGCTTATGCCGCAGCGCATGGCCATGGTACGGCTGCAAATGACCGGCACGCCGTCGGCGCCGGTGCCGTCATCCAGTTCGGCGTAAGCCCGGCTTGCTCCGATTATAAAGATGCCGGATAAAACAGCGGCTATGGCGATTTTATTCTTCATCTTCCTCTTCCTCGGGCTTGAAGTTATATTTTCCGTAATTCATGTACGCCTGAAGCGTCAGTTTGGAACTGTACAACTGCATCAGGTCATTGAGCTGTTCGTTAATCACTTTGTTAAATTCAACAAGATTGGCGAGCGCATCCTGTTCAACCGCTTCGGGCGCTTCGGCAATCGGCGCAACTTTATTGTCATAAAAGGTTTCGGCTTTATTCGCGGCGCGATAACTTTCGGCAATCATCGCCGCTGCTATTTCCAGTTTGCCCTTACGATAGGCTTTGGGCGCATCGCGGCCGGAATAAGCCTGCGCTTTGACGGACTCTTTGTTGATACTCAGCAGGCATTCGTCTATAGCCCCTTTGTTTTTTGCTTTGGAAGAGCTCAGCCCGCAGTACATGCAAGTCGTCCGCGGGAAAACACGCGTGTTATTAACATCGCTGCAATCGTCCGGAAGTTCCAGGGCATAAGCAAAACCGACCGGCGCGGCGCCGCTTATCTGCCCGAAGCCTTCAAGCGACGAAGTCGTAAAGGTACGGCGCAGGCTTTTCCTTTTTATCTTGTCTGAATTCTGCTGCGGGACGGCCTGCAAAGTGCGTACAGCCGGTGCCGGCATGGGTTCGGCTGCCTGCGGCCGGTCTTTTATTTCCCGGCTTTGGACAACAGAGGCTTTTCCGTCAACCGCGCGAACAGCCGCCGCTTTTGCCGGAGCAGCTGATAAAGTTTTTCCGCCGATAACTTTATTGTCCGCACCGGAAGCGGCAGCGGCACCAGCCTTGTCGGATGCGACGGCAACAGCGTCTTTAACCTGAGACCCAACTGAAAGCTGAGCCGCTTCGGTCGGCATCTCTGCGGGCGAAGCCGTTAAATCTTTCACAGCAGCATCCTGTAATGCTGCCTGACCGGAAACCCCGGCGGCCGTTTCTTCGGCGGCCTCTTCAACAGAAGCAACAGCGCCTGACACTGGGGAGATACCGGCATTGTCCATTTTAACAACGGCCGACGGCGCAACGGCAATCTGCCCGCCGGGCACAGCCGCGGATATCGTGCCGGAACCGCCGGCTGCTCCTGCCGATACCGTTCCGACAGCCCCGGATACCGACGCAGCCGCACTGCCGAACGGACGACGTGAGGTAACGACCTGTGAAACAGCGGGTTTTGCCTGAACAACCGGTTGCGCCGCCGCACTGCCGGCCGAAACCGAACTCTCGGCAGACACCTCTTGCGCGCCGTTATCCGGTGCAGCAGAGAGATCTTCCGTTACGTTATTTTCGGCAACAAAACCATCCGCCGTTCCGTCTTCGCGGCCGAGTTTGCTGTTTACTTTGTCTTTGGCGGCATCTGCCATGCCTTTTGCCGCTGCGGCGGTATCTTTGGCCGTCTGAATTCCCTGTTCGGCCTGTTCTTTCATTTCCTTGGCTTTGGCAATGCCCTCATCCAGCTGGGCTTTGTATTTCTCGTAGTCTTCTTTGTATTTTTCGGCTTTTTCTTTATATTCCTTAACTTTGGCCATTTTTTCTTCTATTTTTTTCTTGTTTTCCAAAACATATTCGGAAACGGCCTTTTTGGCAGTGCCGATTGCAGCGCTGGTTTTTTTGGCGGTATTCATGGTACTGACGACAACCTTGCTTTCCTTAAGGTTGGTAAACCAGTTTTTAATTGTGCTTTTGGTATTTTGGCTGTCGGTAACCGGAACCTGCGCGTTGACTGAACCACAGAGCAGAGAGGCCATAATCAACAAAGCCAAACCTATTGTAATTTGTGACTTTTTATTCATTATAGACCTCCTGCATATTAGTGTCCGTATATCTTCATCATAGCACAGTTTCTTAAGCAAATAAACGGTTTCAAGCCCTGCGCCTAAAGATTTAAATATTTTGTAACAAAGTTGTCTTCGCCGTATTCTTTAATCAATTCTTCAACCAGAAGCACGTTCTTACGACCCGAATTATACAACCGCAGATACGGCCCCAAACCGCTCAAGTCGACATCCAGAATGACGGATTCACCGGTTGCCGGCCGTGACAGCAAAATTGCGTATGGAAAATCGCGATAAGTTTTGCCGAAGATAAAGTCGGTTTCGGCATTGGTCAGGTTCCAGTTGACATAGTCTTCGGGCATGGCCTGCGGGTTGCGGAAGAATATGACCGTCTGGCACTGGCCGCGAATAACCTCGCCGACGCCCAGTTTATCAATAATGTTGGGCTGTTGGAAAGCACAAAGGTAAGCCTGGCGTTTTTTACGGCCTTCCTGCAGACCGATGGCAAAATAGTCGCGGAACATCGGGTGTTTGAGCATCGGCGCGGTTTCATCAATCATAATCAGCGACGGCACGCCGGTCTCGCCGGTTTCGGACTGAATACGGTGCATAATATAGCTGATGACGGCCGGGGCAAGGGTTTCATCTTCGAAAATATGCGTAAAGTCAAAAGCCATAAAACGCTTGGATTTCAAATCCAGACTATCGGTGTCGGCATTGAAAATATTGCCGTACTGGTCGGGATTAACCCATTTGAACAACTCACGGCGCATATTTCCGGTCGGCGAAAAACAGCTTTTGTAAAGGTTGGTCATGCGGCGTTCTTCCGGACGCAGATAGTCAAACGCGGTTGTTACGGCACGGGCAATTTCTTTTTCGGAAACGGCGTCGTCGACCAGCGTAATCGCGCGCATCCAGCGGCGCAGAAAAGCACGGTTGTTAACATTGTTGTCGCAGTCAAACGGATTGAGCGACACGTTTTTCTCGTCGCCTTCAAAACCGACATAGGCACCGCCGATGGCGCGGGTGAAAATCTCGGCACCGCGGTGACGGTCAAAGAAGAAAACTTTTAAGTCGGGATGGCGCATTGCCTGCCCGGCCAGAAACGTCAGCAAAGTGGTTTTACCTTGGCCAGTCGGTCCGATAATACAGCAGTGAGCCACGGCCGAATCTTCCGACGAAACGTGGAACTGAAACTGATAGGCCGACCCGGAAGTGGTGCGGAAAATACTGATTGCGCCTTTACCCCAGTCACTCTTGCTGAAACCTTCCGACGGTTTTTCAAAAGAAATGGCCGTCGCCACGACGCGCGACAGGTAGCGGTATGTCCGCGGCAGGGTGTCATAAGTCGGAAACTGGTTAAAGAAAGTTGCCTGAGTCACCCAGCCTTCGCGCACCGGGGTAACGCCGAACAAGCGGCAGATACGCTGGACTTCGCTTTCGCCGAAGTCAAGCTCTTCCATGCTCTCGCCCTGCAGAATCACCGCCATGGCATATTCGGTCAGCGACTGGTGGTTGGTATCGCTGTCTTCAATAGAGGCTAAAACCTCACTGTACTGGTCGATGACGTCTCCGGAAAAGCTGGTCATGGTCGCCATGCGCTGCTGCTGCATCAGCAATGCCCGGGCATGCGGTTTGAAAATCGGGCGCACATTGTGCAGAAGGGTCAGTTCGCAGTCGATTGCCAACAGCGAGGCAACCATGCCTTCGTCCATATAGTCGCCGGAAGAACGGATGCCCATGACAATTTCAAAACGTTCCTTATCGCCGGAGAAAAATTTGATAACGCCGTTTTCGCCGGTAAAATGAATATGGTCAGCCGTCAGCAGCTGGTTCATGTGAGCGCCTTGTGCGCCGTTCACTTTCGGAACAGGTTTGGAAATCGGGCTGCAAATACGCGCATAAACCGACAGCGGGCTGTCGGCCGCATCGCTGCCCTCGGCCTCAAACAAGGTCGTCACGCCGTATTCGTTCAAAGTGGCAATCAGCGCCTGCGACGCATAGTTCAGGTCTTTAAGGTTGTCTTCACGGTCGGCCACGGTCAGTACGATATAGTGCGAGTTTTTATAAACGCGGTCAAGATTAGCCGACCAGGTTTCGGAAATCGTTTCCAGCAGCGGGTTGTTAAACTCGCCTTTTTCCTGCGCCATGGCAACGCGTTCGCGCAGGGTTATGACGCGGCAGGTGACCTGCAAATCCGACATGCCGTCAATCCACGCCTTGCGGGATTCCTGCATGGACATAACTTTTTCATCCGTCACAAAGGCCAAGTCAATTCCTTCGACTTTGAACACGCGCGCCAGCGAACCATTGTAGCAGCGAATGGTCATGCCGTCGGAAAGCAGCTTGTCAAACGGCAAAAAATCAGACACGCGGGATTCACGCGGCTGAGGCAGTATATAATAGCCGAGCTTGGTAACCCAAAAGCCGGCAAAGGCCGCCGCCGAAATAAAACCGATGACGGCAACCATGACTTCCAGACTGGATAATCCCTGCACAAAAGTGCTAAAAAAATCAAAATCAGGGTGCAAATTTATTCCCCTTCACTTTATAGAGGTTAACAGATGTCTTGGCAGTCTGGCCATAAGCCTGTATCATCGCCGAGATGTGAGGCTCCTTGGCGCCGACGGCAACGCAAATGACATGGCCGATTACCAAACTAATCATAAAAAACAGCGGGTTAACATCGAGCGTTCCCAAGAACATGAACATAATCGGGAATTGAATTCCCATGTTGAGCATGGTAGGCAAGAACGGTCCCCACAAGATTTTTGGTGGATTAGCCACCGCTTTTAAGATAATTTCCCGCATCTTTCAAGTCTCAACATTAATGATTTTATATGATACATCGGTGATTTATTTATGCAACGCCTAAGCTTATTTATCCATTGATTTTGTGCACAAATACGAATCGAAAGAGGTATCCTGCTTATTATACAGGATACCTCTTTTTTATGAATAATGAGTTAACTTGTTATTTGTGATTTGTGAATAGTGGTTCGTTAACCCTGCGCCTGCCTGCGGAGTTCCGCCTCGCGCTCCTGAGCGTCATAATATGACTTCTGGGCGCTGTTGCGGCGTTTAATCTGATTTTCCAGCTCTTTCTGGGCTGCCACAAGCTCCTTCTGCTTTTGCGCCAGCTTGTCGGCCGCCGCTTTGGCTGCCATGATTGCCGCCGTATCATTGCGCAATTTGGCCTCGTCAACAGCCCGGTTTGCCTCTTCCTGCGCATTCTTTACCGCATTCTGGGCAAGGTTCAAAGCCGACCGGGCGCCGGAAATTGCGGTTTCCGCCGCAGATATTTCCTGTTCGTAATAACTTTGCAGATATTGCGCTTCATTCAGCGATGCGGCATTGGAAGCGCGCAACAGATTTTCGGCATCTTCCTCGCGTTCTTTGACGACTTCTTTGGCGGCCTCAGCCTCTGTTGCTGCCAGTTCGGCGCGTTTTTGCGCCAGTTCGGCCGCACGCTGGTCTTCGGCTGAGCCGGTGGCTTTTGCCTGCTCGGCGGCCAGAGCCGCGGCAGCGGCGGCACGCCGGGCTGCAAGCTCTTTGGCCTCGGCAGCTACCCGGGCATTTTCTGCCGCGGTCTGAGCCTGCCCGGCTTTGGTTTCGGCAGCCTTAGCCTGCGCGGATGCGGTATTGTTGCGCGCATATTCCTGACGCAGACGTTCTGCCTGCTGGTCAGCGGTTTCCATCTGCTCAATTTTATCTTGGGTCAATCCCGCTTTTTTCTCGGCTTCAAGCTGTGCCTGACGAACTCTTGCCTCATAAGCCGCCCTTTCGGCTGCCGCTTTGGCGGCTTCCTGCTGGGCAATCGCCTGCTGGGTGTTTTTCAGCTCGGTTTCAGCCTGTTTTTTCTGATTTTGCAGGCGGCCGACCTCACGGTAATCTTCCTCGCTGCCGCTGGCCTGAGCCTTTTTGACGGCTTCCTGCAGAGCATCGTCGGCTTTCTTGGCCGCTTCCTGTTTTTCGGCGAGGCCCGCTTTGTTTTCCTGAATAGCCTTGTCAGTTTCTTCTATAAACTTAGAAGCTTTGTCCTGCGTTTCTTTGGCCTTGTCAATTCCCTCGCTGACTGCGTCGCTGCGCATTGAATCAGCCTTTTGTTTAGCATCCGCCGCCTGCTTGCGCGCAGCCTCGGCAGCGGCTTTGGTGCTGTCTGCCTTTGCTTTGGCCGCATCCGCCTGAGCCTTGGCTATGTTTGCCCGCTGAGCCGCCAGTTCTGCCGCGCGCTTATCTTCGACTGTACCGCTCTTCTCGGCGCGT
The DNA here is from genome assembly GCA_018362935.1 of Pseudomonadota bacterium. Lineage (GTDB taxonomy): Bacteria > Pseudomonadota > Alphaproteobacteria > RF32 > CAG-239 > CAZU01. The sequence goes on along the minus strand of JAHALQ010000002.1, from coordinate 47,291 downwards.
TCCTTTGCAGCCTGCGCGGCTTCATTCAGTTTGTCGGCGGCCTGCTGTTTTGCCGCGGCATCTTTTTGAGCGTTGGCAGCGGTTGTTTCTTTGTTTTTGGCAGCCTGTTCGGCGCTTTGCGCATTCTGAACCGCGGAGGTATATCCCGCCTGGCTGGAAACGACCGGAGCAGGATTGTTTACGACCGCCTGGCCGGCGGCCAATTCCTGCTGAGCCGTCTTCTTGGCGGCGCTTTCCGCGGCGGCCTTTTGGGCAGCAGCTTGATTTTTGGCCTGCTGTTTGGCCGTGCGTTTTTCCTGCAGCTTCTGGTTTATGGTTTTGGCGCCTTTGGTGCCGATATTGAAGTTGCCGATGGCGCCGGCTATATTACCGGCCGTGGACATGGCATCCTGATACTGGCCGTTCAGCTCGCGGCTCTTTTCAACAGCATTTTTGGCGGTATCCTGAATTCCGGTCAGAACATTGCTGTTTCCGGCAATTTGACCTTCTTTCTGGTTGCCGTTTTTATCCAGACCGCCCCACAGGCGTTCGACATTGCCGTCAGCGTCCATTTTCTGGCCTTTGAGCGCAGCGTCAATCTTATTGGTCGCTTCGCCGCGGGCACGTTTTTCATTCAGTTCGGCAACCTGATCGCGGCTCTTGGTAATATCCTGAACGTTGTTGGTAATGGCCGAAACGTTCGACATGATACCGTTAACCATACCGCCGGACGCGCCGACCATGGCATTGACGTTCTGACCAATTTGGCCCAGAGCCTTAAAGCTGTCTTCCAGATTGCCCTTGCCGATCATTTTGGCGGCGTCGCCGATATTTTGAGCCGCAGCTTTGACCTGCTGTACCGTGCTCTTGACGGTATTAACCGTATTCTGTACTTTTTTGGCGGTATCGACAGCCTTTTTACCGGCCGCAACCAAGTCTTTGACGCAGCTCATAAAGCCGCCGCCGCCGAACAGGCCGCCGCCTTTCTTTTCAGCCTGGCAGAAACCGCGGGCGTTCTTTTCGGCCTCGGGCACATTAATGCCGACATCCGGTATTTCTTCCTCGCCGATTTCTTTGGGCGGCATATAAGCGCTGATTTCGTCAACCCACACATATTCGGTATCGGCATAGCCGACGCGCAGATAATCACCGAAGGCCAGCTTCTGAGGCGCGCTTGTTTCACCTTCATAGACAAAGTATTCGATAAAGCGCCCCATATTGGCAACCAGGAACAAACCGATGGCAATGTTGGAAAACCATTTCCAGCTGATTTTGTTAAAGATTGCCATAAAGGCGAAGCCAATCAGGCCAAACCCGGCAAAGGTGTAGACAATCGGCTTGAGGCCGACCAGAATACGCATGGCGCGTTTGGTCATGGTTTTGAAAATGTCTTGTTCATTGGCAAAATTTCCGCCGCCGACATATTGTCCGCTGAACAAATCATTTTGAGCGGTTGAAAAAGCCTGATAAACCTGACCGGTATGATCCAGATTTTCGCCGCCGAGAGCGTTGGCTGCCTCCTCGCTAAGCATTTTCTGTCTTTCAGCTTCTTCCAGTTTGGCTTCTGCTTCTGCCAGCTGCTGCTCAAGCTGTACCGCCTGAGCACAGTATTTCTCAGCATCGGCTTTGCCGGCCTTAGAAGTCAGTTTGCTGGAATATTCACAGGCCTGCCTGGCTTCGTCCAACTGGGATTTAAGAGAATTATAGGCTTCTGTTTTTTCCTCAACATCTGCTTCGGCTTTTTTAAGAGCCTCCTGCGCTTCTAAAGAAAAGGCATTGTTTAATTCTTTTTGGGCTGTTTCAGCGGCCTTTTCAGCTTTTTTCTTATCTTCTTCAGCCTGAGAGACTCCTTTTTTAGCTTCGGTACATTCTTTAGATTTCGGATTTTTACATGCTTCTTCCGCCGCTATTTTTGCTTCAGCAAGATTCGCATCCGCCGCGTCCAGCTCACCTTGTGTACTGGCTACTTTAGCCATCGCGTCCTCTTTGGCAACCACACTCTGGCTGACCCCGGCTGCCGCCTGTTCGGCGCTTACTTTCTCGCGATAAGCTTTGTCCGCATTCTCTTTAGCTGCCTGAAGCGCCGCCTCGGCCTCTTTTTTCTTGGTACAGGCATCTCCGCCGTTTTTGGCACAATCAGCATTTATTTTTGCCAAATTTTCAGCAGCTTTAGTGTATTCATCTTTTGCCGTGCTGTAACTGTTCTGACTATCTCTCATTTCCCGAGCCAATTCGGAAGAAGTTTTTTTCTCCGGCGTTATCAGTTTTTCCTTGATTTTTGCCTGTTCGACGCCTTTATTAAAGGTTTCGAGTTCTTTTTTCTTAGCTTCAAGTTCGGCTTTTTTGCGGGCGTATGACGGGTCGTTTTTATCCATCATATCCAACAACTGTATTTGATTGTCAATGCTCGCAATTTCCTGAGTATTTTTAAGAACCTGAGCGTCGCGTTCTTCAATTGCTTTTTGCGTTAAAGCTTCTTGTCCGGTCGACTTGGCTTCGGCTTCATTGGCTGCTTTCAGTTTGGCATTTGCCGCCTTGGCATTGGCCGATGCTGTTGAAATTTCTTTCTGCGCTTCGGTTTGGGCTTTTTTTGCCTTCTCGCATTTGTTGGCATTGTATTTGTCGCCGCTGCAATATTTGGCAATATCATTGTTGGCGTCATCCAGTTTATCATTTGCTTTATTTAAAGCCTTGTTGGCATCCTTCAACTCGGAGTTGGCTTCTTTTTGAGCTTTGTAGACCGCGTTGGTGGTTTCGCGCGACTGGCTTTTAATCTGTTTTGAAGTATCTTCAACCGCTTTGCGCGCTTTGTCTACTTTTTCCTGCTCGGTTTTTTTGGTGTCTTCCAAGGCTTTCTGGGCATTAATATAACCCTGACAATTATTGGGATCTGCCTGACAAACGGCTTTTTGCCGCTGGACTTCCTGATTGGCCGCTCCGACAGCCGCATTATATGCGCTCTGCGCCGCAGAATAGGCTTTTTGATTATCATACTGCTGAGCCTGCAATTGGCTCATTTGTTCCGCCGCAGTACTTGCTTTGCCAAGCTTACTGTTGTCCTGCGCCGGGGCAGCCGGGGCTTGCGTCTGAGGCTCGGCAGTACCGTCATCCAAACCAAAATTATCCGGTTCATACGGCAACACCGCATTGGCGGCGAAAGAATAGAAAGAAGCAAAAATCAAAGCTCCTGCAAGCAGCATCACTTTGCTTATTTTACTGTTATTAGTCATGGCGTCCTCCTATTCTGTCTTTCCCCGTTGCTTGAGGGGCTTTTGAAATGCTGAAACAAGTTCAGCATGACATTTTACTTTATTTCCACGCTGAAACTCGTTCAGCCTAAACTCTTATTTACCTTAATAATTGTTACGTCACTTAAGCGTGTCGGTAATCATGGCGTTGGTAAAATTCTCGCAACCGGTGATTGCGCTGATAAGCTCACCGGTTGTCGCAATGACCACCAGCGAGATGACGATGGCGCCAAGCCACTTCCAGTTGAGGTTTCCGAAGAAACCGCCGACGGCCACGCCGATGATGCCGAAACCGGCCACGACATAAATCAAATCGCGCAAACCGTTAAACACTTTGCGCCCGGTATTAATCAAACCTGAAAAGATACCCTGATTGCTGGAACAGCCGGTAACGGCGGACTGGGATTGCTCCGTATTTACCCCTGTTTTTACCACGCACTTTCCATCAACACATTTCTGAGTTTTTGTATCGCATTTTCCTCCACATGTATTTTTATCAACAGCTTGCGCTGTAGCGGCCACTTCTTCATGTGGATTTTGCGTTCCATCCGGCGCCATATCAGTCCGTTTTGCCTCAACCGTATTAAGAGTGCAGAAGAACGTCACCAGCAGTACCAGTATCAGCCCGCCTATTTTTCTGAAGTTAAACATCGCACCCTCCATTAGTTTTGCTCTTTAGTTCTTTATCTTTGAATATCGCCCGCCGACGGCCGATGTTGAAAGACATTTTCAGTTTTTTTGAGATGTTCAAACATATCCGGTATAACATCTTCTTATAAAAAAGAGGGTCGGAGGATGGCTTTGCTTTTGCAAGTATCCCCAAGACCCTCTGTATTCCTCATTCTCTTTGTTTTTGCGCAGGGGCTGCACCAAGATGCAGCCCAAGCCAAATATAAGGAGAATATTAGTTTGTAGCGTTGTCGAAAGAGTCCTGGAAACCAGACATATTTTCGCCAGTTGCGTAGTTCACGATAGAACCGGCAGCAGCCAAAATAGCCAGACCTACGGCCAAACCTGCAAACCATTTCCAGTTTACCTTACCAAAGATGGCGCCGAAAGCAACGCCAACCAGACCGAAACCGCCGACGACGAAAATAATCGTCTTGACGGAAGTGAACACATTCAAAGCCTTGGTCTGCGAAGTCTGCATAATAGATGTCTGAGCAGAAGCGTCGCCGGCGAATGTCAACAGAGTAAACACCGCTACCAGGCAGAAGGTCCAGATATTATTTTTAAGAAATTGCATTTTAGTTCTCCTTACAATGTTTGCAAAAACTCTTTATACTCTTTTAGAATAACCAATTTTCTCAATGATTACTAGCAAAATTGCTTATAACAAAAATTCGTTAACATATTGTTTACGCTTAATAAAATTTGCTGTAACAAAAAATTCACAGTGCTTAAGGAAGTCTAAACGGCGGTTTTTCCGCCGTTTTGTGATTTGTTATTCGTCATTTGTGATTCGTCAGTTGCAAGAGTCCTAATAAAAGAATCCACAGCTTTTGTGCATAAATTCATCAGTTCTTGCCAAGAGTCGCATTTTGATTTATCAAGGTTTTAGAGGGATTTAATTTATGCAGAAAACAGGTTTAAAAACTTTTGTTTACAGCTTTTCGGTATCCTTGTTTGCCATTTTCGCGGCTAACGGGATTTATCTGCATACGCGTCCCTCTGTCCGCCAAGATATTAAAATTCCAAGCAAAAACGTTATGCTGTTTTTGAAAGACGATGCTTTTAATCCCTCGTTAAAACCTGCACCTGTCAAAAAAATAGCCTTAAGCGTTCTGCCGGAATTGAAGCAGGAGCCGGAAACACTTCCGGTTCAGGCAAAAGGCGCTGTTTACGAACCGCCGACGGATGAAATTATTTTGGCAGACAATTTTATTCCCTTGGAAAACGGCGGCATATTTGAAGAAACAGCCGAAACCGACGAAGAACTCAGGCCGATTGAAATTATTCCCTCACAGCCGGCCGCCGTCACAATGGCTGCAAACCATCCGCCCGCCAAAGACAACGGCATAAAAATCAGCGTTCCGCGCTCAGCGCCGGAAATTCCAGCGTCAGAACCGCCCGCCATCAAAATCGCTGCCGCATCAGCCAAAACAGATAAGGCAGAAACACCGCCCGCCCTGAAAGCCAAGACCGAGGCGGACAAGCCCGTATTAACGGCCGAAGCCAAACTGCCGCAGCCGCTTTTTCCGCTTGAGAAATCCCGCGATGCAAAGCTGGACAACCGCAAGATTAAAATCGGCGAACCAGACAAGCTTAACCAAGTCGCCCTGGCTGACAAGAGCATCCCCATAAGCAGCATGGAAAATCGCCAGGCCAAAGAAACGCCTCCGCCGCCCGAATGGAAACAAATGAGCGACAAGAAGAACGACAGCCCATGGGTTGTTGCCAAAGGCGCGGGCGTCAGCCGGAACGAACTCTTGAGCCAGGAAGAATATTACAAAAAAGAAAACGAGCAAATTAAAGCCGCGTTAAACCTTCCGTCCGCCAAAAACACTGAAGGCAGCGTCCAAGTAGCGTCAGACACGGTCAAAAACCTGCTCATACCCATTCCGGAAGATATCCTGAATGACGAGAATCTGGTGCCGCAGCTGTCTTATTCGTCCAACGAAAAAGAAAAAGCCAAAGACAAGGAATTCGACGAAAAAATGGCCGCGGAAAACGAAGCTTCCCGCGAAAGCGCCGGCACCATGAAACAGCAGCCGGCCGCCAAGACCGAAAAACCGGCTGCCCAGGAAAATATTTTGGCGTCGCTGAACACGATTTTCAGTTCCAAGACCAAAGTCAAGGAGGCTAAGAAAACACCCGAAAAGAAAAGCGGCCTGCTGACGGAACTCCAGAGAAAGCTGTCCCCGGCCAAAAAAGTTACCATTATGCCTACCGAAATGCGCCTTTCTTTCCAACCGAACCGGGCCGAGATTTCCGGACAAACCCTGCGCTGGATACAGGCCTTTGCCGCCAGAGCCGCCGAAGACAACTCTATGAGCATCGAAATCCGCATTGACGGAACAAGCGGTATGGAACTGCAGCAAAAAAGACTGAATTTGCTACATAATATTTTAACCAATAAAGGCGTAGAATACAGTAAAATCAATACCGTATTCACATCCAGGGAGCCGAACTCCTTTATTATCAGAACCGTAACGAGAAATTACGACAGAAGAGGATTAAACCGGAACAACAATACCCAGACGGCAGGACGTTATTTGCAATGGTAATAAATAGTGTCTCGCGCTTGATTATTTAAGTTTCGATATGTATGATAGGAAAAAACATGACAAAATCTATTCTAAGGATTGGGAAAATGAATAAGAAGACATTGCAGAGAGTTTCCGTTTTATCGGTATTTCTGGTGGCCGGCTGTTCCGGGCTGGATTACTTCGGTGCGGGCAATACCTACACCGAAGACGGAACAACGACCGTTACCGAAACCCAGATGGTTCCCGTCGCAACCGTCGAACAAGCTCCCGCAGCCCCTGTTCCCTGTGCCGAACCCGCCCCGGTCAAACCGGTTATTGTGCCGCCGACAGAACCTGCCGACAATGATTTTGTCAACTATCGGGAAACCGCCGCCGATTACCGCGAATTCGGCGAACGCAATCCGCGCGACCAACGGATTGTTACCGCCGGCGCCGGAAGCAACATGGCAGCTTCCATCCCCCCGACCATTGAAGAAGAAGTCATGGATTACGAAGAAGAAATCAACGCGGCGATGAGCGACGCGGAAGACGGCAGCGACAGCCAAACTTCCACTACCGGAGATGACCCGGTCGAAGACTGGCTGGCCGAAGAAGGCAGCACCCTGAAAGGCCTGCTCAGCGACTGGAGCGAAAGATCGGGCTGGAGATTAATCTGGAATACCAACCGCAATTATACCCTGGCTGCCGGCGCGATGTTCCGCGGGCGGTTTGCCGACGTCAGCTCGGCGTTAATCCGTACTTTTGCCAGAGCGCGCCCGGCTCCGGTAGCAACATTTTATAAAGGTAACAGAGTCTTGGTTGTCGAGACCATGGAGGATGAGAATGCATTTAACTAATTTACAAAAATTCAGCCTGGGAGCTTTGGTTTTGGCTTTTGCAGCCTCATGCTCTATTTCAACAAGCATGGATGCCACAATCAAACGTGAAACCGAAGCGGCAACCAAGCTGACCGAAGCCGCCAAAGAACCGACGACCGTCGCCAATCAGGACCTGATCAAGGTCAAAGACGATATCTGGCTCGGCGACAGCAGCACCATTGAATACGAAGGCGAACCCCTGCCCTCGTATCTGGAAACCAAAGAAGGAATTACCCTGGTGTCCAACCGGCCGATTACACTTTTTGAAATCGGCGACATGATTAACAAAACGACATCGCTCGGCATCCGCTACGCCGCGCAGATGGAAACCGACGTCGTCACCAAAGGCGCCGCCAACAAGCCGACCCCGGAATCAATCAACAAGGATTGGGCCGAACCGGATAAAATGCTGGTATCTTACCAGGGACCGCTGAGCGGACTGCTGGATGAAATTGCCACCCGTTTCGGAATTTGGTGGAAATATGAGAAAAAAGAGATTCATTTCTACAAATATATTACCAAAACCTTTGTCGTTTACAGCCTGCCGACCAAGCCGACGCTTTCTATCAATGTCGGCGGTTCATCTTCGGACGGCAGCGGCAGTTCATCCGTCAGCCTTGCCAATTCGGCTGAGGTCGAGTTGTGGGCAAACTTTGAAAAGAGCATTACCTCTATGATCAGCGAAGGCGCCAAGCTGTCAATGTCACCGGCAGACGGCACCATTACCCTGACCGGCACGCCGAATGACATTAAAAAGGTTGCCAAGTATATCAACGAGCAAAATGCCCGCCTGTCACGCCAGGTTGCCATCAGCGTCAAGGTTTTGCAGGTTACGACAACCGACACCGACAATTACGGTTTGGATTTGAAAGCCGCCTTTGATGACGGCGTTACGTCCGTGGGCGTTATCGGGTCTTCGGCCGTCATGGGCGGTGAAACAGGCCTGTCCAACGGCTTATCATGGGGACTGACCAAAAAGAACTGGAGTGCCGACGCGGCTATCAAGGCTTTGTCGCAGCGTAACAACACCAGCCTGGTCACCAGCGGCACGGTGACGACGCTGAACAATAAACCGGCGCCGATTCAGGTTACACAAAAACAAAACTATATTGCCGAAATGACAAAGACCAACAGCGGCACCGACGGCAACAACTACGATATCTCGGTTACGACCGAAGAAGTTGAAACCGGCTTTACGCTGGACGTGCTGCCGCGCATTTTGGAACACGGGCGGATGCTGGTTATGTTTAATATGACGCTGTCCGATTTGACCGCTCTCGAAAAAGTCGAATTTGGCGATGCGGAATCCAACCAGTACATTCAAAACCCGAAGATTGAATCCCGCGCCTTTTCTCAGGAACTGGCCATGACCTCGGGCGAATCCCTTATTCTGACCGGTTACGAAAAAGTTTCTTCGGCCACACAGAAGGAAGGAACCGGCTCGGCCGACAATTCCCTGCTCGGCGGTTATGCCAACGCCTCCAAAGAACGCAGCGTTCTGGTTATCATCCTGACTCCGGTTGTTTTGGAATCTCCGCTTGTGCCGGAATCAAGAATGTCAATGAACTAAAAATCGCCTGAGGGAGAAAACCAGTGCTTGAAGAAGCCAAATTGTTAGAAGAGGATTATGACAGCAGCTCCGGCAAACGCTCGTGGGGAACGTCTATCAACGTAGACGGCACCGTTTATGCGACCAGCCTGTTCTGGCAGCCGCTGCAAAACTCCAGCGATCCGTTCCAAGAAGTGGAAGAAGCTTCGGCAGGCGTTTTGGAAGGTGCCGACCTGTTTTGCATCAAGGGCGGGAAAGCGCCCCAGTTCGGTATCTGCGTATCCCATGAGGGCTATCACAGCGGCGAAACGGTCGGTGCCGTGGCGCTGGCAACGGCCTTATCCAACATTTCTTCTTATGTGGCCGTATTTAAGACAACCGAGGGTTGGTGGTATACCTGTATTCGCAACGACATTATCCTCTCCGACGGCGACATGCTGTTTCTCAGCGAGGAAGAGGCCAAAAGCCAGTTTACATCCATGCTGGCGGTTCCGGACTGGGGCAAAAAAATCGCCCCCAAGGAATGGGGCATTGAAGACACCGAGGAAATGGATCTCGGCGAAATTCTGGCTCGCGGCGCCAAGTCCAAATTGCAAAAGATTAAGGGATTGCGCGGCACCAAGCTGTTCCTGGTCATCGGCATTTCGGCCGTGGTCGGTTTGTGGCTGGTTTCGAGCCTGATTGACCGGCTGTTTCTGACGCCGACGGTTGCGCCGGTGGTTGTGCCGGTCAAGCCCAAGGTCGTGCAAACGGCCGCGCCGGTTGTCGAAGTCAAACCATGGGAAAAAATGACCAACCCCAAAACAGTGATGACTGAATGTTATAAAAAGACTATGGATTTGGTCGGCATTATGCCGCCGGGCTGGGATATCGGAACAATCGCCTGCACTCAGGGAAGCGCCGCAACCTCGTGGAAACGCAGCATCGGCCGGCTGGCCTGGGCCAAAAAAGCCATGGAAGAATCCGAGCTGCAGTTTTCAGGTTTTGCTTTTTCGGGCGACGGCGAAACGCTGTCGGCAACGCTGCCGATTGCCGCCGGAGAACAGCTTTCTTCACCTCCGGAAAAAACCATGATGGATTTGCAGAACCAGCTGAATGACGAATTTCAGGCTCTGGGACTGAAAGTTTCTCTGGCCGTCGAAACGGAAACAAGCGCAACCGGCAAGGTTTACCGTAAGATTAAGTTTTCGTTTACGTCAGAGTATAATCCAACGACTTGGAACGAAATGTTAACAAAATATTCAGGACTTCAGATTAATATGATAACATATTCTCCGGGTGACAAAACCTGGCATTACGAGGGGGCTATCTATGTTTTATAAAATAAGAAATATTTTATCCGTATCGGCTTTGGCGCTGCTGCTGGGCACCAGCATAAGCTTTGATGCCCGGGCTCTGATAACCTTGAGCGAAGAAGCCGCCAACGACGATGTCAGCAAAGATATTCCCGATGAATTCGCCATGTTCAACGAAAACGACGACAGCGCTCCGGCACCGTCCGGAAACAAACAGGCGGTGACGGATGAGATTTTTGCTCCCGGAAAAATCATTCCCAAAACCGGCGTTCCGGCTGCCCCCGCTTCAGCGGGCATATCCGCCGCGGCTGCCCCTGCCGCTCCGTCTTCAGCAGCTTCGCAGAATGAGATTATATCGAGCCTCAACAATATTGATGACGAGCCGGCAATGGACGACAACCTGTTTTCGCAAATGTCAGACATTGAAAAACAAACAGCTTTGCTGAACCTGGAACTGCGCCGCGAGAAAATCAAAAATGAAATCGAAGCGATAAAAAACCAGCGCCGTCAGGCTCTGATTCAGGAGCAGGAAAAGAAAGAAGCTCAGGAAAAGCAAAAGATTGAATGGGAAAAGGCTCAGGAACAAAAGGTTTTGCAGGAACAGCAAAAACTGCGCGAGCTGGACATTGAGTTTGAAAAACTGCGTCAGGAACGCGTTTTGAACGCCTACAAAAACAAATACCTGGAAGACGCGCAAAAATGGATTGCCCACGACGCCGGCCTGTATAAGCAGATTGAGGATACCAAAAAGGAAAATCAAAAAGTCCTGGATGATTCCAAAGACAAGTTTACCCAGCTGAAAAATGACATTAACGCCGCCAACACCAAAGCGGCCAACCTTATCAGCCGCCATAAGCAAAAAGTCGACGACCTGAATGCCCAAATCGGCGTTTTGAAAGCCAGAATCATTGCTCAGGAAAAAGAGCTTGAAGCCAGCCGCCAAAACCCGTTTGAAGACATTGCCGCCGCAGCCGAAGAATCAGATAAAAAAGCCCAGGCCGCGGAAGTTCAGCCGGCGGTTATGCCTGAGCTGAAACTGCCGAATATGTATGCGGTTATGGAAATCCGCGGACAAGGCGGCGAATTGATTGCCAAACTGGTCAATCAGGACGGTACGCCTTTCTATGTCAAGAAAGGAACGACCCTGCAAAGCGGCCACACCATTGATGAAATTACATCGACTTACGTGCGGGCAGACAAAGGCGGCGTCAAAGACTACCTGTATTTTGCCGCCGGCGGCATTTTACCGCTGGAACAGCCTGCCAATTCGCTGAACAATGCGCTGGCAGCACAGTCAGAAGCTCAACAACAAGAGGAAAGACCTGATTTTGTGAGCAGCGTCGGTATTCCCGGCGTCGGGTCGGCGATGATGGTCAGATAAAAAATGGCTGAAGAACAAGATGCAGAAAATATCAAATTAGAAGACAAAGATACTGCGGCTGACGAAGCCGCAGCTGCATCCGGTGCGCGCAAATCCGATATTGAAGCCGAGCCTGAAAAAAAATCTTCGATTGTCGACACCTATTTTGCCAACGGCAACCGCCTTTTGACCCTGCCGGGTTCTTCACTGGTGGTAAACGACGATACGCGCCGCCTGTTGGCGCTGTTTGCCGACGGCCGGTTTCTGGTGGTCGAGACCCATAAGTTTGACGGCCGCGTGCTTAGTTTTGAGGTTTTGGCGCGCAAGAAAAAACTCAATATTACGAAGCCGATTTATATTTCCCAAAACGAGCTGAACGCCATTTACAGCATCGGTGAACGCGCGCAGGCCGCTGCCGAAATCAGCGCCGATACCGAACTTGACCAGCTGCAAATGCAGAAAGACTTTGTGAACGTGGTTGCTCAGGCTGCGGCTAAAAAAGTGTCGGATATCCATATCATTGTGGCCGACAATACCGTCATTATGTTTCGCGTCAACGGCATGATGCAGACGGAAATGGAATATAATAAAGAATGGGGCGAGGCATTTGTCCGCGCCGCATTTGCCTCAGCCGACATTTCGGACTCCAACTATACGCAGAATGAGTTTCAGGGCGCGCAAAAACTCGGTTCCACGCCGCTGCGCGGTTCCAAAGGCAAGCTGATGCTGCCGCACAACGTCTTGGCTATCCGTCTGCAGTTCAACCCGATTGCCTTCGGTTCGCAATATCTGGTTATGCGCCTGCTCTACGCCGATGACAACCCCGACGGTTCCGGCGATTTGGCCGCGCTGGGCTTCGGCGAGTTTGAAGAAGACTTGTTTTACCGCCTGCGGGCGGTTCCGGTCGGACTGAGCATTGTCGCCGGCCCGACGGGTTCGGGAAAATCCACAACCCTGCAAAGAAACATGATCAAGCTTTTGCAGGAGAAAAACTACGAATTAAACCTTCTGACGGTGGAAGACCCGCCGGAATATCCTATTCCCGGGGCGCGGCAGATGCCGGTGACCAACGCCAACACGGAAGAGGAAAAGGCCGAACAGTTTACCAAAGCGTTGTCAGCCGCGCTGCGATCCGACCCCGACGTTATTATGGTGGGCGAAATCCGCGCGCTGGCATCAGCACAGCTGACCTTTCAGGGCGCGCTGTCCGGACACGGCATGTGGTCGACGCTGCACGCCAACTCGGCTCCGGCCATTCTTAACCGTTTTCGCGATATGGGCGTGGAAACATTTAAACTGCTTGATCCCGAATTGATTAAAGGGCTGATTTCACAGCGCCTGTTCCGCAAATTATGCCCGCATTGCCGTATGTCCGTCAAAGAGCGGCAAAACGACCCGTCATTTCAACGGCTGCGCACGGCTTTGGGCGACTTTGGCGTGGAAAACACCTTTGTCCGCGGCGCCGGATGCAAGTTTTGCGGCGGCACCGGCGTTAAAGGGCGTATGTGCGTTCCGGAAATTATCTTGCCGGACGCGGTATTCCTCAAACTGATGATTGACGGCGAAACCCGCAAGGCCATTGACTACTGGACCAGCGACCTTAACGGGCGGACGCTGAAAGAAGCGGCGATTGAACGCATGCTCAAGGGATTTATTGATTTGGACGAAGTGGAACGCTGGTGCGGCCTTTTGGATCAGCGTCCGGTATATTAGGGTAGAAAAAGATGGCAGAAGACACGAAAAGAAAGTCGAAATCACTGGCCAAGGCCATGCATAATTTCAACAAAGTGGAAGAATATTATGCGCGACTGGTCATGCAATTTTCAAACAAAGTGCGCCTAAAGCTTTATCGCAAAATCGCTTCGCTGATGAAAAACCGGTTTTCGCTGATGGATGCCCTCGACATGCTTCACGACGGCGCCAGCAACGGCGGCAAAAACCCCGGAGAACCGCTGGCAATTGCCATTGCGGCTTGGGGAAAAGCGCTCAACAACGGTAAAACTTTTTCCGACGCGCTCAAAGGCTGGGCACCCGACCGCGAAAGGCTGATGCTTTCGGTCGGCGACGTTTCAGACTTGGAAAGCGCGCTGCTGAACCTGATTAAAGTTACCGAAGGTTCAACCAAAATGATTCGCCCGATTGTCGGCGCCATTGCCTATCCGAGTTTTCTGCTGATGATGGCGGTTTTAATTATTTACGCCATCGGCGTTTATATGGTGCCGCCAATGATTGACGCGGCGCCCGGAGTTCGCTGGCGCGGGCTGGCGCGCGACCTGGTCGATTTGTCGGGCTGGATTAAAGACAACTGGATGATTGCATTTGCCAGCCTGCCGATTACCATGGCGATTATCTATTTTACAATCGGCATCTGGACAGGCAAAATCCGCGCCATTTTTGACAATATCCCGCCATGGTCTTTGTATAAGGTCTTTACCGGCATCAGCTGGCTGCTCGCTTTGTCGGCCCTAGTCAAAGGCGGAACCCCGGTTTCAACAGCGCTGCGCGCGCTGCGCCGCGATGCAAGCCGTTATCTGAAAGAACGCATCGACAAGACGCTGGTCTTTGTCAACAACGGCGATAACCTCGGCCAGGCACTCGGCAAGACGCATTTGGATTTTCCCGATAAGGAAATTATCGGTGACCTGAAAATTTATTCCGAGCTTGACAACTTTGAAGAAGCCCTGGACAATCTGGCCAATGACTGGCTGGAAGAATCAGTTTATATGATTGAAGAAAAAGCCGGAATTCTGAACATGGTGGCGCTGCTGTCCATCGGCGCGGTTATCGCCTGGGCGGTAATGGGCACGTTTGAAATGCAAGACCAGATTACCAGCGGCATGGGAGCAGGTTAAGATGACAGAAAAGCTAAAAATTCTTGCAGCGGCAATCCTGCGCAGTATGACATACCATTTTCAAATATGGGCCGGCGCAGCGGTTATTGCCGTAATTGCCTTAGTCAGCTGGCTGTTTTTGCACGAAGCCGACGTCGGAACCCGGCAGGCCGCGGATGAACTTGTCCGGCTCAGCGGCAATATCCGCCGCTATTATCAAAACCGTCCGGATTTTTGGGGGTTAAGCACCGATACCGTTATCAAAAACAAGATTTATCCGCAGGAAATGCTGCAAAACGGACGTCTAAACGGTTTTTTCGGCAATGAAGTCCTCATCGGGCGCGGCCCGGATGCCGAGGTACTGATGCCCGGCGCGCGCGGTTTTGACATTATATATAAGAACCTCAACAAAAAACAATGCGAAGAACTGGCCAGTTATAAATTTGACGAGAAATTCTGGCTCGGCATTACCGGGATTACCGTCGGCAACGACAAAGAGCAGCGCTACTTTACCTGGAGCGACAAAGAATTTGCCCTGCCAATAAAAAAAGATTTTGTCCAAAGCATATGCAAGAGCACTAATATGCTGATTTGGCATTGCGAATGATGATAAGACATAAGGATATTTTGTCTAACTTAAATACACAACAGCTAATACATTGAATTTCCTATATGAAATTTTGTCAGAAAATTGTTAAAAAGCTTGTTATCCGGTGTTTTGAATCGCGATTATTCATAATTTTTTAATTTCTTGCGTGTAAACTGTACATAAAATAGTTTTTGGGAGTTTTATAATGAAAAATTTATTCTGTGTTGACCAAAAAGGGCGTTCCATGGTGGAGATGCTGGGCGTGCTCGCGATTATCGGCGTTTTGTCGGTCGGCGGTATTTCCGGCTATTCGAAAGCCATGGCCAAGTTTAAGCTGACCAAAGCGCAAGACCAGCTGACGATGCTGCTGATGAACATCCGTACCGCTTACGCGACTTCTCCATCTTATTCGGGGCTGAATGCCAAAAATGCCATCGCCTATAATCTGGCGCCGTCAGACATGATTACCGGCGAGACGCTGCACAATGCTTTCGGCGGTGCGGTTACCCTGTCGACAAGCAACAATGATTTGAACTTTGAAATCAAATTTGCCGGTCTCGGCAAGGAAACCTGCGCCAGCCTGGCGAGTACCGACTGGGGTACTGACGGCTTGGTCAGCATTGCGGCAAACTCAACATCGCATAACGTATCCGCTTTGCCGATCCCCCTTGCCACAGCTTTTAGCAACTGCGCACAAGACACGGCCAGCAACTCAATTACCTGGACCTATTATTAAACAAACAAAACTATGGACAAAACGGACATTTGCATTGTATAAGTAGGTAAAAGGTATAAGCAAGAAATATTTATGACTAAAGATAAGATTGTCCGAATAATATAAAATGTTATTCTGTTCTTATCATATATGCAGAACTTTGGAGAACAACGATGAAAAGATTAAGCAACAGCGAGCAGAGCGGGCGTTCCATGGTGGAGATGCTGGGTGTGCTTGCCATTATCGGCGTTTTGTCGGTTGGCGGCATTTCCGGTTACTCAAAAGCGATGGCTAAATTCAAGCTGACCAAAGCGCAAGACCAGCTGACGATGCTGCTGATGAATATCCGTACCGCTTATGCGACTTCTCCGTCCTATGCGGGGCTGAATGCCGCCAATGCCGTCGCATATAATCTGGCACCTTCCGACATGATTGCCGGCTCAACTTTACATAACGCTTTTGGCGGTGCAGTTACGATAGCAACAAGCGCCTTGAACGGCGTTGCCGATGTCGGTTTCTCCATTAAGTTCGACGGCCTCGGCAAGGAAACCTGCGCCAGCCTCGCCAGTACCGACTGGGGTTCTGACGGCTTGGTCAGCATTGCTCTGACAACAGGTTCTTATACCGTTGACCAGCTTCCGATTTCTTTGCCGGCTGCTTTCAGCGGATGTTCCGCCGCAACGGCCGACAACGAAATTACATGGACTTATTATTAATTGCCGGCATTCTGCCGCTAATTCTTTAAAGCCGCCGCAAGGCGGTTTTTTAGTATAACCAAAGGCATAGCGCCGCAGATAAATCCGAGCCTGTTTATGACTAAAGATAAGATTGCCTAATTTACATATTCTTGTTATGCTGGGATTATAGAAACCATAGAACTTGGGAGAAAGACAATGAAAAAGGTATTTAACAGTGAACAAAGCGGGCGTTCCATGGTGGAGATGCTGGGCGTGCTCGCGATTATCGGCGTTTTGTCGGTCGGCGGTATTTCCGGCTATTCGAAAGCCATGGCCAAATTTAAGCTGACCAAAGCGCAAGACCAGCTGACAATGCTGCTGATGAACATTCGTACCGCTTACGCGACTTCGCCGTCTTACACCGGCCTGACGCCGGCCAACGCCGTCGCATATAATCTGGCGCCGACGGATATGGTTTCGGGAACTGGAGACTCTGCAACACTGCACAATGCCTTCGGCGGCGAGGTTCTTATCAAAGCCGGCGGAACTTCCAATACTAAATTTGCGATTGTCTTCAACGGCCTCGGCAAAGAAACCTGCGCCAGTCTGGCCAGCACCGACTGGGGCTCCGACGGCCTGGTCGGCATCAATATCAGCGAAGCCGCCGTTGACGACCCGACTTTTGCCCCCGCCCATGACGGTTCGTCGACAGCCGCCGCAAAAGCGCTTCCGGTTCCCCTGTCACAGGCCTTTACGGAATGCAAATCCGGAAACGCCGTCAACTCCATCACATGGGTTTATTACTAATCTTGTTCCCGAGTTCAATCCAGCCCGTATCTTTCGATACGGGCTTTTTCTTTGCAAAAAATTAATATCTCGGTGCTAATATATTTTACATTATCATTCATGCAGACGAGGCACAAATGGCAAATATTACCGAAACCAAGTTTTCCGATATTTATATCACCCCGGACAAGAAAGCATATATTCCCGACAAGCGGACGTCCAATGCGCTGATTGCGTTTGAACCTGAAGACTTTGAGGCCTTTTACGAACTGCTGGAAAAATCCTGGGACGGCGAAAATCCAAGCTACTCGGTATCTTATCATAATGTTTTTTACCGTATTGAGCGCTCGGCGACGATAAACGGCATTCAATACTGCGCCCGCAAAATGCCTGCCAAAATCGCCCCGTTTAACGTGCTCGGCTATCCGAAAGAACTGGTTACATACCTGATGAGCCTGCGCAAATCTTCGGGGCTGATTCTGTGGGCTGGGCCGACCGGCTCGGGCAAAACAACCTCTATTTCGAGCCTGCTGAAGGAATATCTGTCGACCGAGGGCGGCTTTGCCTATACCATCGAAGACCCGACCGAACAGCCGCTGGACGGGATTTATCCGGTATCAACCGGCGGTCTGGGGCTTTGCAAACAAACTCTGCCGATAAACGGCCAATGGGGCGAATCCCTGAAATCGGCTCTGCGCTCCAAACCGCGCTATATTCTGGTCGGCGAAATCCGCACGCCCGATACGGCCAGCGAAGTTCTGCGCGCGGCGACTTCCGGCCATATGGTCTTGTCAACGATTCACGCCAATAACGTTACCGACGCTATTGCCTCGGTGGTTAAATATGCTTCGGCCGGCGGCATGAGCGAAGATTTGGCTTACGACCTGCTGTCACGCGGGCTGCTGGGAGTCATCCACCAGTCTTTGGAAGGAACGACCGTCAAGAAACCGCAGATTTCATTCCTGTTTGCCAATCCGGACACCACCAAAGGGGATCAGGTTCGCGGAATCATCAAGACCGGACGCCTTAATCTGGCGACATCCATCGAAACGCAGATGACGCGCATGGCGCGGGGGCTGGGGATGTTTCCAGACATGAAAATCCGTGACGAATAATTACAAATCCCAAGGGAAAACAATCCATTCGTCAGGCATTTCGACGGCAAAGAGGTCTACGGCGTCTTTGCCTTTTTCTTTGCTGTAAACAGCGGCATAATGAGCCTGCGGGAATAACTTGCGGAGAATCCGGAAAGTCCTGCCGCTGTCGGACAAATCGTCGACAATCAGCGTTTTGGCGTCAATATCCCGCGGCGCATCAGCCATTTCAATTTCATCGTCGCCGCGCATTTGCGTCCCGTCATAACTTGACATGTTAATCGTGCCGCAATTGCGGATATCCATTTCATATGCCAGTATGCCCGCGGGAATCAACCCGCCGCGGCTGACCGCAACAATCCGGTCATATTCCGCACCGGAGGCTTTTATTTTGGATACAAGAAGTTTGGCATGGGAATGAACGTCTTCCCATTTCAGATAGATTTTATTGGTCATTGCGCGGCTGCCCTTCACCGTATTTTACTTTTAGCTGATAAATTTCTTCAATAATGTCTTCATCATCCCAGTCAACCGACCCGCTGATACGCCCGAACTCTTCGCCGGCCTTATTTATCAAAACGGTGTGCGGAGATGCAAAAATGCCGAAGTCACCGGAAAGTTTGCCGTCATTGTCAACATAAAAATCCAAATCGGGCGCACGGTATTTTTCAAGCAATTCTTTTTGCTCGCGGGCGGAAGCCCATTCGTCGTCCTTGCTGATAATCAAAACGCGGATGCCGCTGTCTTTGGTCTTAAGCGCAAAACTGTTGAGGTCGTCCAATTCCTTAATACAGGGTACGCAATGACGCGACCAGAAATTCAACAACACAAATTCGCCTTTAAAGTCGCTGATGACCGTCCGCTGCCCATAACGGTTATAAAACGCGGTTTCCGGCGCCGGACGCGAATAAGCGAAAATATTAACCCCTTTTTTAGCTTCGGCATTAAAGCTGAAAAGCAGGCAACAAAATATGAATAGTACTTTTTTGAACATGGATTTTATCTGTATAACTTAATTTTTGCTTAACCCTTAACTGCTATAAATGTAGTATAGCATAAACTGGTAAAGGAATGGTATATGAAAAAAGGTTTACTGTTATTTTTGATGTTGTCGGCGTTTGCGCTGGCCGCGTGCGGCAAAATGTCCGCGCCCGAACCTTTCGAAGGCAGCGGTTATCCGCACACTTACCCCAAACAATAACCAAAAAAGGATGCTGTTATGGCTGTGAGCGATATTGAAAACGATTTGATTCCCTATGTTGAATTTGCCGACAATGCCAATGAGCGCACGCCCTGCGTGCTGGTTTTGGACTGTTCCGGCTCCATGCGCGGCGAACCGATAAAACAGCTTAACGCCGGGCTGAAAGCTTTGGAACAGGAGCTGAAAGACGACATCGACGCCAGCTCGCGCGTCCAACTGCTGATCATCAAAGCTTTCGGCAAGGACGAGGCGGTCATATCTTCCGACTGGGTCGACGCAATGAACTTTGAAGCGCCGACAATGGAAGCTTCCGGCCTGACGCCGCTCGGCAAAGCCATGGAACTGGCTCTTAAAAAGATTGAAGAACAAAAATGCCTTTATGACAGCTGCGGCATTACCTCCAAGCGGCCGTGGATATTCCTCATCAGCGACGGCGAACCGACCGATTATGACTGGGAAATCGTTGCAAAAAAATGCATTGCCGCACAAAACAACAAAAAAGTGGTTATCCATGCCGTCGGCACCCAGGGAGCCAACCTCGACAAGCTGGCCAAATTCTCGACAATTACGCCCAAACGCCTGACCGGACTTAAATTTACCGAATTTTTCCTGTGGCTGAGCCGCAGCGTTTCCTGCGTTTCCCGCGCGGCCCCCAATGCGCCGGATTTAATTGAAGACACTGGCGAATGGGATGAAGAATAGCCGGCCGGATATACGCATTGTCGCGACCAGCGTGCGGGGCGTTTTGCACCGCCGTAGCAATATGCCGTGCCAGGATTACTTTAAGCATGCGCGCGGCAAAAACTTTGTCGCCGTGGTTTCTGACGGCGCCGGGTCTGCCAAATTCGGCAAAATCGGCGCCAGAACAGTCTGCGAAACCCTGTGCGACCTGCTGAAAAACGCCCCTTGGGATGAAATCCGCGACACCGTCGTCAGAGCCGTACTCATCAGCCGCGGAAAACTGTGCCGCCACCGCTTTAACAAATCCAAAAGCGAACAGGGGCTGGCCGATTTCAGCGCGACTATTATCGGAATGGCTTATTACAAAGGCAAAGGTCTGTTTTTTCATATCGGCGACGGCGCGGGAATTGCCTTTCTGGATGACAAACACAATGAATTTGTGGCCTCTCGTCCTGAAAACGGCAGTTTTTCCTGCGAAACTTTTTTCTATACCCAACAGGCGTGGCTGGAGAATCTGCGCTTTTTGAATTTTGAAAATGCCAAAAGCGTTTTTCTGATGAGCGACGGGGTCAGCAGTTTTTCATTCAGTCCGGACTTTCTGAAAATCGAAAAAGGCTTTACCGCGCCGATAGACAGTTATCTGTCCAATGAAAAAGACCGCCAAAAAGCGCTGCGGGCGCTTAACAACACGCTGAATATGCCCAAAGCACAGCGGATTAACTCGGATGACAAAACTTTAGTATGGATAAGGCTGGCACAATGACAGACGAAAACCCGGTTTATAATGCCGTTTATGCCGACGGCTCTTTCGGAAAAATCACCCTGGGCGATTTGCTCAACCGCGGCGGCGCCTCCGGCCGGATATTCAGCGTCCAGGACCGCCCCGGGCTGGTTGCCAAAATTTTTCATAATACCGACAAAAGCCGTACCAACCGCCAAAAACTGGAGGCAATGCTGCTGAACAAGCCGAATTTTGCCCCGGTGGAAACTGACGGCGTGCAGTATACCCAAATCGCCTGGCCGGAAGCTATTCTGGAGGATGAAAAAGGCTTCTGTGTCGGCTATATGATGCCGCTGATTAATATGAGCGAAGCGGTCTCGCTCGACCACCTGATGCAAAAGGCCATTCGCAAGAAGCTCGGGCTTTCCGACAAATATGCTTACCGGATTTTTGCGGCCTATAACGTCGCATCAATGGTAACCGCGCTGCACAAATGCGGACATTATATCGTCGATTTGAAACCCTCCAACGTATCCGTTTACAAATCCAACATGCTGGTGGCGATGGTCGACTGCGACGGTTTTTCAATCAGGGGCGAACGGGCGCGCTATCCGGCAGAATTTGTCACCGAGGAATATATTTATCCTGAAGGCATGAACCTTTCGTGCGAGGAAATGGGCGAAGAACAGGACAAGTTCGCCCTGGCCGTCATTATCTTTAAGCTTTTAAATAACGGCATTCACCCATTCTCAGGTACGCCGCGCCGGACTGACGACGAGATGCTGACAATTCAGAATCGTATAGAAGCCTATCATTACGCCTATGGCCTGTGGCCGGACAAATATCAGGCGCCGCACCCGTACAGCCTGCACGAATATTTTGACAAGACCACGCTGGAGATGTTTGAGCGCGCTTTTACCAAAGGCGGGGAACGCCCGAGCGCTTACGAATGGCAGGAGCACCTGTGGAAGCTGATGCACAGCCTGCGCCAGTGCAAAAACAATCCCAACCATGTCTATTTCACGGGCAAAGGCTGCGGTTTGTGCATGACCGAAGACAAGTTTTATCAGGAAATGCGCAATATCAAAAAACAAAAACAGACGCCGGAAACCATCCGCGGAATCGAGATAACCGACCTTTCGGATGAAAAAATCAAAAAAGATAAGGCAGAAAAACAGGCTTTTGATTATAAAATGCAAAAAATTTCTTATGGAATTCTGGCCGCCTATATGCTGTTTTTCGGTTTTTTATATCAGATTATCCTGCCCTTAAAAGATTTTCTTAATAATGCCGGACTTGGCCTTCAGGCAATAGCCAGCACATTGATTTTATTGGGCATTAACCGTTTTATACACAAATACGGCAGCATTTTTCCTTTGCTGCAAAACAAGGAAATTACCAATATGCTGCAAGTCTACGCGCTGATTTGCATGATTGTCGCTTTGGTTTCGGTTAACGATATTCCGAAGAACATCCTTGATTTAGCGATATAAATTGATTATATTGAGGCGTTGTATAAAATCTGGCCTGTCGAAATACAGGCCGTACCAGAGGAAATCAAAGTGAAAACACTAAATCCGATTTTGATATCCGGAAAAGAAGTTTTGCCGCTGATTGAAGGCGGCAAGGGCATTAATGCCAGTGACGGACGTTCTTCGGGAGCCTGGGCTCACGAAAACTGCGTCGGGACTTTTTCGGGTGTCAGCCCCGACTACTATGACGAGAAGGGAAACGTCCTTTTTGAAAGATATTTCAAAAAAGACCGCAAATCCCGTCATGAAGAAATGGTCGAACAATCTATTAAAGGCTGTCTGGCTCAGGCTGAAATAGCCCATGAAGTTTCAAACGGCCAAGGCCGCATCCACATGAACATGCTGTGGGAACTGGCCGGCTCGCAGCAAATCCTTACCAATGTTCTGGAACAGGCCAAAGGCTTGATTCACGGCGTGACCTGCGGCGCAGGCCTGCCTTATAACCTCGGTGAAATTGCCTCCAGATTCAGCACTTATTACTATCCGATTGTTTCATCGGCACGCGCTTTTCAGGTGTTGTGGAAACGCGCTTATAAAAATTTTGTAGAGTTTTTGGGCGGCGTGGTTTATGAAGACCCATGGCTGGCCGGCGGCCACAACGGCTTGTCAAATGCCGAGAATCCGAATGAACCGCAAACGCCGTATATGCGCCTTGTCGAACTGCGCAAGACGATGAATGAACTCGGCCTGTCCGAAAAGCCGATTATTCTGGCCGGCGGCATCTGGTCGCTTAAAGACTGGGAGGATTATATTGATAACCCGGAAATTGGCAAAATTGCCTTCCAGTTTGGTACACGCCCAATGATTACGAAGGAAAGCCCCATCAGCGACGCCTGGAAAAAGCTTATGCTTCACCTTAAAAAGGGCGATGTGATTCTCCAGAAATTCAGCCCGACGGGATTCTTTTCCTCGGCAATTAAGAATACTTTTCTGGAACGCCTGATTGAGCGCAAAAACGGCGAGATTGCCTTTTCGCACGAGAAGACGGAAGAATTTTCCGATATTTTGAAAATCAGCGATACCAAAGTGGTCTACATCAAACCGGAAGACAGCGGCAAAGCGAAAGCCCAGATGGAAAAAGGCTTTACCGAAGTCAAGGAAACGCCGGACGATACCGTCGTATTCCTGACGCCGGACGAATGGATTCAGATGAAAGAAGACCGCAAGAACTGCGTCGGCTGTTTGTCGCAATGCCAGTTCTCGGCATGGTCGCAAGCCAAAGGGACGAGCGGCCGCCTGCCGGATCCGCGTTCTTACTGCATCCATAAAACGTTGTATGATGTCAGCCATAACGGCAGCATTGTCGACAACCTGCTGTTTGCCGGACATCAAGTCTACCGTTTTGCGACAGACCCGCTGTATCGCAACGGAATTCCGTCTGTTAAGGAATTGATTGAAAAAATCAAAGCAGGATATTAAAAAAAAGCCCCTCGAAAGAGGGGCTTTTTTTAGCAGATATTTTCAAATTCCTGTTTCAGGTCTCGTTCAAACATGGCGCGGATGGTGCTTTTGATATCAGCCCCTTCATAAACCACCGAGTACAATGCCTGACATATCGGCATCGGAATATTGTTTTTATCGGCGATAATCTTAACCGCCTTGAGCGTCGGCACGCCCTCGGCCGGCTTGCCGAAGTTTTCGCCGCGGGCAAATTTCTCGCCGAAAGTGCGGTTATGGCTGTGTTTGGAAAACAACGTTGCTTCATAGTCGCCCAAATGCGCCAGTCCGTATGCTGTTTGCGGATTGCCGCCGAAAAATTTGATAAAGCGTCCGACTTCAATCGGCGCGCGCGCCATCAAGGCGCCCTTCAGGCCATACCACTCCAAACCGTCCAGAATACCGGCGGCAATACCGATGACGTTTTTAAGCGCCGCACCGATTTGATTGCCGATGAGGTCAGCACCGTAGTAAAAACGAATAAGTTCGCTCGAAAAAGTCTTAATCAATAAATCTTTTGTTGCTTCTTCATCGCTGTCAATCACCGCGCAGGACGGAACTTTTTTCATATAATCCTGAACATGGCCGGGACCGCCGAGTGTGCCGATATGGATATCCTGTTTGATTTCCTGCCGCATAATGTCCAGCATGGTTGTGGCGCTGGGTTCTTCCAGCCCTTTCATTGCCAGCAGAAAGGTTTTGCCCTTAAGGTCATAGGTGCCCAGCTCCTTGCATAAACCGCGGAAATACTGGCAGCCGATAGAAACGATGATAATGTCGTTTTTCAAAACATCGGCCAGTTTATCGGTTAAAAACATATTGTCGCTGAGGCTCAAATAAGAATTTTTGCGGGTATCGCGCAGCTCAATAAAGTTCGGCGAGGTCGGAATGTCATACATATCGACGTCAAAGCCTTTATAATTAGCGGCATACCAGCCCAAAAACGTACCCCAGCGGCCGCAGCCGATTAAAGAAATTCGTGACATATTAAAAGTCCCTTTTTAGTTTTAACAATAAACTATCATTAAAACATAAAAGCGGGTTTGGCAACCAAAGTTTTCGGAAAATGCACGGAAATAAGCGGCCGGACTTGAGTTATAAAGCGCCTTTTTTGGCTCTCTGACGGGTCACAATCGCGCCGATATGGTCAAATTCTTCAAATGAATGGTAAGCATAGTCAAGGCTTTTTTTATCGCAGTCATAAAAAACCTGATTGGCAAGCGATTGAATGGCGCCGTCAATCCGTTTGAACGCGGTATTATAATCCTGATTATAGGTATTTTTGGCTTTCTTTTTGACAATGTCATGATAAGCAGCAATCACTTTTGCCGTTTCGTCAGCCGAATTGGCATAGCCTTTTTCTTCAAAGTCACGCATAATCCGTGCCGTTGTCTGATAAAAGCACTTGTTTGTGAGAATGCTCTTTTGTTTTTTATTGTTACTATCAATTATCATTTCAGAAATCCATAGTCCAAATTTAACAATTGTCTAGCACAAAATTCGAAGGTTTGCAATAGTTTTCTAAGGCTCCCCTCTCATCTATATAATATATAATTTAGTTTAACGGAAAGTTAATTTCAACTTTTGAATAAAAATTAACAACAATGATTTTTTTAGGGTTTTGAAACTGGGATTTTTTGTGGCATGATAAGAAAAACCAATATTTGAGGAAACAAAAATGACTCTGGAACTTAAACCGTCTCCGACGCTCGGAGATTTTCAAAAATACGTTCTGCAAATGAAGCAGGAACGCGGTTTTAACCTGACTGACAGATTTTACGAATGCTGCCTGCTGGCCGAAGAATGCGGCGAGCTGATTTCTGCCGTGCGCAAAAACAGCAAAAGCGGCTCAATCGGCAGCGGCTCGCATGTTGGCAATATCGCCGAAGAATTGGCCGACGTGTTTATTTATGTCTGCTCGCTGGCCAATATGCACGGCATTGATTTGGAGCAGGCTTTCCGTGCTAAGGAAGAAATCAACAAAAAGCGTACATGGAAAAGACTGTAAATTCCGGCTGTTTCTCTGATACAAAAGAATCTGAGATGTTATTTACACCAAAACCCTCCGCAAAGGAGGGGTTCGTCGTAAATGGCGGATAGAGTGGGATTACTCTGCGCTAAAGCTTGAGTTGCACAGGCGCTCGTTCGCCGCGCTCACCGGCGTTCTCCGCACGCCTCTCGCTGGTAGTCAAACCCACTCACCCGTGGGTTCAAATCCCAACTATCCTCATCGTTTACAAAAAAAGCACCTCAAGGGTGCTTCTTTTGTAAATGGCGGATAGAGTGGGATTCGAACCCACGGTACCCTTTGGGGGTACACACGATTTCCAATCGTGCGCCTTCGACCACTCGGCCATCTATCCGTATCGGTCTGTGCCGAACTTAGCCTATTAAAAAAATTTTCGCAAGAGTTTTTTATCACTAATTTTTAATCAAACGCAATTTTTTTTATGTTCAAATGAACTTTTCGGCATTATGCTCCGTTATAATAACTGAAAGGCCAAATAACAGGTGAATAAAAAATGGAAGATATTTCTGATTTGCTGCAAGAAGCCAAGCCGCTCTATTTTCGCCGCAAACGCCGCCGTAATCAGCTGAAAGCGCTGCTTGCGACAGTACTCTGTGTCTGGGGGTTAAGCCGGTTTGTTGCCACGCCATCGCCCTATGTTTACAATCTTGATAATCTTGACAGCCAGATAAGCCTGACTGCCGAAGGTTCGGTTATTGAAGATATGGGACTTCCGACCGATGAGTTCGGATTGTTGAAGGTGGTTTAATGACGCCCGAGCAAACCGAACATCGCAATCTGATTCGCGCCGTCATCAAAAAACTGACCGGTTCGTATAATGAAGATTTGGAACAGGAGGTTTATCTGAAAGCATGGCAGAATCGCGACAAATATCAGGAAGAAGGCAAAATCCGCGCGTGGCTCGGTACGATAGCGGCCAATCTGTGCCGGGATTATTTCAAATCCCGTCTTTTCCGCGAAGATCAGAGCAAGGCCGGGGGCAACGAAATGCTTGAAAAAGTTGCCGTCCAAGGCAGACATGAAGAACGCCTTGATGCCAAAACGCGGCAAAGGATTATATTAAAAGCCGTGGACAACCTGCCGCCGCCTTTACGCAAAGTCGTTATATGGCATGAGTTTGAAGAAATGCCTTATGCCGAAATTGCCGGGCGTCTGAAGATTCCCGAAGGCACGGTCAAATCCAGATTATCAACCGCACGTAAAATTTTGGCTGAACAATTAAATTTTTTGAGAGGAGAATAGACATGAACAAAAAAACTTTATTGACTGCAATATTCAGCGCCGCATTGCTGACCGGAATGGGCAATGCTTCGGCGCAGGAACCGCTCCCGGAACCGCGGTTAGACGGCCGCCCGCCGCATCATGAGAGAATGGAGTGTGTGCACCACAGGCTTGCCGACCGTCTCAAGCTGACCGACGAACAGAAAAAACAGGCTGAAGAAATCCGTAAAGCCGGCCGTGAAAAAATCAAACCGCTTATGGATGAGATGAAACAGGTTCGCGAAAAAATGGATGCGGCGCGTCAAGAAAACATGAAAGAATTTGAAAAAATCCTGAACGACGAGCAAAAATCCGAACTGGCAAAGATTAAATCTGAGAAAAAGGCCCGCTTTGAAAGCCGCCGCCACCGCCGCGACGAACGTCCCCTGCCGCCTCGTCCTGAAGAACAGCCGTTTTAAGGAATATAATCATGAAAAAGCTTTTGGCAGTTTTAACCCTGGCTTTGTTATCAAGCGCTCCGGCGCAGGCTTGGCCGTTTCATCACGGCCGCGGACATCACCGCCCGGCACCGACGATTGTTTACAAATCGCATCACCACCATTTTAATGCTCCTCTGATTGCGCTGGCTTCAGGGATGGCCGGATTTGCCGTCGGCTCATCCATGGTATCCGCCGCGCCGGGACATTACACGGTTACGTCTGATACCAGGCAGTGTTTTGCCGTGGTTTCGCGCTCAACCGGAAATGTAACGCAGCGCTGCATCAGCAGTCCTAACGGCGATAACCAGGTTTTGTATGTCGATTAGAAAAAAGCCCCTCAAACGAGGGGCTTTTTTGACAGCTTCATATTCTGCCCCCTGCCAAAGAACGAACCTTAGGTTCGAGCCTCTCGCCGGTAAAAGGCCTGCAAAAAAAATGGCGCCAGCGAGAGGACTCGAACCTCCTACCCACAGTTTAGGAAACTGTTGCTCTATCCTGATGAGCTACGCCGGCGTGCTTTGATTTATATCTTACCGCCTAGTTTTTTTCAAGCGCTAATTTATCCAGAAAGCGGGTTTGAATTTCAGCGATTTTCTCGACCGATTCAATATCGACATATTCGCCGTCGGCATGCATGCCTTCCCCGGTGCCAGAATGCATAATCACGGTCGAACCTTTGACGGCGAACGAACGGGAATCCGTGGCTCCGCCGATATATTCAAAATGCAGCTTCTGCCCGAGGATATCTTCGGCAAACTGTTTGTAGTCCAGAATATGCGGATTATTCTCATCCATAACAACGGGCGTCGAGGAAGAAACAATCTGATACTCGGCTCCGGGAAGCATGGCCTTGTCAAGATTGGCGCGCAAATCGTCCAGACTGCTGGTTTCGGTCAGGCGGAAGTCACAAAGGGCTTCGGCATAGTTGGAAATAACGTTGGATACGTCGCCGCCGCAGATTTTGGCAAAATGCACCGTATCGACCCATTTGTTATCGGGAACAACGCCGGTTTTGGAGTAATAGGGATAAAATTTGCGGACATTGGCCAGCGTCTGCATGAGAATCTCGTTGGCGTCAACGCCGTCCCACGGGGTTGAGCCGTGAACGGCTTCACCGTGCGCCATGATTTTGACAAAGACCGGATTTTTGCATTTGGCAATAATTTCAAGAATATTGCCGCCGACATCGTTATCGAGCACAATTTCGGATTTTATCTCGGGATGAGCTTCTAAAAAAGCCTCCAGACCATGCGAACCTTTTTCTTCATCGGAAGACAGGATAACGCCGAATTTGAGCGGCAGTTTGTTTTTCAAAACATGCTCCAGCGAGTTGAGCGCAACAGCTGCAAAGGACTTCATATCCAGCGTGCCGCGTCCGTACATTCTGCCGTCACGAATGGCCGGCGCAAACATTTTGTCCGCCGCGGGAACAACGTCGACATGGCCGAGAATCAAAACGTCGAAATCCAAACTGTCTGTATTGCGGGCAAAGAAAACCGGCGCCAGCTTGTCTTTCTGGAAAATATCGATTCGCGCATTTTGCAGGGCAGACAGATTTTTCATATAAGTCATGCACTTTTTAATCTCGTCGGAATTGCCGGTTTCGGTACGGAATTTAATCAGATTCTGGGCGGTTTCGATAATGTTCATGAAAAAATCCTTTTCTGCTTATATTTTTACAATTTATTCACCTAATTTAGTCATAATATCTCATAAATAAAAGAAGAAAAAATTTAAAGGGGAATAAAATGAGAACCACATTTGCAGTACTGAC
The DNA here is from genome assembly GCA_018362935.1 of Pseudomonadota bacterium. Taxonomy (GTDB): domain Bacteria; phylum Pseudomonadota; class Alphaproteobacteria; order RF32; family CAG-239; genus CAZU01. The sequence continues at coordinate 18,027 of JAHALQ010000002.1, read as the reverse complement.
GAGTCTGGCTCTTGTCTGCGGCGCTGCCCATGCGCAGGAAGAAAGCTACAACGGCGAAACCGGCCTGGCTGTTCCGCGTTTTGTTTCACTGCATTCGGATCGTACCAATGCCCGCTCCGGCCCGGGTTCGCGTTATCCGATAGAATGGGTTTATCTGCAAAAGGGCGCGCCGGTAGAAGTGATTGCCGAATTTGAATTATGGCGCAAGATTAAAGACTGGCAAGGTTCCGAAAGCTGGGTGCATAAAATTACGCTCAACGGCAGACGGACGGCCAAAGTTATCACGCCCGGCGAGAATAACGTTTACGCAAAAGACGACTATCAATCCCGTGTTGTTGCCAAAGTTGAAGACGAAGTTGTCGGCGAAATCAAGAAATGCCCGCCGAAAAATAATTTCTGCCTGCTCAAGTTCGGCAATGTCGAAGGCTGGGTATCGCGCCAAAATCTTTACGGCATTTACCCAGACGAAATTATAGATTAAAAACAGCCCCTTGTTTAAAAGGGACTTCTGTTAAGATGTCATTCCTTAGAAAAACAAAGAAGATGCCCTGACCGGGACGAAACATGTTTCGTCCCGGAGACATGACCTTTCTCAGGCTGGACGCATGGTTTGTACCGGCGTGTCATAATCAACCAATTCGAGTTTTATCTTTTTATTATAATACCGCAGCAGCCGAAGGTATTTTTTGAAAGACATGGCGCCGCCAACTTCAATCTGGTTGATGGTGTCGAGCGACAAGTCGCAGACCAATGCAATCTGCGCCGGCTGCAAATTTCGTTTCAGGCGCTCTTCAACCAGCAAAGGCGCCAGACGCTCTCTTAAAATATGATGTGCTTTTAATCTCATTATTTAACTCCTTAATTCTTTGGTTAGAAAGAAACCGCCTTAACAAAAATTAAGGCGGGGAGTTAGTAGCTGTTCGTGAACAGTCCGGGTTATTCGACGTGCGGACACACTTATATCCCCGGCTCCCCATTCAAGGAGTTGTTCATTTCACAAAAGGAGCTACTACACTCCGCTGCGGCAACACGCCGCAAGCAAAGCCAGTATATTTAAGATAGGTTAATTTGCAATTAAATTATTCGCTTAAGCGCCAATTGCCGTCTTCGTATACAAGATGAAACAGCGCGGCGTTTTCCATACGGTGCGGCGGCAGGCCGAATTTATACAACAGATAGCGAATCGAACTTCCGTGCGAAGCAATGCCTATTGTGCGGTACGGCTTTTCCGACAGGCTCTCCAGCGCGGCAAACATCCGCTGCTGCATTTCGGCCTTGCTCTCGCCGCCGGGAAAACGGACATCCATGTCGTCAACCTGATTATACCAGTCTTTATAAATATCGGCATACCTGACGGCAATATCGCTCTTGAGCATGCCTTCGGCTTCGCCAAAACAGCCCTCGCGCAATTCCGGGACGATTTCAACAGCGACATGCAGGCGCGCGGCGATTATCTGCGCCGTGTGCAGCGCGCGCTGCAAATTGCTCGAATAAATATGTTCCAGCCCGCAGTGCTCCAGCCTCTGCGCAAGACGCTCGGCCTGTGCGACGCCTTCTTCATTGAGGTCGGCATCTATCCCGCAGCCCTGCCAGCGGCGCTCTTTGTTATAATCGGTCTGGCCATGGCGAAATATATAAAAATCCTTACGCATCCGCCAAATCTATCCAATAAAAACATTCGCCGTAAGTTTCGCCGGGTTCGATTTTCTCAAGCACGCCGCCGTTGTTTTCGCAGACCTTGCGCGAACGGACATTATAATCGCGGATGGTCAGCAGCGCCTTGTCAATCCCTTTGGCCTTGGCAAATTTCAACACCTCGGAAAGAATCAGGTTTCCCCACTTGTTGCCGCGGCAGGACGGGCGGATGCCGTAGCCGATATTGCCGCCGCGCTGACGCAAAAAATCATTGAGAAAATGGCGCAGTTTTATCAGCCCGACCGGCTTGCCGTCAATAAACAAAAGATAATATGTTGCCGGAACATGACCCTCGGCCAGATTTTTGCCGACACTGTAATCGACTTCCTTCTGACAAAACGCCGCGAATTCCTCGCGGTTCAACCCATGCGCGGGGTTTTCAAACCCGTCTTCTTCGGCGGGAATCTCCTGAAACATCTGATAAACTTCTTCATTTTCGGAAGTTGTTATGGGACGTAATTCAACTTTCATCTTTATTTCTCCACTTGGCTGACCGGAATATCGGAAAACATTTTCTGCGCAACGCTGCGGTAATGTTCATTCAGCGAGCTGACTAAAAATTTGTATTCATGATTGCGGCTGAGGCAAATGTCAATTTCAATATGACGGTTCAGATAGTCTTTCAGTTTAGCGCCCATCAACTCGTCCTGAGAGATGACGCGGACTTCGGGCAGAGCCTCGCGAAAATATGCCTTGAGCAGCGGATAATGCGTGCAGCCCAAAATCAGAGAATCCATGCCGACAAATTCTCCGGCATATTTTCTGACCGCTGCGGCGGCCGTTTCAAAATCATTATTTTCAATCGCGGGGACAAGTTCCGGCGCGGCAACTTCCTTAACTTCCAACTCAGGCTTAATCTTATGAAGCTCCGCCGTATAAAGCTGCGAAGCAGCCGTCGCTTTGGTCGCGACAACGCCGACTTTCGACGCATTGTCCAACAAAGCTTCTTCCACCGTCGGAATGACCACGCCCAGCACTTTGATATCCGGCGCATATGACGGAATAAATTTTTGCTGAATATAACGCAGGGCGATGGATGTCGCCGTATTGCAGGCAATAATAATGATGCCGCAGTTTTGGGCAATGAGATATTTTATGGCTTCAAGCGTATAAGACAGAATCTGCGCCGAATCTTTTTCGCCGTAGGGCAGATTGGCGGTATCCCCGTAATACACATAATCGTATTCCGGCATGGCGCGGATAAAGGCTTTGGTAATCACCAGCCCGCCCAGCCCGGAATCAAAAACTCCTATTTTCATTTTGTATTCCCGTTTTGCGTAACTGCCGCCGATATTAGCTGTTTTTGCGAATCTTGGCAAGAGGCAAATTACAACCTATCCCTTTGGTATTATTGACTCTGTTTCCATACGCGCTATTATCGAACAAAACAAGAACAAAAACGGGGTATGAAAATGACGAAGCAACGCATTATCTGTCTGGTTGACTGCGACGCCTTTTTCGTATCATGCGAAAGGGCCGACAATCCGTCTTTGCGCGGGCAGCCGGTCTGCGTCATGACCGGGGCGGGACAACGCGGGATTATTGTTTCGCGCTCTCAGGAGGCCAAACAGCTCGGTATCAAAATGGGCGAGCCTCTGTTTAAGGTGCGCGAACGGGGAATCGAGGGCATTTTTTTGTCGGCGCGGCATGACCGCTACGGCGAAATATCAGCGCAGGTCATGGCTGTTTTGCAGAGCTTCAGCCCCGATGTCGAAAAGGTTTCGGTCGACGAGGCCTATATGGATTTGACCAGCCTGCAACGGGTTTATCAAAAAGGATACCCCGAAATTATCCGTGACATCCGCCGGGCTGTCTGGGAACAGGCCGGCATTCCGGTTTCTATCGGCTTGTCAACGACCAAAACGCTGGCAAAGCTGGCCAGTGACAAGGCCAAGAAAAACGGCGGCATTTTTGTTATTCCGCCAGACCATATCCAAGATAAAATCGGCAGCCTGCCGATTGAGGAAGTCTGCGGAATCGGGCGGCGGCATAACCGGCATCTGCGTTTTCTGGGAATTTTCACCATCAACGATTTTGTACGGCAGGACAATGCTTTTATTCGCAAGGTTTTCGGGATTAACGGACTTAACCTCAAGCATGAACTGCTCGGCATCTGCACATCGCCTGTGGACAGCCGCCCGCAGGCACCGAAATCAATTCAGGACACGTCTGTCCTCGGATGCTTTACGCAGGACAAAAGCATTTTACGCGCGGCGCTGCTTAGTCATATTCACTACGCCTGCCGCCGGCTGCGACGCTGGAACGGCTTTTGCGGAACCGCCGGAGTCATGCTGCGGACAAAAGAATTCCGCGTCGTTTTTATCAAACAAAAACTGCCGTTTTATACCAATTCGGAATCCGAAATTGCCGCCGCCGGACTGGCGCTGCTGGACAGGCTTTATCAGCCGGGGGTTACTTACCGCAGCACGGGAATCGCCTTAGAGGAATTGAGCTATGACCAACAGCCGTCGCTGTTTGCAGAAACGCCGCCCTGCCATGACAGCCCCTTAAGCCGGGCGCTGGACGCGCTTGAAGCCAAATTCGGCAGAGATATTGTCAAGACCGGCTGGGTCTGAAATCATCGTTCCTGCTTCATCCGGCGAGCCGGCATGCATCGGGCGCCATTTAGAATCGGATCGAGGATGCTGTCGGGAACCTGCAATCCGCCTTTGCCGATACCGAGCTGGGTATCGGGATGCACTAAACCGTGGTAATCTGAGCCGCCGGTCGGATACAGACCGATTTTGCGGGCCATTTCCAAATAACTGCAAATCTGCTCCGGCGAGTGGTCGGAATGATAGCACTCGACGCCTGATAAACCGTATCCTTTGATTTTTTTCAAAAACACGGCGAGCTTGTCATTATCCATTTTGGTATGAACGGGATGCGCCAGAGAAGCAAAAGCTCCGTTCGCGCGGATAAACTCGACCGTTTCGCGAAGCGGCGGATTTTGCCGCGGCACATAAGCGGGGCAGCCTTCCAGCATATATTTGCGGAAAGCCTCCTGAAAACTGGAAACATATCCTTTTTTTAACATCAGTTCGGCGAAATGCGGACGGCCGACAACTTTGCGCGGCTGCCCGTTCTGATCCCGCGACAATTCTTCCATCGTGATATCAAAACCGATTTTTTGCAACAGGCGGACGCGTTCAAAATTCGCCTCATTGCGCTTTTGCAGCAACAGCTGCTGGCGCTCGGCAAAGGGCGCCGCGTGGGTAATATTCAGAGCGAGAATCTCAACATCGGCATCGGGCCAAGACACCGCGAGTTCCACGCCGTTCAGGGCAATCAAATCCGGATAAGCTTTGGCGGCGGATTGAAATTCGGCAAGGCCGTCGACAACGTCATGATCCGTCAGGGCAACCGCTTTCAGGCCAAGCTGCGCGGCTTTTGCGATGATTTGTGACGGCGTATCCGAGCCGTCCGAACAGGTGGAATGGGTATGCAGGTCAATCATGGCGGCAACCTTTGCAAAATTAAAATAATGTGTTTTTATAACATTTTTGCCGACCCGAGTAAAGAAGAATAAAAATGCGAAGAATCCGGTTTATAGCGGCAGCATACAAAAAATAGACAAAAATATTTGAAAACGCCTTTTATTTATGATATAAAATTTGTATTGTTATCTATTTTTATTAACTTATAATCTCAAAAAACATGAAAACGATTTACATCGCTAAAAAAGCCATTGCCAGAAACGCTGTTGCGTTTTTGAAGTTGGAAAACGGAAAACTTGTCGTTGCCGGCAAGTTTTACGACGGCCCCCGCGGCTATCCCGGTCCCGAAGTTACTCTCAATAACGAGCTTCCGACGACGCTCATCGACGAAGTCGAACTTCGCGATTCATGGGCTGCGGAAATGACTGATGAACTCGCCGACTTTGCGGACAAAATGTTTGCCGAGGCCGCTGCTCAAGAATCCTGGTTTGAATAAACTTTTTTCGTAAAGTTTTATCCCCCTGTTCTGTTCATCAGAAGAGGGGGATTTTTTGTTTTTGATAACAGCCTATTTCCGAGAGGACAGCCAGATTTTTAATTTCTTGGCGGCATTCCGGCAGGTCTGCTTAACATTATCAGAAGCAATTACATCTTCCAGCGGCCACCATTTATAATCGGAAATTTCATCGTTGAAAACAAACTTATCACTTTTTAATCTGGCGACAAAATCTATAAACAAAAAATGAGCATTTCTTTTAAATTCAGGGGGCGAAACAAAACTCTGGCTGATATTAAATTGTTCGATGACCTCAATATCTACGCCGATTTCTTCTTTTGTCTCCCTGATAACGGCGTCTTCCAAAGTTTCCCCGGGGTCAACATGTCCGCCCGGCACTATCCACTCGTTTTTCCATTTAGGAGAGGTAAACAATAACAATTCATTTTTATCGTTTAAAATAAACGGGCCAACGGCCACCTCAATCCCTCTGGGATATTTTTCAGAATTATTTTCCATAGGCTTTTCTTTTATAATTAATTACGGTCTTGATAATAGAATAGAACACAAGGGCTGTAAAGGTTTTATTTTCGGTGCCGCCTCTAAAATTCCTGCAATTTTTATTCGGCCTGCTCCTCGCGGTCGACTTGCTTCTTCGCAAGTTCGAGCCGCCACGACCTTTACCATAACAAAACCCCTCCACGAAGGAGGAAATGAAAATTAAAGGCTTACGCCGGCAAGACTGGCCTGCGCCTGTATACAGTGCTCGGCCGCCGCATCGTCGCAATTGCGGCAATACTCCGTCTTGCCTGCTCCTCGCGGTCGACTTGCTTCTTCGCAAGTTCGAGCCGCCACGACCTTCACCATAACAAAACCCCTCCGCGTGGGAGGGGTTTTGTTATGGTGGGAGTGGCAAGACTCGAACTTGCGACCTCTACGATGTCAACGTAGCGCTCTAACCACCTGAGCTACACACCCATAATAATAAATCTGTTCAATGTCGCAAGCGAACTTGCTCTTGCTCCTAAGCTCTGCGCTTCCGCGCTATCGCTAACTCGCTTCGGTCACTCGTTTTCTAAGCCTTGATTCGCCGCCTTACAACGGCTCTCAACGCTAATAAAACTTCATCTCTTGCGGCCAAAACAACCGGAGCAACGGTTGTTTTGCTCCTCGAGCCTCTACGATGTCAACGTAGCTTTTCTCAACCACCTGAGCTACACACCCGTTATGGAAATCTTATTTATACGAATAATTTTAGTTTGACAAGCATTTTTTTACATCTTATTTTACGACTAACTTAAAATCATTGCACAAATTCTGTTTTGCACTGTAACAACAACTGCTAACCGATTGAACTTTCACATGAAAAAATATCTGACTTCTCCCCTGTTTACTCCCGTTTTCTTTTCGCTCGTCTGGTTATTGTGGATGTGCTGTATCTTTATTTTCGAATATGACAACCTTGCCGGCCTGCTCAACAAAGACAGCGGCCCGCTGGAAATTATCACGAATCTGGCTTATATCCCGCTGCTGCTGGCCTATATTTTCTACGCCCGCGCTTTTATGCACAACCGCGGCTCGCGAATCGACTTTGCCGTTTTTGTCTGTCTCGGCATCGCTGCCTTTTTGCGCGAAATGGGAATCCAGCACTGGCTGACCAGCCATGACACCACCGCGTTTAAATCGCGCTTTTTCCTTAACCCCAATAATCCGCTCAGCGAGAAAATCGTTGCCGGCGCTTTTTTGCTGCTTTTCTTCGGACTGATTGTTTTTCTGGGAATTAAATATACCAAACATCTGATTGAGTCTTTTTTTAAGATGAATCCGACAACCTGGTCGATTGCAACACTCTGTACCATCGGCATTATCGGAAAGTTTTTTGACCGTTTTCCCTCCAACTACAAGCATAGCTCCGGCGTTGCTCTGCCGGAACAGCTGCGGATGAACTTTAACATTGTTGAAGAGACTTCTGAAACTTTTCTGCCTCTGATTGCCGCTTTTATCTTCCTGCAATATTGGCTGCTGCATAAAAAATCGGCAAATTAGCGATTATTTAAGTTTTTAATGCTATAATTTTTCTACTGTTGTGGAGAAATTACGGTGAATGATAAAAAATTAGATTTTCGCGTCGATTACAAAAAACTGCGTATCTTTGACGAATACAATACCAAAGATATGGCGTTTCCGGTCGTTTTGTCTTCACCGCACAGCGGCGCCCTGTTTCCGCCTGAATTCTTGCAAAACGCCGCACTGACGGTCGACGAACTCCGGACTTCGGAAGACTGCTACATGACAGAAATGGTCAAAAAAGCATCCGATGCCGGCATACCCCTGCTCAGCATGAATATCCCGAGAACGTTTATTGACGTTAACCGCGACAAAATCGAGCTGGACGAAACCATGTTTTTTGACGCGCCGCAAAGCCTCGGCAATGCGGGAAGCCGCCGCTGCCGCGTGGGATTGGGCGTGCTGCACCGCATCGTCTATCCAAACAAAAACATTTATGAAGGCAAACTGTCTTATAATGAGGCTATGGAGCGAATCAAAAACGTTTATGAGCCTTATCATAAACGCCTGAAACAGCTGGTGGACAAATGCGTACGCAAGTTCGGCTTCTGCCTGCTGATTGACTGCCACTCCATGCCGTCGATGATCTGCAACATCATGAACGACGAGAAAGCGCTTGATTTCTGCCTGTGTACCCTCTTTGACGAAAGCTGCCCGACGCAGATGTCGGAATTTTTGAGCCGTGCACTGGAAGCCAGAAATTACCGCGTCGAGTTCAACCGCCCTTATGCCGGAGCTTATATCGCCTTTAACTACTGCCAGCCGCGCAAAAATATCTATACCTTGCAAATCGAGGTTAACCGCGCCCTTTATATGGATGAAAAAACTTACGACAAAAAGCCGTCTTTTCAAAAGGTTAGCGACGACATATGCGGCGCCATATTAGCACTTGGCAATTTTTTGCTGGATTTTAAAAAATAAATATGTTATAAACCGCTCTTGTTTTGCGGCTGTTCCGTGAATATTTACATGGACAGTCTTGCTTCTGGGAGCCATAACGCTCCGCAGAATTTGGTAAACCAACCTTAAACTATTTTTATTTTTTGTTTTGCCGTTAAGCAAGTTGAAATTGGCATATTAGTTGCATGAGGGATACTTGTGGCTGGTTTAAGGGAGCAGAGGGATGCGACTTTTCGTATCAAAATATTTAATGTTTTTGTTAATATTGCTGATGTTTATTCAGCCAGTACAAGCTCGGGCTTACACTGAATTTAGAGATGATGCTCTGGTTTGTATGGACGCAACACAAAAATTTGAAAAAGAATATCAAATCAAAGAACACCTATTAACCACCATTTCCAAAGTCGAAACCGGACGCTGGAACGAGCAAAGACAGCAGAGCATGGCTTGGCCCTGGACAATTAACGCTCAGGGAAAAGGCCGCTTCTTTGCGACAAAGGCCGAAGCAGTACGCGAAGTCAAAAGACTTCAGGCCAAAGGTGTTAAGAGCATTGACGTCGGATGCATGCAGATTAACCTCGCTTACCACGGAAAAGCGTTTGCCAGTGTTGAGGACGCTCTGGATCCGCAAAAAAATGTCGAATACGGCGCCAAGTTTTTGAAAAAACTTTACGAGAATAAAAAAGGCGACTGGATTAAGGCGGCAATGGCCTATCATTCGAGCGTTCCGTTTAAGGCCAGAAGGTATAAGAACAAGCTGGCTTCAGTTTACGAAACAATCCGCCAGGCACACAATGCCAAAGGCGCTCCGTTGTTTGCAAAAGCTGGGCAAAGCGAAACAAAAAAACTTGAAAAGAGCCGCGTTATCGCTAAGAATAAGAGCATTGACAGAATTAAAACCGCAAATAAGGCCAATGCTTGGCGCGAAGCTAAATTAGCTGCTTGGCAGGAGGCCCGCAGATAACCGAATAGGATATTATGACAAACTGTTTTGCAGAAACCGGCTTTTACTGGCGTCCCGTCGGGGGAAACAATATTGATCAGATCAGCGGCCACTGCTACCAGTATACAGATATCGTATCGAAAAAGTCAGGATTGTCGGCTACCACGATTATTGTCGATTTAGGCAAATTTGACAATCATCAGGCTCTCGGCATTAAGAATTCGGCAGCAGCCGTCCCGGATATCCGGGATTTGCTCAAAACGCCGTTTCTTAATCCGGGGGCCGTTTTTTTGACCCATTCCCACCCCGATCACCTCAACGGAATCGTCCATTACCTCAAGGCCGGATACCTGATGCCGCCGCTTTACGGCGGAAAATATACCAAAATGATTTTGGAAGACCTGTATGCCGGGTTTGACGTTCCCAAATACCGGCGGCCGGATTTCCACTGCATCCGGGACGGTGACAAAATCAAAATCGGCTCGCTGGAAATTGAGGTCATCGCCGCGTCGCATACCTGTTTTGACAGTTTTGGATTTATTATCAAAAGCCGTTTCGCAACAGTCTATCATACCGGCGACATGAAAATCGACAACAGCACCTATTTTCGCAAACCGACGAATGTCAAGACCATCCGCCGGCTGGCACCGCAAATTACGCATGTGGTGGCCGATTTTTGCGGAATTACCGAAGACGGTTTTGCTATCCGGGAGGTCGACACTTTTAAGAAAATTGTTCAAATCATCAAAAAACAGCATAAAGACAAAATTTTTATTCCGGTTTATCCGACGCATCCCGAAATGTATCTGACGGCATTTCTGGCCGCTTTGAAACTGCGCAAAAACGTGGTCTTTTACGGCAGCGATAATTTTTACGGATACCTCGATTTAATCAAAAAATACGGCATTTCTTTCGCCAAGGCTGCCAAAGGAAGAATTAAAATTTTTACGGGCAAACCGCGGGACATCCAAAAACTCGGCAAATCTTTTGTCGTTATCGGCGATTATAACGACATCGGCAATTCTTTCGGCGACTGTGCGGACAACAGCATCGGCATTATTACGGCGCGGACATTCTTTAACCCGCTCAAAGGACAGTTTAATTCCCGCAACATCAAGTTTGTCACGGTTGAGGATTATCCCGAACTGCAAGGATACGGGCACGGTTTTGCCGGCGATTTCGAGTATCTCAACAGCCTGCTGGAAAAACCCGTGTTTATCCCCACGCACTGCCCGTGCTATATTGCCGAAAGCAGCCGCGGCCTGATGCAGTATCTGGGATTAAACCTGATTGAAACAACGCCCAAAAATAATCAGACCTACCGTCTGGAAGCCGGAAAATGCATTCTTGCCGACGAAGCGCCGGCAACCTGGCTGGTCGTCAGTTATGGCAGCGGCGGCGCGACTTTCAGCGAAGTCTGGCAAAAACCGACATCGGGTGAAGGCTTTCTTAAAAGGACATTCAGCGCGCGACGCTGCAAAAATAAATTTAAGATGCTGTTGCTGCGGCGACAGAAAAAAGGAGAAACCGATGAAAATCACGAAACTTGCCGGAACATATAATATTCGCAGCTATGAATGCGACCGCAACAACAACCTGCGCATTCTGACCCTGATGAACATTTTTCAGGACATGGCCGATAACCATGCCCATCAAATGGGACTGGGAATCGAATATGTGCTGTCGCGCGGACTGGCGTGGGTCGGCTCAAATTATATGCTGGAAATCGACCGCCTGCCCCAAATGCATGAAAATATCCGGATAGAAACCTGGCCTTCGGAACAACGGCGCATCGGCGCCATTCGCGATTTTGAGGTGTTCGGCGAAGACGGCAAAAGCATTATCCGCGCCTGCAGCCAGTGGATTCTGATTGACTTTGCCCGCAAACGCCCGGTCAGCCTCAAAGACAACCTGCCGGAATACGAGGCTCTCGAAGAACATGCGATGAGCGCTGATTTTCCGAAAATTCCCGAAGCCGAAAACGGCGATGACGATTATAAATTCCGGGTTCGTTTTGACGATATTGACATCAACAAACACGTCAACAACGCCGTGTATATATTATGGGCGTGCGAGGCAGTAGATGCGGAGTTCCGCCTGAATCACAATCCGCGGCGCATAAACGTGGCTTTCAAAAAAGAAGGGCATATGGGCGAAAAAATCCGGGTTGTCACGCAGCAGGACCGCCTGCGCACCATTCACGGCATTTATACATACGGCGGCGCCGACGACCGCGAGCTGGCACGCCTGGAAATCGAATGGGCACCTAAACAGAACCAGGCCGTTTGATTCATCAAATATTAAATTTGTTCCGTTATAAGATTAATCAACCAAGAAAACGGCTGAGGAAAAATTAATGGAAATTACCAAGTTTACCCGGGATTACACCGTACGCAGCTATGAATGCGACCGTAACAACCGCATGCGCATTATTACACTGATGAACATTTTTCAGGATATGGCCTATGCCGACGTCACCCGGCTGGGCTTCGGCGTGAGGTTCTGCCTGAAGAACAAAGTCACATGGGTCGGCTCGAATTATGCGATTGAAATCGACCGTCTGCCCAAAATGGATGAAAACATCCGTATTCAGACATGGCCTTCGGCCGAGAAGAAAGTCAGCGTCACCCGCGACTTTGAGGTTTTCGGCGGCGACGGCAAAAGCATTATCCGGGCGTCCAGCCAATGGGTTATGATTGACTTTGTCAAACACCGCCCGGTCGCTTTGAAAGACCGCCTGCCCGATTATGAATTGATTGAAAACCGCGCCCTGAATACCGAATTTCCCAAAATCAAAGATTTGGAACGCGTCGATTATCAAGCCAAATTCCGCGTCCGTTATGACGATATCGACCTCAACCGCCATGTCAACAATGCGGTTTACGCTTTGTGGGCATGCGAATCGGTTGATTCCGGTTTCAGGCTCAAGCACACGCCGCATTATATTGAAATCGCTTTTAAGAAAGAAGGCTATCTCGGCGAGAAAATTATGGTCAACACCCAGTTTGACGACTTGACGACGACACACAGCATCAACACTTATGACGGCAACAATAACCGCGAGCTGGCCAAAGCAACGGTGGTGTGGCAGGAACGCTAGTTCAGGTGCTCATAAAGAATCTTACAGCCGAGCAAAATCAGGATGATGCCGGCGGCCTGCTCCAAATAACAAGTTTTCAGCTTTTTAAAAACACGGCACAAGTTAAAACCGACCAATGAACAGACAAAAGCGGTCAGACCGATGATAACAGCGGACGAGCAGACCGGCGCTTTGACAAAATAGAGCATTGAGCCGCTGACAAAAGCGTCTATGGAAGTGCCAACGCCTATCATAAACAAAATTTTCAGAGAAAGCGATTTATTGAGTTTTTCCTGACAATCGCAGTTTTTGAGAGAATCGACAATCACTTTCAGGCCAAGCGTCAAAAAGACGAAAAAGGCTATCCAATGGTCAATCTGCTCTATCAGGCTATAAACGCTGCGGGCGCCATACCAGCCGAGCAGCGGCATGATAAACTGCCCCAGCCCGACGGCGGAAGCCAGTTTCAGAGCCGCAGCGCGACGGTTTTGGCGGATAATCAGCCCATAGGAAAAAGAAACGGCAAAAGCGTCAACCGCCAATGCCAGCGCCAACAAAAAGATATCTGTCAGGTTCATGCCATACTCCGTGAATTAGGACTGGATTTTCAGGCTGACTTCATTATAATAAAGCCGAATTGAGGAGCGGCTTATGAATGATTACAGCGAAAACCACCTGCTTGACCGCAAGGTTAAAATTTATCAGCCGGATGACGGCTACCATGCTTCAAGCGATGCAGTTTTGTTAGCATCGGCGGTCTTGGATGTCAAGCAGAATGACAATATTCTCGATGTCGGCTCCGGCACCGGGGCGGTGTCCCTGTGTCTGGCGCAAAGACTTAAAGACAAGGGCATATCCGTATGCGGGCTTGAAATTCAGCCGCGGCTTGCCGAGCTGGCAAACATGAGCGCGGCGGAAAACGGGTTTGACTTTGTCAAGTTTATCAATGCCGACATAAAAGACTGCCCGCTGCCGTTTTGCTCGTTTGCGCATGTCATCAGCAATCCGCCCTATGCCGAGAAAGATTTGCCCTCGCCGCAGGGCAGCAAAGCCGCCGCGCATAATTTTTCAACCGTGCCGAATTTGGGCGAATGGATTAAATTCTGCATCAAGATGATACGGCCGCAGGGATATTTTTATATGATTAACCGGGCGGCCGCCCTGGAAGAAATTTTGTACCATATTCACGGACGGCTCGGCGCCGTCAGCGTAATCCCGCTGTGTTCAAAAGAAGGGCAAGATGCCAAGCGCGTTATCGTCACGGCACGCAAAGACTCAAAGACGCCGCTGCGTATCTGCCGCCCGCTGGCCGTACACGCGGAAAACGGCGCTTACACATCCGAAATCGAAAATATTCTGCGCGGCGGAAAAGGCTTAAGCTATTGAATTAAGGCTTGACACAGGCGGTTTTTGACTTTATAAGCATGATGTCCGAGAGTCCTCAGACGGGGACTTTAATTAATAATAATCAGGCATAAGCCTGGCCAACCGGAGAAATAAAATGAAACGTACATACCAACCCAGCAAACTGGTAAGAGCCCGCCGTCACGGCTTCCGCACCCGCATGGCTACCGCCGGCGGCCGCAAAGTTCTGGCTGCTCGCCGCGCAAGAGGTCGCAAGAGACTTTCTGCCTAAGCTCATGAAAGTTCTTATCTTAAAAAAAAGAAAAGAATTCGTCAGAGTCGCCAAAGGATTAAAGGTGGTTATGCCTTCCTTAATCCTTCAGGCGGCTCAAAGTTTATCCAGAGAAGGCAAAATCCTTAATCAGGAAAGCTGTTATCTGGGCTATACCGTTACCAAGAAAATCGGCAAGGCGCATCTGCGCAACCGTACCAAACGGCGCTTGCGCGCCGCGGCCGCCGCGCTTTTTGCGCAATACGGGCGCGGAAAAACCGACTATGTTTTAATCGGCCGTTACAATACCGCCGACGTTGACTTTAAACGACTCAAAGCCGATATGGAAAAAGCCATTCGCAACATCAACCAACTGCTGTCCAACCCCAAAGAGAAGAAGCATGAAACAGCTCATGATCTGGCTGATTAGGTTTTATCAAAAAGCGATATCCCCTTTTCTGCCGCATGTCTGCCGCTACCGCCCGAGCTGCTCGGAATATTTTATCCAGGCGCTGCTGATTCACGGCGTTGTCAAAGGCTCGTACCTCGGCATCCGCCGCATTTTGCGCTGCCACCCGTGGGGCGGCCAGGGGGACGACCCGGTTCCGCCTAAGGATTCCCCTAATAATAAATCGGCATAAGGGCTTGCTTTGCCCTGAAATTTATAATAAATATAACAAAGCGATGTATTTTATATCAGGAGTTTGCATTAGATGAAAGAAGATATGAAGGGGCTGTATGCCGCTATTTTATTGTCTATGGCCGTCATTTTTGCCACCAACTGGCTGTTTCCCAAAAAACAGGCTGTTCCGGAAGCATCCGGCGAACCGGCAAAAGTCGAGGTTAAGGCAGAGACTGCTCAGCCGATTGCCGTTGCAGACAAAACAGCTTCTGCGCCTGATATTGAAACCATCCTGAAAGCCGACAAACGCGTCGATATTGACAATAGTGCCGTCCGAGGTTCAATCCGAGTTAAGGGCGCGAGATTTGACGAGTTGTATCTGGACAAATACAAAGAAACCATGGAGGCCGACAGCGGCGATGTGGAACTGCTGTCTCCGGCGCAAAGCAAAGCGCCCTATTATGCCGAATTCGGCTTTATCGATGCCGAAAACAAATTGCGCCTGCCTGACAGCGAAACTTTGTGGCGAGTCAAAGGCAGCAAACTGACGCCGCAGACCCCGGTCGTTTTGGAATGGGACAACGGGCAAGGCTTAAAATTTATACGCAAAATCAGTGTTGATGACAATTATATGTTCAAAATCGACCAGTCTGTCGAAAACAATACCGGCCGCAAAATCAGCCTTTATCCCTACGGCCTGATTAACAAGACGCATATTGAAGGCGAAAACACCACCCGCGTGGTGCATGAGGGCATGAGCGGCGTTTTGGACTCGACCTTGAAGGAAATCAAGTATTCTTCCCTTAAAGACGACAAAAAAGAAGAATTCAAAAGCAACGGCGGCTGGGCCGGCTTTTCCGACCATTACTGGTTTTCAGCTTTGATTTTGGACAATAACCAGAAAAGCAATGTCAAATTTTCCAAAACCGGCGAAAACGCATATCAAACCGACTTTGTCGGCCAGCCGCTGACCGTTGAAAACGGCAGCGTGGGCACAACCGAACACCGCTTTTTTGCCGGTGCCAAAGAAATTACGCTGCTCGACAAATACTCCAAAGACCTGCATATCGACAAGTTTGACCTCGCGGTTGACTTCGGCTGGTATTACTTTTTAACCAAACCGTTCTTCTATATTTTGAATTTCCTGTACAAGTTTATCGGCAATATGGGTTGGGCCATTCTGCTGTTTGCGGCGCTGCTGCGCCTGGCGATGTTCCCGGTCGCCAACAAGTCTTACGAGAGCATGTCAAAGATGAAAAAAGTCCAGCCGAAGATTCAGTCTTTGCAGGAAAAATTCAAGGGCGACAAGATGAAGCTGCAGCAGGAAATGATGGAACTTTACCGCAAAGAAAAAATTAATCCGGCTTCGGGCTGCCTGCCGATGCTGATTCAAATCCCGGTCTTTTTCTCATTGTACAAGGTTTTGAATATTGCCATTGAAATACGCCACGCGCCGTTTATCGGCTGGATTAAAGATCTTTCGGCGCCCGATCCGCTGACGATTTCCGTTTTGACGCACATTCCGGTTCCGGGTTTTCTGGATATCGGCATCTGGCCGATTGTCATGGGGCTGACCATGTATGTCCAGCAGAAGCTCAACCCCAAACCGTCTAACCCAGACCAGGCGCGGATGTTTGCCCTGATGCCGCTGATTTTCATGTTCATGCTGGGGCATTTTGCGTCGGGACTGGTGATTTACTGGACATTAAGCAATATATTGTCAATCATCCAGCAAAAAGTCATTATGAAAAAAATCGGAGTTGATTAATGGGGTTTGAACCGCAGACATTTTCCGACGCAGAGTTAAACGCCGCCAAAGCTTTGTTCAAACAAGGGACAAGCTTTGTGCTCGGCGTTGCCAAGCTTGAGCAGCTGCCGCTGTCGGAATGGCCGGAAGCAGCTTTTGCCGGGCGCTCCAACGTCGGAAAATCGAGCATTATCAATGCCGTAACCGGACAAAGAGGGCTTGCCAAAACATCCAATACCCCGGGACGTACCCAGCAGCTCAACTACTTTAATCTGGCAGACAAGCTGCATCTGGTCGACCTGCCGGGCTATGGCTATGCCCAAGCCCCGGAAAGCGTTGTCAAACAATGGCAGCGGCTGATTTTTACCTATTTGCAGGGACGGGTCAATCTTAAACGGGTATTCCTGTTGATTGATTCACGCCACGGCATAAAAAAAGTCGACAGCGAAATAATGGATATGCTCGACAAAGCGGCTGTCACCTATCAAATTGTGCTGACTAAGATTGATAAAATCAGCGCCAAAGACTTGCAAGAAGTACTGGCTCAGACAGAAAAAGCGGCAGCCGGACACGCCGCGGCCTATAATAAAGTGCTGTGCACCAGTTCCGAAAAGAATCTCGGCATTGCCGAGCTGCAAGCCGAGATTGCTTCTCTGGTTTAATCAAAAAATCACTATTTTTTCCTGCCGGCGTAGATAAAAACGTTGGCGGAGTAGTTCTGCGGCGTAACCGTGCTTGAGCGTCCGTAAATCGAGTTGGAGCGGGAAGCGTCAAAGCCCAGCCATAATCCGTCAGTTGCCGTATCGGGAGCCCAATAGCTTCTGTAATAAGCGTAATTGTAGAAAGCGCCGTAGAAAGAGGGTGTGTAGTTTCTAATCCCCTGAGGAAATCTTCCCGTAATATTGGGCAAACCGGCCTGTTGAGCAGTCTTGAAAGAATAGGCATAGGAAGTCGCGGCGGCTTTGAGGAAATAGCCGGAGTAATTGGGCAGGTAAGAGCCGAAGGAGCCGCTGATAGCGGAATAGAGTTCGGGATACTGCGAGGAAGAATAAGAGCGCCCGTTGCACAGGAGCCAGCCGTTATGGTCGGATGTGCGCAGAGAATACTTCAAATCGCCGGGCGAGGCTTCGAAATCGCATTTACCTTTGGAACTGTCGGCCGGGCATTTGACATAAGAGCCGGGGCATTCGGCAATCGTATCGGTAAAGCCCAGGGAAGCGCAGGAGATAATGACATTGTCCTCGCAATAGGCGAGAGAAGTGTCAAAGGGACACTTAATCATATTTTTACCGGCACATTGGGACACGGTTTTGGTGTAACCGAGCTGGGAACAGGAAGGCGCCTGGGAACAGGTCTGGGCGCGGGCGTCGAAAACGGTCCAGACAAGTCCAGGCGTGAGAACGGAAAGGGACAGGAAAGTACGAAA
>JAHALQ010000001.1 GCA_018362935.1 Pseudomonadota bacterium | reverse complement strand
GCAAAAGCTGCGGAGCACAGTAAGAGTTTCAGTTTCATGTTTTTCGACGCCTTTATAATAAGAATGTATTAGACAATTCTTATTATCGGCTATTTCCCGCATCAAGTCAACAATAAATTAAGGGTGCGGTTGGGACAAAAATTATTCAATATTTTGAAGGATACACTCAAATCGATGGTTTTGCGGAGAACAGCAATAAGCCCCCGCTTTGACATCCGAAGCTGCTTTTTCAAGATGAAAAAGACGGCACTGATGATATTTAACGCCGTCGGCCGAATAAAAAAACAAGAAATCGCCGCCGCGGCGGATAACCCTGAACCAATAATCGCAGCCTGCTTCAGGAAGACCATGCGACGACCAGTCGGAAAAGCCGTCCGCCGTAACAACACAACCTATTTGCGGAACAGTCATATCGGGACTCAGAAATCCGATTTTGGCCCAATTGCGGCTGTCGGCACGCACCATCAGCCCGCATTGATCCGAAGACACTGCCGCGCTGAAATGCCAGTTGAGCAGCATTTCGAAGTTACCAAGTTTTTCGGTATAAAAAAAATGGCCGTCATCTTTGCGGAATCCGCGATGCGCCGCCTGCCAAAAATCGGTTTGCGGCATCGTTTCAACCAGCATTCCCTCTTCCACAAAGCGGACATTCGACGGTTCGTTATACCAGCTGTAATGTTTGAGGGAGTCCAGCAGCATCAGAAATTCCTTATGTTTTCGTCAGGCAATTGACGCAACGCTTCTTCCAAAGCCGGATCGGCCGTTTTGGGAGCAATGATTTTAAGGTTTATAATCTGATCCCCGTTTTTAATCCCTTTGCCTTTAAGGCGGAGTTTTTCGCCGCTGGAGGCATAGGGCGGAATATTAACCGCTACCTTGCCGTCAATTGTCGGAACCGTCACTTTGGCTCCCAAAATCGCTTCCTTGACGGTAATCGGCAAGTCCATAACCACATTGCTGCCCTCAAGTGAAAAATACGGATGCTTGTCGACTGTCAGCGTAATCAGAACGTCGCCGGCGCTGCCGCCGTTGGGGCTGGGATTTCCAAGCCCTTTCAGGCGAAGCGTCTGGCCGGACAGCGTTCCGGCCGGGATTTTGACATTAATGTTTTTGCCGTTGATGTTAACCTTTTTTTCTTCCCCGCGCGCCGCCGACAGAAAATCCACGCGCATGGTATAATTGATATCCTCGCCTTTGCGCGGACGCCGGGAAGCGCCGCCGAAGCCGGTAAATTCGCCGCCTCTGCCGCCGGTAAACTGCGAAAATATGTCATTGCCGAAAATAGAAGAAAAATCGAAATCGCCGCCGTTAAAATTACCGCCGCCGAACGGATTGCCCGTTCCGTACTGCTGATAACCGCCGCTGCCGCCCGCACCAAAACCGGCGCCGTATCCTGTTGGCTTGCCGTCGCTGTCTATCTCGTTGTTATCATATTTTTTGCGTTTTTCCTTATCGCCCAAAATATCATATGCGCAGGAAATTTCCTTAAATTTCTCGGCAGCGTCCTTATTATCCTTATTTAAATCAGGGTGATATTTCCGCGCCAGCTTGCGATATGCCGATTTTATTTCGGCTTCGCTTGCGTCTTTGTTTATTCCGAGAATATGGTACAGGTTTTTGTTCATATTAAACTCTTTTGCAAAATTCTTTTTCTATATTGCTATATAGGAAGAAAGATTAGGCTTTGCAAGTTTGGACGGCCTTAAATTTCATCAGGTTTCTTGCAGACAAATGTCGCCCGGCGGGCATTATTGCGATGCATGGTGATTTCATAAAGCGCCGCCTGACGGTTGCCGCGTTCCTGACAATATAAAGCGGCAATCGGCGCCACCTCGTCAACGCGGATATCGCGGTATTCATACGTCACATAGAGAGGGGATTTGCTGACAACGCTCATATGCCCGGCCAAGCGGTTATAATCAGGCTCTTCCCAATATAAGGTTTCGGTTCGGGCACAGGCACTCAGCAAAAGCATCAGACAGAGTATTTTTTTCATTCCGATTTCTCCTGGCTTTTAATTTTGCGTACCGAAACCGAAACTTCCTTCCGGGCATTAAGCGGCGTCAGCCCCTCGACTTCCTTTCCGTCTTTCTGGCGGATAATTTCCCGGCGGCGGTCGGCCATGCGCGATGCGGCGGCTTTAAAATCGTATGTCATTGATTGACCTTTCTGCTTTAATGCTTTCAGAATAGCAGTTTTTTATTAAACAATGCTTAATTACTTCAATTCGTCATAAATGTCTTTTCCGGCTCGCAGCAAAATATCATAAACCCTTCTGTTGGTTGAGTTTTTGGTCCGGGTGTTTTGCAGCTTGTCAAGCATACGCAGCAACTGCCGGTTAAAACGCTGATTTTCGCGCAGTTGTTCCACCGCACTGAGGTTTTCTTCATCTTCAATCTTATAGTTGACCACGGCTTTGAGGGTGGCGATGTATTTGGCATCATTCTGAGCCGCATACTGCGCCGGCGCGGGAACAGCAGATATTATGACCAAAACAAGGGAAAGCAGAACCATGCGCATGGGAAACCTCCGACAAAAAGGTTGTTTTAATATTGATAAAATATATACTACAAACATTAGAATCGATTAGCTATGACTTTTTGAAAGTTATTAAACATGAAAAAAACTTTGTGGGCGCTTTTTGACGACCGGACCGGAAGCGTCGGCCAGGCTAAGGGAATTATTCAGGCACTGGATGATAAAATCAATACCGAGATTAAAAAAATTGCATACAACCGCTGGGCCAAACTTCCTAACTGCCTTAAGGGCCGTTCCCTTTTGGGCATTGACAAAACCAACAGCGACAAACTCAGCGCGCCATGGCCGGATTTGATTCTGTCCATCAGCCGCCGCACCGCGCCGGTGGCCCGGTGGATAAAAAAACAATCCGGCGGCAAAAGCAGAATTATCCAGCTCATGCATCCCGGCAATCTGGGACTGAAAGAAATTGACCTGATTATTGTCCCCGAACATGATGCCGGCAAGTGCAGAGGCGGCAACTTTATGTTTATTGCCGGATGCCCTCACCGGGTTAATGAAAAGGCTGTGGCTGAAGCCAAAGAAAAATGGCAGCCGGTTTTCGCAGCCCTTCCGCGGCCGTGGATATCGGTTATTGTCGGCGGCGCCATTAAAGGGCGCCCGTTCAGCCGTGAAAACGCTCTCGATTTCGCACGCAGCGTTAAAAACATACACCAAAAGCTGGGCGGCTCAATCCTGATTACCTCTTCGCGGCGCACCGGACAGGAAGCCGAAGCGCTGATTATGGAGGAACTTAAGGGCATTCCGCTTTATACCTATCTGTGGGGCGAAAAGAAAGATAATCCGATTATGGGCTTTTATGCCTGCGCGGACAAAATCATTGTTACCGGCGATTCAGTTTCAATGACCAGCGAATCCTGCGGCTCAGGGAATCCGGTTTTGATTTTTGAAGGTAAAAACTGGCTTTCTCCCAAACACCGCCGTTTCATCCGCTCGCTTTATCAGAACGGTTATGCGATTGCGCTGGAAGACGGACAGGCACTCGAATTTATGCCTGCGGGCAGACTCGACCCTGCGGAACAAATTGCCGAACGGATATTAGAAATCAGGTAGAAAATAGTCTTCCAAAGACTGCTGCTGAGCCTCGGTCAGAGCGACTTCCTTAATATTGTTTTTGCGAGTGGCGACCACTTTCTGGAACATGCGCCCGAAATAAGTGCTTTTGTGCCAGACAAAGTCGATTTTGTTTTTGGCAAAAGTGTCAATTTCGCGATCCCAAAGTTTTTCGGCGAAAGGATGCCGCAGACGGTTATACATGCGGACGACATAACGCAGCGGGTGCCAGTAAAGCGGATTGTGATAATCGATAAAAATCGCGCAGCCGCCGTCTTTGACAGCGTTAAGCGCGTTATTAATAACTTTCATCTTGGTAACGACCGGCAGTTCCTGCAAAAGCAGGAAACACAACACGACGTCATATTGTTTTTGGATTTTCAGGCCGGCGGCATCCTGTTCAAAGATATGCAGGCAGGGATAAATCGAACCGTATTTTTCCTGATTGCGCGAGACCTGAAACGGATTCACGTCAATAACGTCAAACTGCCCGTAAGCCCCGACAGTCTGGGCAACCTGGTCAATCTCATCGCCGTAAACCAGACCGAGCTGCAGCACGCTCTGATTCATTTTGATATTGCGCAGGGCTGCGGAAACCAACGTGTCATACTGAAAGAAAGTTCGCAGGCGCGCGGAAAAGCGCGTATCGAGCGTTTCGCTGGCGGTCAAGCTGTTGTAACGGTCGCCGTATACAAAACTGCTGTACGCGGGTATTTTTGAAACATTTTTTTCACTCATGGCCGGCCTCCGTCTGCTGCATTATCTGCTTTACCTCTAAGATACTGTTTTCATAACAGGTTTTACTCTCTTTTATCTGGTTTGGCAATTGTTCAAAGCGTTTTTTGAGAATATTTTCCTCAATCCGGGTACACATCCGGGCAAAGGTTTCCATTCCGAAAACCAGGCTGCTGGAACGCCAATTATGAAACTTTGAGCGTTTCAAATTCCAGTCCAGTTCATCCAGAACCGCCCAGGCTGCGTCCGACTGCTCGAGATATTCGCGCCATAAATACAACATTTTTTCAATGCCGAATATTTTCTGATACGTTTGCAGTTGTTTGGGATTAACTGTCATTTTAATATCCCCAGTCTGGTGGCTTCGGCAACGGCGCCGGTGCGGTTGTAAACGTTCAGCAATTTAAGGATTGCCGTCACATGCAGTTTGACTGTGCCTTCGGTCAGTCCGAGTTCATAGGCAATCTGTTTGTTGGACTGCCCTTTGGCAATCAGCCGCAGAACGTCTATCTGCCGGGGCGACAAGACCTTGGCACCGGCATCCGAAGCGGGCTTTTCTTCAATCTGCTTAAGCAAATCAAACTCGCTGCTGGCCGCGTGCAGCAGCAACTCAGGCGGAATATAGACACCGCCGGACATGACAAGGTTAACCGCGCCTATAATCACCGCGTTGGACGATGTTTTGGGAACATATCCGGCGGCGCCGAGTTCTATGGTTTTTTGCACGACCTCCTTATCGAAAACTGCCGAAAGAATAATAATCGGCGTGTCCGGCAGGGTCGCGTGGATTTTTTCAATCGCGTCAAGCCACTTGGCGCCGGGCATGGCCAAATCCGTGAGAATCAGGTCAAAGTCCTTTTCAGCGTCAATGGCATTGAAAATATCCTGATAATCTTTGGCGAGCTTTAACTGCATCTCGGGAAAAGAATCTCCGAGAATCATCTCCAGCCCTTTAAGAAACAGCTCGTGATCATCGGCTATCAAAACTTTCATTTTATTCTCCTTTTATCCAGTCTCCGGCAACCGCCTGCCACACGGACAAAGCCGCGCAAGCCGCCGTTTCCGCCCGCAGTATCCGCGGCCCCAGGGCAATGCCGCGGACAAAGGGCAAACTGTCCAACAGCGCTTTTTCTTTGGGCGTAAAGCCGCCTTCCGGCCCGACCAAAATGGCGGCGGGTTTATTTTTGGAGTCGTTGAAAACCTTCAGGCAACCGGCGCCGTCCAAAGTTTCATCCATAAAAAACAAGACCCTCTCCTGCGGCCAGCCAGCCAAAAGCTTATCAAGCGTTTCAGCGCCGCAAATCTGAGGAATATCCGTGCGTTCGCATTGTTCGGCCGCTTCTTTGGCCTGTGCGGCAAAGCGCTCTGTGCGGATATTGCCGGCAACAGTGTTCTGGGTTATCACCGGAATAATGGCGCGGACGCCGAGTTCTGTGGCTTTTTCAATAACAAAATCGGTCTTGTCTTTTTTCAGCGGCGCAAACAGCAGCCAAACGTCCGGCACGGCCACAGCCTCACGGATTTTGGCAAGCGCCTCTATCCGGCAATGTTTTTTGTGCGCTTCGGCAATGCGGCATTCATATTCCCCGTCGGCGGCATTAAAGCAGCCAAGAACGTCACCCTCGGCCAGCCGCATGACGTTGCAGAGATAATGCGACTCATCGGGTTCAAGTTCAAAAACGGTGCCGGGACTTAAAGCGGCCTCAACATATAGGCGGATTTTGTTTTTTGCGCGACAGCTCATTTTCCGTGTCTTCCAAATTCCTTGGCATAAAATCCAATTTGCGGTTTCTTGTTTCAAGTTTATGGAATATGTTAGCCTCATAGTAGTAAAATTTTAGTTACAACAAATTAAATTTATCGGGTCTGACGATGATTATCACCATTGACGGTCCTGCCGCGGCAGGAAAAGGAACCATGGCCGGCAAGCTGGCCGCCAAATACAATCTTGCTTATTTTGACACCGGAATGGTTTATCGCGCCGTGGGGCTGAATATGCTGCGCAGCGGCAAAGCGCTGGAAGACGAAGATGCGGCCGTCCTTTTTGCCCGCCGTCTGACTTTTCCGGAAATGATTGAATTGTCAAAAGACCCTGAATTCCGTTCGCCGGCCGGCGGCAAAGCCGCTTCGGTCGTATCGGCGATTCCGGCGGTGAGAGCAGCACTGATGCAAATGCAGCGCGAATTTTCGCATAATCCGGTTTTTGCCGACGGTACGCCGGCCGAAGGTGCCATTTATGACGGGCGCGACACCGGAACCGTGGTCTGCCCGCAAGCCGATATCAAGTTTTTTGTCACCGCCTCCCCGGAAGTGCGGGCCATGCGGCGCTATAAGGAATTTGCGGCCAGAGGAATCGACACAACCTATGATAAGATTCTGGCAGACATGAACGAGCGGGACAAACGGGATTCCGAACGTGCCGTCGCGCCGCTGAAACCGGCGGCTGACGCGGTTGTATTTGACACTTCCGACCTCAATATCGACGAAGTCATCGCCAAAGCCTGCGAAATTATCGAGAATCGTCAAAAAACTCTTGAAAAATAAATATTTGCGTGTATAAAAGAAACACTCTTAAAGTTCAAGGGTGCGCTTGGCTTTGAGAATTTAACCGCGCACAAGTCCGCTCCGCTTTTTGTTTTTGGAGAAAGGCAATTTTTGAAATATCCTAATTTATGATTAATACTGAAGTTAAAATCCCTGAAATGACCGAAAATTTTGAAGACCTGCTCAAAGAGCAGTTCGGCGACAACGGCATTACCGGTTCGGTCGTTAAAGGCACCATCATTAAACTGACTCCCGATTTTGCCATGGTTGACGTCGGCCTCAAATCCGAAGGCCGTATTCCGCTGCGCGAATTCGGCCAGAAAACCGAATTGAAAGTCGGCGACCAGGTTGAAGTTTATGTCGACCGTTATGAAGACAAAGACGGCAACATCGTTCTGTCACGCGAAAAAGCCCGCCGCGAAGAAGCCTGGCAAGACCTTGAGAAATGCCTCAACTCCGGCGAAAGAGTCAACGGCGTTATCTTCGGCCGCGTTAAAGGCGGTTTCACTGTTGACCTCAACGGCGCCATCGCATTCCTGCCGGGTTCTCAGATTGATATTCGCCCGATCCGCGACATTACCCCGCTGATGGGCATTATCCAGCCGTTCCAGATTTTGAAAATGGACAAAGTCCGCGGCAATATCGTCGTTTCGCGCCGCGTTGTTCTGGAAGAAACCAGAGCCGAAGCCCGCGCCGAACTCATTAATGACCTCAAAGAAGGCTCCATCCTCGAGGGTGTTGTCAAAAACATCACCGATTACGGCGCATTCATTGATTTGGGCGGCGTTGACGGCTTGCTGCACGTTACCGACATTTCCTGGAAACGCATTAACCACCCGGCTGAAGTTTTGTCTGTCGGCCAGACGGTTAAAGTACAGGTTATCAAATTCAATGAAGACAACCAGCGTATTTCTCTGGGCATGAAACAGCTCGAGTCTGATCCGTGGCAGGCCGTTGCCGATAAATACAAAGTCGGCGAAATCTATACCGGTAAGGTTACCAACATTACCGATTACGGCGCATTTGTCGAACTCGAAGACGGTATTGAAGGCCTTGTTCACGTTTCCGAAATGAGCTGGACCCGCAAAAACGTTCACCCGGGCAAGATTGTTTCGACTTCTCAGGAAGTTGAAGTTAAGGTTCTGGAAGTTGATGCCGACAAACGCCGCATCAGCCTCGGCATTAAACAGTGCACGCCGAACCCCTGGGCTGCCTATGTTGAAGAGCATCCGGTCGGATCCGTCATCAACGGCAAAATCAAAAACATTACCGAATTCGGTTTGTTTGTCGGTTTGTCTGACGAAATCGACGGCATGATTCACCTGTCCGACATTTCCTGGGACAAATCCGGTGAAGAAGCCGTTAAAGACTACACCAAAGGCCAGGATATTGAAGCCAAAATTATCGATGTTGACGTTGAGAAAGAACGCATCAGCCTCGGTATCAAACAGCTGACGGAAGACACTGTTTCCTCCGCTCTGGAAGGCTTCAAGAAAGGCGATGTTGTCAAAGCGACTGTTGTCGACCATGACGACAAAGGCGTTAATGTTGAAGTAAACGGCGTTTCCGCTTACATCAAAAAAGCCGACCTGTCTAAGGACAAGGCTCAGCAGAATCCGGAAAACTACAATGCCGGCGATGTTCTGGAAGCCAAAGTTACTTCCGTAGACAAGAAGAACGCCAAGCTCGGCCTGTCGGTCAAAGCTTTGGAAATCGAAGAAGAGAAGAAGGCGCTGGAAGAATATGCTTCCGACACCAGCAACTCTGCTCTCGGCGATGCTTTGGGCGCAGCCTTGAAAAAGAACGCCTAATTATTCGCGCTTCGGCGCAGAATAAAAACGTTTGAGAAAACGGCAGCCTGATTAAGGCTGCCGTTTTTCGTGGCGTAGAACTGCCGCGGATATTTTTTGTTGATTTTTGTCAAGGAATCGGGTATTGTTTTTGCTATTCGTTACTATACATATTAAATAACCCTATAAATTATCTTTAAAATGAATGCAAAAAATTTAGCTTTTACCTCTCTTGAGGAAGCTCAAAACTATTTCGGCAGAAAAGACGTCAACAAAATGGATATCCGGGAAGCCGTTGAAACCAAATATGTTGTCAAGAGTATCCTAAGCGTACTGCAGCAGAACGAAGCACCGGGAATAATCACCAACTTCTGGTATATGCTGGGGTGTCTGACGGAAGAACGGCTTAAGACCCTCGGCTACAAAGTTATGGATATGAACCTCGACGATTTCGTCAAGATCGTGCACGTCGTCCCCGAAGATTTCATGCGCTCTCAGCCGCATATCGTGGCGCGGCAGATGTTCGAAGACGTCGATGACGGACAGCTGGACGAACTGATGAATCAGGCGCTTGACGAAAGGCCCCTGAACAAGGATCTGCTCAACATGCTGCGTACCGAATACGCGCGGCGGCATAAGTTAAATTAAGAAATTTTCTCTTAAAAACAAGCTCCTCAAACGAGGAGCTTTTTTATTATATATTCGTTTAGTCGTCAGCCAATTCGATTTTAATATTTTTGCCGTAGTAATGCAGCAGATGAATATATTTCTGATTGAAACGCCCAAGCCTTTTTCAATGCGTTCAATGGTATCGGCGGACAAATCGCAGACGATTGCTGATGCTGCCGCAAAATTAAATTCGATGTGATATGCACGGTTTAAACTCCTTATTCTTTGTTAAAAAGAAACCGCCTTAACAAAATTAAGGCGGGGAGTTCGAAACTGTGTCAGAACAGTCCGGGTCATTCGACATGCAAGCATGCTTATATCCCCGGCTCCCCATATAAGGAGTTGTTCTTTTACTGACAAGGAGTTTCGATACTCCGCCTGGGGAAGTTCCGCAGGCAAAAGCAGTATAAAAGAGAAAATCTAATTATTCAAGCTATAACGAATTGCGAATTAAACAAAAAGCCCCTCAGATGAGGGGCTTTTCGGGACTTTGTAAGTTTATTTGACTTCTTCAAAATCAGCGTCGACTACTTTTTCGTCGCCGGAAGGCTGGTCGGCAGCAGGCTGCTCTGCTCCCGCGCCCGCAGCCGCGTCCGCGCCGCCGGCGGCCTGAGCCTGCGCTTTATACATCGCTTCGCCGAGCTTCATCGAAGCCTGCATCAGGCTTTCGGTTTTCTCTTTGATAACCGACAAATCTTCGGCTTCCAAAGCGGTCTTGAGCGCTTTAATCTCGTTCTCAATCGCTTCTTTTTCAGCCGGGCTGATTTTGTCGCCGTGTTCTTTCAGAGTTTTCTCGGTCGAATGAACCAGAGATTCACCTTGGTTTTTGGCTTCAACCAATTCTTTCTTTTTCTTATCGGCATCGGCATTGGCTTCGGCGTCTTTAACCATCTTTTCGATATCGGCATCAGACAAACCGCCGCTGGCCTGAATACGGATGGCCTGCTCTTTGTTGGTGGCTTTATCTTTGGCCGAAACGTTTACAATACCGTTGGCGTCAATATCAAAGGTAACTTCAATCTGCGGCATGCCGCGCGGTGCCGGCGGAATACCAACCAAATCGAACTGGCCGAGGAGCTTGTTGTCGGCAGCCATTTCGCGTTCGCCCTGGAAGACGCGGATGGTTACCGCGGTCTGTCCGTCTTCGGCGGTCGAGAAGACCTGGCTCTTGCGGGTCGGAATGGTGGTGTTGCGGTCAATCAGTCTGGTAAAGACGCCGCCCAAGGTTTCAATACCCAAAGACAGCGGGGTCACATCCAGCAGCAGAACGTCTTTGACATCGCCCATCAGAACGCCGCCCTGAATAGCCGCACCGACAGCAACGACTTCATCCGGGTTAACGCCTTTATGCGGCTCTTTACCGAAAATCTCTTTAACTTTTTCCTGAACTTTAGGCATACGGGTCATACCGCCGACAAGGATAACTTCGCTGATGTCGGACGGGGTAACGCCGGCATCGGCCATAGCCTTTTTGCAGGGTTCAACCGTCTTGTCAATCAGGTCTTCAACAATCGATTCCAGTTTGGCGCGGCTCAATTTGATATTGAGGTGCTTCGGGCCGGATGCATCGGCCGTAATAAACGGCAAGTTGACTTCGGTCTGGGTGGTCGAAGACAATTCGATTTTGGCCTTTTCGGCAGCTTCTTTCAGGCGCTGCAAAGCCAGACGGTCGCCGCGCAAATCAATACCGCTTTCTTTCTTGAACTCGTCAGCCAGATAGTTAACCAATCTCTGGTCAAAGTCTTCGCCGCCGAGGAAGGTATCGCCGTTGGTGGATTTTACTTCAAATACGCCGTCGCCGATTTCCAGAATCGAAATATCGAACGTACCGCCGCCCAAGTCGTAAACGGCAATGGTGCCGGAAGCTTTCTTGTCCATGCCGTAAGCCAAAGCGGCCGCCGTCGGCTCGTTGATGATGCGCAAAACTTCCAGGCCGGCGATTTTACCGGCGTCTTTAGTGGCCTGACGCTGGGAATCGTTAAAATAGGCCGGAACGGTAATAACCGCTTTTTCAATTTTTTCGCCGAGATAACTTTCGGCATATTCTTTAATCTTTTGCAGAACAATCGCCGAGATTTGCGACGGAGCATATTTCTGGCCTTTAACCTCAACCCAGGCGTCGCCGTTGTCGCCCTCGACAATCTTAAACGGCGCATGTTCTTTGTCTTTGGAAACTTCCGGGGAGTTAAAACGGCGGCCGATTAAACGCTTAATCGCAAACAGCGTGTTTTCGGGGTTGGTAACCGCCTGACGCTTGGCCGGAAAGCCGACCAGACGTTCGGTATCGGTAAACGCCACCATTGACGGCGTGGTGCGCGCGCCTTCGGAGTTTTCGAGAACTTTGGCTTCTCCGCCTTCCATAACGGCAAAGCAGGAGTTGGTTGTACCAAGGTCAATACCAATGACTTTATTGCTCATAATTCATCATCCTTTATATAAAACAAGTCGTGTATTTATCTTTCTACTTGCTTATATAGGGACGAAACCTGACCGATGCAAGAGCAGCCCATATTTTTTTGAAAATTTCTTTCAGCTCCGGAAATTTTTTCCAATTGGTTGCACAAACCGACATTTTCTTTCGCTTCTTCCAGACTAATCAACGGGCTTTCATTCCCGCGCAACACGCTGATAAAGTTGCCGAGTTCGGCAGCCAGGCTGTCGCCACCCGCGGTAACCGGCTCGCCATTCTTCAACAACTTTCGTGCGGGAAAATCTATCTGATAGATATTCTGCTTATCGTCTATAACGCGCATATGCCGCTCTATCGGCACATCGGCGCGGACGGCCTCCAACCGGACAATCGCTTTGTTCCAATAACGCATTTCGGCGACGGCCTGCTCATCCCAGCGGTATTTATCGTCTTTACTGACAATGGCCGTTTCAAAATCACTGCCGAGAAGGGAATTGACAATTGCCAAATCATGAATCATCAGTTCGGAAATAATGTGTGTCTGTTTTACTCCGGGGTTGGCCGAAGTACGGATAGCGGCAATTGACATAACCTGTCGCCCGGTCAAAAGCTCTTTAAGGCGCACAACCGCGGGATTGTAGTTTTCGGTGTGCCCGACCATAACCGGCACGCCTTGGGTTTCGGCGAGCTTCATGAGCTCAAGGCATTCTTCTTCATTGGTTGCAAACGGCTTTTCAATCAGGCAGGGAATGCCCTTGCCGATAATATAACGAGCCGTTTCGAAATGATTTTCCGCCGGCGTGGAAATGATAACAGCATCGACTGTGCGCTTGGTAATGTCCGCAAGATTTTCAAAATACGGAACCCCGAGTTCCTCGGCTTTGACGGCGGAAGACTGCGGCGTCGAATTCAAAATACCGGCGATTTTGACGTCGCCGGAAAATTTATTAAGCAGGCATTTGACATGTTTGCTTCCCATATTTTTGCAGCCGACAACGGCGATGCGGATTTTTTTCATTTTTAATACCCCTTGGTGTTAATTTCATAGCCGCTGTTGCCGTCAACCACCGAATTGGCAAAAGCAAAATCAGTTGAAGTCAGCGAATGGATACGATACAGGGTTTCGCCCTGCTCCACGCGGTCGCCGACTTTTTTGAGCAAATCCAGCCCGGCGCCCGGATATTGCCCGGCGCCCGCCAGAATTCCAATCTTGTTAATCCGTTCGTTATTAATGCTTTCGACAATGCCGCCGGTGGTCGCAACAATATCGCGCGTCAGATGCCCGAGCTGAGGCTGCGGCGCTTTGCCCTGAGCGTAAATTGTTTTGTTTATTGCTTCCAGCGCGCGGCCGGAATTTAAGATTTCTTTGGCTACCACATACCCCTGGCCGCCGCGCAGTTTGGGATCAAACTCAAGAATGCGTCCGGCCATAAACAGGGACTTTTCCAGCAAATCCTGCGGCGCGTCGGGTTTGTTGCGCAAGACTTTCATCACATCGCGGGCTTCCAGCACGGCACCGACACCGTTGCCAATCGGTTCGCTGCCGTCGGTAATAACGGCGTCAATTTCCAGCGAGAGCATATCGCCGACATACTCAATCAACTTGCGCAAACGCATGGCCTCGTTGGTCGATTTGATACGCGAGCTGGGGCCGACCGGAATATCCACAACCAAATGCGTTACGCCGGCAGCCAGCTTGATTGCCAAAATGGATGCCGCCAAGTGCTGCTGCTGGGTAAAGCCGATATGCCGTTCGACTTTGGAAACAATCTTGCTGGCAGCGGCAATCGGCAGGCTTTCATAGCAGGCTATGGCGCCGCGGTTTTCCTTAACCAGCTTTATCAGCTTGTCTTCGTCAAGATCAACATTTGCCAACACGCCGAAGGTATCGGCCACGCCGGCGCAGGAAGTCAGCGAGCGCGAACAGGTGGTCGGCATCGGCAGACCGTATGCGGCAATAATCGAGTTAATGATAATATCAACCTTATTGCCCGGCACACCGCCGAAACAGTGGTAATCGACAACGATGCTTTCATTATCCCAGCGGATAACGTCATCGCCGATTAAAGCCTCGGTCATGGCAAGAACTTCCGACGCGGTCATAAAGGAACCGGAAGCAACCAAAAAAGAAGCAATGTCCAGATTTGAATACCGCTTGGAAACCACATCGTTGATAATCGAAGCATATTCACTGGCGCTCAAAATATTGCCGGCTACCTTGCGTTTGACAATCGGCAGGCTCGGCGCCGGCGGCGCAAGCGTAATGGATACATTGGCGCCTTCGGGCAGATTGATCTGACGGAAAGCTTCGTTATTCAAGCCGAGCTCGTTGGGTTTGACAATTTTGGGATCTTCGGTAATTTCCAGCAAAGCATAAACCGGCTGCATACCGCCGTGAATCTCGACTTTTGTCATGGTCTTGATGTCATCGACCTTATAGGCGCTGCAATCGCTGTGCACATAAGCAATGTTTTCGTTAAAGGAACTTATCGCAACATGTTTGAGATTAAGCATTTTCTACCCTTCGGATACAGTTCTGGCATTTTTTGAATTATAGTACAACAGGGTTTAATATTCGTTAATAAACTTAATCATAATCAAGCGTCATGACCACACCTGCGCCTATAAAAAAAACCCCTCGGCCGAGGGGTTTTAACTTTGCACAATATGTCTTATCTGACAAAAACCTGTACTTCGGAAGCACTGACATTGCCGGTTTTTGCGGAAAGGTTAATACGGTCGGCGCTGACCCCCATATCAATCAGATCCTGAAAAATCTGGGTGGCGTTGCTTTTGGCGCCGGCTGTGTTTCCGTTGGCCGGGCTGACCGCGACGACGTCAAAAACCACCGAAGGCTTTTTGGCGCGGGCGCTTTTGACTGCTTGTTTTAAACCGTCTTTATATTTGTTTCCGGCTTTGTTGAGCTTGGCAACAAACAACGGACTGCCACTGCCGACTGCCTGATTGGCGCCGAAACGCGGAGCAGAAGCTTTTGCACCGCCCAACGGAACGTTATTTACGCCGTAGCTGCCGACTTTTATTGCCGCGGCAAGATTGCTGATATTGTCGCTGGCCGTCGCAATATATTGTTTCTGGCGGACAATGTCGCTGTTGACTTCGTTCAAAAGACTGTTCATCAAAATAGACGTCTGGTTGGCCTCGTTTTCGAGAATGCGCAATTGGCGATGGTCTTCGTCAACGGCACCGGAAATGCTGTATGAAGCGCGGATGGCATCAACCAGATAATCGGTGTTGGCGGTATCGGCCGAAACACGTGCAGCCAGCTGGCTCAGGGCATTGGTATTGGCATTCATAACCTGAATGTTGTTCTGAGCGCCTTCAAGCATACCGAACATATTGGGGTTGCCCGGCGTGGTGCCGACCTGAAGCTTGGCTTCAATCATGCCGATGACCTTATGGTATTGAAGGGCATTATTGACGACTGAAGCGCGGATTTGCTGCAATTGGGCATTATTGGCGCGAATAGCCGACTGAAGCTGTGTCAGCTCGCTGCGGAACATGACAACCTTTTGTCCGACGAATGTTCCGGTATTGCTGCCGTCGGAAACTTTTACAGGCTCAAAATTGGTAGAACCGAGGCCGGGAACGGCATTTTCATCAGAATCCGAAGTGCCGGAGGCAATACCTTCCTGCTCGTCAGAACCAAACAACGAAGGGAACAAAGCATCAGAAGAATAGGCACAGCCGCTCATAACGAACAGAGAGAGCATCAGGAGCGATAATTTAGTTGCTGATTTTGTCATTGAATAAAGCACCTTTTTTGCTAAAAATAGAAACACTTACACTTTTTACACCTTTAACGTTTTTTGTAAAGGAATTTTTGTAAAAAACAAGCGCTAATTTGAATTTGTTATTATCCTGAAAACCAATTTACGGTCAAATAGATTAAAATTCTTTTAAATTATTGCAATTTTTTGCTTGCATTTATTTTTCAGGTGCGCTAATAAGGTGCTTGCAAATGCGATGCACTCGTAGCTCAATTGGATAGAGCATCTGACTACGGATCAGAAGGTTGTGAGTTCGAATCCCGCCGAGTGCGCCATTAAAAAACCCTCCTTTGCGGAGGGTTTTTTAATGGCAAAAATGCACAGAGGCGAGATCGAGCCGGCGGTTCAGGCGGATGCGAAGCCGCCGGTGAGGCAGCGAAGAACCCAAGGCCGGCGAAAGGCGCGAAGCGGCCGAGCCAATCCGCCGCCGCAAGCGGCTGCATGTGTAAACTCATATTTTATTTGATACTGACAGTAGAAATATCTGATATCGGCAATTAAATAAATTAAAAACAATTTACTTATCGCAAATTTTGAATTAAACTATAAGAAGATATATCGCCTGATATATCAGGGCGTCGAAAACCCTTTTATAACTGTAGTCGTTGTTGCATGCGACTTTAAAATATATATGCCGGCATATTGTCTGTCATGGACGGATGTCGGTGAATAAGGCTCCGCCCCAATAAGCCGAGCCGTGCACAGTTATACGGTTTTCGAACATCCGCCCGCCTCTTTTGAAGCGGGTTTTGTTTTGACTGACAATAAAAGGATGTTTTGAAATGTATAAACTTAAATTTATAATACTCTCACTGGGATGCCTGCTGCTGGCGCCGAAAGTTTACGCGCAAACCTGTGCAACAGCACCCAGCTGTGCGGCTCTCGGCTATACTCAGACAGCCGCGGAATGTTCCGGAAAAGCCATGGTTAAGTGTCCGTTTGACAACGCTCAGGTCTTTTGCGGCGTTTCCAAAAGCTGCAATGATCTTGGCTATACCATGACAGCGGCTCAATGCACCGGACGCAAGACCATACCTTGCCCTTACGACACGACCAAAGTGGTTTGCGACGCGAGCAATATGGTCGGAGAAATCCGCTTATGGCCGTCGGCAACGGCGCCTAAAGGCTGGAAAATCTGCGATGGTTCGTCTTTATTGAAAACCAGCTACTCGGCTTTATTTTCCGTCATCGGCACAACTTACGGCGGCTCGGGCAACTATTTTTATCTGCCCAACCTCAAAGGCCGCGTGCCGGTCGGCGTCGGATATGTCTACGGCGGCACGAGCTACACCTATACATTGGGTGAAACCGGCGGCCAGAACTTTGTTCAGCTGACTTCCGACCAAATTCCCGACCATAAGCATATTATGGCATGGGGCGAAGCCAACGGTGATGGCGCAACCTGGGGTACATCCGGCAGCGGCGCTCAAGGTTCAAACAAGACTGACTGGGATAACTACCGCTACATGACGTCTTACATGTACAGCCGCAGCGGATACCGCAGCGCTCCGAGCAGCAGTACTTCCGGCTGGGGAAGCGCCGGTTCCTGCGACAGTTACAGAACCTACGGTTGTTCAACTTCTTACCATGAAAACCGTCCGCCGTACCTGGTTTTGAACTATATTATTTACACCGGCGTTTACTAAGCCATCCTAAAAGAGCCTGTTTGAAACAGGCTCTTTTTAATTTCAGGCTGCGAACAAATCTTTAATTTTGTCAAAGAAGCTTTTGGCTTCGGGCTGGCATTTGTCATCTTTGCTGATTGAACGAAACTCTTCCAAAAGTTCTTTCTGCCGCGCTGAAAGGTTTACCGGAGTTTCGACCCGCAGCTTGACAAACAAATCGCCGCGGCGGTTTGAACGCATGATTGTCATACCCTGGTTTTTGATTTTGACAACATCGTCATTTTGGGCGCCGGCTTCAATCTTCAATTCTAATTTTTCGCCGTTTATCGACGGGATTTCAATCGTACCCCCTAAAGCCGCACAGCACATGGAAATCGGAATCCTCGTGTACAGGCTGGCGCCGTCGCGCGTATACAATTTATGGTTTTTGACGCTGATGAAAACGTATAAATCGCCGTTTTCGCCGCCGCGAATACCGGCTTCTCCGCCGCCCTGGATGCGCATGCGGGTATCGTCTTCTATTCCGGCAGGAATTTTAACCTTGATAACCTTTTCCTTATTAACGGCGCCGCGGCCTTTGCAGTTCGGGCATACTTCGCCGACCTTATGGCCGGTGCCGCCGCACTGGGGACAAGCCTGTTCAACAACAAAGAAGCCTTTTTGCAGGCGGATTTTGCCGGTTCCCTGACAATGCGGGCAGACCGGCGCCGGCTTGCCGTCTTTGGTGCCGTGGCCGTGACAGTCTTCACAGGTTTCGGAAGAAGGAATTTTTATTTCTTTTTCAAGTCCGGCAAAGGCCTCTTCAAGGCTTATTTCCATATTATACCGGACATCATTGCCGCGCACGGCGTAGCTCTGCTGCCGCCGGCCGCCGCCCATAAATTCGGAGAAAACGTCGGAGAAAATATCGGCAAAACCGTTTGCTCCGCCGAAATTAAAATCAAATCCGCCAAACGGATTGCCGCCCATGCCGCTGCCGCCGTTGGCAAACGCCTGGTGCCCGTAACGGTCATAAGCTGCGCGTTTTTGCTCATCTTTCAAAACCTCATAGGCTTCGTTGATTTCCTTAAATTTCTGCTCGGCTGCCTTATCTCCCGGATTGCGATCAGGATGGCACTGCATCGCCAGCCGGCGGAAAGCTTTTTTTATTTCTTCCCCACTGGCGTTTTTGGACACTTCCAATACTTCGTAATAGTCTGCTTTTTCTGTCATCGCTTCTTATCTTATTAATGTATGCGTCAATGCTCCGCATTGCGGTCTTTGGTTTGGTCTGGATCCTCGGGTCTCACATTCGCTTACGCTCTGCTCGCGCCGAGGATGACTTTCCCGCGTCAGTGCGCGGCACTGACAAGTTATTTTGTATTTAGGGCTTTTAACCTGAAAAAGCAAGCAATTAAATAAATATTAAGCGTTTTTGCCTTATAATAAATATATTCGCATATTTTAGACAAAAGTTGTTGCCAAAATTGCCAAAATATGGTATACATATTTTAATATTACGTAAAACGCGACACTTAGGAGCATCGTTATGGCCAGAAAATTCACCCGTTTTGAACTTGAAGATATCAGCAACAGCTCTGAATTTAAGGAATATTTAGAAAAATCTAGCGAAAAGAACCCTTTAAAAGCTTTATCCGCCTATCTTCAAGATGAGAAAAACGCTTCGCTCTGGGAGAGTAAATTTGCCAAATCTCAAACGGCGCTTAAGAGTGTTAAAGCTCCTGATCTAGCGACTTTAGACAAATATAAAGAAACCGGCGAAGTGATTCTGGCGCTCCGTGATAATAACTATGCTTCCGAACTTAACGAAGCCCTGGCCAAAGCCTATGAACTGAAAATGTCCGGCAAAACGGATGAATTCAAAGCAGCCGTAACTGTATTGCAGCAAAAAGCTTCCGCGCAGGAACTGCATTCTGTCGAACTGGCTATGGACGACAAAGGATATATGTATGACTATCTGACAGTCACCCGCCGCGTAACCGCCAAAGTTCCCGACTTGTCAAGACTGGATGAAACCGGCCTGACCGGGTTGACAACGGCGGAGCTTGTCGCTATGCTGCGCGACCCGAATTATGACGGCGGCGATCATATACAATTTCGCAAAGATGTCGCTGATTTGTTTGAAAAAAACCATATAACGGAACTACACAATATTCAAAACAAATCTGACCAAAGAAAAAATACAATTTTGGGGACTTGGTGGGTAGAAACGCATCCTGATTCTGATACAACCGCTGAAACATGGAATACTTCCGAATATAAAGCATGGGCTGCAACTTTTGAGAAAGATCACCCTGAGGAATTTGCCGAAGTAAACAAAGAAACAGAAGAAGCCCTGAAAAAAAACGAAGCCGAATTTAAAGCCAAAATGCGCGAGCTTCAAGAGAATCATACGCTTGCGGAAAACGAAGCCATCGAAAATTTTGTTTCACCGCGGACAGCCAACAATCTGCCGGGTATCGACTTGAATGTTATTGCTCCCAGCCCGGAGCCGCGTCCGGAACCTAATCCGCGCCCCGGCCCGCAACCGGCTGTCATTGACGGTGTGGTTATGCGCGGCTGGAACGCCGATGAATGGCAGCAGTTGATTGACGGCCAGAATACCGAATTCCTTAATGCCATCGAATTTATGGAAGGCGTTGAGATTACGGCTCTTAAAGCAATTAACAAATTGCCGGATAATTTCAGCGACATGACGCCGGATGAGCGCCGTGCCGTCATCGAAGCTCTGTCACCGGTTGAAATGGCAAAATTTAACGGCGCGATGAATGCCGCCAGCCAGAAGATTCTCGAAACCTATCCGCCAAGATTTATGGTCTTTTTGCACCAGAGAATCGGCGAAGAGCTTAAAGCCGAGGAAGCCAAAAAAGATAAAGACGCCAATGTTATCAGCATGCTGACCGAGCAACGCGACCAACTGAATAAAGCCATGATCAGCAAACTTGAAGGCTATGTCAAAGGCGAAATCGTTGTCGACCAGACCAACATTGCCGACGTCTATGACGGCGCCACCGAGATGTTTGCCTATCTGAAGGCGCAAAACCAAGACTCGGCCGTAATTACCAAAGCGGCTGACGAAGCGCAGAAAAAACTGGACGCCGAAATCAAAGTTTATGACGAAGCCAACGGCTTTGACAAAATCAATGCCGGTGACGGCCCGGCCATTGAAAAGGCTTTTGACAAAACCTCTAAAATGGCTGATGAAATAAAATTGGAAGATTATCCGGAAATCCAGCCGATGATAGATGGGCTGGAGTTTGAGAGTGACGAACAAAAGAAAATTTTTGTCGACATAATCAAAGAACAAGCCGCCCGTACGGCTGCGGCCGCCGGTTTCAAAGATAAGGACGAAGTCCTTAAGGCGAAATTCGCCGAAGCTTTCAAAGAATCCGCAACGGTAAATATCGGCGCGCTGCTCTCGACCAATGAACTGCTTAAATTTGACGGTAAGGCCGAACCCGGAAAAATTGACCCCAAAATTCTGGAAGCGAATGTTGCCAAAGCCATTGAAGATTTGAAAAACGGCAAAAAAGTCAAGATTTCCAAAAACGCCGCCATGGCACATGCCGCCAATGCCGTCAACAGTGTTGCCGGCTGGCTGAACAGACTGGCTACCCGCAAAAACGACAAGGGCGAAACCACCGGAATCGGCACCAACGCACCGGTCTTGAAAAAAATGTATGACAAAGTCCGGCATATTGACAAGACCTGCATCAAACGTTTCGGTCCCGCCTACGAAGCCCTGCGCGGATACGGAAAAGCCGTATCGCATAATATGCTTAATCAGGCAATTAA
The DNA here is from genome assembly GCA_018362935.1 of Pseudomonadota bacterium. GTDB lineage: Bacteria > Pseudomonadota > Alphaproteobacteria > RF32 > CAG-239 > CAZU01. The sequence goes on along the minus strand of JAHALQ010000001.1, from coordinate 194,072 downwards.
CCAGGCTGCCCGTTACGGCATCAATGCCGGTTGCATGCTTCTCGGCCAGCCCGGACTCGGCGCTCCGCTGTACGCGACATTTTATGCCGGACAGGCGGCAACCAGGCTGTACAGGCAATACCGTATGGAAAAGAAAGCCAACGGCGGCAAAGTCAACGGCTGGAAATTTTTGGGCAGACATCTGCCGGAAATTACTCAAACCGCATTAATTACGACAGCCACGCTGATTGGCGGCGTCTGGGGCGGCAAAGCCGTCGAAGCTTTGGGACACGCCCTGCCGCTTGACCGCTGTTTGTCTTACGCCGGAATGGCGGTCGGCGGGATTACCTCTTTGGTCAAAGGCTTTAAGGCCTCGCGCAAAGAAGGCAACGGCGTTTGGAAGTCTTTGACAAAGAGTTTCGGCAATACTGCCCTGTCGACAGGCATGGCCTTTGCCTGCGGCTGGGGAATCGGCGCCGGAATAAACGCGGCCGACCATGGGCTGCACAGCGCCGGACTCTTCGGCGAGACCATGACCAAAGACATTACAACCGATGATTATAATCACCACGCCGATGATACGGTCCATTACCATAAAGAGGCGGTTGATTCTGCCGAAGATACGGCCAGATACGCCGGCATGACGCCGGAACAGCTGAATGAAGCCGGCGTTGCCGTTGATGCGATTGACAAAACCACTGCCGGCAATTTAATCGGTCAGACAGACGCGCAACTGGCCGAGCACGGCATTGTCCGCAGCGAAACAAACGCCGACGATCCGAATGCCGTTAAAATTGTTGATGTTCCGCAACACGTTGCGATTACTTATCCCGACAATTTTACGGAACATGCCAAAGACATAGTATCCATGTGGACCAAAGATGCTCCTGGACTATTGGACAGCAACATCTCTTCTCTGCAAAGTATTCTGGACAGCACGAAAGCAAGCCTTCTTGAGCAGGGTTTCCACCGCGAAATTGACGCTTACCGGGTTATAATGATTGCCGGCGACTGCGGCGCGCAGATGGTCAACGCTGAGGTTGACACCAATATGAACCATGTCGATTTGCAGGAGAAGTATGACTGCAATCTGCCGGAAAATACATTGTCACATATGCATGCCCAAGGCGAAGATATGGAAGCCTGCCGCGGTAAACACACCGTTCTCGGAGCGGCCTGGTGCCAACAGCACGGTTTTTCTCAGGATGATATTAAGGCCGTGGCCGGCATTACCGATGCCGACGGAAAGCTTATTCCTGAAAAACTGACGCCTCAGGTCATGAAAACAATTTTGGCTCTTGATTTGGCAACTTCGGAACATAACGAAGTCGGGCATACCGACGGGGCGCCTATCCATACTGACGGCGTGCTCGACCGCAATGCCGCTATGACAGACGGCAAATATGTCCACGCTGAGCCAGGAAAAGCCGAAATCTATACAACTTATGCCAATGCCAAAGGCATGGATATAGACAATGTTCCCGAAAAAGCCCATTTTGAACGCCTTGACCAGCTGTCAGAAGTCGAAATGCGGCAGGAAATTCCTATGACGACAACCTTTGACCGTTATTGGAGCAAGATTAAATCCGCCTGCCTGCTGAGCAGAACCGGCGCCAACGGCAAGACCAAGGAAACGGAACATGATATTCGCCCGGTAAGGACGGATGACAAATCCAATGCCGCCGTTCAAACGGCTCTCAGAACCCGCAGCACCGCTCCGGCAAAGTAAGAAAAAGCCCCTCATCCGAGGGGCTTGACTTTATTTATTTGCTTTCAATCGCCAGCTGGTTTATCTGCGGCTTTTGATGTGTCAGAATGCTGATAACGCGTATCAGCGTATCGCGCATTTCCGGACGGCGGGTGACAATATCAACCATGCCGTGTTCTTTCAGATATTCCGCCTTTTGGAAACCTTCGGGCAGTTTTTCGCGAATGGTCTGCTCAATCACGCGGGCACCGGCAAAACCGATAACGCAGCCTTTTTCGGCAATATTTACGTCGCCGAGCATCGCAAATGACGCCGAAACGCCGCCGGTGGTCGGATCCGTTAATATTGAGATAAACGGCAACCCCTTCTCCTTAACCATATTGACAGCCGCCGTGGTGCGAGCCATCTGCATCAAAGACAAAATGCCTTCCTGCATACGCGCGCCGCCGGAAGCCGCAATCGTAATCAGCGGGTAACCGCCGCGCACGGCAATATCTCCGGCTTTGACAATCCCCTCGCCGACAACCGTTCCCATCGAACCGCCCATAAAGCCGAAATCCAATGCGGCAATAACGCAGGTAATGCCGCCGATTTCGCCCTGGGCAACCTTAACCGCATCGTCGTTTCCGGTATTTTTGCGATAGGTTTTCAGCCGCTCGCTGTATTTTTTCGAATCCTTAAAATTCAACGGATCTTCCTGCAGCTTGGGCAGGGTAACCAATTTATATTCGCCGTTGTCAAACAACATGGAAAAACGGCGGTTGAGCGGCAGCCGCAGATGATGGTCGCAGCCGCTGCAGATAAAATCGTTTTTCTCCAGCTCTTTGTTAAAAAGCATTTTGCCGCACTGTGGGCATTTGGTCCACAAATTGTCGGCAATGTCCTTAGTGGCAATTTTTTTAATTTTCGGCCGTACGAAGTCAGATAACCAGTTCATAGTTTTATAGCCCCTTATTTATCAGCAGTGTCGGATGCTGCGGTTTTGGATGAAGAAAAGACGCCTTTCAGGCGTTCGCCCAACCCCGGTTTGGGCAGCGCCGCCTCAACCTCTTTGAGGTTGTCGAGGTTTTCCTGCAAAACTTCTATTTCCTTGACAAGCTTTTGCTGCTCTTTACTGAGCTGTTTGTTCTGTTTTTTCTGGCGGCGCAGCGAAGCGCGAACCGGCGCATAAGACAGCCACGAAAAAACAGAGCCCAGAATAAAGCCCAAAGCCACAAAGAAGAGCACGGCAACGCTCAACGAAACAGTCACCTGGATATTAAAAGGCCACAGGCTAAAAGTCGCAAGGTCGTTATTGACAAAGGCAAAAACGAGCAATACCGCGATGACCGGAAGTCCTATCAATACTTTTATGAAACCCATGAGCGCCGCTCCTTGTTTACAATACGTTTATCTAAACTACTTATTTAGCAATTCAAACAGTTGTTTACCAGTCTTAAAATGAGGAATATTTCTTTCATCCACCTTAACCTGCTCGCCGGTGCGGGGATTTTTGGCAATACGCGGGCTGCGGGTGCGTACGGAAAATGCGCCAAAGCCGCGGAATTCGACACGGTCGCCGGCAGCCAGAGAGCTGGTAATCTTGTCAAAAACCACGTTAACAATCCGTTCGACATCCTTTAACATCAGGTGCGGGTTTTTGCTTGCTATTCTTTCGATTAATTCAGATTTAGTCACTTTTTTACCTCTTCGTATTCATGTTTACCATTTGTCAGCTGCATTATCAATATCGTAATTTTTTGAAAAAGTCCAATATTTAAATAGGCAGTTATCCCAAAGTCTTATCAATCATCATTAGACACATGCGCAACGGCCAGACGCGGCGCGTCTTCGCCCAGTTCAAGATCCTCGATTTTCTGAATTCGGCGGCCGATTTTGCCGGAAGAAATCCGAATCCCGTCAACATCCTCGTTGGCAAGCTTAAAATGCTTGCTCAGGCTGTCAATGCGAGAATCCAGACGGGCAATATCTTCTATCAGGGTGCCGACTTCTTTCTGGATAACGCCGGCCTGCTCGCGCATTTTGGCATCTTTGAGCACGGCGCGGACAGTGTTGAGCGTCGCCATTAACGTGGTCGGCGACACAATCCAGACTTTGCTGCGGTAAGACGCTTCGACCACATCTGTAAAATTGGCGTGCAATTCTGCGTAAACCGCTTCGCTGGGCAGAAACATCAACGCGGATTCCGCCGTTTCACCGGCAATAATGTATTTTTCGGAAATATCCTTAATATGTTTCAGAACCGAGGCACGGAAAAAACGCTCGGCTTCGATTTTTTCACGGTCATTTGACGCGGCGCGCAGCGCGCTGTAACTTTCCAGCGGAAACTTGGCATCAATGACGATACTGCCGGGCGGGTTGGGCAGCCGCAGCAGACAGTCGGCACGTCGGGTATTAGACAAGACGGCCTGAAATTCGAATGCCGAAGGCGGCAGAATCGACGTAACCAAATCATTCAGCTGGATTTCGCCAAAAGCGCCGCGCGCCTGTTTGTTGGACAACACTTCCTGCAAAGATACGACCTGTTCTGACAAAGACGAGATTTTCTGCTGGGCAATATCAATTTTGGCCAGACGCTCGCGCAAATCGGTGAGGGTTTCGGTCGTTTTGGCGGCGTTTTGCTGCAAACCCTCGCCGACGGATTTGGTGACGGCCAACAGCTTTTCATCCATTATTTTCAAAACCGCGAGTTTTTGCTCGTTAATCGCCTGGGCGATTTTGCCCTGTTCCTGAATTGTATGCTCGCCCAGCTGCGACAGCCTTCCGGCCAGTTCAGCCTGTCCGCGCAGCAGTATCTCGCTGAATGACTGCATGTTTTTGGAGCGGCGGCTGAGCAGGATAAAAACAAAATTGGCCAGCAGCGCCGCGATGACAACAATCAGCATAATCAGCTGGGCATTGTCGGCCAATATGTTATTTAGATTCTGCAAAATGGCGCCCCATTCTCAGGAATTTTTCGGTCCGGCGTTTTTTGATTTCGTCGCGGCTTTGCGCCATAAGTTCTTTCAGATGCTTGGCAATGCATTCGCCGACGCGTTCGATTGTCTGCGCTGGATTACGGTGCGCACCGCCGACCGGTTCGGCAATAATTTCATCAATAACGCCCAGGCGGCGCAAGTCCTGCGCTGTCAGCTTGAGGGCTTCAGTCGCTTCTCTGACCTTGTCGGCCGAACGCCACAGAATCGAAGCACAGCCTTCCGGCGAGATAACCGAATAAATTGAATGCTCCAGCATCATGACGCGGTTGGCCGTGGCAATCGCAATGGCGCCGCCGGAACCGCCCTCGCCGATGACGACGGAAATAATCGGCACATTGATTTGCAGGCATTTTTCTATGGAAGAAGCAATGGCTTCGGCCTGGCCGCGGGCTTCCGCCTCTACGCCCGGAAAAGCGCCGGAAGTATCGACAAAAGCAATCACCGGCATATTAAATTTGTCCGCCATATCCATGAGGCGCTGGGCTTTGCGGTAGCCTTCGGGCTTGGCCATACCGAAATTGTAGCGGACACGGGATTCAATATCATGCCCCTTTTCCTGTCCGAGAACAACCACGGAAGTCCCCTGAAAGCGGCCGATGCCGGCAATCATCGCTTCATCATCGGCAAAACAGCGGTCACCTGACAACGGCGTAAAATCTTCAATCAAAGCATGCACATAATCAAGACAGTGCGGGCGCGAAGGGTGGCGCGCAACCTGCGACTTCTGCCACGGAGATAGATTTGAGTAGGAGGCGCGCATTTGTTTTTCGAGTTTGTGCTGCAAACGGGTGACCTCCTGCGAAATATCAACGTTTTCATCCTGAGCCAGATACTTCAGACTTTCAATCTTGGTTTCAATTTCAAATATTGTCTTTTCAAAATCCAGTATCAGCGTATTTGTGCTTGTATTCATTTAAAATCTCTTTATTTAATTAACGCAAAAATCTACTTTTGCATAACATATTTTTTTGCAAAATTCGACTCTTATTTTTCTTTTTGTGCAAGAAGTCGCAATTTTTATTGGAAAAAAAGACTTTTTCGACTAGGATACAGCTATCGTGATACATAAATATATCAATTATGATATTTTAAGGAGTTCCGCCGTGCTCGCCGTTTCCTTTTTCGCTATTATATTTTCGTCTTTGGTCTGGCTGATTTATGCCATTCGTTTTATTAAAGACAGTCTTGCCGGAATATCTTTTTTTGATGCCGGCATTGCCAATATCCTGCTTTACGCCCTGCTCGTCTGCGCTCCGATATACCTCATCTGGAGCATCTTCGGCTTTGCCAACCAGTATATCAACAACCGCAACGTTAATTTACAGCTGCGAAAACTGTTGGCACAGATGAAAAAGAATCAGGATTATTCTGACCTGCTGGCACGGGTGCTGATTGAAAGCGAAGGGCATATCAAAGACGGCTTTATGCTCAGCAAATTTGATTTGCTGTTAGCCGACATGAACGAACTGTTGTCGGAAATCATCCGCAGCTGCAAAATCGCCTCGGCCGAACAAATCGAAAATTTGTGGAGCCGCGTGCAAAACGGCGGCAAATGGGCTTTCGGCAAAGTGCTGATCGAGGTTAACAACACGCAGCCCAGTTTTAAGAAGAAGGTCTTTGAAAAAGCCGCTTTTGACAATATTCTGGCCGGGACAATCCTTGAATTCTGCGCACGTTACCAATCGGTTGTCAAAATGCTTGAAAAGCACGATAACGACAAAGTTTTTCTGACGATGATAGAAAACGGCGTTATGGGTAAAGTCTTTTCCATTCTGGCGCCTGTCGCCGACGAGCTGCGCCGCGGGCGCGAAGCCGCCCTGTCACTGGCTGAACCGGCTCCAGAGGAAGAACTGCGCCCGATTAAAAAACCGCTTAAATTTAAGGCTCCGCTTCCGTTGAAAGAACCGCTGCGCGCCCAGCGGCCGCAGCCTTCGGAAGATGAAGAAATTATTGAGAAAAAATCTTTTTTCAGCAAAATCGTGTCGCTTAAGCGAGCCAAGGGTGCCGCACCGGCGGAGCCGATTTTACGGAAAGAGCGCGACCCCTTTTCCATTGCGCTGGAAAAAAGTTTCGGCAGCGACGAGCCGCAACTGCCGCAAGAACCAAGGCTGAGCCTTTCGGAAGAGCCGGACACCGAAGAACCGCAGCCGCTGCCGGCGCCGCAGATTGAGCCGGCAGGCACGAAGGAAGCAGGCGCGGACAAAGGCAATGCCGAGCTGCTGACGGATACCCAAAAGACACTTGACAGCCTAAAAAAAGAATGGGCGGAAATGGATGCTGCGGGAACGTCGCCGTTCAGTTCAAAAACGGACAGCGAAAATGAAGAAAAAGAAAAAGAAAAGGAAGACGAAGATATTTTCACTTACCCTTTCGGCAGCTGGACTGACGAAAACAATTATCAAAAAAAATGATGAGAAAACTGTTTTTAACCAGCTTAATCTGTTGTTGGGCGATGAACGCACAAGCCACAGACGTCCGAATTTCCGAATCGTTTTCTTTATACGGCGCACCCAAATACGACAGAAAATTTACCCATTTTGAATATGTCAATCCTCAGGCACCCAAAGGCGGCAAGGTCACGCTGCCGAACTACGGCGGTTTTGACAGCTTTAACCCTTTTATATTCAAAGGGATTGCCGCCGGCGAAGCCGCCGAGCTGACGCTTGACAGCCTCGGTTTTTCTCCGGCCGACGACCCCTCCGGCGTTTATCCGCTGGTTGCCAAAAAGTTTGAGCTACCCGATGACAAATCCTATATCGGTTTTATCCTTGACGAAAACGCGCGCTTTTCCGACGGAAGCCGAATTACGGCCGACGATGTCATTTTCAGTTTCAACAGCCTGATTGAAAAAGGTTCGCCGCTGTACCGGGTGTATTACGCCGACGTGGAACGCGCCGAAAAAATATCTGACCGGCATGTCCGCTTTTACTTCAAAAAAGGTGCCAACAACCGCGAACTGCCGCTGATTTTGACCCAGTTCAAAATTTATTCCGCCAAAGACTGGGAAGGAAAAGACTTTGCCAAGCCGTCGCTGCGGGTACCACTCGGCAGCGGCCCGTATTTAATTGATAAGTTTGAACCGGGCAAATATATTGTTTTCAGGCGCAACCCGGACTATTGGGCCAAAGACCTGCCGTCGCGCAAAGGCTTTTATAACTTTGACACGGTGCGTTATGACTATTACCAAGATACGACCGTCACCCTTCAGGCTCTGTTTTCCGGCAATATTGACGCGCGGGAAGAGTTTATTGCCAAAATATGGGTCAGCGGCTATGACAATGACACCGTCAAAAGCGGCAAAGTTACTCAGGCCGAGCTGGCACATCATAATCCGGCGGTTTTGCAGTTTTTCGGGTTTAACCTGCGGCTGCCCAAATTTCAGGACAAACGGGTGCGCGAGGCCATCGGGCTGGCGTTCAACTTTGACTGGGCCAACGAAAAGCTGTTTTATAACCAGTACCGCCGCATATACAGTTATTTCACCAATACCGACATGGAAGCAACCGGCCGGCCGCAGGGGCGCGAGCTGGACATTCTCAAGCAATATAAAGGCGAACTGGATGACAGCGTTTTTACCGCAGCTCCGGAACTTCCCTCACATAAAACGCCTCAGGAAACCCGCGAAAACCTGCGCCGTGCCGTCCGTCTGCTTAAAAGCGCCGGATACGATTTCGTTGACGGCAAAATGACTAATCTCAAAACCGGCAAGCCGCTGGAAATAGAAGTTTTGAGCAACTCCGCCAACGGTTCTTCCTTTACCCGCGTTATGCTGCCGTTTATGGACAACCTCAAAAAAATCGGCATAAAGATGACTTTCCGCAATTTGGAAACCAACATCTTCAAAAACAGGCTTGACAATTTTGACTTTGAAGTCGCCATTCTGGCATTGCGGATAAGCCAGATGCCCGGCAACGAGCAACGCGAGATGTGGGGTTCGGCGGCGGCCGACATTCGCGGCAGCTACAACATGATGGGCATTAAAAACCCCGTTGCCGACAAACTTATCAGCCGGCTGATTGAAGCCAAAGACAAAGAGGATTACCAAGAAAGCGTCCGTGCGCTGGACCGCGTGCTGCTTAACGGACATTATATGATACCGCAATGGTATTCGCCGTATCAGCGCGTCGCCTATTGGGCCGGCAAGCTTGAGCGTCCGCGAACGAACGTCAAAGCCGGATTTGACATTTTTACCTGGTGGGCCAAGCCATGAGAAACTATATTTTCAAAAGAATTCTGCTTATTCCGATGACCTTGCTCGGCATCCTGGCAATCAACTTCCTGATTATCCAGTTTGCGCCGGGCGGCCCGGTTGAACACACGCTGGCCAAGTTTCAGGGTATGAACGTCAATGCCACCGGCAAGCTCGGCGGCGCCGGGACGGAACTTGGGCGCGGCTCAAAATATCAGGGCGCGCAGGGCGTGCCGGAAGATATGGTCAAAGAACTGGAAAAACAATTCGGTTTTGACAAACCCGCTTATGCGCGGTTCGTCAAAATGGTGCTGGACTACGCGCGATTTGACTTCGGCAAAAGTTTCTATCAGGACAAAACGGTCGGGCAATTAATCTGGGAGCGGATGCCGGTTTCGATGTCGCTGGGGCTGTGGTCGACGCTGATAATTTATCTGGTGGCTATCCCGCTGGGAATCAAAAAAGCGGTGACTGACGGTTCCAAATTTGACGTGTGGACGTCTTTTGCGGTTATTCTCGGTTCGGCTATTCCGGTTTTTCTGTTCGCGGTGTTTTTAATTGTCTTTTTTGCCGGCGGCACGTATCTGCAATGGTTTCCGCTGCACGGGCTGACTTCGGACAACTGGGAAAGCCTGACGTGGTTCGGCAAAATCAAAGACTATTTCTGGCATATCACACTGCCGGTGACGGCCATGGTTATCGGCGGCTTTGCCAGCCTGACCATGCTGACCAAAAACTCTTTTCTGGATGAAATCAACAAGCAGTATGTGATGACGGCGCGCGCCAAAGGCCTGTCGGAAAACCGCATTTTGTACGGACATGTTTTCCGCAACGCGATGCTGATTGTGATTGCCGGTTTTCCGTCTTTGCTGATTAAGATGCTGTTCACCGGCTCGCTGCTGATTGAAGTGATTTTTTCCTTAAGCGGCATTGGACTGCTCGGTTACGAGGCGATTATGACGCGCGATTATCCGGTTATTTTCGGCACGATGTATATTTTCGCGCTGCTGGGGCTTGTCCTTAAGCTGGCATCCGACATTACATATTCGCTGATAGACCCAAGAATCAGCTTTGAAAGCCAAAGCTAAAAGCACAACTCTGACGCGAATTTTCTGCAAACTTATCCACAGACTTGACATCGGGGAAAATAGTTGCTATAAATCAATAAGATACGAAGTTAGTGTATCTATTTGAAGCGCACCGTTTTTTTAACGGTGTTTTTTATTTTAAATCATCCGTCCGGTTTTTGCCGGGCGGATTTTTTTATGAAAGGAAATCAGAATGAATAATTTATGGGAAAGCGAAGACGAACGCCGAAAAAGGCTTGGACTTCAGCCGCTGCAAAGCACCCCTGTTAATCAACAGCCGGTACCGCAGTTTGACACGACCCGCGAAGCCGTTGCCTATGCCTGGGACAAGCAGCATCCGAACGGCGGAATGACAAAAATGACCGGGTCATTGGGCGATATTTCCTATTATGACGAGAATCTTCATAAAGACGAGAAACCGCAGCAAAACGGCACTTTCGGCAACATCCTTAAAAAAGGCGAACAATTGGCGAGCGCTGGGCTAAACGGCTTGACGCTGGGTTTTGCCGATGAGATGGAAGGTGTTATGGGCGGGCTCGGCTATGGTTTGGCCAGCCTGAATCCCAAATGGAACAAAAGCGGAGAATCTTTTTGGGATGCCGCAAAACGCGGCTATGCCGTTACCCGGGATAATCGCAGAAACGTTATGGCGCAAGGACAACAAGATATGCCTGTGGCTATGGGCATTGCCGAAGCAGCCGGTTCTATCGCCAGTAATCCGTATGGCAAAATTCTCGGAGCATCCAAAACCGCGCCTCTGGCGATGAAAGCAACCGGAAACTTTAAAACCGGCATTGCCAACGGCCTGACTTACGGTGCCGGAGTGACAGAAGACAACACGCCGCAGGAATATGCCAAAAACATGGCTTTAGGAGCTACGGCAGCTAAAATTGGCAATAAATCAGGAAATTATCTTTTTGGTCGAGGGGATAACAATACGTTAACCAGAGGTCTTATTGGAGCAGTCAGTGATTCAACTCTTAAAACTTTATATAATAAATTTATTGATGAAAATACAACAGATGAGGAGGAGCGTCGCCGGCAGATGAGAATCATGGGATATTATTAAAGGCAAAGTATTTACTTTAGCGGGAAATTAAAGTAAATAAAAAATGGAAGGAACGAAAAAATGCAAATATTTAGAACTGTAAGAGTTATCATTGAATTAATATTATGGATAATTGTACTTGCCTTACATTTTGCCGTTCCTTTCAATTTTTTATTCTTTATATTTGATTTCGTTTTTATAGCATCCGATATACTTTTTTTTAAGCATCCTAAAAAATATCACCATCTTAATATATTTGATATCCAAAAATATTATAGCATAACAAATGGTATTTTAACACTTCTGGCCATAGTTATTATCGCTAAATATTGGAAAATTGTTTACCCCGGGCTTTTGTCTTATTGGGAATCATTGTTTAAATAAAGGAACATTCCGGACAAGACTTGGAGCATAAAATGTTAATCTCGGCAATTAATTTTTTAATTTCTACATCCGTGGTAATAATTGCTATGTGCATGGTTTTATGGATAATGTTTGCCTGTGAACTGCAATTTTATGCTCCTTTTAATCTTGCCTTTCTTGCTTATGATGTATACATGTTATCAATTATCTTTGTTTCGGCGTTATATTACAGAAAATTTAAGCTCCCCGAAAATATGAATCAGTATGAATTTAATTCGCTGAATGTTGTAACTATTATTGCCATTTCAACAATAATAAATTTGATGTACTGGGAAGTCACAAGGGACAGGTTTTTATATAATTTGGGACTGCCCAAGTTTTGGGCTATGCTCGGCCTTTGAATAACACGCAGCATTAAAAAGCCCCTCTCTCGAGGGGCTTTGTTGTTATTTGCCGAGGCAGCCGTGCGTTTCTTTGGCAAAATGGACGTATCTTTTGTAAAGATAATCCAACCCGTCCTGAACCGCGCGGTTAACCGTCTTTTTGGGATAAACGCCGCGTTTGTCCGGTTGTCCGGCTTTGATTCCGGTCAGAATCTCGATGCCGTCATCGACCGTATCAACCGCCCAGACATGGAACTTGCCCTCGTCCACCGCTTTGAGAACATCCTCCCGCAGCATCAAATCCGGCACATTGGTCCGCGGAATGATAACGCCGTGCTCGCCGGTCAACCCCTGGCGGACGCAGACGTCAAAGAATCCCTCGATTTTCTCATTGACGCCGCCGATCGGCTGGACTTCGCCAAACTGATTGATTGAACCGGTTACGGCAATACTTTGCTTAATCGGAATGCCCGAAATGGCCGACAGCATGCAGTAATATTCTGTTGAAGACGCGCTGTCGCCGTCCACGCCGCCGTAAGACTGTTCAAAGACTATCGCCGCGCTCAGCGACAACGGCGAGAATTTAGCAAAACGGTTGGCCAGCAGGCTCTCAAGAATCAAAACGCCTTTGGAATGAATCGGGCCGCTCATCTCAACTTCGCGCTCAATGTTGACAAACTCGCCTTTGCCGATGCGAACCTGCGTCGTGATGCGCGCCGGTTTGCCGAAGCTGGTACGCGAGAAGTTGTAAACCACCAGGCCGTTAATCTGTCCGACTTTGGCGCCGCTGATATCAATCAGAATCGTACCTTTTTCAATCTGCTCAAGCATGGCCTGTTTGATGCGGTCGCTGCGGTATATCTGCGCGTCAATGGCCTGTTCAATATGGTTTTTGCCAATCTGGTTGGCCTTGGACTTGCGCGCCCAATAATCCGCCTCGCGCAGCAAATCGCCGATTGAGGCAATATGCGCGGTCAGTTTCTCAGAACTTTCGGCCAGCCGCGAAGCATATTCGATAACTTTCGACACAGCCTGCTTGTTCAGCGAACGAAGCTTTTTCTTTTTTGACAACGAACCGATAAGCTTGGCATATTCAACCTCATTGGCCGGTGTTCTGTCCATGATAACACCGAAATCAGCCTCGACTTTAAAATAATCCGAAAAATCGGGATCGCGCTCGGACAGCAGCTCATATAACTCCTCATCACCGGTCAGGATAACTTTGACGTTGAGCGGAATCGGCTCAGGGTCAAGCGAAATGGTGGTAAACGTGGTTTCGTCGCTGGGCGCCTCTATCTTAACGCTTTTAGACGCCAGCGCGCGTTTGAGAGAATCCCAAGCAAAAGGCTGAATCAGCAGCTTGCGGGCATCAATCAGCAGAAAACCGCCGTTGGCCTGGTGCAGCGCACCGGCTTTAATCAGGGTAAAATCCGTCAGCAAAGCGCCGTATTGCTGAATGCGCTCGACCTTGCCGACCAGATTGCCCTGAGTGGGGTGGTCAAGATGAATAATCGGAGCGCCGGAACCCGGTTCGTTTTTGACAATGACATTAACTTTGAATTTGGCAAATTTGTCTTCTTCCGGCTGTTTGATTTTGGAGAAAATCGCGCTCAGCGGATCATCCGGAGCTTCAGGAGCGCCCTCGGCTGCATCCTGATTGGGAAGAAACTCTTCGCTGTTGTTTATTATGTACTTCTGAATATTGCGCAAAAAGTCGTTGGCTTGTTTGTGCCCTTTGTATTTATTGTGCAGGGCGTCAATCGGATTTTTAACCGCCATTTTAAGGAATTTTTCGCGCAGGCCGTTAATTTCGTTGCGCTGCTTGTCTTCCCACTGCGGCAAATCGGACGCGGTGTTCTCAATCTCTTCCTGCATCTGGTTGAGGTCGTCAATCAGCTGCTTCTTTTCTTCTTCGGGCAGTTCGTCAAAAGCTTCGGGACTTAAGACCTCACCGTTTTTGACCGGCGCCACGACCAGGCCGACCGGCATATGCAGCAGCGACACGCTTTTGCCTTTGGCTTTTTTTTGCAGCAGTTTTATATATTTTTCTTTATACTGGCGGTATTTTTCATGAATGATATTGATGCCGGCCTTGTATTCGTCGCTGTCGGAAATGGCGGGAATGGTGGTCGAGAGGTTTTCTATCAGCTTATCAACGTCTTTGGCAAACTCGGCCGCCGTGCCCGGCGCAAAACTGATGGCGCAGGGCTTGTAAGGCTCGTCAAAATTGTAGACATATGCCCAGTCGTCCGGTGTCGGGCGCGTTTGCGCCTCTTTGCGCAGCACCCGCTTGACCAGGCTGGTTTTACCGGTGCCCTCCGGCCCGAGGCAAAACAGATTATAACCTTTGGACTGAATATTAATGCCAATTTCCACCGCGCTTAATGCCCGATCCTGCCCCAGTGCGGACAGACGTTCCTCAAGCTCGGCCGTGCTTGAAAATTTGAACTTTTTGGGATCGCATTTGGTGTATAACTGGTTCGATTTCAATCTGGTTATGGTCATAATAAAAAATCCCTATACATTAAAATTTTGATAAGCTATGCTAAATATTATAATAGCAAAAGCTAACATTGGGTAAAGAAAACATAAATTTATGAATTATCTCCGTTTCACATTGGTTCTCCTTTTTATAATAGGCGCTGCCGCGCTGGTTTGGAACTATACCAAACGACTAAAAAGAGATCATTTGCGCCGGATTATTGAAAAACTTATTTTGCAGGCGCGCAATCAGGCATCCGGAAATCCGCCGTATTCCAGCGAAACGGTCATTAAAACAGCCGCATGGGCGGCCGCGCTGCCGATACGCCGGCAAAATGAATTTATCCGAACCGTGATGGGAAAAAATATAACGCCGGTTATTTCCTTTCTGAACAAAAACAACCGCAAAGATTTGGCGCAGGAATTAAAAAGCATAACCGGCAGAAGCCGCAAAAAGATTTTATACGGCAATGAAAAAGCGCAGCTGGCCGCCCGCCTCCTACATGAAGCCCGTGAGAATCTGGCAGAAGGTGACTTACTGACCGCTTCTGAAAAAACGTCGCAGGCGGCTAAAATTTTTAATAAACTGAATTATATTTTTGAAGAAGCCGAAGCCTATCTGCAAATGGGTACGATTTATCGGGTCAGCGCGATTTATGATGTCGCTGACTTCATGCTGCGGACAGCGCGTAAAATTTTTGCCTATCTGGGTGCCAGCCCCAAAGAAGCCGAGGCCTTGGGAACGCTCGGCATGCTGATGACGGCGCAAAAACGTTTTGACGAAGCCTTTGCCTTTTTTGAACAGGCCGAAATCCTTTGCGCCGAAAACGGGCAGGTTACCGGGCAGGCCGAAATCATCAACCAAAAAGCCTTAAGCCATTTGCTGCAGGGAAACCTCAAAAAAGCAAAAAAGGAAAGCACCCGCGCCTTTAAGGAGCATGCCGGGCAGGACAATGTCCAGGGACAGGCGTTCAGCCTCGAAATCAGCGCTTATATCAGCCGCGCCGAAAATAACTTTAACGCCGTATACAAGACAGCCGGCAGAGCCGCGCGCCTTCACAAAGACTGCGGCAACCGGCCGGCGCATCTGGACATGCTTTTTTTGCGGGCGGAAGCCCTTTTTGAAAACGGCGATTATACCAAAGCCGAAAAAATTCTGCGCGGCCTTATCAAAGAAGACCAAAAATGCCGAAGCTGTTTTCAGGTTGCCAATTCTTATAACCTGCTGGGGCTGATATATCTGATGCAGCACGACTTGGCGCGCGCCAAAACACTTTTTGCACAGTCGCTTAACTGCGAAATCAAAAACGAACGGACTCTCGGCGCCCTGATTGACTATGCCAACATGGCCAACGTCGAGAGCAAAAGCGGCAATGCCGGACAGGCATGCAAATATTTGAATCTGGCTATTGACTTTGCCCGCAATCTAGAAGAAGACGAACTGTTAGAAATTTTGGAAAGCAGGCTTACTCAAAACCAAGAAGCAGAGAAATCTCAGGATAATTCCGCCCTTTCGGCGCACTGACTTTTATCTTTTCAATTCCGAGATTTGAAAAGCCCAGAACATAAAATTTCGGCAGGACAAAAGGATTAAAGCGCGTTCCCTCCTGAGCAAAAATCAGGCGGTTTTTAACTTTTAACCCGGTTTCTTTGAGGAATGCGCTCATGCCGGCACTCCAGGCGGCTTCTCCGAAATTGCCGTAGATGACGACAGGGTCATCCTGCGTGTCAATATAGGCGGCCAGCCGGCGGAAAGCCTTCTTCCGGGATATGCCGGAAAGCCTTGAGAAATTAACACGGATAATGTTAAAGGCATGACCGTTTTTTTCGGCTGTCCAAAACCTTGCTTCCGCCGACGGCTCAAGCTCCAGATATCCGGAACTCAGAAGCAGGACGCCCGCGTCCGGCAAATCTTTCTGCCGATCCGGCGTGTAGTTCAGCGCAAGCGTATGCCCGCCGCTTATACGGGTGTCAAAAAAAATGTTGGCATAAGCCGAAACATGAAAAAAATTTATAATCAGCAAAATTAAAAAAAGGCTGCCGTATAAAAATCTTCCGATATAAACCGAATATATGAACAAAACCAGGTTGAGAAAATAAAAATGAAACAGTATATCCGGAAATATGCCCCGCGGAGCCGGGATAAATGACATGATTGTCAATAAAATAAAGATTATTGAGCTTATTTTGAGAAAAATATTTTCTCTTTCCGATTTTTTTCTTTGGCTAAGGTAACCCATTTTAAATCTTTTTCTTGTATTGTTATCCAACGCGCAGGCCGATACCCTATTTGTCTTGACATTCTAGCGCTGAAATTGTATTTTGTAAATGGTTTGAAAAACATGTATGAACAACTCGCCGCCATATTTTCTTCGATTGATATAATCGGCTCAATTTCAAGCAAGATTGATTTGCTGACCGGCCTTGTCGACGGTTATCTGTCCGGCGCCAACAATTTGCGGCTGGTTTCGATTATCCTTATGATTCTTGCCCTGATACTGTTTTTATTCCTTATCATAATCATTTATGTCAAAACCATTGTCGCCTTTTTGAAAAAAGAGCCGCAGGATGAATCTGCCGCGGAAGAAGACGAGATTTTCAGCGAGGAAGACGCCGAGCGCCTTCGGGAAATAATACGCAACCAGGAACGCGACATGGAGCTTGAAAAAGAGCTTCAGAAAGAACTGGATATGGCCCGCGCCGAAAGGAATCAGGCGCTGCTGGAGCAGGCGGCCGAAAATGAGCGCAAAGAAAAGGAAAAGACAGCCCAAAAAGAAAAACAGCGCCAGGAGGAAAAAAACAAACAAATTTCGGCCGAAGCGGAAAAAGAAAAAGAGCCGGCAGCAGACATCCTGCACCGCGTCAGCCGCCCTTCCCCGCAAATTGACCTGGATTGGAAAAAAGGCACCCTTCCCAGAGAAACGGCCGCACCTGTTCTGGATACTTCGACGCTGACATATCATCAGGCCAATAAAGAGCTTAACGAGCTTCTCGGACTGATTATCGACATGCTCGGACGCGGTGTGGACGACCTCAAAATCGCCCAGACCGTCATGTTCCGCAACCAGAACATTAACTCCGAAGACGATATTCTGCAAACGATTGACGCCATCAAATATTTTGTCGACCTGTCGCGAAATCAGGCATTTGCGAAACTGCCAAATATCCGGCAGCTTCCGGACGAAGAAGAAGCCTTGTATCATCTGGCCAAAGGCGATGCCTCGCTGGCGCTTACTCTCATGGAAAGCCTTATGGACAGCGGTATTGAAAAAGCTGCGCAGACAACTGCCGAAGCCAAACGCGACGCGTTATACAAAAACATTTCCGAACAGGCCTGCGTTTTTGGCACGCTGGCCGCAGCCAACGACGTTATGCTGGCGACCGGCGCCTTTGAACTGGCAATTGAACTGTCTCCAAACAATGCCAACGCCTGGAGCCGCGTCGGCGACATGTATATGAAAGCCGACTCACCGAACAAGGCTATCTGGGCCTATCAAAATGCCGTCAACTTTGCCGACGAAGAAATCAATGCCCGCGAGCTGGCAAACGCTCACAAACATTTGTCACAGCATTTGTATGATCAGGGTAACAGCCTGCAAGCGGCCAAACTTTATAACAGCAGCAAACAGTTTTATGATTCTCTCGGCATTAACCGCCGGCTGGATAAACAGGAAATTGAAATCGTCGAGATTATTGAAGCCCACCATAATGACGACCTGCGGCTGACCATTCACAATCTGCTTAACGCCTCAACCCGGCAGAGCGCCTGATGACATCAGGCCTTGGGAGCACTGACATCCGGCGCGCGCAAATATAACGGCTTAGGATAGTCCAGCTTTTTATCAGCCAGATGATTCAGCCCGGCTTTTACCATATCGGACATATCCAACCCTTCGGACATTTTGATACAATGCAGGCTCAGCCCGCTGCTGCGCGACAGAAAACGCTCGACCCCGTCGCCGACCAGCGATATTTTTTTGTGACGCAAAAGCGGAATAATATCATCATAAACCAAGGCCTGAGGCGGCGTCATTTTCTGCAAGCCGCGGTCAAACAGCTGAACATAAAAATCATCGCGCTTGGTTTCGATAATAACGGCGTTAATTTCGCCGCGTTCTTCGGGCGACAAGTTCAGCGCATAGGCCTCAAAAGCGGAAATGCCGTCCAGCAGCAAGTCCGGGCGCACCAGCTGAAACGTCCGGGCAGCGGAAATACTGGCACGGACGCCGGTAAACGAGCCTGGGCCGACACAGACCAGCACCATGCCGATATCGGCAAAAGCCAGCGCATTGGCTTTGAGCATTTTTTCAATCTGCGGAATTAAAACTTCCGATTGGCCGTAATCCATATATTCGCGGAAAGACGACAAAACCTCGCCGTCTTTTTGCAAAACAACCGCACATTGCGCGGCAGTGGTATCAAAAGCTAAAATATACATGTTTTCCACTTGCAAAAAAAATGAGTTTAATTAATGTGGGTTATATAATAAAATCTTTTCATGCACAACATTTTTATGGAACATAACCCAAATGATTGACAAACCGCTTCTGCTGGACATTTACTATGCCGCCCCCGAGTTTTGGCATATTGTCTTTGTCTTGCTGGCGGTGCTGACCGGCTTCATGGTGGCCGAACTGTTTAAAATTCTGCGCCTGCGCCAAAAAAACTATTTTCTGAACCGTGACCGCGAGCGCTATGCCGAAACGCTGTATGCCTCCCGCGACGGTTATTTTGCTTTCATTTATCCCGATCAGAAAGTTAACGACCCGCGCAAGCATATTGTCGAAAGATGTTCGCGGAGGCTGGCGGTGCTGATGAATCTGCCGGCGGGAACCAAGTCGACTTTTGACGACATCCTGAAAAACTTCTACAAAGACGATGTGAAAAGAATTCAGAAATATACGGATTTTCTGCATGAAGAAGGAATTTCGTTTGACGATGAATTTGCCCTCAAAAGCTCCAATAAATATATCCGGCTGGTCGGTTCGCGCATTAACGGCGCAGACGGCAACATATACTGCGATATGATCTGGTTCCGCGACGTCAGCTTTGAAACAAACAAAATTATGGAGCTGGAAAACGCCCGACGCGAAATATCCAAAGAACTTCTGCAAATCCGCGACTTAATCGACAATCTGCCGTACCCGGTCTGGATACGCGACAACAACCTTAAAATTATTGAGTATAACCGCAAATTCAACGAATTTATCAGCAAACCGCGCGACGGAAGCCTAAGCGGGGAGGCTGAAATAACGACCATCAACGGTGACAGCATCTCCAAAAACCTTGCGCAAAAAGCCCAGGACACCAATAAAATGCAAAAAGCCGCCGTCAGTATCGTCAAAAACGGCGAACGTATGGTTATGGAAGCCTATGAAACGCCGTTTCATGCCGAGGAAAACCTTGAAAATATTTTTACCGCAGGCAGCCTGATTGACGTCAACGAGCTTGAAGAACTCAAACGCAATTTGAAACTGCACCAAAACGCCCAACTGGAAATTCTGCGCACGCTGGGTACGGCGTTCGCGGTGTTTGACCAACATTATAAGCTGGCGTTTCATAACTCGTCTTTTGCCGAATTATGGCAGCTGGACGAAAAATGGCTTGATGAAAGTCCGACCTATTCCATGTTTCTGGATGCCGTCCGCGAAAAGCGCCTGCTTCCGGAAGTGCCTGATTACCTGATGTTCAAATCGGAAGAGCTTAAAAAATTCTCGCAGATTATCGAGCCGCAAAAAGACATGCTGCATCTGCCCGACGGCACGACCCTCAGGCGCCTGCGTTCGCCTTATCCGATGGGCGGGCTGATTTTTGCCTATGAAGACATCTCCGACAAACTGGCAGCCACCAGCGCCTATAACGCACTGCTGTCCGTTCAGACCGAGATATTGGAAAATATTTTCGACGCAATTGTCATCTTTGGTTCAAACGGGCGTTTAACTTCATATAATGAGGCTTATCTTAAATTGTGGGATGCCGATAAAGCGTTTTTGGATGACGAACCTAATTTAGACGAATTATTAGATTCGCAAAAACATTTTTTGGCTAATGACGCCGAATGGGACAACCTCAAAAAAGACATTGCCGGGCATTTGCTGTCGATGACCACCAAAACCTTTGTCTTAAGCCGCACAAACGGCGACACCCTTGAAGTTGCGGCGCGGAATTTATCAGACGGTTCTCTGATAATCACTTACCGGAAACAATAAAAATTTTAGAATAATTTGACAAAAAAACCTTTTTGTGCGACACTAAGCGAGGATAAGAGCATAAGATATTATGACCGACAAAAGTATTTTGGAGAATAATATGGAAGACGAAACGTCAAACGCAAATATCGAATGGAAAAAGAACAAGGGCTTCGGCACAGCAGAAAAGCTGTCGCGCCGGGTCGACAAAGAAAAGGCCATGGAAGAAGACGCCAAAGCCAAAAAACCGGTTTCAATCACCAATGCGCCGCGTCCGCTTCCGACCCAGCTCCCTCAGGGTCTCAAAAAACTCCGCAAAAAGATTAAAGACGTTTATGACGAAGACGAGGAAGACGAAGATTATTACACCTTTCTGCCAAATGAAGCCGCTTCTTCGCTGGTTAATGCACTTTACGAAGACGAACGCAAACAGCTGGGCATTCGCGAAAACACCCTCAATAATCAGAAACTCCAACAGGACGCCGGAAAAATCGAAGCGGTGCGCATGGCGAACCAGCTTTCCAAAGAATTCGGCTTCGGCAAGCTTGACAAAGGCATCATAAATAAAAACATGCAGGACGCCACGCTCAATACACGCGACTTTGAGAAAATCCTCAAAGACGACGTCATGAGCAAAGCCAAAATCAGCACCCGGCAGTTGTCAAAAGCAGAAACGGTTAATCTGCTGCGCGGGATCAAACGCATCAAAAAAGTCGCCATGCAGGGCAAAGAAGCCGAGCTTAAAGCGATTGAAGGCCTCAAAATCGACGATATTATCAACGCCGGCGAACGCGGCGCCGACGATAACAAAGTCGCGGAGATAATACTCAAAAAATCCGGACGCAAAAATAAAAAAGAAACGGCAAAAGTCATTAAGAACAAGAATCCCAATCTGTCTAAAAAGAATCGGGAAACAATCAAAAAAATCGAAAAAACGCGCGACTAGGAAATCTTATTTAATATGCTTTTATAGGCCGTGCTGATGAGCTTGAATTTCTCTTCGCCTTCTTTGTCGTTGTGGTTAAGGTCGGGGTGATATTTTTTGGCCATGCGCTTATATTGTTTTTTGAGCAAATCCGCGTTCAGGTCTTCGATGTCTATTTCCAGTATCCGCAGACACTGACGTTCCTGAACGGTAAAGCGAATCTCGGTCATCGGCGAAAGTTTTGGATTGTAATCGTCCATAAACTCAAAATTGCCGTTAAAATCAAAACCGAAATTATATTTGATTTTGGAACTGAAACGAAAACGGCGGAATTTTTCATGCAGAGGCTCTTCCTTTTCGTCCTCGGCGCCGTCATAATAATTCCAGCGGGCGTTGTATTCCTGCACATGCTTAAGGCAGAACCAGTAATATTCCTTCAGGCTGCGGTCTTTGGGCGCGCGGTATTCCCCCGGTTCGGCGCAGCCTTCATGGTCGCACTGATGACAGGCGTTTTCGTTCTGCGGAGCAAAATATTTACTGCGGCGGCGCGTCTTTTTTATCATAACCTTTTTCCAAATTAACCGATGCAATATAAATCGTAATTTGTGATTTGTCATCAGTGATTCGTGATTCGTATTGTGCCTTCGGCAAAAATCTTTTATGATACGGGAAAAACAACATTGAGGAAGCCATGCCGGAATTACCCGAAGTCGAAACCATTAAAACAGCCATTGAAAGATGTATCGGCCATGCCAAAATCGAAGATGCGGTTATACGCAACCGGAATCTGCGAATCCCGGTTCCCGCCGATATGGAAAGCCGGCTGCGCAATACGGTTATTACCGGTTACCGGCGGCGCGCCAAATATATCGTCATAGATTTGGACAACGGGCTTTCAATCATCTGGCATATGGGCATGAGCGGCAAAGTGCATATTGTTGACACGCTGCCCGAACCGCCCGGCAAACATGACCACATCATCATCCGCACTTCAAACGGCTATCTGATTTATAACGATGCGCGTAGGTTCGGAATGTTTACCTATGCCGAAACCGACAATCTGGAGCGGCATCCGCTGTTTGCCAAACTCGGCCCCGAGCCTTTTGACGACGCGCTGACTGCCGATTACCTTTTTGGCAAGCTGCAAAAAAAGAGCATTCCCGTCAAAGCCGCCCTGCTGGATCAGGAAATCATCGTGGGAATCGGCAACATTTACGCCTCGGAAGCGCTTTTCGGCGCAGGCATTTCACCGCTGCGACCGGCAAACCTAGTTTCCGAACGCGAGTGCGAAAAGCTTATTTCCGAAATTCGCAAAACGCTGGAAAAAGCCGTTGCCGCAGGCGGTTCGACGCTGCGGGATTATGAAAAACCCGACGGAAGTCTGGGGTATTTTCAAAATTTACATTGTGTTTATAATAAAACTGGGCAAAAATGTCTTCAGTGCACTTGCGATCCGGGTAAGACCGGCGGTATTCGCAAGACCGTTATTGCCGGCCGTTCCAGTTTTTACTGCCCGCAAAAACAAAAATAGGAAAAAAATATGAAAAAGCTTTTTTTGATTCTGACGTTCTGCCTGATTTCCTTTCAGGTACAAGCCGCCTTTATCGAAGGGCTGGAAGATGTTCCGATGCCCGAAGGCATGGCGCAGTCTCCGAATGACAATATCTCTTTCGGAAACGAAGAAAGCCGCCTGGTCGACACGCTGCTGACGAGCGATACCCTCAGTTGTCGACAAATACAGCAGTTTTACGGCAAAAACCTGCCGGAATTCGGCTGGACGTATCAGGGCAAACGTAATGAGACTCTCGTTTTTGAACGTGAGGGCGAAGTGATGGACATATCCTGCGAATCGAAAAAGCCGCTGGTTGTGCGCATTACCGTCAAAAGCAAAATATAAGGATGAGCCATGGAAGAATCGAATATACTGGTGGAAACCAACGGCAATATCGGCATTATTACCCTTAACCGGCCGGATAAGGCCAACGCCGTCAGCCTCGAAATGCTGAATGACATATCCTATCAGGTGCAGACATGGGAGTATGATGACAATATCCGCACCATCATCATCAAAGGGCAGCCGGATGTTTTTGCTTCGGGAATCGACATTGCCGAACTCAGCGCCGAAGTCGCGCAGCAGAGTTTTGCGCTGAAGGCCTGGAAAGACGAATTCGCGAAAATCGCCCACTGCGCCAAACCGCTGATTGCCGCCGTTTCGGGCTATGCGCTGGGAATCGGCTGCGATTTGGCTTTGGCGTGCGACATTATCCTTGCTTCCGAATCCGCACAGTTCGGATATCCGGAAGTGAGCATCGGCTTTATTCCGTCTTTCGGCGGATGTACGCGCCTGGTTCACTCTATCGGCAGAGCCAAAACCATGGAAGCCGTTCTGACCGGCAAAGCCATCTCGGCAGAAGAAGCCGATGCCTGCGGCCTTATCAGCCGGGTGGTCAACCTGATTGATTTGGAAGACGAAGCGCTCAGAACAGCTATGCGAATCTCGGCGCTGCCTTATCAGGCCGTCATCCAGGCCAAAGAAACAATCGCGCAGGTCGAGAACATGAACCTCGGCAACGGCTATGAATATGAAGCCCAAAGCTGCCGCCTGAGCCTGAATACGCCGGAATTTCAGCAGATTTTGGCGCAATTTGAGCAAAAAATGTAAGAGAATCGGCCTTCGCGCTAAAATTATTGTTGACTTCCAAAGCACTTAGAGTTTATAAAGCATTACATTTAAAAACTTGTAATTAACTTTTTTTATGGAAATGGAATAAGAGATATGGCCAATCATAAATCGGCAAAAAACAGAATCGTCAGAAACAATAAGAGAGCCGTAATCAATGGCGCCCGCAGAAGCCGTGTCCGCACTTTTGTTAAAAAAGTCGAAGCGGAGATTCTGAGCGGAAACAAGGAGCAGGCTGCCGCCGCTTTCAAAACAGCAGAATCCGAAATGATGAGAGCTGTCAATAAAGGCGTATTCAAATTAAATACCGCCGCCCGCACCGTTTCGCGTTTGTCTAAAAGAATCAAAGCTCTCTAGCCTTTCGGTTCAGGCAATTTTACAAACACAAACCCCGTATCAGGCCTCTTGTCTGGTATATAAGGGTTTGTGTTTTTTTATGCGCAAAAACAGCCTTTCTCAGCGACTCTGCTGAGAATCTATGTCAAGGAATTTAATTGCAATGTTCGGTCAATGTTCTGTCGTTTTTAGGTTGTTTTTAGATTCAATAGCCGATAACATCCGAATCACTTTTTAAGGATTTGTTAAGAATGTGAAGAAATAAAAATTCGAATCATTCTCAGCAAAAGACCGAAAAAATCAGTTTGTTAAGAATGAGGAAGCAAAACGAATCATTCTTAATAATAACCGGAAGATATTAGTTTGTTAACAACTACATGTTCTGCCTTTTGGGGAATTGCCTTTCCGGAAACCGGAAGCCGCGTTTGACAAAGCGCCGTATTTCAGACAGGCAAATAAAGACCGGATATGCAAGGTTAATCTCAGGTTTAATTTTTTAGATTTAAATTGGGGAGTAGCAATGGCTGAAGAAGCAATAAACAATGATAATTCTGTTCAGGATCAATGGGGGCAGATTTGCAGCCAATTAAAAACCGAGGTTGGCGAAACCGCTTTTGACAGCTGGTTAAAACCTCTTACGCTCGGCTCTTTCAATGACGGCGTGATGAATATCTGCGTTCCGACGCGTTTTATGAGAAACTGGGTTATCACGCATTACAGCGACCGCATTCACAAAATCTGGGAAAAGAAAAACCCTGCAATCAAGAATGTTAACTTTATCGTCCAATCCATACAGGAAGAACCGCACAGCCTTTACAACCCGACCTGCCGCTCGCTGCTTAAGAAAATCACTTCGACGCCGGCGCCGCAAAACATCTACCAGTCGGGCATTAATAATCTTGTTGCCAACAGCAACGAAGGCTCGCTGAACGACTCTCTCTCGGTTCCTTTAAATCCGCAGTATACCTTTGACAACTTTGTTGTCGGCAAAACCAACGAATTTGCCTATGCCGCCGCCCGCAAGGTTGCCGAATCCAGAAACATCTCCTTCAATCCGCTGTTCCTGTACTCCGGCGTCGGCCTGGGCAAAACCCATCTGATGCACGCGATTGCCTGGCATATCAAACAGCAGGATCCGAGCCGCAACATTGTGTATCTGTCGGCCGAAAAATTCATGTACAAATTTGTCCGCGCCCTGCGCTATAAAGATACCACAGCCTTCAAAGAGCAGTTCCGCTCGGTTGACGTTCTGATGGTTGACGACGTTCAGTTCATGGGCGGAAAAGACACCACACAGGAAGAATTTTTCTACACGTTCAATTCTCTGATTGAAGAAGGGCGCCAGATTATCATTTCGGCCGATAAATCCCCGGCTGATCTGGAAGGAATCGAAGCCCGCCTCAAATCGCGCCTCGGCTGCGGTTTGGTCGCCGACATCCACCCGACCGACTTTGACCTGAGAATGGGAATCCTGAACAACAAAGCCAAACAGCTCGGCATTGAGCTGCCGGAACGCGTTGCCGAATTTCTGGCACAGAAAATCACGTCCAACATCCGCGAGCTGGAAGGCGCGCTGCGCCGCGTCATCGCTCACTCGCAGCTGCTTTCCGACAAGGAAATTACGCTGGATATGACCCAGGACGTTTTGAAAGACATGCTGCGCTCTTTTGACAAGCGTACCACCATTGACGAAATCCAGAAGAAAGTTGCCGAACATTTTAATATTTCGGTCAAAGAGATGCAATCTTCGAGAAGAGCCCGCACGGTTGCCCGTCCGCGCCAGATTGCCATGTATCTGGCCAAGCAGCTGACCTCGCGTTCGCTGCCGGAAATCGGTCGCAAGTTTGACCGCGACCACACAACGGTTATGCACGCGGTGCGCAAGGTCGAAGAGCTGATTGTCGAAGACGTTTCCTTGGCTGAAAACGTTGATGCTTTGAGAAGGGCATTGGAAGCTTAATTATCTGACAGCAAAACCCGGTGCCGCAGAATTCGGCCGCCGGGATTTTTGTATCCAGAAAACGCCCCAGCCTTATTTAGAAACAGCCGGAAAGAAGCTTTTAAAACGGCAAAAAAGTTGTTGATGATTCGTTGATTGAGTTTCTGATTTTCGGAGTTTATGCTAAAATCGGTTACAAATTAACGGTAGACCGTTTTAGATTCTAACCACTGGTGGAAATTGAACATGAAATTTACTATTGAACGCGCAAATTTATTGAAAACGCTCAGCCACGTCCAGAGCATTGTCGAAAAAAGAAATACCATTCCGGTTTTGTCAAACGTCCGCATTGAGGCGCTGGGCGACGGCATCAGCTTTAAGGCGACCGATATGGATACCGAAATTACCGAAATCACCGACGCCAAAATCATCGAAACCGGCGCCACCACCGCTCCGGCCCATATGCTTTATGACATCGTGCGCAAGCTCTCCGACGGTTCGCAGGTCGAATTGACTTTTCCCGATGAAAAAGGCCAGCTGACCATTGCTTCGGGACGTTCCAAATTTTCGTTGTCGACAATCGGCGTCGAAGATTTCCCGGTTATTTCGGGCGACAAACTGCCGACCAGTTTTGTTATGGCCAAAGACGAGCTTAAAGACGTTATAGACCGTACCCAGTTTGCCGTTTCGACCGAAGAAACCAGATATTACCTGAACGGTTTGTATGTCCATGCCAAGAAAGAGGGCGCTTCCAGCGTTCTGCGCGTGGTCGCCACCGACGGGCACCGCCTGGCATGCGTTGAAACCCCGCTTCCGCAAGGCGCCGAGGAACTCAAAGGCGTAATTATCCCGCGCAAAACCATTACCGAAATCAGAAAGCTGCTGGATGACAACTCGGTTGAAAACGTCACGGTTGAAATTTCGGAAAACAAAGTCCGTTTCTCTTTTGCCGACGTAACTCTGACATCCAAGCTGATTGACGGCACTTATCCGGATTATGAACGCGTCATTCCGACAGACAATGACAAAAATCTGGAACTGAACGTCAAAGAACTGGCTTCGGCAGTTGACCGCGTATCGGTTGTAGCCGAACGCACCCGCGCGATTAAAATGCTGACTCATCCGAATAAGGTAACCATTGTTACTTCCAGCCCGGATTTGGGCAGCGCTTCGGAAGATTTGGAAGCCAAATATGAAAATGAATCTCTGGAAATCGGCTATAACTTCCGTTACCTGCTCGACATTCTTGGCGAAATTAAAGGCGAATCGGTTCGCATTTCCTTTACGGACGGTTCTTCGCCTTCGGTTATTCATGACACGTCCGATGCCAGCGCGATTTATGTTCTGATGCCGATGAGGGTATAAAAACCGAAAAGATGAACAATTTGGCATATAACTTAGATCATTTTGCAGTTGAAAAGTCAGGCGTCATGCGTCTGACTTTAACTGACTTTAGGAACTATCAGTTTTTGCGCATAAACGCCGGATTTGAACCGGTCATCATTACCGGCGACAACGGCGCCGGCAAAACCAACATTTTGGAAGCAATCTCTTTTCTGACGCCCGGCCGCGGCCTGCGCGGCGCGCGGCTTTCTGACATTAAAAGAATTACGGCGGCAGAAGACAGCACGCTTAATCCCTGCGTCAGCTGGGCTGTGGCTGCAAAAATCAGCAAGGGCGAAGACTGCTTTGACATTGCCACCGCGGTTGAACCAACGCTGCGCGAAGTCCGCGAAGATGAAGAAGAGAGCCGGACTTTTGAAAGGCGCGTCGTCAAAATCGACGGAACGAAAATATCTTCGCAAGCCGATTTGGGCAATTATATTTCCGCAATCTGGCTGACACCGCAAATGGACCGGCTGTTTCGCGGCGGAAGCCAGCCGCGACGCAGTTTTCTGGACCGGCTCGTCTATGATTTTGACATGGAACATGCCAAACGCATTTCCTCTTTTGAACATTTGTACAAAGAATGGTACCGCCTGCTTAAAGACGGCAAGCATGACAGCTTCTGGCTTTCCGGACTGGAAGAAAACATGGCCTCCGTCGGCGTGGCGATTGCCGCGGCGCGGCGCGAGCAGATTGCCCGGCTCAATACTTTTATCGAGCATGAACCCGACGATGTTTTTCCGAGCGTGCGGCTGGAACTGGACGGCACAATTGAAAAGCTGCTGGATACACTGCCGGCAATCGAAGCTGAAGACCGCTATCGCGACATTTTGCAAAAAATGCGCCGCAACGTCATTTACAATGACACAATTGAAGGCGTTAACCGTACCGATTTTAAGGTCTATTACCGCAAGAAAGGCATACCGGCCGACCTCTGTTCCACCGGCGAGCAAAAATCGCTGCTTATCAGCATCATTCTCGCTCAAAGCAAGTGCCAGTCCTTATATAAGGGATTTGCGCCGATTATGCTGCTGGACGAAGTGGTTGCCCATCTGGATGACATCAAACGCGAAGCGCTGATTGCCAAAATCGAAGAACTTAACGTCCAGGCCTGGATTACCTCTACCAACGCCGAATTGTTCGACAGCCTGCGCGGCCGGGCACGTTTTCTGCGCGTGGACAACAATCAGCTGTTTGAAGAATAATTCAAAAAACCGTCCGCCTGCATGTTATACAGCTTATAATAAGCTCCTTTTCTGCGCAGCAGCGACTGGTGCGAACCTTCTTCAATAATTTTTCCCTTATCAATAACCAAGATGCGGTCCATTTCGCGCAAAGTCGACAGCCGGTGCGCAATGGCGATGACGGTTTTGTTTTTCATTAAGACGGACAGGGACTTTTGAATGTGTTTTTCGCTGGCACTGTTGAGCGCCGAAGTCGCTTCGTCAAAGACAAGAATCGGCGCATTTTTCAAAATGGCGCGGGCAATGGCTATGCGCTGGCGTTCGCCGCCCGAAAGGATAACGCCGCGGTCGCCGACGGTGGTTTGGTATCCTTTGGGAAATTTGCGGATAAATTCGTCGGCAGCGGCTTTTCTGGCGGCGGCATAGACTTCTTTTTCGGTTGCCGAAGTGCGGCCGTAGCGGATATTTTCATACAGCGAGCGATTGAACAGGCAGACATCCTGCGGTATGGTGGCAATGGCGCGGTGCAGCGAATCCTGCGTCATTTGGCGGATATCGGTGCCGTTGATTTTTATGGCTCCTTCGGTTACGTCATAATAGCGCGCCAACAGCTTGATAAACGTTGACTTGCCGCCGCCGGACGGCCCGACCAGCCCGACTTTTTCACCGGGGCGAATCGTCAGATTCAAATCCGCAAAAATACGGTTTTGATTTTTGTAGGCAAAGCCCATGTTTTCAAAAGTAATTTCGGCTTTGCGAAATGTCAGGCTTTTGGCACGCG
Organism: Pseudomonadota bacterium; assembly: GCA_018362935.1. Lineage (GTDB taxonomy): Bacteria > Pseudomonadota > Alphaproteobacteria > RF32 > CAG-239 > CAZU01. Next base: position 164,436 of record JAHALQ010000001.1, on the reverse strand, counting down.
GCAAATCGACGATGTCCGGCTCGACAGCCAGCGTATCCAGCGCCGAAGTGATTTTGCCGAAGATACGCAGCAATCCGTTGTACGACCAGGTCACGTTAAAAATCGTTCCGCTCATGGTCATAAACAGAGCATTGGTAAAGATAAAATCCGCGGCGGTCAAAATCCCTTTGGAGAACAGCCAGATACTGTACAGCATGAAGCCCAGAAACGAAACCACAACCGTCAGGTGCTGGGTCATAATGACCATGCCCTGCCCGTACTGCTCTTTGCTTTCGGTTTTGCGCAGCAGGCGCAGCGCCTTGAGCAGGTTCAGCCGCTCAAAACGAAAATTGGCAAAACTTTTTATTTCGCTGTAATTGGCTATCGAATCGACAATCATGCCGTTGGCGCGGCTTTGTTCTTTTCCGGTAGCCTGTGATAACATATTTATTTTGCGGCCGAGATAAAAACCAAGAGCGATGACGCCGGCCGACCATATCGCGAAAACCGGTGTCAGCCAAATGCTGACCGAACTGAGGATTACCAGCCCGACCAACACATAAAACAGCCCCCAGGCGGCATCAATACTGCGCTCCATTAAATCGCAGACGCCTTTTTCAAGCTGCTGCACCTTATTGGAGATATTGCCGGTCATTTCTTCGGTAAAAAAAGCGATGGAATGTTTATTGACGTAATCAAAAACATCGCGGATGACAATCGTGCGCAGCCGCGGAATGATATAAGCGACAACAAAAAAATTGCTGTTGGCAATCATTGAGCCGATAAACTGCATGGCAAAGGCCATGCCGATGCAGAACAAAATGCCGCTCCAAACTTCCGGCGTATCGGCAAAAGTCGAAACAGTGTCATAAAGGCGCGAGAGGTAATAAGGCATAAACTGGCGGCAAGTCTGCCCTATTATCAGAAAGATGCCCATGGCAATCATATACCACTTGAAAATCTTAATATAGTGCCAGACAAATTTTAATGCTGTTTTTTCCATGGTTTTAACTCAAAATTGACACTTTTCAATTATTGTAATAACATAAATTTAAAATTTACTCAACAAAAAGGCCCTAATGGTATGGAAACACAATATTATACTCTGATTGAAAAACAGGATTTTTACGAAATCATCGAAAACAAGTACGGCGAGCTGGCCATTTTTATCGATGCCCGCGACGGCCTTCCGGAAAATCCGGTTCTGGAATTTGACGGCCGGCAGACAGCGCTGCTGAAAAGGGATGCCCATCTGGCCGTCCGCCTTGACGACATACATGAAGAAACCGTGGCGCCGCTGGCGGAATCTGAATTTGTGATGATTGTCGAACTCAAAGGCAAAATGGTTGAGCGCGTTTACGCCGTTCCGGTCGAAAATGTTGAGGAAATTGTATTTGAAGGGCACCAGACCCGCGCCGACGAGATTGTCAAGGCCAAAAGCCGCGACGAACTCTTAAAAAGCTTCGGCGCCGTCAAAATCTGGTCCAACGGCCCGGCCGGAAAGTAAGGTGATAAAATGATTGGTTTAGTTTTGGTTACGCACGGCAATCTGGCCAACGAATTTATTTCGGCAATGCAGCATGTGGTCGGCAAACAGACGCAGGTTGAACCTGTCTGCATCGGCCCGGAAGACGATATGGAAATGCGGCGCGCCGAAATTCTTAAAAAAGTCGAAAAGGTTGACGACGGTTCCGGCGTGGTGGTTCTGACCGACATGTTCGGCGGCACGCCCTCGAATCTGGCTATCTCGATTATGGACCGCGCCAAAGTGGAAATTATTGCCGGAATGAATCTGCCGATGCTTATCAAAATTGCCTCCCTCCGCAAGGAAAAAGACCTGCGCGGCACGGTCGAAGGCGCGCAGGAAGCCGGCAAAAAATACATTAACATCGCCTCGCAATTATTGGGACTTTGAAAAATGAGCGACACCTATACCAAAGAACTGGAAATAAAAAACAAAAAAGGGCTTCACGCCCGCGCGGCGGCGGCATTTGTCAAAACTCTGGAACCATTTGACGCCGAAGTGGAAGTCGAAAGAATCGGGCAGAGCGTCAGCGGCTGTTCAATTATGGGGCTGATGATGCTGGCGGCATCCAAAGGAACGACAATTAAAGTCACGGCCTCCGGCAAACAGGGGCAGCAGGCTTTGGAAGCTCTGGAAACCCTGCTTAACAACAAGTTCGGAGAAGATTAATTTGCCGAAGCATTGCAAAGCTCCCCGCAATAAGACGATTGAGCTTGGCGCGCAGGATATCGCCCGTTATGCGGCAATGGCTCTCGGCAGCAAAAAATCTTACACCCGCGAAGAAACAATCGACCGGATTATCCGCGGCGACAGTTTTAAGATTATGCCCAAACTGGCACCGGCAAGCGTTGATTTGATGATTGCCGACCCGCCCTATAACCTCACCAAGACATTCGGTCAAAATACCTTTCGCCAGCGCGATTTTGAAGAATACAAGTCATGGCTTGACAAATGGCTTGCCCTGACTGTGCCGCTGCTTAAGGACAATGCCTCGGTTTATATCTGCGCCGACTGGAAAACATCCATTGCCATACCTGAAATCGCCGGCAAATATTTTATTTTGCAAAATCGTATTTCCTGGGAACGCGAAAAAGGACGCGGCGCCAAAAACAACTGGAAAAACTGTCTGGAAGACATCTGGTTTTTTACCAAAAGCCGCGACTATACTTTTAACATCGACGCCGTCAAAATGCAGCGCCCGGTTCTGGCGCCTTACCGCGATACAAACGGCAAGCCCAAAGACTGGCAGGAAATCAATAATCAAAAACTGCGCCTGACCCATCCTTCCAATATCTGGACCGATATTTCCATTCCGTTTTGGTCAATGAGCGAAAACACCAATCATCCGACCCAAAAACCGGAAAAGCTTATCGCCAAACTTATTCTAGCCTCGTCTAACCCCGGCGACACGGTCTTTGATCCGTTTGTCGGTTCGGGTACGACCGCAGTGGCGGCCAAAAAACTGGGGCGTCATTTTACCGGCATTGAAAGGGAAAAAGAATATGCCGCTTTGGCATGCAAAAGGCTTGAGCTGGCCGAGCATGACAAGACCATACAGGGTCTGGAAAACGGCGTGTTTAAGGCGCGCAATACTTAAGACTAGGTTCTATTGTTTTTGGAGCGATGCTTCTTAAATTCTTTGGTGATGCACGGGTTTAAAAGTGCATAAATATCACACAATTTAAGGAGATTTATTATGTGTAATGATATGAGAGATAGCTCTTACGGTTCTAACCGTGAAAAAATGTCTTCCGCTTCTTCCAGCAACCAGAACAGCAGCGACAGCAGCCGTTCTTACGGCTCTGACAGCTCTGACTCTGAAAGCAGCGATACCTCTTCTTCAAAATCAGGCGGCTGCGGCTGCTCCAGAAACTACTAATTAGCCTTGCTGATACCCCTTGTCAGATGCTTTTTGGCTTAACAAGGGGTATCTTTGTGTTTACTAATTTGTTTTATTGATTATATTAGATTTGGTATTCATAAAACAAACCAGGTGTAATATGACAAAACAGATTGCTTTTTTGCTGGGCTTTTTATTGTGGGGTTCAACCGCGCATGCCCAGAGTGCCGAAAACATCCGCAAAATTGAAGACTATCTGAACAATATCAAAAGCATGGAAGCGACCTTTGTGCAAATGGCAAGCAACGGCGCCACCGCCGAAGGACGCCTGTTTATCCGCAAACCCAACAAAATCCGCATGGAATATGCTGACCCGACCAATGTGCTGATTGTCGGCGACGGCGATTTTATCGTTTATAACGACCTTGACCTTGACCAGGTCACGCATATTAATTATGACGATATTCCGGCCAGCCTGATTTTGGCCAATGATATTAAAATTGACGGCAAAAAAATTAAAATTGCCGATTTTTATCAGGATGCCGGTTCGACTTCCATCACGCTGGATTATGCCGACAAAGGCGAACTCGGGCCGATTACGCTGGTTTTTTCCAACAACCCGATGGAACTCAAACAATGGAAAATCGTCGACCCGCAAAGCGTCGAAGTTACCGTGTCATTGTATGATACCAAAAAAGACGCCGCTCTAGACGATAATATTTTTAAGTTTAAGAAAGCCAAAAAAAGCGGTTATAAAAAGAAGAAATAAGCCATGGACTCTTTTAAGCTGGTTACCTGGAATGTCAATTCAATCCGCATACGCCTGGCGCCGCTGGATTTGCTGTGCCGGCTCGTCAACCCCGACGTCGTCTGCCTGCAGGAAGTCAAAGCCAAAGAGGAAGATTTTCCGTTTGACGAAATCCGCAAACTCGGGTTTGAACATATCGCGCTTTACGGCATGGCCGGTTATAACGGCGTCGCTATCCTTTCCAAACATCCGCTCAAAAATATAGAACAGCAAAACTGGGTCGGCAAAAAAGACGCGCGGCATATCCGGGCAACCGTTTTTGACGATATCGAAATCAATAATATCTATATCCCGGCGGGCGGGGATATTCCCGACCCGATTGAGAACCTGTCTTTTGCGCATAAACTGTGTTTTATGGATGATATTTCCGAATATTTCGAGAAGCATAAAAGCGAACTGCAAAACAGAAAAATGCTGCTGTGCGGGGATTTTAACGTTGCGCCCTCGGAAAATGACGTCTGGAGCCACAAACAACTGCTCAAAGTCGTCTGCCATACGCCTTTGGAAACGGGGCGGCTGGACCGGCTGTTCAAGTCGCTTGATTTTGTTGATGCGGTACGCCGCTTTTATCCGGAGCCGCAAAAGCTCTATTCCTGGTGGAGCTACCGCAACCCCAAATGGCAGGAAAACGACAAAGGGCGCCGGCTGGATCATATCTGGGTCACGCCGAATTTACAGCACCGCCTGCTCAATGCCATGGTTGTCAAAGAACTGCGCCTGTGCGGACGCCCGTCCGACCATGTTCCGGTGTTGACCGAAATCAAACTTTAATTTCCAAAAATTTAGACAAAAAATCAGCTTTACAGACATTTCATAATCTGTTATCATGTCGGTATGTTTATGTATAGATATGTCAAACTAAATTAATTTAACGATTATGAAGAAGTATGATTTAGAGAACAAATATGTTCTCACTGAAACAGATGAAACAACGGGTGCACAAAGAATTATCGGAACCGGCGATGACGCTGACGAGTATGACAAGTTTTATTCTCTCAGCGACGACGAGAATGATATTTATACGCTCTACATCCCGCGTGACGATGGTTCTGTCTTTATCATTGAGGGTGTTACCTGGCTTGACGCTGATTATGAAAATGACGGCTTCATCCTCTATCAAAAGAAGAATGAAAACGATGACGAACTGAATTTCGTTTACCTGTTTGAAGAAAATCGCATTATCGAGCTTGGTAGCGAGGAAGACAACGGCTTTTACATCAATCAAGAAGAAGGCAAAAAGCTGGCTGCTTATATCTGCGACAACGAGCTGGTTTATTTCAGCTTTATTTCATTCTTCATGCTGGATGACGAGTATTTCTTTGAAACAGAACCCGGAAAGTTTCGTATTTTCAGCACCGCTTCTTACGGCTCACCAGAAGAAGAAACGAAACAACCCTTTCATTCGGTTGATGATGACGAAAACGGCGTGACGATTTTCTTCGAACGCGACGGTGAATTGTACCGGGAATTAATCCGGACAGAAAACCAGATACAGTTCCATAACGCCTACCTGACGCAAAACGAAGTCAGCGGCAGATATGAACTGTACGGCTTCAAAGAAGGCAAACCGTTTTTGCTCGGCAGCGGCAATATTTTCGATGAAATTAACGGAAATATCCGCCTCGACAAACTTATCTGGCGGGAATCTTCAGAAGACGAATGGCTGCTGGAATACAAGCCGAACAAGTATGAGGAACCCAAACCGGAGCCCGAACCGGAACCGCAATACGAAACCCGGAATCAAAATCAGCAAAGCGGCAGTATGGAAACAAGCGAACCGAAGGTCACCGTACACGGACTGGATGACAGCCGATACTTCAGCGCCGGAAACCAATCTGAAAAAGAAAAGAAACCGTGGTGGAAACTGTGGTAATCTTTTTTCAATAACTGCAAAGGCCTTCCCTGTTGGGAAGGCTTTGCTGTTTTTAAATCTTGAGTTGATAGCCGCCGTCAACCGTTAAAATCAACTGGGCATCGGGATTGTCATGCTCAACTTTCTGACGCAGACGATAAATATGCGTTTCAATGGTGTGGGTCGTCACATCGGGCGAATAACCCCAGACATTCTGCAAAAGCTCATTTTTACCGACAATCCGATCTTGAAATTTGTATAAATATTTAATGACGGCGACTTCTTTTTCAGTCAGTTTGGTTTCTTCGCCATTGCGCAAATTGACAATATCTTTATTGAGCGGCCGCAGCCGGTATTGATTAAAAGTAATATAGCCTTCTTCGCTGTTGTCATAAATATTCAGACAGGAGCGCAGTTCGTCAAGAAAATATCCGAGTTCAAAGGGTTTGATAATCAAATGATTTATGCTGTCGGCATCTTCCAGTCCTTCGGGGTTGGCGGTCAGAAAAATGGTCGGCGCTTTAAGATTTTGGACATGATATTTTTGCAAAGCTTCCAAATCTTCGTCAATCAACAGAATATCCGGCGCGGCGAATTCTGTTTCACCGATAAAGTCAAATTCCGAAGTATGGCAGTCTATCTGGTTCTGCAAATCATTTTTAAAAACTTCATCTTGGGAAATAAACAGTATATTCGTCATCAAATACTCCTAAAAAGTCAGGCCCGCTCCGCCGATAAACGCCCAGCCGCGGTTATTGTCCTCAGCTATGCGGCTGTCGCCGGCAAAGTCGACATGCGCTGCCGCAGCATAAAGGAGGACGTTTTTATGAACCTGATATTGGTTGGAAAACATCCAGATACGGTCATGACCACGGGCATGCTCCGCCTTGGAATCATAATAAGTCAGAGCGCTCTGAAAAGGCCCGATTTCATAACCCAGGCCGACCTCATAAGACTGGCCTTCGCGGTATCCGTCAAAAAATTCGGGCAGACGCGGATCCTGCGAAGACTGTTTGTCTTTACCGTCAACATAAGTCTTGCGCCAGCCGCCGCCCAGGCTCCAGTTGCCGCGGCTCAGTTTCAGGCTGGCCGAAAATTCCTTGTCATCTTCGTGAAACTGGGCGTAGCCAAGGGAGGCGTTCATATCCACTCCGCCCAAATCCTGTTCGGTATAAAGCGCGCCGACCCAGCCGTCATCTTCGGCGTAATCGGCATGTTTGTTAATCAATCCGCGACGGTTATAAGCGTCTGGCACATAACTGACACCGGCTTTGGTGCTCCAAAATTCAGGTGTGACATAGCTCACTTTCGGTGCAACGCCGTCCGTGTTGATATAGGCCGCGTTTAAGGTGGCAAACTTGGTTTCCTTGTCATTGCGCTTCCAATTGGGATTGGTAATGAAATTCACCATATCGGAATTATTGCGCAAAATGCCGACGCGCGGCGCGCCGTCATAAAACTGATAACCGACGTTATACATCTGGCCGCCCTGAAACGAACCATAAGGCGTATCGGCAATGGCATAGGCTTCTTCGCCCCAGCGGCCCTGGTTATAGTCCTGTAATTCCTCATCAATGCCAATCATCGCATCCAGATTTAGACTCAGGGAATAATCCTCATCCGCTTCATAGGTTGCGTTCAAATTAACTTCGGCATCGCCAAAAGCATTGTTATTGTCATCATATTTTTCAAAACGTTCGGAAACATCCGAATAGCCATAAGCGCCGCGAGCGTCGCCGGAAGCTTCAAATGACCATTCTCCGGCCTGCGCCGGAGCGGCAAAAACAAGAAGAAAACCCAATAAAAAATACTGTTTCATCTTTTTTTCCTGATATATCGATATCCGAGTTTAGCCCGGGTTTGCAAACACTGTCAACATAATATATTTGCAATATTCCGCAGTTAAACCTATAATTTGCGAAAAGGAGAAGCAAAATGAAAATGTTTCATACCGGGCTGGCAATCATGCGCGCGCAGCCGCCGCATATTGGGCATATCAAACTCATCAGACGCATGCTGCGCGAATGCGAAAAAGCAATTATTGTTCTCGGCTCCGTTCAGGAACAGGGCACCGACCGCAACCCATACAGTTATATCCAGCGCAAAGAAATGCTGCAAAAAGTATTTGCCGCAACAGCCGATGCACCGCGTCTTAAAATTCTCGGTATGTTTGACATTAACAACCCGACGCAATGGGGCGCGTTTGTGATGGATTTTCTCAAAGAAGCCTGCCCCGGCGAAACGCTGCCCGACGTTTACTATGCCGGCAGCGAATATGACGCCCAGTGGTTTCGCGATATTTTTGACAAGATTCAAATTGAAAACCGCGTCGATTATGATTTTCCGTATGTTTCAGGCTCAATGGTGCGCGACATGATTAAAATCGGCGACAAGCGCTGGCATGATTTTGTGCCCAAAGAAATTCACGCGATGATTGAAGAACTCAGCCAACCCAAAAACGGAGTATGTTAATGCAGGATATTTGGAATAAACTGGTTGACGGCCTGCGCCTGTTTTGCCGGGACAACAAGTTCAGCGACGTCTGCCTTGGGCTTTCCGGCGGTCTGGATTCCGCTGTGTGCGCCGTTATAGCCGCCGACGCTTTGGGCGGAAGCCATGTCCACGCGGTTATGATGAAAACCAAACATACGTCGGAACTCAGTCTGCAAATTGCCCGCCGCATTGCCGAACTGAACAAATTGGATTACCGGGAAATTGATATTCAGCCGGTGATAGACAGCCAGCAAAAATTTTTACGAGGCGTTTTCGGCGAAGAACCCAAAGGCATTGTTATGGAGAATTTGCAGGCGCGCGAACGCGGCAAAACTCTAATGGCTCTATCCAACCAATACAATTATCTGGTTCTGGCCTGCGGCAACAAGTCGGAAACCGCAACAGGCTACTGCACGTTGTACGGGGACACCTGCGGCGGTCTGGCGCCTGTCGGCAATTTATATAAATCGGAGATTTTTGAACTGGCGCGGCAGCGCAACTCAATTTCTCCCGTTTTACCGGAAGAAGTCATCAGCCGGGCGCCCAGCGCCGAACTGGCCGACGGACAGAAAGACGAAGACAGCCTCCCGCCTTATGCGGTTTTGGATGCCGTTTTGCGACTTTATATTGACGGGCAGATGAGCCTTAATGAAATTACGGCCGCCGGTTTTGAACCGCAAACCGCCGAGTGGATAATCCGCCGTTATCAGGCACAGGCGTTTAAGCGCCGCCAGCTGCCGCCGGCTTTGCCAATCGGATAAGAAAACCCCCGGGCTTGGCAGCTCCGGGGATTTTGTTTCTTAAATATCGAGGTTTACGACATTCAGGGCATTGTCCTGAATAAACTCCTTACGCGGCTCAACCACATCGCCCATCAGGGTGGCGAAAGTTTCATCCGCTTCTTCCATATGGTCAATACGGACTTGCAGCAGCGAGCGCGCTTCCGGATCCAGCGTGGTTTCCCATAATTGTTCGGGATTCATTTCGCCCAATCCTTTATAACGCTGAATGGTTATGCCTTTCTTCCCGGCGGCCATAATGGCATCAACAAAAGTTACCGGACCGGAAATTTGTTTTTCCAACCCCTGCTTGGAAACCAGCGTGCTGACATTGGCAAAGGTTTCAAACAGAACCGGCTGCAAAGATTTGAGCATCGGCGCTTCCTGGCTGTCGAGAATATTGGCGCCGACAATATGTTTTTCAGTTACGCCGCGCAGCGTACGACTGAACAGCAGCGTGCCGTCATCCATGGCTTCGGCTTTCCAGCCGCGGTCATATTCGGCTTCCAGCCTGTCTAAACGTGCCGCCAGTTTGGACAACCCGTCATTCAGCGCGTTTTTATCACCGAGCAGCTCGGAATTAAACAAACCCATAATGGCCATTTGCTCCACAATTTTTTCGGGAACATTTTTGCTCAAAGTGGCTATTATTGAACGGGCTTTGCGGTTTTTTTCGACCAGGTCAATCAAATCCTGTCCGGCAATCTGCTCGCCGGAAGACAAAATCAGCGTCGCGTCGTCACAACCGCCGCGAACCAGATAATCGTCCATTTCGCGTTCATTCTTAATGTAAAGAATAGAGTTGCCTTTTTTGACCTTATAGAGCGGCGGCTGGGCAATATAAATATAGCCGCGTTCGATTAATTCCGGCATCTGGCGGTAGAAAAAGGTCAACAGCAGGGTACGAATGTGGCTGCCGTCGACATCGGCATCGGCCATGATGATAATTTTGTGATAACGGCATTTGTCGGGATTAAAATCGTCGCGGCCGATACCCGTACCCAACGCCGTAATAATGGTGCCAATCTCGGCGGAATTCAACATCTTATCGAAGCGGGCGCGCTCAACATTTAAGATTTTACCGCGCAGAGGCATAATCGCCTGATTGCGGCGGTGACGTCCCTGTTTGGCCGAACCGCCGGCGGAATCTCCCTCGACGATGAAGACTTCGGACAATGCGGGGTCTTTTTCCTGACAGTCGGCCAGTTTGCCCGGCAGCGAAGCAATGTCCAGAACACCTTTGCGACGGGTCAGTTCACGGGCTTTGCGCGCCGCTTCGCGGGCAGTGGCCGCCTCGACGATTTTACCGACGATAATGCGCGCCTCATTGGGATGCTCGGCCAGCCATTCGGACAACTTGTCGCAAACGACGCTTTCGACAACAGGGCGGACTTCCGAAGAAACCAGTTTATCCTTGGTCTGGGACGAGAATTTCGGATCCGGCACCTTAACCGACAGAACGCAGCTCAAACCTTCGCGCATGTCGTCGCCGGTGAGGACAACCTTGTCTTTTTTAAGCAGGCCGTTTTCCTGAACATAATTATTCAGGCTGCGGGTCAGCGCGCCGCGGAAACCGGCGAGGTGCGTACCGCCGTCTTTCTGCGGAATATTGTTGGTGAAGCAGAGCATGCTCTCGTTATAAGCGTTGGTCCATTGCAGCGCACATTCGACAACAATGTCATCTTTTTCGCCGCAGAAAGAAATAACTTCTTCATGCAGCGGCGCTTTGGACTTGTTGATATGGTTGACAAAGGCTTTCAGGCCGCCTTCATAATGGAAATCGACCTCGCGGGGCTCAGCGCCGCGGTTGTCGATTAATTTCAGGTAAACGCCGGAGTTCAGAAAAGCTTTTTCGCGGATGGCGCGCTCCAGCGTTTCAAAATTAAACTCGGTCTGAGTAAACGTTTCGGGCGAAGGCAGGAAAGTAACTTCCGTGCCGTGTCTGCCGGGCGCGTCGCCGACGACTTTGAGGTGTTCGGTCACGTTGCCGTTGGCAAAAGAGCAGACATGTTCGCGGCCTTCGCGCCAGATGCGCAGCCTGAGCCAGGTGGACAAAGCGTTGACGACCGATACGCCGACGCCGTGCAAACCGCCGGAAACTTTATAGGAATTATTGTCAAACTTACCGCCGGAGTGCAATTCGGTCATGATGACTTCTGCCGCGGACACGCCTTCTTCCTTGTGCATGCCGACCGGTATGCCGCGGCCGTTGTCGCGGATAGTGGCGGAACCGTCCGGATTGAGGATAATTTCGGTCTTGTCGCAATAACCGGCAAGAGCCTCGTCAATCGCGTTGTCCAGCACTTCATAAATCATGTGGTGCAGGCCGGAACCGTCATCGGTATCGCCAATATACATTCCGGGGCGTTTGCGCACGGCATCAAGCCCTTTGAGCACCTTAATCGAGTCGGCGCCGTATTCTTTTTCTTCGGCCAAAATTTCTTCAGCGGTCATTTCACTCATAATTCTCTTGTCCTATTTTATTTTCTAAGTATTTTGCTGTTTTAGAATATACAACAGCCGCGTAAAATTACCAAGCAATTTTCGTGTTTTATGCATAGTTTTGCCCAGCTTTTTTATGTCAAAAATACTGCATTTAAAAAAATTTTTCCGCCCGCAAAACGAATCTGAGTCTGGCTTTGCGGCGAATCGCCGGAATATCTTGCGGGAATCGGTAACTTTCCGTTAACTTTTGTGGATTAGAATCCATTCCATAAAGCGATTCTGCAGATCGCTTCTCAAAGCTTTGAAAACGATTATTTTAGATGCCACCCATGTCCGACGTCATAAGTGCACAAAAAATTATAACTTTGTTGATTTTGCTGTGATGTGTCTAGCAACAAAATCTTGTTTCTAAGAAAGTTTCGAATAAGGGGAATTTGAAAAAGGAAGAAATCCTTGCACGCGTCAAGAACTGACCTCCCCTCTCCTTTTGCCCGCGGCTGTCCCGCCCGGGTTTTTGGCGCAGAATCAGTGCGCTTCGCCCCAGTTATTGCCGATACCGACTTCCGACTTGAACGGAACATCATATTTTACGACATTTTCCATAATCTGCTTTATCAACGCGGCGGCTTCTTCAACCTCTTCATCCGGCGCCTCAAAGACCAGTTCGTCATGAACCTGGAGCAGCATACGCGTTTTCAGCCCCCGTTTTTTCAGTTCGTTTTCCACATTTATCATGGCCAGCTTAATGATATCTGCCGCACCGCCCTGGATTGGGGCGTTTATCGCCGCGCGTTCGGCATTGGCCACCAGACGCTTGTTGGAATCATTTATTCCCAAAACCGAACACTTGCGCCCGAAAGGCGTCAGGACATAGTCATGGGCATGGGCAAACTTTATGGTTTCATCCATATAATGCCTGATTTCCGGCATCTGGGCAAAATAAGCGTCAATATAAGCCTTGGCTTCGGCCGGTTCTACATTAATCTGCCGCGCCAGCCCGTAAGGCGATATGCCATAGACAATGCCGAAGTTAATCGCTTTGGCATGGCGGCGCAGGTTGGCGTCTACTTTTTCCGGCGGCACGCCGAAAACATGCGAGGCAGTGGCGGTATGGATATCGACCCCGGCGGCAAAAGCCTCTTTGAGTTTTTTAACATCGGCCACGCTGGCCAGCAGCCGCAGTTCGACTTGCGAATAATCCGACGAAATCAGTTTGTGGCCGGGCTTGGCAATAAAACAGGCGCGGATTTTCTGCCCCTCTTTGCTGCGTATCGGAATATTCTGCAAATTCGGATTATTGGAGGCCAGGCGCCCGGTATTGGCAACAATCTGCGAATAAGTGGTATGGATGCGGTTATTTTTATCCAAAGAAGCGGATAAGGCATCCGTATAAGTCGTTTTGAGCTTGCTGGCCTCGCGCCAGTCAAGTATTTTTTGCGCCAGTTCAACGCCGTTTTCTGCCAGTTCTTCAAGAATATCAGCACCGGTCTGCCACGCGCCGGACGGAGTCTTTTTGCCTTTATGCCCCAGCTTGCCAAACAGTATCTCGCCGATTTGCTTGGGCGAACCGATATTAAATTCTTCTCCGGCCAGCGCAAAAATCTCTTTTTCATAACCGCGCAACAATTCGTCGAAATAAACGCTCAGTTCGTGCAAAGCTTTGGCATTGACCAAAACACCCCGTTTTTCCATGGCATATAAAACGGAAATAAGGCGGCGGTCAAAATTTTCATAAACCGCTGTCTTCTGCTCGACCGGGAGCAGCGGTTTCATGCGTTCCCACAAACGCAAGATACAATCGGCTCGCGACGCCATATATGCGGCAGCTTTTTCAGGCTCCACCGCAGAAAAATCTATTTTGTTGCGGCCCGTGCCGGTCAGTTCTTCAGGCCGGGGCAAATCTTCGTCCAGATACAACCGGCTCAATTCCTCAAGTCCGTGAGAATGTTCGGAGCTGTACAAATCATAAGAGATGACGGCCGTATCGTCGATTGGAAATATTCCCGCATCTTCGCCCAGTGTCTTAGCAAAAAAATGCATGACGGCTTTCATGTTATGGGCAATTTTAAGCACGGATTTTTCAGACAGCAGCGGCTTTAGAACACGCGCTGCCGCCGCGACAGACAGGCCGCGGGCGGATGACGGCTGCGAAAACAGGTCAAAGCTGCCGGCAGCATCATTTTCAACAGCAAGGGGAACATAACATGCCTCACCGGGCGCCGCAGCCAAAGAAATTCCGCGAAGAGAATCAAAAACCGGATTGGCACCGCTCGTTGCGATATCCAGCGCGCACCGGCGCGCCGTTAAAATTTTGCCGACCCACTCCTCCAGCTGCGCTTCCGTTGTTATTTCCGAATAATGTTTTTCCACTTTTTTAAATACAGCGTTAACTTCTTGAGCAGGAAGACTTGAACAGCGTTCACTTACCCAATATTCAACTTTTGATTTCAGTGAATTAAAGCCATATTTGTTAATGAACCGGGTAACCACGTCCAAGGACGGAGCGAGACATTTATACGCCGATAAATCCGCTGGAACCTCTACATCGGCTTTCAGCGTCACCAATTGCAGAGAAACGCGTGCATCCTCCGCATGTTCCATTAACAGCTGGCGGCGTTTTTCCTGCTTAATCTCCGGCGCATGCTGCAAAACGCCTTCCAAGCTGCCGTATTCATTCACCAGCTGAGCCGCCGTTTTCGGACCTATCCCGGGCACGCCGGGAACATTGTCGATACTGTCGCCGGAAAGCGCCTGTACATCAACAACCCGGTCGGGATAGACGCCGAATTTTTCTTTGACGTCTTCCGGAGAAAAGAATTTATCTTTCATCGGGTCATAAAATTCGACACCCGGCCGAATCAGCTGCATCAGGTCCTTGTCGCCGGAAACAACCACGACCTCAACCCCCTGAGCCAGCGCCACATTTGCATACGTGGCTATCAAGTCATCGGCCTCATAGCCGTCCATTTCCAAAAAATGCAGGTTGAGCGCTTCCACCGCGTCATGAATGAGCGGAAACTGCGGTATCAGCTCTTCGGGCGTATCTTTGCGCGTGGCTTTGTAATCGGGAAAAATATCATTGCGGAAGTTGCGGCGCTTGGCATCAAACAAAACCAGACAGTAATCGCATTTGATTTTGCCGGTCAGCCGCATAAACATGTTGGTAAAGCCGAACACGGCATTAACCGGCGTCCCGTCGGGCGCATTCAGCGGCGGCAAAGCGTAAAAAGCCCGGAAAATATATCCCGAACCGTCAATTAGGCAGATTTTTTGAGGCATCAGGCAGCTCCCGGCTCAGTGTTACAGACTGTGATTAATATAGACGATAAATTTTTATTCGCCAATAGATAAAAAGAAGCTGCGCTCCAGATTATCGACCGCGCAAAGGTCGGTTTTATAGACGTCTTCATAATTTTCGATATAATCGCGGAGAGCCAGAGCAACGCATTCGTCAACCGTTTTGCCGCTTTTCTGAGCAATAAGAGCCAATTTGGCATTCAGGCCGTCACTGATAGAAACCGAAATATTGCTCATAAAATCTTCCTTAACCTATTTGTGTTAACGTGATACTCAAGTTGTAGAATAATTTGCGAATCATGACAAGCCAGAAAAGGGACAGACTCGTGAGAAAACCACAAAACAAGAGAAAAAACGCCAAAAAAAGAGAGTCAAAACAAAGAGTTAAGAATCGCGCAAGAATCCTTAAAACAGCGGGCTTCTTGGTGATAACTTTATTAATTTATCTGGCTTACTGTATCCTGACGATGCCGGATATGACCGAAGCCGTCAACCGGACGCGGCAGCCCGCGACGACGATTATCGCCAACAACGGAAACGAAATTCAAACATACGGCACGGTTTATTCGGAAGTTATCCGCTCCGAAGAACTGCCGCAGTATGTGGTTGATGCCATTGTCTATACCGAAGACCGGCGCTTTTACAAACATTTCGGGTTTGACATCATATCCTTTACCCGTGCCATGCTAACCAATATTTTTGCCGGGCGCTATGCACAGGGCGGCAGCACAATCACCCAGCAGGTTGCCAAGAATCTGTTTTTAACGCCGCAGAAAAGCATCCGCCGCAAAGTGCAGGAACTTATGATTGCTTTCTGGCTTGAGTACAAGTTCAGCAAAGAACAAATCCTGACGCTATATCTCAACCGCGTTTATCTCGGTTCGGGCACATACGGCATCGAAGCCGCCAGCCAGAAATATTTTCAGAAAACTTCCCGCGACCTCAACATTAAAGAGGCGGCCGTAATTGCCGGAATGCTCAAGGCTCCGTCCCGTTATAATCCGACAGCCTCAAAAGAACGCGCAGTCGAACGCGCCCGAGTGGTGCTTAAAATCATGCTGGAAAACGATTTGCTGAGCGAGACGGATTATCAGAGAGTCCTTAACATGCCGCTGGGCAAAGAAAAAAACTCCAAAATACTTAACGGCGCCTATTTCGCCGACTGGATATACGCGCAGGTTAATGATTATATCGGCGAGCGTGACAACGACATCTATGTCTTAACGACCCTTGACCAGGATTTGCAGGAGAAAGCTTCGCAAATACTGGAAAAGACGATTGCCGCCAATAAACATAAAAATGTGACGCAGGGCGCCGTTGTGGTTCTCGACCGGTACGGCGCCGTCAAAGCCATGGCCGGCGGCATTAATTATAACCAAAGCCAGTTTAACCGCGCGGTTCAGGCTCTGCGCCAGTCCGGCTCGGCTTTTAAGCCCTTTGTTTACATTACCGCCCTCGAACAGGGCTACACGCCTGACAGCATCATTCAGGACGCGCCGCTGTCTATTCAGGGCTGGAAACCGGAAAATGCCGACAAGAAATATTACGGCGACGTCACGCTGCGGCAGGCGCTGGCAAAATCGCTTAATCTGGCAACGATTAATCTGGCCGAACAGCTTTCAAAAAAAGACATTATTCGCAACGCGCGGCGCATGGGCATCACCACGCCGCTGCAAAACTCGCCGTCATTGGCTTTGGGCACCATGGAAGTCAAAGTCATCGACATGGCTGCCGCCTATGCCTCATTGGCTAACAAGGGGTATGCGGTATATCCTTACGGTATTGAAGAAATCTATACCCGCGACGGCTATCAGCTGTATCAGCGCATGGCACCGGACAAAACCGCCATTCTCGACAAAGAGGCCGTACGCAGCCTGACCTCCATGCTGGAAAGCGTGATTAACAGCGGAACCGGGCGCAAAGCTGCTCTCGGACGGTTTGCCGCCGGAAAAACCGGCACCAGCCAGGACAACCGCGACGCATGGTTTGTCGGCTATACCGATGAGCTGATTGCCGCCGTGTGGCTGGGCAATGACGACAACTCCCCGATGAAAGGGGTTTCCGGCGCCAATCTGCCCGCGGAAATCTGGCGCAAAATTATGAATTGAAATCTCAAAATAGTGCTTTTATGTTGAGAATAATTATATATAATACCAAGCAGTTTTTATAAGATTCTGAAACAAGTTCAGGATGATGTTTTAATAAGGATAATAATATGACACAAAAACCCGTATTGCTGATGATTTTGGACGGCTGGGGCTACCGTGAGCCGAAAACGCCGGACAACGCGATTGAAATGGGGCATACCCCCAACTGGCACCGCATGTTTGAAACCTGCCCGCACAGCCTGATTGAAACCTACGGTCTCGCCGTCGGCCTGCCCGAAGGACAGATGGGCAACTCGGAAGTCGGGCATACCAACATCGGCGCTGGACGCGTCGTTATGCAGGATTTGCCGAAAATCGACCTGGCGATTAAAGACGGTTCGCTGGCAAAGAATCCGGTTTTGCTTAATATGATTAACACGCTCAAAGCCAACGGCAAAGCCGCGCATGTTATGGGCCTGATGTCGCCGGGCGGCGTGCATTCTTCGCAGGAGCATATCGTTGCCTTGTGCGATATTTTAAATCAGCACGGCATTAAAACATGGGTTCATGCCTTTTTGGACGGGCGCGACACGCCGCCGTCTTCGGCTGCGGAATATCTGGCGCAGTTTGAAAATTCAACTAAAGACATGCCGTTGGTCAAACTGGCAACCATAGAAGGCCGTTTTTACGCCATGGACCGCGATAAACGCTGGGACCGCGTCGAGCTGGCTTATGACAATATGGTTCTGGCCGCAGGCAAGCGCTATGCTACCGCCGACGAGGCCATTAAATCCTCATATGCCGACAAAGTAACCGACGAATTCGTTATTCCGGCCGTTATCGGCGATTATCAGGGAATGGCAGACGGCGACGCCGTTCTGATGGCAAACTTTCGCGCCGACCGCGCCCGCGAGATTTTATACGCGCTGGCTGATGATGCTTTTGAAGGCTTTGCACGCAAAACAAGGGTGTCTTTGTCCGACCGCGTCGGCATGACCGAATATTCGGTCGACCACAACCGTTTCATGCACACGATGTTCCCGCCCGAAGCCCTGACGAATATCTTGGGCGAAGTTGTTGCCGAACACGGCCTGACCCAGTTGAGAATCGCCGAAACCGAAAAATACGCCCATGTGACATTTTTCTTTAACGGCGGCGAGGAAAAAGAGTTTAAGGGCGAGGAGAGAATTCTGATTGCCAGCCCGAAAGTCGCCACTTATGACCTTAAGCCGGAAATGAGCGTCTATGAAGTGACGGAGCAGCTGGTCAAAGCGATTGAGGACAAACGTTTTGACGTGATTATCTGCAACTACGCCAACGGCGACATGGTCGGGCATACCGGCATTATGGAAGCCGCGCTTAAAGCCGTGGCCGCAGTTGACGACTGCCTCGGCAAAGTGGAAAAAGCAATTAAAGACGTCGGCGGCGTCATGATTGTCACGGCGGACCACGGCAATGCCGAAAAGATGGTCGACGAGAAAACCGGACAGCCTTATACCGCGCATACCGTCGGCAAGGTTCCGGCCATTCTGGTCAATGACCAGAGCGGTGTCAAAGCCCTCAAGGACGGCAAACTGGCCGATTTGGCACCGACGATGCTTGAACTCCTGAATATTAATCAACCGAAGGAAATGACCGGCGAATCTCTGCTGGTAAAATAACGCATGAAACTGAAAACCGCTTTTAAATACGCTGTTTCGAGCCTGATGCTCTGCTTCATTGCTCCGGGCGCATTGCAGGCGGTTTCGGATTCTGACCTCAAACGGGTTGAGGCGCAGGTTCAGCAGCAAAGCATGGAACACCGCAAACTCCAGGCGCAGGCCACGCAAATCAATATGGAACTGGCGTCGGTCAGCCAGGAGATGATTAAAGCAGCGCGGCTCATCCAAAACAACGAGGAAAAGCTGTCGCGGATGGAAACTCAGCTGGAAAAACTCAAATCTGAACTGGCCGAAGCCGAAGCCGGATTCAGCGAAGAGGACGACAACCTGATAAAGACGCTGGCGGCGCTGCAAAATCTGGCGTTGAAGCCGACCGAGGCTCTGCTGGTGCAGCCGTTGACGCCGGTGGATATTATTCGCAGCGCCATGCTGCTGCGCGAAACGGTGCCTTTTTTGGAAGAAAACGCCGAAAGAATCCGTCAGGAGCTGAAGGCGATTTCTCTGAAAAAGGAAAAAGTCGAAAAGCAGTTTGAACAGATTTCCAAACAAAAGACCGTTTTGGAAAAAGAACATGCCAAAATGAAGCAGCTGGTCCAGCGCAAGTCGAAAATCCGCAACGCGGTGGAAATTCGCAGCGAAAAAGCCAAACGCAATATGGACAAACTGGCCGGACAGGCGCGTGATTTGCGCGATTTGCTCGGCAAGCTTGAGCAACAGCGGCTTGAAAAAAGGCGCAAAGAAGAAGAAGCGCGGCGGCTGGCCGAAAAACAGGCAGAGGAGCAACGCCGGCTGGAAGCAAAAAAAATGGAGCAAAAACAAACTGCTGACTTGATAAAATCGGCACCGCCGGTTATAAGTACTATAAGCGGGGGTTTTGCCAAAGCCAAAGGCACTTTGCCGCTGCCGGCCAGAGGCAAGATAATAACGGCTTACGGCGAACAGGTGGTTAAAGGCGTGACGTCGAAAGGAGTTATCCTGCGGACGCGCAACGATGCCCAGGTTATCGCCCCGTTTGACGGCGCGGTTATTTTTGCAGGGCCGTTCCGCGGATACGGCAACCTGATTATTATTGAACACGGCGACGGCTATTTATCACTGCTGGCCGGACTGAAAAATTTTGACGTGGAAGTCGGACAGATGCTTCTGGCCGGCGAGCCGGTCGGGCAAATGCCCGAAGACGGCGATGCCAAGCTTTATGTCGAAATCAGAAAAGACAACCAACCGGTCGACCCGATGGCGTGGATGCGGTTGTAATATATAAAGGAAAAATGCAAGATGAAAAATAAGCTTTCTGTTTTTTTGATTATCGGATTATTGTGCGCCGCTCAGGCGGTTGATGCCAAGACCGCGGCTAAAAATGAAAAAGCCGAAAAAACCGATACCTATGAAATGCTTAACCTGTTCGGCGAAGTTATGGAACGCGCCAAAAATTCCTATGTGGAAGACGTGGATGACAAAAAGCTTATTGAATCGGCCATTAACGGCATGCTGGTTTCGCTTGACCCGCACTCCAGCTATCTGGACTCGCAGAGCTTCAAATATATGAACGAACAGACCAAAGGCAAGTTCGGCGGCCTGGGAATCGAAGTTACCATGGAACAGGGCGTTGTCAAAGTCGTTTCGCCGATTGACGATACGCCGGCTTCCAAAGCCGGGCTGAAACCGGGCGATTATATCATTAACATCGACGGTGAAAACGTTATGGGCATGACATTGAATGACGCGGTTGACAAAATGCGCGGCAAAATCGGAACCAAAGTCAAACTTAATATCCGCCGCATTAACGAAAAACCTTTTGACGTTACGCTCAAACGCGAAGAAATTAAAATCCAGTCGGTCAAAAACGACATAAAGGACGGCGACGTTGCCTATATCCGCATTTCATCATTCAGCGAAGACGTGGATGCCAATGTCAAAAAGGCGGTCAAAAAAGCCGAAAAAGAGCTTAAAGGCAAGCTTAAGGGCATTGTTCTGGACGTGCGCAACAACCCGGGCGGACTGCTTGACCAGGCGGTCGGCGTTTCCGACCTGTTCCTGAATCAGGGCGAGATTGTATCAACCCGCTCGCGCAACGAAGAAGACACCGTACGCTATTCGGCCAAAGTCGGCGATATTGCCGAAGGACTGCCGATTGTGGTTATGATTAACGACGGTTCGGCCTCGGCTTCGGAAATTGTGGCCGGCGCGCTGCAAGACCATAAACGAGCCGTTATTCTCGGCGAAAAATCGTTCGGCAAAGGCTCCGTGCAGACAGTTATTCCGCTTGGCAAGTACGGTGCCATGCGCCTGACCACCGCGCGTTACTATACGCCGTCCGGCCGGTCGATTCAAGCCAAGGGAATTGAGCCTGACGTCGAAGTCCACCCTGCAAAAGTAGAAGAAATCGTCAGCGCCTATAACTTCAGCGAGGCCGAATACGGCAATGCCCTTAAAAATGAAACCGCCAATGATAAAAAAGACAACTCGGATGCCAGAAACAAAAACGAAGAATGGCGCAAAGACTATCAGCTGGCTCGCGCCGTCGATTTGGTTAAGGCCCTGGGAATATACCATTCCCGCAACTGAGGAGCTTACGTTTGTTTAGAAAGATTGTATCAGACAACACTTTGATTATCATCACCGGAGCGGCTATTATTGCCGTGGCAGTCATCGGGCTGCTGTTTGCCGACAAAAAGAGCGAACCGGTTTATCTGTCCAAAATAGACAAGCTGATGTTTGACAAGGACAATAAAGCGCCCAAATTTGTCTTGACACTGCCGACATGGGACAAAGTTCTGGCTTCGGCCAAAGAAAACAAATCTTTCGAAATTAACGACGATGTTATTCAGGAACTTAACGAAGAAATCTTTGTTCCCAAAAAGAGAAGCATGGAAGATATTATCGCGCGGATTCCCAATCTCGGAAGCCTGCCCGAAACGCCGCCGACACAGACTTTAAACAATGTCATGCAGAGCAAAGGACTGATTGAAAAAATCGACGGCATGACGCTGCCGAGAATATCCGAAGACAATAAAAAGCCATGGGTGGAATATGGTAAAGTTGTCGATGTTTTGCCAAACTTCAAGAAAGTGGCCGTCATCATCAAAGGCATGGGATTTGACCCGCTGTCGCTTGACAAGGTCAGCAAGGCCATGAATTCCGAAGTTTCATTTTCATTTACGCCTTACGCGCAGGATATTTCGGGAAAAATTATCTCGACCCGCCAGCTCGGACATGAAACTTATGTGGATATGCTGCTTTCTTCCAAAAACTTTTTACATGCCGACAGCGGGCCGTTGTCAATGAGCCTGACAATCAGCAAAGAAGAAGCGCTCAGCCGGCTTCAACACAGCCTTTCCGCTCAGGCGCCGATAGGCGGCGTGGTGGTGAATGACGGAATTGCCGATGAAGACAATCGCGAACTTCTACTCGGGCTGCTTAAGGAACTGCGCGACCGCGGCTTGCTGATGATAGACGCAACGACAGGCGACGGTCTCAGCAAGATAGAGGTTCACAATCTGGCACGCAAAAAAGCCGATGTCGTCATTGATTCAGATTTTCGGAAAGAGGCTATCGACAAAGCCCTGCTGAAAGCCGAGTATATCGCTTTTGAAAAAGGGCAGGTGCTGATTGTCGCCGACCCTAAACCGATTGTAATCGTCGAGTTGTTTAACTGGATAAAGACCTTCTCGCCGCAAGTGTCTTATCAGGAGGCCAAAGACATGGAACTGAACAAACCTTTTGCGCTGGTTCCGCCGTCTAATCTGGTGAATGAATAATGGACTTATACCGTAAAAATGCAGGGATTGTCGTTTTTAACAGCGCCGGAAAGGTTCTGCTCTGCGCACGCGCCGACAAACCGGGATACCAATGGCAGTTTCCACAAGGCGGAATTAATCCGGGTGAAGATGCCGTCAGCGCCGCAAGGCGGGAATTGCGTGAAGAAACCGGCATAACCTCGGCAGAACTCGTCACGGCTCTTTCTGAACCGCTGCGGTATGACTTTCCGCCGCAGATTATAAAAAAATTTCAGAAAAACGGCAGCTCATACAGAGGACAGGATCAATATTGGGCGTTGTTTTTCTTCAGCGGCGATGACTCTGAAATTGACCTTTGCGCCAATCCGCAAGAAATCGAATTCAAAGCTTATGAATGGGCTGATATTAAAGAAGCGCCTGAACGGATTGTCAAATTCAAGAAAGAAGTGTATTATAAAGTTGTGCAGGCTTTTGAGCCTTATATCCGTGAGAAAGAGGGCGCAGAATGGATGAAAAAGAAATAAGATTTCCCAAAGAACGCGAAAAAGTTTTGGATGCGGCGCGCCGGGGCATAGACAGCAATATCCCGCTGTCCAAACTGCAAAACAAATATGTTAAAAATCTGCTGCTGTTTGCGCTGATGAACGCCTCTTCCAATGAAACGGTTACCAGCCGGAATTTTTTGAAACTTGTCAGCCGGATGTTCAAAGGCTATCTGCTGAAAATCATCAAGCAAATTCTTGATGATGACGACGGCGAATTTGACGAAGCGCTGGATGTAGACCTTAACAAAGTTCAGGCCGATAAGAAAATCATCGATATCGAAACGTTGGCCAAAGAGCTTTCGCCGGCACAGATAGTCGCTTTTATCAAAGCCAATACCAACGGTATGACGCAAAAACAACTGCTCAAGAAAATGCTGACGCTGCGCGACATGAAAGTCAACCACCGCGAAACGCCGGAAGAACAGCGCGAACGCGAGCAGCGCCAAAAAGAATATGAACTGGCGCGCAAACGCGAAAAAATGATGGTACGCGGCTTTGAGCGTGACCGTTCGCGGAGCTGACAACGAAACCCCGGAAAAGCGATAATAAAAGCAAAGAATGCCTTTTCCGAATGAAATGGCGCTTGTGGCGGGAACTATTGCAAAAAAGCCCTCTCAAATGAGAGGGCTTTTTACATTTAGGATAAAAAGATTTATTTACCAAGCTGAGAGGCAACTTCAGCCGCAAAATCTTCTTCTTTTTTCTGCAAACCTTCACCGAGTTTGAAACGGACGAAACCGGCCAGTTTAATCTCTGTGCCAAGCTCTTTGGCAGCTTCGGCGATAACGTCTTTAACTTTCTTGTCCGGATCCATGATGAAAGCCTGTTCTTCAAGAACAACTTCTTCATAATATTTGCGGACACGGCCTTCAACCATTTTTTCAATGATGTTTTCCGGTTTGCCGGAAGCTTTGGCTTGTTCGGCAAAGATTGATTTTTCATGCTCAACAGCTGCAGGATCAACGCTGGCAATATTCAGGAACAACGGAGCCGAAGCGGCGACATGCATGGCGATATGTTTGCCCAAATCAGCCAGTTTGGCTTTATCAGCTTTGGATTCCAGAGCAACCAAAACGCCGATTTTGCCGAGGTTCTGACCGCAGGCGCTGTGAATATACGGCGCAATGATGCCTTCGTTAACTTCAATCATCGCAGCGCGGCGCAAAGACATGTTCTCGCCGATTTTGGCAATCATATCGGTCAGGCGCTCTTCAAAAGTTTTGCCGCATTTGGGGCAGTTAAAGGTTTTCATGTCGCAGACTTCGCCGGCATTCTTCAGCGCAACAATAGCGGCATCGGCAACATATTCCTGAAAAATTTCATTCTTAGCGACAAAGTCGGTTTCGGAATTGACTTCGACAACGGCACCTTTGTTGCCTTCGACATATACGGAAACAAGACCTTCAGCGGCGATGCGGCTGGCTTTTTTCGCGGCGGAAGCCAAACCTTTTTTGCGCAGCCAATCTACTGCTTCATCCATGTTGCCACTTGTTTCAACCAAGGCCTTTTTGCAATCAAGCATGCCAGCGCCGGTTGATTCTCTCAATTCTTTTACCATAGCTGCGGTAATATCTGTCATATCTTTTTTCCCTTAAAAAACTAGAATGCGGCGGCCTTAAACCTGTTTCCAAGCCCAAGCCGCCGCAAATTTTTGATAATATCTTCTAAAATGGTTTAGAGATTATTCGGCAGTTGCCTCGGCGGCAGCTTTCTTTGAAGTTCTCTTTTTCGCCGGCTTGGCTTCCGCTTCGCCGTCAACCATTTCTTCTACTTTAACGCCTTGGGCCGCAATCTGCGCCTGCATGCCGTCGAGAACAGCGGCAGAAACCATTTCCGCATAGAACTGGATAGCGCGAATCGCGTCGTCATTGCCCGGAACAGGCAAATCAACATCTTCAGGATTGGCATTGGTATCGCAGATGCCGATAACAGGAATACCCAGTTTCTTGGCTTCTTTGATGGCCAAAGACTCTTTGCAGGTATCAATGACGAAAACCAAATCCGGCTGTCCGCCCATATTCATGATACCGCCGAGTTCTTTGCTCAGCTTTTCCTGTTCTTTTTTCATGTTCATCATTTCTTTTTTGGTATAGCCTTCATAATCATTTTTCTCGGCCATTTCGTTCAATTTGACGAGGCGGGAAATTGATTTATAGACGGTTTTCCAGTTGGTCATCATACCACCCAGCCAACGCTGGTTAACGTAGTATTGTCCGCATCTTTCAGCGTTTTCCTTAATGATGTCCTGAGCCTGTCTTTTGGTTGCAACAAACAGAACCTTTCCGCCCTGGGCTACAATCTCGCGGGTTGTGGCCAAGGCCGTGTAAAGCATCGGGTATGTCTTCTGCAAATCAATAATGTGAATGTTGTCTTTTTTGCCGTAAATGTACGGAGCCATCTTCGGGTTCCAACGACGGGCATGGTGTCCAAAGTGTACGCCAGCTTCAATCATCTGACGCAGTGTAAATGTAGGAAGGGTCATTTTATATATCCTTTTTCCGGTTAAACCTCCGCAGACTCTCTTGAGTTCGAAACCGAACACCGGAGCGAGATATGTTCATATCCCGGCCAAATCTGCGTGTGAAATTACTGGGAATCCCCAGGAAGAATCACACCATGTGATTTTTCGAGCTTGGTTTTAGCATAAATTATTAATTTTGCAAGTGTTTTTTACAGAAAAAGCGTATAAAAAAGGCGCCCCCGATAGTAAAGGAACGCCGATAAATTTTTAGAGAGTTTTGGGGTCTAAAGCCAGCAGACGGCTTTTTCTATCCCCAACGCCGCGGCAATCGCCACCAGCGGGAACAGAAATCCTATAAAATAGGTCACCAGCAGCGAAATCCGGTCTGCATCTTTGGCCAGATACAGCAGCGCCGGAAATAAAAGAAAAAACGCCGGCATAACGAACCAGACTCCCGCACCCAGCGCGATTGCAGCCAGCAGAACAAGCTGCACCGGCAGGCAAAGACCAAAGGCTTTGTCGGGATGCGTGCAGAGGCTTGTCGTCATCGCGGCGCCTATCAGGAATCCGAGTTCGGCCGCGTTAAAATTAAATACGACGGCTGCCGCAACACTCAAAATCACATTCACGGCCAAAACGAGTTTGGCTTTCCAGAAAAAGTCTTTTCTTCCCATAAGATAATTTGTATTTAGTTTGTAAAAAGTATTAATTATGCCTTGATTTATACACCGATTCACTTTTTTGTCAATATTTTGTTCAAAACAAGCCGGACACATTCAAAAATATTGTTTATGTTTCGATTTTAATCCTTGTTAAAACGGGCGTTTTGCGATAATTTAAGCGCATTGATTTTAGAGTTACAATGAGGAAATAATGGTCGATTTATTTGAGTCCGCCCCGGCGGCGAGCAATGATTACAGCGCTAACAGCATTGAAGTCCTGGAAGGTCTGGAACCGGTGCGGCACCGCCCGGGCATGTACATCGGCGGCACCGATGAAACCGCGCTGCATCATCTGGTGGCTGAAATCCTCGATAACTCCATGGATGAGGCGGTTGCCGGCTATGCCAATAAAATTGACGTCCGCGTCAACGAAGACTATTCGGTTACGATTACCGATAACGGCCGAGGCATCCCGGTCGACCCGCATCCGAAGTATCCTAACAAATCGGCGCTGGAAGTCATTATGACCATGCTGCACTCAGGCGGCAAATTTAGCGGCAGCGCCTATAAAGTTTCCGGCGGCCTGCACGGTGTCGGCCTGTCCGTCGTCAACGCTTTGTCCGAAAAATTAGTTGTGGAAATCGCCCGTGACAAGAAACTGTACCGGCAGGAATATTCCAAAGGTTATCCGATGGGTCCGCTGGAACTTATCGGCAATGCACCAAACCGCCGCGGAACTTCCGTTACTTTTAAGCCGGATTCGGAAATTTTCGGCGTTAACTCCAATTTGCAGCCCAACCGGATTTTCCGCATGGCGCGTTCCAAAGCCTTTTTGTTTAAGGGCATCCATATCAACTGGTCGTGCGCGCCGGAAATTATCGGCGAAGGCGAAACCACGCCGGTTGAAACAGAGCTTTGCTTCCCCAACGGACTGCTTGACTTTTTGAATTATCAAATCGGCAGCAAAACAACCATTAACCGCCGCCCGTTTTCCGGCGATGCCAACCTTGCCAACGACGAAGGAAAAGTCGAATGGGCGATTACCTGGCCGGAAGACGAAAACGGCTTTTGCCACTCTTACTGCAATACGGTTGTCACTCCGCAGGGCGGCACGCACGAAGTCGGCTTTAAATCGGCGCTTATCCGCAGCCTGAAAGAATACGGCGAAATGGCAAATGTCAAAAAAGCCGCCTCTATCACCGCCGAAGACTTTTTAAGCGATGCCTGCATTATGCTTTCGGTCTTTATCCGCGATCCCCAATTTCAGGGACAGACTAAAGACAAGCTGACTTCTACCAAAGCAGTGCGTCTGGTTGAATCGGCCGTTAAAGACTCATTTGACCACTGGCTTTCTTCCGATTTGGAAAATGCCGCCGCATTGCTTGAATACGTCATTGACCGCGCCGAAGCCAGAAAGAAGAAAAAAGAAGAAAAAGTCCAGAACCGCAAGTCGCCGACCAAACGTCTGCGCCTGCCCGGCAAATTGGCCGACTGCTCGCAGGCTGCGGCCGAAAATACCGAAATTTTTATCGTTGAGGGCGACTCCGCCGGCGGTTCGGCCAAACAGGGACGTGACCGCGTGACACAGGCAATCCTGCCTTTGCGCGGCAAAATTCTCAACGTTGCCAGCGCCTCGCTCGACAAGATTACGCAGAATCAGGAAATCAAAGATATGATTGAGGCTCTGGGCTGCGGCATTAAAGACAATTATAAAGAAGAAAACCTGCGTTATGAAAAAATCATTATCATGACCGATGCCGATGTGGACGGCGCCCATATTGCCTCGCTGCTGATGACGTTCTTCTATCAGCAAATGCCAAAGCTCATGGAAAACGGGCATGTCTATATCGCAACCCCGCCGCTTTATAAAATAGCGGTCGGCGGCAAAAACTATTATGCTTTGGACGACGAAGACAAAGACAAAATTCTCGCCAAGGTCGTCAAAGGCAACCAGAAGCCGGACATCAGCCGTTTTAAAGGCTTGGGCGAGATGAGCGCCCAGCAGCTGAAAGAAACGACCATGGACAAGAAAAACCGCATTCTGCTTCGCGTTACCCTACCCAACACCAATACCGAAGAAGGCCGCGAAGAAGCATTCGAAACAAGGCGGCAGGTTGAACGGCTGATGGGCAAGAATCCGGAAACCCGCTTTAAATTTATTATCGAGCGCGCCAAATTTGTGGATGATTTGGATATCTGATTGAGATTAACAATATGATTCGAGCCGCCGTTTCCGCCGATTACCCTGCTGTTGTCCGTCTGTGGCTGGCGGCAAGTCTGCAGGCGCACAGCTTTGTTCCGGCAGAATATTGGACTAAAATGCAAAAGAGCATCGCCCGGGATTATTTGCCCAACAGCCGGACTTTTGTTTTTATCGATAAGCGGCAAATTAAAGGCTTTATCAGTATTGTTGACGACAGTCATGTCGGGGCACTGTTTGTTGACCCGCGGTTTCAAGGACGCAAAATCGGCTCCAAACTGTTAAAATATGTCAGAAGGCGGCGCAGTCACCTAAGCCTTAATGTTTTTGCGCGGAATCGGCTGGCAATTTGTTTTTACCAACAAAACGATTTCAAAATTGTCCGCGAGCAGATTGACCACTCAACAAAAGAAAAAGAACTGACCATGGCCTGGGCTATGGGCTGCAAAAGCGGACACCACAAGCGGTTTCAGGAAGATTCTTAAAATGGTGCAAAAAAAATATTGACATCTGTGATTAGATTGGTTAATTATCAGATTGTTCTTGGGGTTATAGCTCAGCTGGGAGAGCGCTTGAATGGCATTCAAGAGGTCAGGAGTTCGATCCTCCTTAGCTCCACCAATTTTGGGAAAGCCCATCTTCATGGATGGGCTTTTTTCCTAACAAAGGGATAAGTTATTAAGAGCACTCAAGGCGCGCTCGACCCGGAAGGATTTATTATTGGGGGTATAGCTCAGTTGGGAGAGCGAATGGTTCGCAATCATTAGGTCAGCGGTTCGATCCCGCTTACCTCCACCAATTACAAAACGCCGTTCTTTTAGAGAGCGGCGTTTCGTTTTAGGAGGTCCGCGGTTCCCGCTTTCTTGCTTCGTATGTTTCGCGCTTATCTGCGCTCAACAACTCAGCTTCAGTCACTTGTTCACTAATTTCGCCTCATTTGCTTACGCTTCATTTGCTCAATAAGTGAACTTACGCCTCTTGCGGTAAAAAACACCGGAGCAACGGTGTTTTTTATCCTCGAGCTCCACCAATTAAAAAACGTCATTCTCTTTTGAGAGTGGCGTTTTGTTTTGGAGGTAAGCTCCCGTTTTCTTATGAAAAATAGACGCTGTATACAAAGCCCACCAATATGGCCGCCATTGCCGTAAAACCGATGAACAGGGGTATTCGGCGGGCTTTGGTCTGCCGGCGCAGAATCCATGCCGAAGCAAACACGCCGAGGTAACTTATCAAATAAGCCATGCTTGACAAATTGACAATATCATTAAAGCCAAAAAATATTGTAAACAGCGTTAAAAGCGTCAGGCTCAAAGCGTTGCCATAAGTTCCGCGGTTCCACAATGTTTTTTTGTAAAACGCCGGCAGTATTCTTTGCTCTGCTAAAGATTTGGTGACACGAAACACACTGAAAAAGCTCGCGCTGATACCGGTCATAAAAGCCATAACCGCGGCCGCGTAAATTAAAAAACTGCCCGGCTCTCCCAATAATTTCTTGGCAACGACGGCTACCGACACGTTTACATTGGCGTCAAACTGCTCTACTGACATATAATTCATTATGACAAAAGCCAGCCCGATATAAAGCATCATTACAATAAACAATGTCAGAAACATGGCGGCTCTTATGGTTTTTCCGGGATCTTTGACATAGGCGGCCGCATTGGTGATAACACCAAAGCCGGCAAAGGCAAAAAAGGTCAGACCGATACTTTGGAAAAAGCCGTTTACCCCCGGATTGGTCGTAAATGCCGGCGTATAATGATCAAACTTATACACGCCTGCGGCAATCAACAGACCAAGGATACCAAGCTTAAATGCGACCAGCCAGGCTTCGGCGCTGCCGACATCGCGAGCCTTGAGCATATTGAGGATTCCCAGGCCGACAAGCATCACCGCAGCACAGGCATTGACTGTCAAAAACGGCGTATGGGGCAACAGGCTGACCATATAAAAACCAAAAGATTTTGCCAAAGCTCCGGCCGAAATAAGGGTTGTAAAAACATAAACCAGCGACAGCGTGCCACTGGCAAATTTAGATGGAAAAGCATGATGAAAATAGTCTGTTATGCCGCCGGCCTGCGGATAGGCTGCCGCCAGTTTGACGTAGGCATAACCGCAGAACATGGCAATTATGCCGGAAACGGCAAAAGACAAGTATGTAAAATTGCCGGCCTCCCGCAAAACCTGGCCGAGCAGCGCAAAAATTCCGGCTCCGACGATAGAACCGATACCGAGCGACACAACCTGCCACAGACCCAATTGATTGTTTTTCATTGCCTCATCCTTTTTATCTTTTTGATATAGATAATGGAAAAGGCCGTTTTTTCAACTTCAAGCTTTAAAATGTTTTGAAGTTCCGCAATCCTGCCCGACAGTGCGACCTATGGAAGCAATCAAATCTTTGACTTTTTGCAGGCTTTCATCCGGCGTGTAGCCGGTTGCGGACTTTCCGGGATAAAGTTCATAATGCTTTCGATATGACGTCATTGTGACGTTCGGCATTATCACATTGGCACCGCTTTGCAGAGCTTTGCGCTGGCCGTTGGGTGCAAGAGTTTCCATGGCCGTTGTCGCAGGTATATTGATATCGGGCAGCAAAAGACGTGTCAAAGCCATTACTTTGAGAGCCATGTCCAGCGTACCGCCGGCGGCATCTTTAAGCGGCGTGTCCGGGTGCGGAATAAACGGCCCTATGCCAATCATATCGGCACCGATTTCTTTGAAAAACAAAATATCGTCGGCGTATGACTCGATGCTTTGCCCGGGCAGTCCGACCAGGCAGCCTGAGCCGACCTCCAGCCCCGCAGTTCTTAAATCACGCAGGCATTGAGCGCGCTGCTCCCAGTTCATGCCGGGATCGTGGCGCAAATAAAGGCCTTTATCGGTGGTTTCTATACGAAGCAGAAAACGGTCTGCCCCGGCCTCGCGATACGCCTGATATTCCGCCAGTGTTTTCTCGCCGATACTTAAGGTCAGCGCGACATTAAGAGTTTTAATCCGGCGGATAATCCGGCACAAAACTTCGGTTGTAAAAAACATATCTTCACCGGACTGCAAAACAATTGTTTTTAGTCCCATATTGCGGGCAGCGTGTTCGGCAAGTTTGAAAATCGTATCTTCGTCTATGCGGTAGCGCTCAATATTTTTATTATCGCGACGCAAACCGCAATAGCAGCAGTTGTTACGGCAGATGTTGGAAAATTCTATCAGCGCGCGCAGATGAATTTCATCGCCGACGTATTTGCGGCGCACTTCATCAGCCGCGGCAAAAAGTTCTTCAGCACAGGAATCGTCTTTGAGCAGCTCTGTCAGTTCAGAACGTGTCAGGCTATGCTCGGCAACGGCCTTTTGTATCAGAGGGTTCATTGATTATCTCCGCTAATAATTTGCGGTCAAGCTATCAGAAACGTATTTCTTTGTAAACATATAAAACTTCCGCAGAGAATTTGACAGCACAAAATTTCGCGTCATCAGGAGAATCGCGGGATATTTTTATCAGGGACAAACCGACAAAATTATTGCCATTCACAAAATAGCGGCGCTATAATCGGCATATTAACCATAAGGAGTATTATATGAGTTTTGAACTGGTGCCCGGTCTGGCCAAAAAAGACCATATTGCCGACCTCAGACTTTGTACCGTTTTGTTTGAAGACAACGCTTATTATCCATGGATTTTTCTGGTGCCGCAAAAAGAAAATGTCAAAAACATGATGGATTTGACTATGGACGAGCGTTTGCAGCTCATGCGCGAAATGGCGCTGGCCGAAAAAGTCATGGCCGGCCTTTTCAAATATGACCAGACCAACGTGGCGATGATCGGCAATAAAACGCCGCAGCTGCATGTGCATATTTTGTGCCGCACCGAGGGCGATCCGGACTGGCCGACCACGGTATGGAACAATGCTTCGAAAAAATATGAAGAAGCCGAGAAAAAACAGATAATCGCCCGCATCCGCGAGGCAATCGAACAAGAAAAACAAAAACCCGAATACAACCAACTATAAGGACGAATCGAAATGAGCAGAGTTATCACTTTGATACCGGCGCGCCTGGCCGCCTCCAGACTTCCCAACAAAATGCTGCTGGATTTGAACGGCAAAAGCGTTATTCAGCGCGTGTATGAAAACGTTAAAAACACAATTGACACGGATATCGCAATTGCCGCCAGCGATCAGGCTATTGTTGACGAATGCAAAAAATTCGGCGCCACCGCGATTTTGACCGACCCCGATTTGCCGAGCGGCACCGACCGAATTGCCGCCGCGCTCAAAGTTCTTGACCCGGACGGCAAAAAATATGATATTGTCGTCGATTTCCAAGGCGACAACATCAACGTCGACCCCAAAGTCAACCTGCCGCTGATTGAGATGATTGAACGTACAGACTGCGACATTGCCACCTGCGGCATGATTATCAAAACCAAAGAAGACAAAACCAATCCGGCAATTGTCAAAATCATCATGGGCCTTAAAGAGGGCGAAGATGAAGCCAGATGTCTTTATTTTACCCGCGCCACCGCACCGTTTACGCGCAATCCCGAAAAATGCAAAAATCAGGATTTGTACCAGCATATCGGCATTTATGTATTTAAGGCGGCCTCGCTGCATAAAATGGTTTCGCTCCCGACAGGCGTTTTGGAACAGAGAGAAAGCCTTGAACAGCTGCGCGCGCTTGAAAACGGCATGGTTATCCGCGCCAAACTGGTCGGCGATATCCGTCTGAATAAAGACGCTCCGACCGATGTTAATACACCGGAAGATTACGAGATTGCCAAAAAGTTTATTAAGTAAGGAGAGGCAATGAAACTTAAGCTGCTGTCTGTTTTCTGTGCCTGTATGGGCGTCTGCGGTTGTTTTCGTACGCTGGACGGCGTGCAGAACAACCTGCAAAGCACCACGCCTGAATACGACCTGATGACAAAGGCGGCACGCGCCAAAAGGATCATTCCGATTTTTATTGAAACTTCTTCAGACGACAAGGAGTTCGGGCGTATTGCTACCAAGCCGATACCTACCGGCAGCATCCCGAGCTCCTATGTCTATCTGCGGCTGCTGCGCGACGACGACGGCCTGCCTTATTTGTTTGAACGGTACGGCAGCATGCGCAATCCTAATGACACGCGCCTGTTGATGGATAAATACAAGCTGACGCGGGTTCGCAGCGGGCAGAGTTTTGATTTGTATCTTGACCCATACAATATCAGCAGCAACAACAGCATTAAAGCGCCGTTTGCCACCGGATTTATTGAAGACCTGGATTATGCCGAGGCTTATGATGAAGCTTTGAAACTGCTGCTGCAAGGCAAAAAAGGCCAAGCGCGGGACAAGTTTTTGAAAATGCAGAACGACACTTATTATGCCGCCGTCAACCTGTCTTTGCTGGCTTCGGCAGCCGACGACCATGCCGAAGATTATAAATGGCGCAAAAAAGCCGCCGAAATGGGGCATATTGCCTCATACTGCGCCCTGGGCGTCTATTACCAACAGGGAATCGGCACGGACAAAGACGCGGCTGCCGGATTCAAAAGACACAAGGAATGCGCCGACAAATACGGACTGCCGCTGTCGCAGCTGTCTGCCGCCAAAGCCTATCTTTACGGCGAAGGCACAGAAAAAAATGCTGCCAAGGCTTTGCCTTATGCCGAAAAAGCGGCGCACGCGGGTATCCGGCCGGCGATGATTGTTTATGCCGACGCCTTGATCGAATCCGGCAAAAAAGCCGAAGCCTGCGCCTGGCTGGAATTGTATAATGACAGCGGCAAAAACAAGCTCGATATAAAAGAAGCATGCCGTTCAACGGCTGCTCAATCGGCTGAAATATTCAAACAGCTGAAAGAAGATATTTCAATTGACAAGCGGTTTCTGGACAATCGTTGATTAAGACACTTTGTTGAACAGGCGGGCGTTTTCGAGCAGCTGGCTTTTGGAAAGCGTAAAATTGCTGTCGAGCCATTGGTTTTCAAGCTCGCGCAGAATTGAGCCGATGGCCTGCGGATTGGCAACACCCTGCTCGATAATATCTTTGCCGCGGAGAGGGAATTCCGGTGCCGAAATATCGTTTATGGTCAGATATTTTTCCCAAAAATAAGGAATCGCTTCCTGATTGCGGGCGATAATCAGCAGAAACATCTCGCGGCAGAATTCTTTATCGGTTTCATACATCAGCTTTTGTACGGAAAGTTCATTTGACAACTCGGCCAAGGTTACTTTGCGCTCGGCCCAGCGGACAAATTTCTGTTTCTCGCGCTTGCTGAATTTCATGCGCACAGCCAGATTTTCGGCCAGCGCCGCGTCAGGCTGGTAAAGAGTAAAAAAGTAAAGCAGCGCTTTATCGGGAACGTCTTTGTCGTCCAGCAGTTTTTTGATAAAAGCCAGATTGTCGATTGCTTTGGCCTCGGGCATGACATAGCTCATAATGCCGTTGTCCTGCATAATGCGGATAGTTTCGGCGGCTTTGGGCGTCAGCAAAAGTTTGAACAGCTCTTCTTTGATTCGTTCCATGGAAAGGTTCTTGAGGCCTTCGCGGTTTTCAACGCAGGCGGCCAGCGCTTTTTTGTCCGGCGCCCCGACGCCAAAGCGCGAGTAGAAACGGAAAAAGCGCAGAATACGCAGATAATCTTCTTTTATGCGCTGCGCGGCAGAACCGATAAAACGGACGCAGCCTTTTTCAAGGTCTTCTATGCCGTTATAATAATCGAAGACATTGCCCTTTTCGTCAGCGTAAACGGCGTTGATGGTCAGGTCGCGGCGGGAGGCGTCTTCTTCCCAGTTGTCGGTAAACTCGACTTCGGCATGGCGGCCGTCGGTTTTGACATCGCGGCGCAGCGACGTGACTTCGAGCAGGGAATCGTCGATAATGACGCCGACCGTGCCGAATTTGATGCCAATTGCCACGGTCTTGAGTCCTTCTTCGGTACAGGCTTCGACCAGCTCATCGGGGGAGAGGTCCGTGGCTAAATCGAGGTCGCCGCCCTCAATATTTTTCAGCGCGTCGCGCACGGCGCCGCCGACGAAGCGCAAAACTCCGCCGTGACGTTTGACAACCAGAAACAAACGAAGGATTTTTTTGTTTTTTATCAGTTTGTTAATATCGAGATAGTTATCTCTGATCATCAGCCTGATTCCTTTCAAAATTTTTCTTGAAATTAACAGTTTTTATATATTTTTCAATTATTATTATGTTAATTTTAATTTTAATGTGAGTATTTGCGATGAAAAAACTGTTTATTTTGACGCTGTCAGCCCTGTTTTGCGCCAGCCTGGAAGCTCGCGCCGCCGTGCCGCAGGTGCTGGGCGAATACGGCGACTGGGTGGCTTATTATTACCGCGATACCGGCGGCGCCGTCTGCTATATGGCCTCGACGCCCAAAAAGGACGAAGGCAAATACACCAAACGCGGCGACATATATACCGTGATTACCCACCGCCCGGCGGAAAACAGTTTTGACGTTGTCAACATCAATGCGGGCTATACTTACAAAAAAGATGCCAAAGTCGTGATTAAAATCGGCGCCAAAACCTTTGACAAGCTGTTTGCCAGCGGCGACAAGGCCTGGGCAGTCAGCGAAAAAGCCGACAAAGAAATCGTCGAAGCGATGAAAAAAGGTAACCGCATGGTAATCCACGGCACCTCAAGCAAAGGCACCGCCACCAAAGACACCTATTCACTCAAGGGCTTTACCAGCGCTTACCGCGCCATTTCCAACAAATGCAACAAGAAACGCTGATGGAAAAGAAAGAACTTATCGGGCTTTCCAAAGACGAACTGGCGGCGGAGATTGCCGCTGTCGGCGAAAAGCCGTTCCGCGCCAAACAATTGTGGCAGTGGATTTATTTTCGCGGCGAAACCGATTTTGCCAAAATGAGCAACCTTTCCAAAGACCTGCGCGAGAAGCTGGCACAGCATTTCAGCATCACCCGCCCGAAGATTGTTACCGAACAGATTTCATCCGACAAAACGCACAAATGGCTGCTGGAATTTGCCGACGGTCAGCGGATTGAAACCGTGTATATTCCGGAGGAAGACCGCGGCGCGGTCTGTATTTCAACCCAGGTCGGCTGCGCGGTGGGCTGCAAGTTCTGCCATACCGGAAGCCAGAAAATCACCCGAAACTTGAGTGCAGGAGAGATAGTTTCACAATTTATGGTTGCACGCGACGCTTACGGCGAGTGGCCAAGCCCGACCAATGAAACGCGTTATCTGTCAAATATTGTGGTTATGGGCATGGGCGAGCCTTTGCATAACCCTGAAAATACGATTAAAGCGCTGAAAATCCTTTCGGACGGCGACGGAATCGCCATTTCCAAACGCAAAATTACTTTGTCAACCTCGGGAATCGTACCGCAGATTCCGCGGGTGGCGACGGAGCTTGGCTGCAAGCTGGCTATCAGCCTGCACGCGCCGAACAATCAAAAGCGTTCGCAGATTATGCCGATTAACGACCGGTATCCGATTGAAGAAATTCTGGCAGCCTGTCAGGAATACCAGCGCAACATGAGCCCGGGGCGTTATGTGACTTTTGAATACCTTATGCTCAAAGATTTCAACGACTCTCTTGACGACGCCAAAGAGCTGGTTGCTTTGATGAAAAAGTTCAAGCTCGGCGCCAAGTTTAACCTGATTCCGTTTAACCCATGGCCGGGCTGCGATTATCAGCCGAGCAGCAACAATAAGGTACACGCCTTTTCACGGTATCTGGAAAGCAATGGCTATGAAGCGCCAATCCGCGTGGCGCGCGGACAGGATATTCTGGCGGCCTGTGGCCAGTTGAAATCAAAGAAACAAGACAACTAATCGTTGTGGGTCTTGCGGCGATACATTAGTATTCTCATAAAATCAACAGGCGATATTCTTAGAACTTTACAAGTTCTGATTGCAAGACTTAAGCTGAGGCGGTTTTCGCCCTGCTCATATTTTTGTATCTGTTGAAAAGAAACGCCCAGCCCCTGCCCCAGCCTAGTTTGCGAGATATGCCGCTGACGCCGCAGCCAGCGCAGATTTTTGCCGATGATCCTGTCTTCAACAATTGTCTTCAACCTTCGATTGTTACTTTTTGCTTTATTATACTCCTGATAGTTGTGTGATGATGTGTTTGAGGAAGTCGGGTCGTCCGGGTGTGGTGCATCGTTCATGTTTGTTTTCCCGTTTTTGTGGAGCCGGAGATAAAAGAAAACCGCCTGAGATGAGGCGGCCGGAGAGGATAGAACGTATCATACACAAGAAATGATACCCTGCAAGCAGGGCCTCCCCGGCCGATAGTCCACAAAAACCGGGGATATAATCCTGATTCAGCGTAAAATCAGGTTACAGCATTTATACCTAATACTGCTTGTGTAAATACCAAGGTGCGTTCTATTTCACCCGGACTATCTCTAGCCCTGATAACTGCTCGCGCAGTTATCTAGTTCTATGTTAGTTTAAGAGTTTCTATTATGCAAATGTTTTTTAATACATCGCCTAACATATGCTTAATCATATAGAAGTATTGGTAATATGTCAATATGTTTTATATATTGTTTATGAACAAAAATGATGCAACATTAATTCACGATAAGATACTGGCGGTTTTGCTCGAAGAGCAAGAAAAACGCGGTATATCTAACTATAAAATTGCACAGATAACCGGAATTAGTCAAAGCTTTTTGTCCTATCTTAAACATTCATCCGCGAAACCTACCCTGCTTATTCTGATTATGATTGCCGACGCTATCGGCGTTAAGCTGTCCGATGTTATCCGCCGGGTGGAAGAGTCCGCCAATTCTGCAGAATAAAAAAACATTAAACGCGCTTATTGCCCCATTTTATCAATAATGTGCAACCAACGATAGAGCTGCTTTAATTGAAAAGAAAAATCCGACTGAAAACGAATTGAAAATGACCGCAGATTTTGGCGGCGTTCCGCCTTGTTTTCAGCTTCCGGGCTGCGGCGGCTTTTTCCCGGAAACGCAGCCTAGTCTTTCGGCCGCGGCTGAAGCAGCTGTACGACAAATTCGCCTATTGATAAATGCAGCACCCTGCACATATCCAACGCACGGCTTATGGTCAAACGGTTTACCCCCTGTTCATACTTCTGAATCTGCTGGAAAGACACGCCGAGCAAATTGCCTAATTCTATCTGCGACAGATTGAACTGTTTGCGTATCCGGCGCAGGTTTATGCCGATTGTGACGTCGACTTTGCTCACCGCAGGCCTGCCCGGCCGTGTTGAAACTTTCTTCGCATGTGAAGCAGATGGTTGAGGACTGTCCGTCTGACCGGCCGGATTTTTCTCCTGAACCATTGTCAACCCTCCTCATCTGTTGCGCTGAAGAAAAAGAAACCACCTGTCTTAGACAAGGTGGCCGGAGGAGTTTGACACAACCATATACACGTGAAATGGCTCTGCAGCGACTGCAGTTCTCCCCGGCCAATTACAACTAACCGGGGATATAATCCTGACCGCAAACAGGCCGGGTTACAGCATTTATACCGATACTGACGTGTATTTGCAGATGAGTGTCAAATCATCCGGACTTCTTTTCTGTCCTGCTTATCGTACATAAGAATATGCCGATATATGAAAATGACATTATCAAAACATATCCTCTTTGTAAATAGTTTGATTAAAAAACACTTATAAGATGTAAAAATCGGCACGGAAAACAGACCAAAAACGCGTCAAACCGGATATTATAATCTTTGAACTGCGGATGTTTGGCTAAAAATACTTCCGCCGCGCGGCGAATCCGGCGCTGCTGCGCAGGCAAAACGGCATAAGCCGCCCGCTCGGGCGAGGAACGCTTTTTGACCTCCACAAATACCAGCGTTTTGCCGCGGCAGACAATCAAATCTACTTCTCCGGCATTTGTGCCCCGCCCGGTTATGTAATTTTGCGCAATCAGGCGATAACCTTTGAAGAAAAGGAACCAGCGGGCGATTTTCTCGGCAAAATGTCCGGCATGATAATTATTCATCTTTTATCTTCAGAGCCAATTGATAAACTTCGTTTTTGTTCAATCCGAAACGACCGACAAGGTTTTTGACGGCGGTTTTGACGCCGTTTGTCTTAAGCTCCTCGCGCAGCGCAGCTTCAACGTCCACGCCCGAATCCGCCTTGTCGTCAGGCGGCGCAACCATAAAGACCATTTCGCCGCGCGGTTCGTGCGCCTCAAAATGCGCGATTAATTCTTCCGCCGTGCCGCGCAGGCATTCTTCATAGACTTTGGTTATCTCCCGCGCGACGGCCATTTCACGGCCGCCGAAGACCTCGGCGGCTTTGGACAGGGTCTTGACAATGCGGTTGGCGGTTTCATAAAAAACCAGCGTCGCGTCTATATCTTTCAGCTTATTGAACAAATCGCCGCGAGCCTTATCTTTATTGGGAATAAAACCGGAAAACAAAAAGCTGTTGGTCGGCAGCCCCGAAAGCTGCAACGCGCATATCAGCGCGCAGGCTCCGGGAACGGCGCAGACATAAACGCCTTCTTCGCGGCAGCGGCGAACCAGCTTGTAGCCGGGATCGGAAATTAACGGGCTGCCGGCATCGCTTATCAGCGCAACCGCCTGCTGCCCGGCGGCCTCGATAACTTTGTCGGTCTGCGCGGCTTCGGTATGGTCCTCAAGCTTGACAAACTTCTTGGCGGCGGACGGAATACCGAGCAGCGACAACAGTTTTTTGGCAACGCGGCTGTCTTCGCAGGCTATTACGCCGGCTTCCCGCAAGACCTCAACCGCGCGGGCGGAAATGTCGGAAATATTGCCGATCGGCGTGGCAACGATGTAAATTCCGTTTTTCAAAAGACCTCTCTTTACAACAACTAAAAATTATTTTAATACTCTTAAGTAAGGATTGTTTTATATTTTAGGATAATTTGCAAGTGTTAAAAAAATTCAGTGCCGTTTTATTATGTTTCGGATTAATCGCCTGCTCGTCAACGCGCGGCCCCAAAGTTGCCGACCGCGGCGGCATTCAGGAATTTAACAGCGATGTTTCCGAAATTAATATCAGCAGCAGCGACAGTTTTCGCGTCGGTATGCTGCTGCCTTTGAGCGGCCCGGCCGCGCGGCACGGACAAGGCCTTCGCAATGCCGCCATGGTTGCGCTGGACGACATCAACAACCCCAATCTGATTGTGCAGTTTTATGACAGCAAAGGCACGCCCGAAGGCGCCCGCACGGCCGTCAAAAACGCCATTTCGCAAAAAGCCAATATTATTGTCGGCCCGCTCATGAGCACCGAAGTACAGGCTATTGCCAATGAAACAATTTATCAGGGCGTTCCGGTTATTGCCTTTTCCACCGCGCAGGAAGTTTTGCAGCCGACGGTTTACACCATGGGCCTGCTGGTCGAAGAACAGGTCGACCGCATCATGTCCTATGCCGCGCAAAAAGGGCGCAGCCGTTTTGCCTTGCTGATTCCCGACAATTCGACCGGAAACGCCGTTGCCAAAGCCGCATTCAAATCCGCCCGCAAAAACAATGTTGCGGTTACGGTTGTCGGCTATTACAAGCCCGGAACGTCCGACTTCTCGGGCATAATTAAGGAAATGACCGACTACGGCACCCGTCACGGCGCGGTTGTCCGCAAAAAAGCCGAACTGGAAGCCCGCGCCAAGAGCGGCGACGCTTCCGCCGCGCAGGAACTCAAAAGGCTGAAAACCAAAGAAGGCATCGGCGAGCTTGATTTTGACGCGGTGCTGATTCCCGAGAGCGGCGCCAAACTGACCGCGGCGATTTCAATGTTTGCTTATTATGATGCGGCTTATCCCGACGTGCAGTTTTTGGGAACATCCATTTGGGAAACCGGAAAGTTCAATAACGAAACCGCCATTGTCAAAAGCCTGTTCCCGGCGATTTCCCGCGCGCACAGCGCTTATTTTGCCGGCAAATACAATTCGGTTTTCGGCGAACGCCCGAGCAGCCTTTATTCCTTTGCCTATGACGCCGTTGCCCTGACCAACCAGCTGGCGAAGCAGCCGCCGGAAAATATTAATCAGGCGATTACCAAACCCGAAGGTTATATCGGCATTAACGGCGCTTTTCGCTTCTTTGAGGACGGGTCTAACCAGCACAGCCTTGACATTCTGGAAATCCGCCCGTCCGGCAATGTGGTGGTTGACGCCGCGCCCAAGAACTTTAACAATGACATTTCCCACGAGAAACTGCCGCCGGTCGACGTTTATTCCGGTTTTGCAGCGCCGAAAATTTACGGCAAAAACCGCCAATCTGCGGAAATCGCCATTTTCGGAAGCCTTCTGCCGACAGAAAAAGAGCTGTCTTATGATGATGCCGGCAGCAGCATAACCGAATAGTTTATTTGATAAAAACAATATTTCTCTTGAAGCCGGGGGGAATATTTGCTAAGTATAAATACCGGAGGGTAATGGGTCAGTCCTTCGCCAATCTGGTCAGGTCCGGAAGGAAGCAGCCATAACGAATGCGGCTGAGGTCACTGCTCTCCACCATTTTTATCAGAAGGTTACTTTTTCCTATGGCTGAAGACAATCAAAAGCAAGAAAACTATGTTGTTTTGGCGCGCAAATACCGCCCGCAGAACTTTGACGAACTGCTCGGTCAGGACGCGCTGGTGCAAACACTGACGAATGCCATCCGGAACAACCGCCTTCACCATGCCTATATCCTGACCGGAATCCGCGGCGTCGGCAAAACCACCACCGCGCGGATTATGGCCAAAGCCCTCAACTGCACAGGCAAAGACAGCCGCGAGGGACCGACAATCAACCCCTGCGGGATTTGCGAAAACTGCCGCGCCATTGCCGAATCCCGCCATATTGACGTGCTGGAACTCGACGCCGCTTCGCGCACCGGCGTGGACGATATGCGCGAAATCTTGGATGGCGTGCGCTACAAGCCGACCAACGGCCGCTATAAAATCTATATCATCGACGAAGTCCACATGCTTTCCAAATCAGCGTTCAACGCTTTGTTGAAAACGCTGGAAGAACCGCCTTCACATGTTATTTTTATCTTTGCGACAACCGAAATCCGCAAGGTGCCGATTACCGTTCTGTCGCGCTGCCAGCGCTTTGATCTGCAGCGGCTGACGATTGACACGCTGGTCGGACACTTTAAAAATATCCTGTCCAAAGAAGGCCTGCAAGCCGATGACGAAGCCCTGCACCTGATTGCCAAAGCGGCCGACGGTTCCTGCCGCGACGGGCTTTCTTTGCTTGACCAGGCCATTTCTCTCGGCAGCGGCACCATCAAAACCGACGTGGTTAAAAACATGATCGGGCTGGCCGACCGCAACCAGACATTCGACTTGTTTGAAAAACTGGTGGGCGGCGATGTCGGCAAAACCGTCGGCATCCTTGAAGAAATGTATAAAAACGGCGGCGCTCCGCTGACCATCCTGCAAGATTTGGTAAACATCACC
This sequence comes from Pseudomonadota bacterium, assembly GCA_018362935.1. Classification (GTDB taxonomy): domain Bacteria; phylum Pseudomonadota; class Alphaproteobacteria; order RF32; family CAG-239; genus CAZU01. The sequence continues at coordinate 121,688 of JAHALQ010000001.1, read as the reverse complement.
CACATGATTGCCAAAGCCAAAATCGTTCCGGCCTATATGAATGACGAAAGCCTTTCGGAAAACGAAAAAGCCCTGTGCGCCAAGCTTGCGCCGACCGTTTCGATTGCCGTATTATCAAAAATCTGGCAGATGATGATTAAGGGCCTTAATGAACTCAATATGGCACCGGTACAGATTGACGCGCTGGAAATGATACTTATCCGCATTGCCTTTTCCGCAAGCCTGCCGACGCCGTCTGAAATTTTGAACGACGTAAAAAAAAACTCTAATTTAAAGATGGTTCCGCAACCGGCCGAAACGCCGCACCGCGAGGCTTCGGCTCCGGTTTTTACAGCGCCGGCGGCTCCGGCAGTCCAAACAGCCGACAATAACGAATCCGCGCGCGGAAACATTAATACGCCCGAAGAGCTTCTGGCTTATCTGGAAAGCACCAAAAAAGTTTTGCTTTCTTACAGTTTGAAAAACGATTTGTCTTTTAACAGCTTCAGCTTCGGCAAAATGTCGGTCACGGCCTCGGACAAAATCAACAATGATTTTCTGCTGAATTTGCAAAATGTGCTGATTGAAGCGACCGGGCAGAAATGGGACATTGACGTCAGACGCGGGCAACTCGGCGAAACGATTGCCGACCGCGAACGGGCGCAGGACAACGCCAACAAAAAAAGCGTTTCCGACCTGCCGCTGGTCAAAGCCATTCTGGCTGAATTTAACGGTGCCAAAATCGAAACGCTGACCCGCAAAATAAATGCCGAAGCGGAAGAAGAGAGCGAAATTTCTTTTGATGACAACAATAACTATTTTGATGAGGATTTATAAAAATGATGAATATTCAGGGAATAATGAAGCAAGCCCAAGCCATGCAGAAGAAAATGGAAGAAGAACAGGCCAAACTTGCCCAGGAAGAAGTCGAAGGCTCTTCCGGCGGCGGCATGGTTAGAGTCGTGCTTAACGGCAAGTTTGAAATGAAGCAGCTGCACCTTGACCCTTCCCTGATTGACAAAGACGAAAGCGAAGTGCTTGAAGACTTGATTATCGCCGCATACAACGACGCCAAAAACAAGGTTGACGCCAAAATGCAGGACAGCATGAGCGCCATGACCGGCGGCCTCAACCTCGGCGGCCTGAAACTGCCGTTTTAAACAGACAGAAGATTAATTATGGCCGGAAATGAAATCGAAAAGCTGATTAAGCAGGTTGCCAAACTGCCGTCTTTGGGCACACGCTCGGCGCGCCGCATCGTCTTGCAGCTGATTAAGAAAAAAGAAAACCTTTTGCTGCCGTTGATTGAAACAATGGGCGAAGTGGCCGCCAATATACGCACCTGCGAAATCTGCGGCAATTTTGACACATCATCCCCCTGCCCCATCTGCGCCTCGGAAAAACGCGACGGCAGCCTTATCTGCGTCGTGCAGGATGTGGCTGACTTGTGGGCGATGGAACGCGTTTCTATGTTTAAGGGCAAATATCACGTGCTGGGCGGCGTGCTTTCGGCGATGGAGGGAATCGGCCCGGAAGACCTGAATATTGACCCGTTGGTTGAACGAATTGAGAAAGACGGCGTCAAAGAGGTTATTTTAGCCCTGCCGGCGACAATTGACGGTCAAATTACATCACACTACCTGTCATCGCGCCTTAAGGACTCAGAGGTCAAAATATCGACTCTGGCGCAAGGCATTCCCATGGGCGCCGAACTCGATTATATGGACGAAGGCACAATCCAGCTGGCGCTGAATTCCCGCAAAGCCCTTTAACCTTAAAATCTGCCGCAGCAGCGATTATATCTCCTTTATCGTCAAAAGGAGAAAAATAATGAGAATCACCAGCAGCGGCATTAAAGACAAATTCTGGAAAAACAAATACGGCAAATACGGCAAGGATTTTATTGACGGCGTTCCGGCTTTGTCGGTGCCGTTTGCCATTCATCATCCGCCCGAAGGCACCGTGTCATATGCTGTTATGCTGATTGACAATGATTCCGTGCGAACGGCCGGACATCCGTGGATTCACTGGCTGATTGCCGACCTCGGATATGAAAACGTCGGCGAGAACGAAAGCCGCTCCGACAATGCTTTTGTGCAGGGGCAAAACAGCTGGGGATTTAATTACTACGGCGGAATGTCACCGCATGACGCGCCGCACAGATACCACCTGCATGTTTATGCCCTGGACGAAAGGCTCAATCTGCCAGAGGGATTTACGGCGCCGGAACTGCAAGACGCCATGCGCGGGCATGTTCTGAAACGCGCCAGTGTCAGCGCCATGTACAACAACTAAAACGGCTATTCGACATTTTCAATCAGGCGATCAAGATTATCGCGCTCGGATTCTTTGTAGCCGCTGAAATTTTCTTTGATTTTTTCTTTGGCTTTGGTCTGAACCTTTTTTATCTGCGGCTGAGCAAGGCGCTCGAATAAATCGTCAACGCTGTCTTTCTCCGCAGCTTTTTTGGCTGCTTCGGCTTTTTCGGATTTTTCATCAGTTTCTTCTTCCTCATCTTCGGCGTAACCGGCTTTTTCCTTAATGAGCTGCAAAGTTTCTTCTGGTATCAGCTCCTCAAGCGGTTTGGCAAAAGACCCGGCGATCTGGAAATATTTTGACTGTGTCAAAACCTCGGACTGCTTATCAGCAGGTATCATCCAGCTGACAAGAATATAGAACAGCACAACCAGCAGACAGGCGCGGACAATGCCGAAAAACAGGCCGAGCATGCGGTCAAGCCCGTTGAGTTTGCTGGTGCGAATTTTGCCGATAAGCTTGTCGGTCAGCAGAATCCAGGCGATGAAAAACAAAATCAAAATAACCAGCGCGGTAACGACGCCGGCCAAGATTCCGCTAGAAATATGCGCTTTGGCAAAAGGCATTAAAACCGGCAGCAAATAAATAATCGACATGGTTGCCAAAACCCAGCCGACAATCGAAAGGACTTCTTTAACCAGCCCGCGGCTTAAAGCTATCAGGGCGGAAATGCCGATGACTATCAGGATGATAACGTCAAGATTGTTTAAACCGTGCATGGCTGAAACCTTTTCTAATTAAACCAATTGATAATTCTTTGAACATTGCCGATTTCATGGATATGAATATCGGTCTTGATTTTCTTTTCCTTGCTGTGGGTCGGCGGCGTAATCGCGCTGGCAAAACCAAGTTTTCCGGCTTCTTTCAAACGCAAGCTGGGCTGGCTGACACCCCTTACTTCGCCGGACAGGCCGATTTCGCCGAAGATAACCATATCCGCCGGCAGCGGCTTGTTGGTCAGCGAGGAAATGACGGCCATGGCCACCGCCAAATCAGCCGCCGGTTCGGAAATGCGCAAACCGCCGGCTATATTCAAATAAACGTCCTGCGAGCTTAAATTCATGCCGCAGCGCGCTTCCAATACGGCCAGAACCATTGCCAAACGGTTGGAATCCCAGCCGACAACGGCGCGTTTGGGGCTGGAATAGCTGGTCGGGCTGACAAGTGCCTGAATCTCTACCAAAACGGGGCGCGAACCTTCAATTCCAGCAAAAACGCAGGAACCGGAAATATTGCCCTGACGTTCGGCCAAAAACAGCGCCGAGGGGTTTTCTATTTCAACCAACCCCTGATCCTGCATTTCGAACACGCCGATTTCGTCCGTCGCGCCGTAGCGGTTTTTGACGGCGCGCAAAATTCGGAAATGGTGCCCGCGCTCGCCTTCAAAATACAAAACGGTATCGACCATGTGCTCCAGCACGCGCGGACCGGCCAGCTCGCCCTGTTTGGTAACGTGGCCGACCAGAAAGAGGACAAAGCCCTTGCGTTTGGCTAATTTAATCAGTTCGTAACTGCAGGCGCGCACCTGCCCGACGCTACCCGGCGTTGATTCGACTTCGTCCAAATACATGGTCTGAATCGAATCGATGATAACCACCGCCGCATTTGCTTTTTCCAGCGTGGTTAAAATATCTTTGATGTCGGTACAGCTGGCGAGGTTAACCGGGGATTTTTCCAACCCCAGCCGTTTGGCGCGAATGCGCACCTGGTCTATCGCTTCCTCGCCGGAAATATAATAAACTTCCGGTTTTGCAGGCTGGTCGGCAATTTTGGCGCAGGCCTGAAGCAGCAGCGTCGATTTGCCGATGCCGGGATCGCCGCCGACCAAAATGACCGAACCTGATACCAATCCGCCGCCGGACACGCGGTCAAGCTCGCGAATACCGGTTGATAAACGGCTTAAATGTTCCTGCGCGCCGCTGAGCGGCACAAAATCAATTAAATTTCCTTTGGCTCTCTTGGGGCTGATATTGGAGAATCCGCCGCCGCCGACAACTTCTTCGGCGATGGTATTCCATTCGCCGCAGGCATCGCATTTGCCCTGCCATTTGGGATAGACCGAACCGCAGGTCTGGCAGACGTACTGCTTATTCTCCTTTTTGACCAAAGCTAAACCTCCACTTTAATCGGTCCCTGAGCGCAACCGTTGATAAACTGGCAGACATAGGGGTTTTCCGTCTTGTCCATTTCCTTAACCGTGCCCTGCCAGATAATTTTTCCTTTATAGAGCATGGCGATGCGGTCGGCTATTTTGCGCGCCGACGCCATGTCATGCGTAATTGTCAGCGCCGAAGCGCCCAGCCCTTTGACCGATTCAATAATCAAATCATTAATAACATCAGCCATAATCGGATCCAAGCCGGTGGTCGGTTCGTCAAAAAAGATGATTTCCGGTTTTGAAGCAATCGCGCGCGCCAGACCGACGCGTTTCTGCATGCCGCCGGAAAGCTCGGAAGGCGACAAGTCTGCCACATCCGGCGCCAGACCGACCGAACGAAGAACCCTGATGGCCTCGTTTTTAGCGTCTTTCTTGCTCATTCCTTTGTTTTCGAGCAAATCAAACGCGACATTTTCCCAAACGCTCAAGCTGTCAAACAAAGCGCCGCCCTGAAAAAGCATGCCCATTTTGGAATGAAGCTGCTCTTTCTGTTCTTCGTCAATGCCGACGACTTCCTCGCCGTCGACCAGAATTGAACCTTCGTCCGGCAGCAGCAGACCCTGGATACATTTAATCAAAACCGACTTTCCGGTGCCGGAACCGCCGATGACAACCAATGACTCGCCTTTATGAATGTCTATATCAATTCCGTCCAAAACGACTTTCTTGCCAAAAGCCTTGTGCAGATTTCTGATTTCTATTTTTGCTTCGCTCATTTTTACATTCTCCGCCAACGCTTATTTTGAAAAGAAAAGTTCGGTAATGACATAGTTGAAAATCAAAATCAGGATTGAGGCCGAAACAACGGCGTTGGTCGTCGCCGCGCCGACGCCCTGGGCGCCGCCTTTGGATTTGTAACCGTTATAGCAGCCCATAATCGAGATAATGAAACCAAAAACAAAAGCTTTGGCCAAGCCAGTCGTTACGTCAATTGTCTGAAGATTTTGCAGCGTCGAGTTGATGTAGTTGGCGGGGTTGAAACCCAGCTTATAAACGCCGACGACATAGCCGCCGAAAATGCCGATGACGTCACCGAGCATGACCAAAATCGGCATGACAATCAAACCGGCCCAAACGCGCGGGGCAACAAGATATTTGAAAGGGTTGGTCGACAAGGTGGTCAGGGCGTCAATCTGTTCGGTCACGCGCATGGTACCGATTTCCGCCGCCATTGCCGCGCCGATACGCCCGGCAACCATCAGAGCCGACAGAACGGGCGCCAATTCGCGGGTGACGGAAATAAGAACCACCTCAGCCACCGCGCCTTCCGCGCCATAGCGCATAAAACCGGAATAACTCTGCAAGGCAATAACCATACCGGCAAAAATGGTTGTCAGCCCGACAACCGGCAATGAATAAAACCCCATGTCAATTATCTGGCGCATCAGATTGCGGCCATAGAAAGGCGGGGTCAGGCTGTTATAAACCGACTGGGCTACGAACAGGGAAAATTCGCCAAGGCTGGAAAAAAACTTTACCAGCGGGCGTCCCTGATTGCGCAAAAAATTAATTACATGGGTGCTAATCATTGTTTTTTCTCTCTTTTTCAAGTGTGATTTGGCGTTATTGTAGGCCGGCAAATTAAATTAATCAACTTTTATAGCATAAATTCTCACAGCAAAGTCATTGCTGCCACGACTTTGAGCACGGCCGACGGCTCAAACGCCCATAAGCTTATCTGGCTGATACGCGCGCCCTCAAGTTCATAAAAAAACGGATCCGGCAGGCGTTCAACTTCGTTATAGCTGTTTACGAGCTTTACAATCAAATGAACCGGCGTTTCCGGCACAAAAGGCTGTTTAATGATACCCAATCCCCTCACCTCAAGCAAACCTCTCAAAACCTCAGGCGCCGAAGCGACAATCTGCCCTTCGACGTTTCGCAAATCAACACGGTCATCGGCCACTAATCTGGCGCCGCGTTCCATAATCAGGCGCAGGCATAAATCGGATTTTCCCAATCCGGAAGCCCCGATAATCAAAATACCTTTATTGTTCAGGCTGACGCAGGAAGCGTGTATATTGGCGGTCATATTTATTCCTTATAAAGACTTGAACCTTTCGGCGGTAGACGGCGAGGCTGTTTCTATGCTTAATTCCCGGCCTTGGGGATGATTGGCAATGCTTATCCGAAAAGCCCCGCGCGGCAGATATGCGCCCATTTTTTCGGGCCATTCAATCAGCGATACGCCCTCATATAACGCTTCTTCCATGCCGATTTCAAAAATTTCTTCCGAAGATTTAAGCCGGTATAGGTCAAAATGGTATATTTCAAAATCCGGCGCTTCATAACTTTGCACCAAAGTAAACGTCGGGCTCGGAACTTCCGGCGCGGCAGTCAATTCCTGCACAAAGGCTCTGGCCAGCACGCTTTTGCCCATGCCAAGCGTGCCAAACAGGGCAAAAACATCTCCTTTGCGGGCCAGACGTGCCAACCGGCGGCCGAACGCCGCAGTATCTTCTTCGGTCGGCAGAATAAACTTCAGCATGCTAGTTGCCCATCGGATTTAAGAAAGTTCTTTTGCGGGCTTTGGGTTTATTAATAACTTTGATTTTGGGCTTGCGCGCCTGAATTTTGCGCCAGTCCCACGGCATATAGAATTCGCCCTGCCACAAGCCGCGCGCATTTTGCTGCGCCTGAACCTGATAAGGCATGTAAATGTCGGAATGTTCGGAATAAACGACTGCCCAGCCGGCATTAACCAGCGCCGCGCCCAAATCATAGGCCCCCAAGGAACAAATGCCTATCATGTTGCCGCGCTGATCCTGCTGAATAATGCGGCATTCCAGCTCATTGTCGGCAATCCAGCCTTTGAGCCATGACGTTGCCTGCCGGCCGCAGGCATACGCGCGGCCGGTTCTGTCAGCGCAAGTCTGATTGTTTTCGGGCGCGTCAATTCCAAAAAGGCGTAAATACCGCCCGCCGATAATCAATGTATCGGCACTGACAACCTGCGCCGCAGAGTACACAGCCGGATAATTTTGCGGATTGAAACCCTGATTTGCCGTTTGCTGCGGAACAGCCTGCGGCTGAGCAGAAGCTTGCGGGCTGGAAAAACTTTCGCTGATCGGAACATCAAATTCCTCATCGCTCAACAAAGGAACCGCCATGCCCTGCGAGGGAGCAGCAATGACGTCGCGCTGCGCCGTATGACCCTGCCCCAAAAAGTTGCGCAGATTGCTGCCGACGTTGGTCACGCCGCCGCTGAAAGCCCCGATGGCATACAAAATAAAAACGATAATCGCAAGTATCAGAAAAATTGAAGGAAGGCAGCCCATGGCACGCCAGGCCATTTTGGCGAAAATGTATAGGACTATCAGACCGATAACAAGCCCGAGAAAACCGCTGCCCTGAAGAAGTGTACTTTCGCTCTGCGTTCCCGCGCCGCCCAATAAAATCAGGAACAATGCCCCAAAGCCCAACAAGAATTTTTTTAAGAAAAACATCCGTACACCCTTTCTTCGGTTGCGCCATACAAAGATTAAAACACACTAATTAAATTTAATCCATAATTTTCTTAAAACTTTAATTCCTTTTGGTAAATTTTAAGTAAAAAAGGCTTTCTTTTTGAAAGCCTTTTTTATAATTGCCGATTATTCTCCGGCTGCTTTTTTGCGGTAGCAGTGGCAGTGGCATTCGCCGTCGCGTTCGATATCGTTGCGGCAGGTTTCCGAAATGCAGTAACGCGCCGGGTTTTGCCCGTCGCAGGGACATCTCTGCCATTCTGCCTCGCCAAACATCATCTGTTTGGCATTGGCAATCTTCTGAACGTTTTTGGTTGTGGCATAACCGGCTTTTTCACAGTTTTCGAGCATTTTTTCGAGTATTGTCATTTTTGTGGTCCTTAATCTACGATTTTAATTGAGAATTTATCGGTATTTTCAGCCGCAGGGGCTTTAAATACAGTGTTTTGAGAAGTTGCTTCGGTTTTGCGTTTTTGTTCGAGTGTTTCAATAATCATATCCAGCTCGGCAACAGACGAATATTGTAAAACAACTTTTCCGCCGCCCTGTTTGTTGGGCGTTATTTTTATGCGCAGCCCCAAAGATTTTACAAGCTCGCGTTCAATATCGCAAATATCTTCATTTTTTTCTTTCGGCATTTTGGGCTGCTTTTCGCCGTCCGCGCAATTTTTCTGCCGGGAAACCATGTCTTCGACCTGGCGGACATTCAAATCTTTTTCAATAATTTGCTGCGCCAGTTTTTCGGCATTTTCCAGACCGACCAGAGCGCGGGCGTGTCCGGCTGACAATCTGCCATCTTTTACCATGTCGCGAACGGACTGGGGCAGAGAGAGCAGGCGCAGCGTGTTGGCGATGTGGCTGCGCGATTTGCAGACAATCTGCGACAATGCTTCCTGCGTGTGGGAGAATTCGTCAATCAAGCGCTGGTAGCCTTCGGCTTCCTCAATGGCTGAAAGATTTTCACGCAAAATATTCTCGACCAGAGCGGCTTCCAGTACTTCTTGATCGGAGAGTTCTTTAATGACAACTGGAACCTCGTTTAATCCGGCCAATTTTGACGCGCGCCAGCGCCGTTCGCCGGCAATCAGCTCATATTTGTCATTTTGGCGACGAACCAGCAAAGGCTGCAAAACGCCTTTTTCTTTAATCGAATCGGCCAATGCCCGGAGAGCTTCTTCCTCAAATTCGGTACGGGGTTGGAATTTGCCGGGTATCACCGCGTTGATGTTGACTGTACTGACGTTTTTGGGTTCACTGTCTGCTGTATTAATTTCGTTTTCAATTGATCCCATCAACGCTTCCAGGCCGCGGCCCAGACTTTTTCTTTTGTGGCCGTCTTCGTTGCGAGCCGGGGCAGGGGCATTATTCAGCAATTCGTCCAAATCGTTATCTAACATGCGATTAATTCCTTTTCTCTTTTCAGGACTTCTCCGGCAAGGCTGATATATGCCTGTGAACCCGGGCACTTGAAGTCATAAAGCAAAACCGGCTTGCCGTGCGAGGGGGCTTCGGATATGCGGACATTCCGCGGAATAACGGTATTGTAAACCTTTTTGCCGAAAAAACTGCGGACATCGTCTTCTACCATCTGCGACAGATTGTTTCTTTTATCATACATCGTCAGCACTACTCCGTGCAAGGCCAAAGATGGATTAAAGCGTTTTTTTATCTGATTAATGTTGCGTATCAGGTCTGTTACACCCTCCAGCGCCAAAAACTCGCATTGCAAAGGAACAATCACAGCATCGGCGGCGACCAGCGCGTTGATGGTTACCAAGCTGAGCGACGGCGGACAGTCTATTAAAATGTAGTCATAATTGACTGCTTCTTTGCTCAAGGCCTGCTTTAAACGGAATTCCCGATTTTCGACATCTACCAGTTCAATTTCGGCACCGGCCAAATCTGGCGAGGAAGGGATAAGCGAAAAATTAGGAATTTCAGTCCATACCACAGCCTGGGACAATTTGGCGCTGCCGATCAGAACCTCATAAGTTGATGGCATGGAGCCTTTTTTATCTACTCCCATCGACGTCGAAGCGTTGCCCTGAGGGTCGAGATCGACAACCAAAACTTTTTTGCCGGCCGCCGCCATGGCGGTTGCCACGTTGACAGTCGTGGTCGTCTTACCGACGCCGCCTTTACGATTTGCAATTGCCAAAATTCTAGGCATGTTTATCTCCTTTAACTTTGCTGAGGTTGGTAATGATTAAAATCCGGCCTTCATCGCTGACTTCCGATGATTCTATCCGGTATTTGAATTTCCAGTGCCGATGCGCTTCGGCCAGTTCTTCGGCATATTTTTTTCCTTTTGGAAAAATACAAATTGTTTCGGGTTTGCGAAAAGGATACGCATAACCAAGCAGCCCGTTTAAAGATGTCATCGCCCGTGAAGTGATGACATCAACTTTCCGCGCCGGGACGTTTTCGATTCGGTCATTAATGATTTCAACATCAATCCCGGCTTTTTCGGAAACAGTTTTTAAAAACAGCGTTTTTTTAGCAATTGATTCGACCAGTCCCACTTTTAAATACGGCGTTTTTTCTTTTGCTATTGCAGCCAGCACCATTCCCGGAAAACCAGCTCCAGAGCCAAAATCCAACAAAGTTTCAGCTTTTTCCGGAATAAACTTCCAGAGTTGTGCCGAGTCAATAAAATGCCTTTCCCAGGCCTCCGGGAGTGAGTTGTTGCTGACAAGATTAAACTTTTCCTGCCACTCGTTTAACAGCTGCTGGTAGGTTTTGAGTTTATCAAATGTTTCACGTGAAACATTATAATTTTCCATAAATTTTTTCATAAGATATTTTTATAATTTTTATGTGAAATTTAAAACACAAAAAAGCAAGTTATAAACACTTAAAAGCAGCCACGATAAATAGACTCTTAAATCAGTCACTTAAGCAGTGTTATTTGACTCTGTTTCTCAATTATTTTATGATTTTAAAACGGTGTTTACAGCCTATAGCGGCCAAATGGTTTTCTACCTCTGCAAAGTGTCTGCCGATATGCGAGGAGTGATGAGAATCACAACTGATGACAACCGGAACCTCCCGCTTGATGAGCTCGTCGCAAATCCACCAGTCCGGAAACGGGCGCCCGATGCGCGCAATACCGCCGGTGTTAATTTCAAAAGGCTGTTTGCGTGAAGAAACAGCATCAATAATGTTCCATTTTATGTCATCCCATTCCGGCGTCATACACAAATTAAACTGCGTGCAATAATCTAAATGCGCGATGAAATCAAAATAGCCGCTTTTCACAGCTCCCAAAACGTTATCCCAATAACCGCGAAGCAATTCGCCCATTTCCTGCGCAGTTGTTTCAGCCGGCAGAGTATTTAAATGAAATATATTACACATAAAGGTTTCGTCAGCGTTGCGCGCGAAATGTGATGCGCCTATCAGATAATCGTAATCCAGCTGTTTTATCAGTTTTTCAAACCAATCGCGCCAGACTGCCGAAGGAAAAAAGTCTACCTCGAGTCCTTTGTATACTTTAATTTTATGACGTTCGGCAATCTCATCCAGCTCGGCATACATCCTTTTGTAAACATCAAGGGCTTTTTGAGGGTTATCAAAAAACATTTTACTCGCAGGCGGCATATTCGGATGCAGGCACAAGTGGTTGCTGACACCAATCGCTTCAAAGCCGAGTTCTTCTGCCCGGGCTATCATTTCTTCGGCCGTACTCTGCCCGTCAAAAATACCTTGGAAATTGTTATGACTGTGGTAAGTAAATTTTTGTATATCAGCCATTATTTAACCCCAGAATTTGATAGATATCTATTCCGCATAACGCATCCATGTAGGTTTTCAGCTTGCAAGCCTGCTCTTTTTTAAAGCATATTATCTCTTCCGGCACATGATATTTCTGTCCGATAAAATTCAAACGCGCTTCAATATCCGTTGTTTGATCCCCGGTAACCGTCAAATCGCTGATTTGAATCAGCCGGTCATAATCATCGACAGGGTTTTCGGCAATAATGGCTGCGGCACGGCGGATACAATCAGCATCATAAGACGGATAATTTTCCGGGATGATGCAGCCATCAAAAAAACTATGGCTCAGACAGGTGCGGGCAACTTCGTCAAAACCCAGATACATCATTTCGTCATATCCGGCAGTGCCGTGAAAAAACCTACGGTCTTTTTGTTCCAGGTATTCTCCGTAATCGTGTAGCAACCCGAGAATATAGGCTTTTTCAGGATTGAGACAACTTGTTTTTGAAGCAATTAATCTGGCGTGCTCAGCCACGCGCAGATAATGTCCGCGCGAAGCGCCCTCGGGAAGACCATTTTTAATATTGTAAAAATCGGTTTTTTGACAAGCGTAGTCAAAAAGCTCCTGTGTTTCCTGTTTTGTCGGTATTGCCATTTTATCCCTCTCAGGGACAAAATTATAGCGCCCGGATATTTAATAATTGGTAAATGTCCTGTCCGGTTTTATCTTCAAAATAGCCGCGAAGGCGCAAGGCATTTTCCATAAGAACATCCAGCAAACGCCGGGGCAGGTTATAGCGCCTGACAATGCCGGTAAAACGGCTTTCGAAATCAACCATTTGCAACCCTTCAAAGAACATATCGCACAGCTGGATAAGCCTGTCGTAATCGTCATATACTACACCGTTAAGCTCTTTGCGCGCCCAGTCCAGCCACTCCGGCGGATAGGAAAGATAATCCTCATCCTTAAAGTCGCGGCGCGGAAAGGTGTGAGTCAGACATATGCGTGCAGCCAGCGGATAACCCATGGCATTCAGCTCTTCATAGCCGCTGCGGCTGTGGAATTTCCCGGTCGCGCGTTCATCATATTTGCGGCCATAGTCATGAAGCAAACCAAGTATATATGATTTTTGCGCATCCATATCAAAGGTGTGCGCAGCTATTGTCTGTGCCGCGCGGGCGACGCCTTTTGAGTGAAAAAGGTATTCATCTCTCTCCGTGTAAGGTGTGGTTGCGCAGCGATAATCGTAACCAGCGAGCCAGATTTTTTGAGCAACTTCCAATGTCGGATAACCACGGTTTTGCAAAGTCATTTTTTTATATATCCTAAAATCGCGGTTATGGCAGCCGGGGTAACGCCGGGAATACGTGAAGCCTCACCAATTGTCGAGGGCTTAACCTTTGACAGCTTGGCAACCATTTCCCGCGAAAGGCCGCCGATTTGAGTATAGTCAATATCATCGCGCAAATGCAAATTTTCATCCTTTTTGAAGACTTCAATGTCTGCCATTTGGCGTTTGATATATCCGGAATAGCGCGCCTCAATTTCTATTTGCTCAAAAACATCATCCGGCATGGAAGATAATTGAGGCCAAATCTGATTGACTGTTTCACGTGAAACATCGACATATGACAGCGCATTAAAAGCCGTTCTTTTTGTTCCGTCAATTTTGATGTTAACTCCGGCGGCCTCAAGCTCGCGCGGCGTTGTATAAAGCTCATCACATAAAGCCCGGTATTTTTCCAGAGCGGCCTTTTTAGCTTTAAATACACTGTATCTGTATTCGCCGACACAGCCGGTCTGCTGGCCTTTTTCGGTCAGGCGCATATCGGCATTGTCCGAACGCAGGAATAAGCGGTATTCCGAACGCGACGTAAACATGCGATAAGGCTCGTCAACGCCTTTGGTTATCAAATCATCAACCATTACGCCGAGATAGCCTTCCGAGCGGTCAACAACAAATTCTTTGCCGTCATCAAGCGCTTTATGCGCGGCATTTACGCCGGCCAGCAAGCCTTGGGCGGCAGCTTCCTCATAACCGGTTGTGCCGTTTATCTGTCCGGCCAGGAACAAGCCAGAAACTTTTTTACACTCAAGTTTGTTATCAAGTTCCTGCGGGTCGACGTAGTCATATTCAATGGCATAAGCCGGGCGCAATATGCGGACATTTTCCAAACCTTCCATGGTATGGATAAACTGTTCCTGAACATCGGCGGGCAGGGAGGTCGAAATTCCGTTGGGATAGACGACATCGGTGTTCAGCCCTTCAGGCTCCAGGAAAATCTGATGGCTGTCACGGTCGGCAAATTTGACGAGCTTATCTTCAATACTCGGGCAGTAGCGCGGGCCGACACCGGTTATCAACCCCGAAAACAAGGCGCATTTTGAAAAATTATCGCGGATAATTTTATGGGTTTTTTCGTTGGTATGGGTAATAAAACATTGAATTTGCTGGTTGGAAATCTCTTTGGTCAGATAAGAAAACGGCTGCGGATGCGCATCGCCGTCTTGTGCCGCAAGGATGTTCCAGTTAATGGTTTTGCCGTCCAAGCGGGCAGGGGTTCCGGTTTTCAGGCGGCCGATTTTTAATCCGGCAGACTTTAAATACGGTGTTATTCCGGTACAGGTAACATCACCGACACGCCCGCCGATTGAGGTTTCATGCCCAATGAACATTATACCGTTTAGAAAAGTGCCGGAAGTTAATACCACTGCTTTGGCAGAAAGAATTGTTTTGTCGGCAAGCATAACGCCGGTTATTTTGCCGTCGGCCAAAACAAAACCCTCGGCTGCCGCTTCTATCAAATCAAGGTTGGGCTGCTGCCGCAATTCTTCCTGCATGTATTTTTTATAGAGTTCGCGATCCGCCTGCGCGCGCGGACCGCGCACTGCCGGCCCTTTGGAAGCATTGAGCATGCGAAACTGAATGCCGGCCTTGTCAATCACGCGTCCCATCAACCCGTCCAAAGCGTCAATCTCTCGCACCAGATGGCCTTTACCCAAGCCGCCGATGGCCGGATTGCAGGACATCTCGCCAATAGTAGATATTTTGTGGGTTATCAGCGCGGTTTTGGCACCGACGCGCGCCGCAGCGGCGCAGGCTTCGCAGCCGGCATGCCCGCCGCCGATTACAATAACGTCATAGTTCTGATTATTCATTGTTACAGCCCAAAATTATTTTGTTTGGGTTATATTATAACTTATAAAAGTTTGCAAGAGTTTAAAACCGCGCTATTTTCCGATACAAAACGAACCAAAAATTTTATCAAGTATCTCGTCAACCTCAATTCTTCCGGTGATTTTGCCGATTTCACGCGCGGCCAGACGGATATCTTCCGCCGTTAATTCAATTTCCTTATCAAAGCTAAAAGCGTTAAGGTATTCAACAACATTTTGCAAGGCCTCGCGATAACGCCGACGGCTGATAAGCAGACCGGAATTTGACGTAAAGCGGCTGCCGATTTGCTCCTTTATCGCTTCCAGCAATTTTTCCGTCCCGATATTTTGTTTGGCAGATATAACCAAACAGCCGGATTTTTTCAGTTCCGATATGCGCGACGCTTCGAGCTTATCCTGCTTATTGGCGACGACAAGTATTTTGCCCTCAAATTCTTTTCTATATTTTTCAATATCCTGAGCAGAGTCTGTTGAAGCGTCAAATAAATAAATAACCAAATCCGACTGCGCTGCCTTTTCATGAGCAATGGCTATGCCCTTTTGTTCGATTTCTTCTTTCGTTTCACGGAGGCCGGCGGTATCGGTAAACATAACCGGGTAACCGCCCAAATCAAGATGAATATCTATGGCGTCGCGGGTGGTTCCGGCAATATCAGACACAATAACGGCCTCGCGCCGCGCTATCTGGTTCAGCAGGCTGGATTTGCCGGCATTGGGCGCGCCGATAATGGTCACGCGGAAACCCTCACGCAAGCGCTCTCCGATGTTGTCGCTTTGCAAATGCTTTTTGACATCTTCGCAAAGTTTAAATACAGTGTTTTGCATATTATCAATAATATTTTGCGGGATGTCTTCATCCGGAAAATCGATATAAGCCTCCAGGTGCGCCAGAATTTTGACAAGCTTCTCGCGCCAGCCTTCATATAATCCTTTTAACACGCCGTCCATTTGCCTGATGGCGTATTTCTGCTGCTCGGCCGTTTCGGCGTCAATCAAATCTGCCAGCCCTTCGGCTTCGGTCAAATCCATTTTGTTGTTATAAAAGGCACGCTTAGAAAATTCGCCCGGTTCGGCCAGCCGAAAGCTCTTCAGCTGCGCAAGGCTGTCCATAACGGCAGCTATGACTGCGCGCGAACCATGCGTGTGCAACTCCACGATATCTTCACCGCTGAAAGAATGCGGCGCCTTAAAATATAAAAGCAGACACTTATCCAGCAATTCGTCCGACACAGCGTGCCGAAGCTTAACAAAATAAGCATATCGCGGTTTTATGGCGGCCGCATTTAAATTTGTCATCCGCGAAACGACGGTTAAAGCTTCGCTGCCGGAAATACGAATGACCGCCACTCCGGATTTTCCATAAACTGTTGACAGGGCATAAATTGTCTGGTTGTCCATTTTTCACCTCTGTTTTTCTTATAAAAGGATTGCAAAAATGTTGCAAGTCCAAAAAGGCCGTTTTTTTGACTCAGGAGCGGCGTTTTATTGTTTATTAACTTCTGTATCATAAAGTACTTAAAATTCTATTGTACAGGCGTCTGACGGACTCCGTTTTTTAAACTGAAGGTTGTATTATGAACAAAAAGCTTATCATCTGGGATTTTGACGGCGTTATCGCCGACACCGAAAAACTCTGGCTGCAAAACCGTATGGAACTGATTAATGAGAAATACGGCGTTAATTGGGATTTTAAAACGACGATTTCTTTTTTGGCCGGTATGAGTGACAAAACAAAAAAAGAAATTCTGCAAAAGCTGGGCATTAATACCGACGAAGATTTTTGGAATGAAGTCTTAATCCGGGATTTTCAAAAAATGATTAAAGGTTTTGTGCTGACCCCCGGAATAGAAGATATTTTTAAATTGCGCGAGTTCGAGCAGTGCATTGCCACGGGCGGCACAACCTCCAAAACCGAAAAGAAAATCGAAACGGCGGGCATTAAAAAATATTTTCCGCCGGAAAAGGTCTTTACCGCCGATATGGTGGCCTATGGCAAGCCGGATCCGGACCTGTTTCTGCTGGCGGCCGAAGTTATGGGCTTTAAGCGTGAGGACTGCTTTGTTGTTGAAGATTCTCTTGCCGGTATGAACGCCGGAATCCGCGCCGGAATGAATGTTATCGCTTTTTTGGGCAGCGACCTATACAGCGGCATCCATATTGAAAAAGAAATCAGAAACCTAGGCGTTTCTGAAATCTTTTACAACATGAAAGACGTTAAAGACTATCTGCTGCGCAAACTCTGAACAATCGCTGCAATTTTGATATTCTTGGCAGAGTTGCGCTTTTGCCACAACGGGTTTTGGCGCGTGTAGCCTTCGCCAAACATATAATCATAACAAGCTGCGACAACCGGCCGCCAGGTTTTGTTCAGCACAGTTTTACCATCCTCAATAGCAAATGGCGGATTGCCGGGATTGGCAACGCCGGTTATACGGAAAAGCTGCGAGCCGTTGTCGACCTTATCCCCGCTTTTCCAATCGCCGCCGGTTATTTTTACCACAACTTCGCCTTTATCAGGATTGGTTTGATATTCCGTATTGCTGTTGGGATTTTTGTATGAAGCAAAATTCAGATACCAGCGTCCGTTTTGATTGCGGCGAATCGCATAATAGCCCGGGCGCAGGTTACGGCGGACTTCCTGCTTTTGTCCTTTGGGGTGGGTTGAATGCACCTTAAGGTAAAATTCGCCGGGATTGAAAGAGTAAGCTTCATGAATTGCGGCGGAATTCTGCCGTAAGCTTTGAAAGGCCTGTTGAACTTCCGTCCGGGTGAAATCAGCATAACTGCTTAACAATGAAACTTTCAGAAGCGACGGAATACCGTGTTCTTCAGCATCTTTGGACATTTGCGCGGTCGGCCCCTGCTGGCGGTCGTTGATTTCATTTATCCAGATTTTGCCTGTTTTATCAATTATCAAATCGGCTCCGGCCAAGCCTACATGACCGGCCAAAGCCATCAGGCGCGACAGCTTGCGGCCGATTTCCGATATCTGGCGGCGAATGTTTTCGGGATAAACATAACCGACATCATTACCGACGCCGTTGCCTTCGCCGCTGGTCAGGTGCTCGTCGCCAACAGCCTTCAAAGTACCCCGGCCGACAATCGTCACAATATTGGATTCGTTTATTCCGGCAGCAGCGGCATTGGCGGTCAAAGTTTGCAATGTCCGGGGATTAAAGTAATCCATGTCTGCCGTCAGTCCTATCTTGCGCGCACCGAGCATCTTTTTGTCAGGCAGGCTGTTGCCGGCAAAGAAAGACAGATTGCTTTCATATCCTTTGATAAAACGGGCAACTTTACGTTCACCGCCGTTCTGCAAAATACTTTTTACAAATGTTTCACAATCGTCAAAAAATAATGTTCCCTTTCCGGCGGTATTACAGCCGGCCGAGCAGCAATCCTGCACAACGACGCGGCCGTCTTCATTCTTAAGCCGGTCATATATTTCTATCAGTTCATCCAGCGGCGTTGCGGCATTGACGCGGGTTGCCGGAATTTTATAATCCGACAGACCGGCGGCGTCTAAAATATGAGTTAGATTTCCTTTTTCTTCAAAGTACTTGCGTTGATTCTGCTCAAGCGTGCTGACGATTTCGGTATCCAAACCGCGGCGGCGGATTAAATCGCTCCAGCCAAAATCAACTTCATAGGCAAAAAGAGCTATCTTGCGCTGACGAAGCAAATCCTCAGGTATTGCGCCGGCAATTTCCCGGGTAATATGTTCCGGAAAAGAGGATATATATTCTATCGTATCTTCCGGCAGCCCTTTTTGCGGCACTTCGGCAAAGGTTCGGGCATTCTGATAACCGCCGGCAATAAAAGTCTTAACGCCTTCTTTGGCGAATTCGCGCAGAATTTCGCCGCGCTGCGGAACATAAGTCGGCATTATCAGGCTGACGTTGTTTTCCTTAAAATGACTGATTACTCCGGACATAAGGAGATTGATGTTTTGATTGAGCTCATCTAAATTTGACATTATTTTTCTTCTTTATCGGTTTATTCCATTGGTTATCCGCGGGCTTATAAACATACCTTCCAGATGCCTAAGCCCGCCGCAACGGATGGAAGCACCTAGAAGCCGATAAAGAAGTAATAAGAAAAATAAACAGCGGAAACCGCGGCGGGAGCATGAACTCCGGCCGGCGAAATTTTTTGATATGTCTTATTCAAAAATTTCATAAGGTTTCCTTAATTGAACATTTTTTGATGATAAGCGCCTCAAGCGGCGGTTGTCAACAATTTTGTATCTTCGTCAAGCAAAAGCTGAATGACATCGTCGCCGCTCCAATATATATGCGTCGGCGAGGCCTTAAACAAGACACCGTCATGTTTGGACTGAACAGCCACAACCGAACCGAGGTCATTATTGTCAAAACAATAAAACAAATCTTCGCCTTTTTTGATCTGGGCACCCAGAGGTTTGGCCAAACGGAGCAGACAGCCCATCGGCGCCGTATATTTGACGGTTTTGGCAAAGGTTTTGATTTCCTGCGGCGCGGGTTCAGCTAATTTGGAATCAACCATTCCCCGGGCGGCAAACAGCCTTTTAAGGCCATTCATGACTTCACGGACATTCTCCGGCTCATATGCGTCATGGCTGCCGCATTCAATGCAGAGATTTTCCACACCGGCATTATCCAGGCAAGCGTTCATCGTGTTGCCGTAAGCCGGATTTTTCTGCATATCGAGAAACTGGTTATACCGGATGCCTATTGTTTTCAAAATATCCTCGTACTGCGGGCGGGAATATATGGCAAAAGGAATGGATTCCCGCGAAGTATGCAAGTCCAGCGCAAAATCAGCCTTTTTGGCATTGGCAAACAAAACGGCTGCTATTCTTTCACCCATAGAACCCTCGGAGTTTCCCGGAAAATTGCGGTTCCAGTCTTTGCCCATGTAAAAGTCAAACTTGCCGTTGGTCGAATAATAAGCGCGCTGCGTCCAAGACACCGGGTTGGCGCAGGGCACCAAAGTCACTTTGCCTTGCAGCAGGTTCTTTTTAATAAACAAGAACAGCTCGTGAATAATCCACTGGGTGATTTCGCCGCCGTGAATGCCGCTTTGAATATAAATATGCTGTCCCGGTTTTTCGGAATCCATTTCGTATCTGAGAATGCTTAATTCCGTGCCCATCGGGGTCGTACCGGCAAAATCTCTGTATTTGTTTATTTTCATCTGTTATTTCCTTCCTGCCGCAGCAATTTTTAAGCGTATTATATTATTTTGATTTGCCGGTGTAAACGCCTGACTTCTTTTAGCCACAGGACACCAGCCGGCATAACGGTAATCATTCTTATGGCGCTGCTGCCATAAGGGATTTTTGCGAATGTAGCCTTCGCCAAACATGTAATTATAGCAGGCTTCCACCACCGGCTGCCAGGATTTGTTCAATCGGGTTTTGCCGTCTTCGATAACAAAGGGCGGATTATCCGGGTTGGTTATTCCGGTCAGACGGAAAAGCTGGGAAGCATTGTCAACCTTATCTCCGGTTTTCCAATCGCCGCCGACCAGTTTGACAACAACTCTGCCTTCAGCCGGATTGGTCTGATATTCCGTATTACTGTTGGGATTTTTGTATGAAGCAAAATCAAACCTCCAGCGGCCGTCTTCTCCGCGTTTTATCTCATAAAAACCAGGACGCAGGTTGCGGCGGACTTCTTCATACCGGCCTTTGGGATGAGTGGAGTGAACCTTGAGGTAAAACTCGCCAGGATTGGTTGCATATGCCTCGTGAAGCGCCTCAGAATTCTGCTGTAATTCACGAAAAACTTGTTGAATTTCAGGCTTTTTGAAATCGCCGAAGCTGCTGAGCAGAGATATTTTTAATAAAGACGGAATACCGCTGCTTTCGGCATCTTTGGACATCTGCGCGGTCGGCCCCTGCTGGCGGTCGTTGATTTCGTTTATCCAGACTTTGCCGTTTTTATCAACAATCAAATCGGCGCCGGCAATACCGACTTTTCCGCTCAAAGCCATAAGGCGCGACAATTTTGTGCCAATTTCCGAGATTTGGCGGCGGATGTTTTCCGGATAAACGTAACCGACATCATTGCCGACGCCGTTGCTTTCGCCGCTGGTCAGATACTCATCGCCGACGGCTTTCAGAGTGCCGCGCCCGACAACCGTCACAATATTGGATTCGTTTATCCCTGCGGCTTGTGCCTGTTGCAGCAAAGCATCCAACGTGTCCGGGTTAAAAGCGTCCATTTGCGGCGTCAAATTCATTTTTGCGGCGCCGAACATGTTTTCATCAGCCTGCGTGTTTCCGGCAAAAAAAGACAAATTGCTTTCAAAACCGTTGATAAAACGCGCCACTTTGCGGCGGCCTTTATGATTGATGATATCTTTGACAAATTCTTCGCAGGAATCGATAAACAAAGTTCCTTTGCCGCCGGCATTGCCGTTTTCGGAGCAGCAATCCTGCACAACGACGCGGCCGTCTTCGTTTTTTACGGCTTCGTATACTTCAATCAGTTCGTCAACCGGGGTTTCATGACTGACATGGCGGGTCGGAATTTTATAAGCTGACAAACCGGCCGTATCCAGAATTTTCAAAAGGTTGCCCTTTTCTTCAAAATAGCCGCGCAGATTCTGCTCTACCGTGGCAACAATTTCGGTATTCAAGCCGCGCTCTTCGATATGGCGGCTCCAGCCGAGATTATTGACATAGGAAAATACGGCGACTTTGCGGTTTTTCAGCCTTTCTTCCGGAAGCAGATTTGTAATGCGGCGGGTGATGTATTCGGGAAAGCCGTCGGTATAGGGCAGGGTATCTTCTTCCATGCCGAACTGGGGTATTTCCTTAAAGCATTGGGCGCCGCGGATACCACCTGAAATCGCCGTTTCGACCCCGCGGGAAGCAAATTCGCGCAAGATTTCGCCGCGCTGCGGAATATATGTCGGCATGACAATACTTATATTCTGCCGTTTAAACTGGTTGACGACATGTTCCAAAACATTATTTAACTGCTGGTTGAGCTTATTGATTTTTTGCATTTTCTATCTCTTGTAATGAATATTGTTGAACCACGAAATTTATCTAATCCGCCTCTGAATGCCTAAATTTCCCGTATGAAAACATTCAGAGGCTGCGCAGCAGCAGGTTCAAAATATAACAAAACAATCCCGACAGAAAAACAGACGGGCAAAAAAGCAAGCGGTGTGATGATGATGTTGTTGTTGTTGACATAATTTTATCCTCAAATTGAACTTCGAAAGTTTGTAACCAATATCCCCTAAATGCTAAAACTTGATATTCTTTAAAAGCATCTAGAGGTTGATAATGAGGATAAAAATGTAATGAACAGACAATGCAATAATCCCAGCTGAACCTCTCAGGTCGGCGGGCAACAGTCGCAGATATTTAAAATTGTTTTTTTGCATTGTTGTCTGGCTTTATTAATTAACTGTTATAAATCATATAAAAACAAAAATGCCGGTGTCAACAAAAAATATTTCTAGGCACAAAAAAACCGGCTTTTCAGCCGGTTCTTGAAGTATTATGAATTCATTGTATTGAAGAAATCATTGTTATCTTTGGAATTTTTGAGCTTATCAAGCAAAAATTCCATACCGTCGGTCATGCCCATCTGCATCAGCACCCGGCGCAGAACCCACATTTTGGACAAGCGTTCGCGATCAACCAGAAGCTCTTCCTTGCGGGTGCCTGAACGGGTAATATCTATGGTCGGGAACAAACGTTTGTCGGTCAACTTGCGGTCAAGGATAATTTCGGAGTTGCCGGTTCCCTTAAATTCTTCAAAAATAACTTCATCCATGCGCGAACCGGTGTCAATCAGCGCCGTAGCAATAATCGTCAGCGAGCCGCCTTCTTCGACATTGCGCGCCGCACCAAGCAAACGTTTTGGACGCTGCAGGGCGTTGGCATCAACACCGCCGGTCAGAACCTTGCCCGAAGAGGGAATAACCGTATTATAAGCACGGCCGAGACGGGTTATCGAATCGAGCAGGATAACGACGTCTTTTTTGGTTTCGACCAGGCGTTTGGCTTTTTCGACAACCATTTCCGCAACCTGAACATGGCGTGTTGCCGGCTCGTCAAAAGTCGAAGAAATAACTTCGCCTTTAACCGAACGCGTCATATCGGTCACTTCTTCCGGACGCTCGTCTATCAGCAAAACCATCAGATAACATTCCGGGTGATTGGAAGCAATCGCATGGGCAATATTTTGCAGCATGACGGTTTTACCGGTACGCGGCGGCGCCACAATCAGCCCGCGCTGGCCTTTGCCCTGCGGAGAAATGAGGTCTATCACACGGGTGGTATAGTCCTTTTCGCCGCAAATAATATCAAAATTGAGCTTTTCGGTCGGATACAGCGGGGTCAGGTTGTCAAAATTGACGCGCAGTTTGGATTTTTCGGGATCTTCGAAATTAATCTTGTTGGCTTTTACCAGAGCAAAATATCTCTCGTTTTCTTTCGGCGCGCGAATTTCGCCTTCGACGGTATCGCCGGTGCGCAGGCCGTATTTTTTGACCTGAGCCGGAGAAACATAAATATCATCCGGACCGGCCAGATAATTGGACTGCGCGGATCTTAAAAAGCCGAAGCCGTCCTGAAGGACTTCAATAGTGCCGTCGCCGTAGATTGTTTTGTCATCGCCGGCGACTTTTTTCAAAATAGCAAACATTAAGTCCTGCACGCGCATTGAAGAAGCGTCTTCAATGCCCAGATCCTCAGCCTGAGTCAGCAGCTCAGACGGAGATTTTTGCTTTAAATCTTTTAAATTCATGGAAACCTGTCAGGGGAAAGTTGTTATCAGAATTGATAATGCTTTTATAAGCAGTTTTTGGTTTGATGTCAATGTTTTTTGCTTGGCAAGTTATGAACAGCCCCGCAGGGCTACTTAAATATTTTTAAAATGTTTTTGTTGTCTGTATATCCGTGTGCAATCTGTTGATAAGTTTTTATGCAGACGGTTATCCAAAAGTTAAGAAGTTGTTAATAAATTTACGGATAATTTGTTAACCAAAAATTAATATTTCGATTTTTCAATAAGGGACTCTGAAAAAGTTAAAAATTCGGTTGATGTGCATAAAACTTTTTATTCACAGACTGTGCGAAAATTGAGAGCCTGTTAGTAAATTGTAAGATTAAATTTTACTTTACGGTGATAAAATAATATAAAATCAGTAGAGCCCGGTTTTATGCACAGAAAGTTAACGCTCTGTTGATAACCCGGCTAACCTTTTGAAAAGGACAGATTTTATGAAACTGATAGGAATAACCGGTTCCATAGGCTGCGGCAAAACCACGATTGCCAAAATTATCAACAGCATGGGGTATACGGTTTTTGACGTTGACGGCTGGGTCAGAAGAATATATTTCGACAAAGCGTTTTTACAAGTGCTGGAAAGCAAATTTCCGGGAGTTGTCCGTGACGGCGCCGCCGACAAACGGACGCTGCGCAATATCGTTTTTTCGGACAACAGCAAACTTAAGCTTTTGGAAAGCCTGATACATCCTTTTCTGGAAGAAACGCTCAAAAAAACTATTCGCCGCAACGCCGGGCGCGATGATTTGTTTTTTCTTGATGTCGCTTTATTGTTTGAGATGAAATGGGACAGATTTTGCGATTTTATCCTGGTGGCGGACGTCGATTATGAAATTCAGAAGCAGAGGGTTATGCTGCGCGACAATGTTTCGGCTGAAGATTTTGACAAGATCAACAACGTGCAGATGAAAAACAGCGCAAAAATAAAGATGGCCGATGTGGTTGTTGATACCGACAAGAGCAAAAATCTGCTAAAGGCCGAGCTGATAAATATTATAAAAGGACTGGAATCCTGCTATGACTAGAGAAATTGTGTTTGATACGGAAACCACGGGTTTTGATTATGCCAAAGGCGAAAGACTGGTAGAAATAGGTGCGGTGGAACTGATTAATCATATGCCGACCGGCGTGACTTATCACCAATACATCAATCCGGAAAAGGAAGTTCCTGAAGAAGTCGTCAAAGTGCACGGATTAACATATGAGTTTTTAAAAGACTATCCGACTTTTGACAAGATTGCGCAGGAATGGCTGGATTTTATCGGCGATGCCGTTTTGGTAGCGCATAATGCGTCATTTGATATGAACTTTGTCAATTATGAGCTTAAGCAGATTGGCTTGCCGGAAATGGGCTGGGATAAATGCGTTGACACATTGGAAATAGCCCGTTCTTTGTTTCCGGGCGCGCGCTGTTCTTTGGACGCGTTGTGCAAAAGGTTTGAAATTGACAACAGCAGTCGTACTTTTCACGGCGCTTTGCTTGACGCGCAGCTGCTTTCGGAAGTTTATCTGGAATTGCTTGGCGGCAAAGAACCGAGTCTGCTATTAGATGCTAAAAAAGAGCAAAAACAAACTGTTGCTGTTGCGGCTGATAAGAAAAATTACCGTGAGCCGCGTGTGTTTGCGTTATCTGACGAAGAACTTGCCAAACATGCGGAATTTATCGAAACCAAAATTAAAAACGCATTGTGGAATGCCTAATAATTGTCATCGCTGAATTCACGGTCTGAATCGTTGAAGACCGGATTGCTGTCGGTGGCAAAAGTTTCTCGGTTTTCGGGCGTTTCAATAATTGTCTCTGAATTAAACTGCGGCCGCGGCTGACTGATGACGTAAAACTGATTGACTTCAAGTCTGTTGCGCGAGCCGGGATTACCGACTACAACTTCTTCTTCGGCGGCATTAGCTATCGACAAAACGATAAAAAACAGTAAAAACAGCAAAATCTTCATTTCTTTTCTCCTGATTAATATCTATAAGCAAAGCCCGCTTTTTCAAGTTTTGGTTGACGAAAAAATCTATTTGGTTAATATTATGAGGGTTTGAAATTTTATCGTTAAAGGAATTTAAAAAAGTGATTTTTGGCAAGAATGTTATTATCTGGGATTTAGATGATACGCTTTATAACAAAACCGAAGAATTTGCCGATTTGCTGGATGCAACAATGGCTAAAGCCTTGGTCGACGATTTAAAGGTGCCGCTTGATTTTGAAACTGCAAAAGCCAAGGTTACTGAATCTTTTAAAATCTATCGCGACGGCGGTGAGGTATTTTTCAGGGAATACGGCGTTAATCCCCATGATTTATTTACAGCTTATCATAAAATCAAACCGGTCGAAAAAATTATTCCCTATGATCATCTTATGGAGCGTTTGGCGAAAGTTCCGGCCGAGCAGTACATATTTACGGCAAGCGACCGCTATGCCTCAGAAAAAATACTGAAACATCTCGGTATATACGAATACTTTAAAAACCGTTATTATTCCGTGGAAGATTTCGGCGTATATAAAAAGAACGAAAGCGCCGAGGTTTATCTGAAATACTGTGAGAAAATAGGCGTTGACCCGCGTGACTGCGTGTTTGTCGACGACAGCTATTCAAATCTGGAATTTGCCAAAGAAGCCGGAATGACGACTGTCAGAATTTATTATAAAAACAATTCCGCCAGAGATAAAACTTATATCGACCATGCTTACAAGGGTCTGCTGAGCTTTTTGGACGACATATGCGAAAAAGCGGCTTAAAGGCAAAGATTTTTTTCGCGTAAATAATTGCTCTTATTGTCAAGCCGGCCTTGTTCGGCAATCATTTCCTGTTTAAAAAAGTCTATCAGGGGCAAAAGCTTTTGGTTATACTGAGTTGTGAGCTGCTGCGAAGCTGCGTCAACCTGATTGATGCTGCTGATTGGTATGGCAGGGGTTTGATGAACGATACGCGTGCAGGCTTCACGGAACAACGGCAGAAAGTAATCAAGCATTTCTTTATTAATATACTGGTGCGTTTGTTCATGGCGAAGAACAACTTTGTATTCGCATGTCTCCGGTTTTAATGTATTGGATATGTAAACGACCGGATTGGAAAAACCTATAAAAAATGTGACTTTGGTCGGATAAACACAGATTGTTCTGTCGTCGCCGGCGCGGCCGATGGTATTGGCGGATATATCGGTCGCTATATCAACCGTTGCCAGGCCGGAAGCAAAAAGGCCGTTTTTTGCCAAACCGTATTTTTGTGCGGAATCTGTTATTTGAGCAATGTTTTTGGAAGTGTCGTATCGGAGTTTTCCGTAAGAAGAAATAATCTCAATTTGCGGTAAGAAATCACTATCACGGCAATTTTCTGCGGAAGCTTCAGAGCAGAATAAAACGGCGGATATTAATATAAAAAAAAGTTTTTTCATATTATTATTATAGCAGGCAAATCTTAAATTATCGTTGATGAGGCAAAGATGAAAAAACATATCTGGGCATTATTTTCCGTCATTACGCTGATACCGGGCTTATCTGCGGCTCAGACACAAGGCTATGTCCGCAAAAGCCTTGAGCCGGATTTTTTTATTCCGGCCGAAGATAAACTTAACCGGCCGGAAAAGCTGCCGCCGATTTTTAAGGATGGCAAAAAAATAACCGGAGCGCAAAAAATAATCGGCGAAACGGAAATACCCGAATATCAAAAAAAATACGAACAATACCGCGAGGATTTGGAAAATGTTGCCAAAACCGGCGAGATTGCGCCAAACCAAGGCTTAGATAACGCGTTGCGGCAAATGGACAGCGGAGAAGTGTTTGAGGTAAAAGAAACGCCCTCACAAAATTCGGAAGTTAAAGACCGGTTTGAGAAGGCGCTTGAAAAGTCTCTTAAAGAAAACTAATTTTCGAGAGCGTACAAATCTTTTACGACCCAGCGTCCGTCTTTGTTTTCCATAACAAAGATAATATTGCCGTTGCACAAACCAAACCAGTTGCCGTTACAGGTGCTCTGGGTAAAAACTTCGACTGCACCGTCGGCCCGGGGTTTTAATTTGGTGATTTTATAAGATTGGGAAGTCGGGCGCTGAAGGCTTTCGTCTTCCATGAAAACAAACCGCGGCATCAGCTCTTTATTAGCCTCACAATCTTCAAACTGCGGGTTTATGGTGCATTTAATACTGTTGTTTATGGCGCAGATTATATCGCTGCCGTTATCACAGCCGGGTTTCAACGTGTTGATGTCAAAAGTAAAAACGGTGTTCTCGTCAATTTCGACAGCAGGAACAGCAGCCTGCTGCGGCGCAGCCGCGTTGTCATCTTGTTCGGAACAGCCACAGATCAGCCCAGCCAAAACAAACAAACATAAAAAATTTTTCATGAAAATATCCTTTTAATGATGAATCGCTGATAAGATAAACCTTTTTACGGATTATTTCCATAAAAAAAAGGAAGAGAAAATTATTCTCTTCCTTTTTTGGCATACGCTTTTATTAGAAGCTGTATTTAACGCCGA
Source organism: Pseudomonadota bacterium (assembly GCA_018362935.1). GTDB lineage: Bacteria > Pseudomonadota > Alphaproteobacteria > RF32 > CAG-239 > CAZU01. Next base: position 93,600 of record JAHALQ010000001.1, on the reverse strand, counting down.
CAGAATATTCATTCATATGGTCAAGACCGGCCAATTTGTCAGCAAAGCTGTAACGATACAGGGCTCTTACAGCCAGATTGCTGGAAATGTCGTATTCAACACCGGCACCCAAACGATAGCTCATGCCATGTTCGGTTTCGCGGTTTGCGCCGTCAGTTTTATATTTGATATCGTCAAAAGCGATACCGGCAGTACCGACCAAAGATACAACCTGATCACAACCCAGCGGCAGATAACCGTATGCATCTAAACCATAAGACTGGAGAGAGAATTCATCTGTTCCTTCAGAAGAATGAACGCGGTCAGAACCGGTGCGCTGATAAAAAATTTCGGTGCCGAAGTATTTGTTGTATTCGGTACCGAGAGCAATTTTACCGCCGTTAACCTCAAAAGCATTCTGAGCGTCGGTATAGGTATAATCAGCCGCAACATAAGGGGTGAAATCATAGGCGTTGGCAGCGCCGGCAAAAGCAACGGCAGAAACGGCAGCCATGAGAGCTAAAGTTTTATTCATGAGAATATCCTTTATAAAGTTTAAGTCAAAAAATTTTAAAGACGGATACAGTCATTCGTCTATAACAAATAGTACTATATATCAAATAAAAAAAATGTGAAGCAAAATAATGTTTTAAAAATGTTGTTTCGCGCTTTTTTTGATGTTATTCTGATAAAAAATGGAGATTTTTACTATGAAATCTGAACAAAAAGGCGGAACAATGATGGAAGCCCTGATGGTGCTCTCCATTATTACGGTTCTGTCCATATCCGGCATAAAACTGATGAACGGCTTGTTTACCATGTTTAAGCAGAATATGGTGTCAAACGAATTGATTGAAATCCAGAAAAACATTGCCGCCAGATACCGGGTATTTGGTTATTATAATGATATCCCGACGGATATTGAAGACTGGAAAAAAGAAAAACTGCTGCCCAGCCAGATGATTGCCAATGATGAAATACATCATCGTCTGGGAGGAAAAGTGACTATTCTGCCCAAGTTTAAAAACGCTGATGACGAGCTGGCAGTATATTATACGGTGCAGTTTGACGGTATTCCCCAGAAAACATGTTTTGTCATCGGGCAGATAAACTGGACGATGTCGCAGAGTTCGGATTTAATTGAACTGAAAATAAATGACCATGACCCGTTTGTTTTGCCGACCCGCGACAGCGGCGTTGAAAAAGGAGCTGACAACGCACTGCCGGTGAAGCTCAATGTGCTTATGGACGCCTGCAAAAGCGGCGATAATACGATGATTTGGACATTCAGATAGAGAGGTATGTGTTGCTGAAAGTTAACGACGTTAATAAATCCAATGAGCTCAGCCAGGGCAAAGCTGTTAAGAAAAGCGGCGGCGGCGAAAGCTTTTCGGCCTATCTTAACGAAACGATGAGAAGCGCGTCCCGGCCGGTCGGCCCGGCTTCGGGAATATCCGTGACAGACGCGATATTTGCAACGCAGATGGTCAGTAATGAGGAAGAGCGCGAAATTCGCAAAAAACTGGTCAAAAGAGGCCAGACTCTGATTGAAAAGCTGGAAGAAATTCGCGACGGGCTGCTGACCGGCTATATTTCAAAAGACGAGCTGATTAACATTTCCCGGATGCTGCGGGACAATCAGATAGCCTCTTCGGATGAGAGATTGCAGGAACTTATGGCCGAAATTGAGCTGCGGGTAGAGGTTGAACTGGCTAAACTGACAAAATAAAGGTGATAAAAGACCAAAAAAAGTTGCTTTGTTTAACTGAATTTTATATCTTGCATGCTATATATGTGAAAGTTTATTTTTTTAGGAGTCAAAAAATGGAAAGCGCTGTTATTCTCCCACCGGATTATAAACCTTCGGCTGACGAAGAGTACATGAATGAAATGCAGCTGGAATATTTCCGCCAAAAGCTTTTGGAATGGAAGAAATCTCTGCTGGGACAATCCAAAGACACTTTGGAAGATTTACGTCAGGGCGGTCTTAACCAGCCTGACGAAATCGACCGCGCTTCTCTGGAATCTGACAAGGCTCTTGAATTACGGACACGCGATCGCGCCCGCAAGCTTATCTCTAAAATTGACGAAGCGCTTAAAAGAATAGAAGACGGTGTTTATGGCTACTGCGAGGAAACCGGCGATCCCATCGGTATTGACCGGCTGGAAGTCCGCCCTGTGGCAACATTGTCGATTGAAGCTCAGGAAAGACACGAAAGAATGGAAAAAACCTATGATGACGAAGCATAGGGCTAAATTTTTATGAAACATAAATTAGCGTAGGAAACTGCGCTAATTTTGTAAGAAAGGTATCTTATGAAGGACTTTATCCTGGCTTCCGGTTCTCCGCAAAGAAAAATGCTGCTGCAACAGATTGGTTTGGATCCGGCGCTGATTGAGGCAGCCGATATTGATGAAACGCCCCGCAAAGGCGAAAAGCCGAGTGCGTATGTTAAACGGATGGCATGCGAAAAAGCAGCCTATGTTGCCGAAAAACATTCCGGAAAAGTTGTTTTGGGCAGTGATACAATATTGGTTTGCGCCGCTAAAATTATTCAAAAAGCCCGGAATGACGAAGAACAGGAACAGGTTATGCGGCTTTTGTCGGGAAAAAGCCATAAAGTGCTGACGGCTGTTTGCGTTATTGATGCAAAAGGAAAGCAGAGGGTAAGGCTTAATACGACGAAGATTCAGATGAAACGGCTTTCCGAAGAGGAAATCAGAGCCTATGTGGCCTCCCATGAATGGGCAGGGTGCTGCGGATATAAGATAGAAGGCCGTTTGGCAGCATTGGTGCGCCAAATGACCGGGTCTTATTCCGGGGTGGTCGGACTGCCGTTGTTTGAAACAAAAAATTTACTGGAAAGCGCCGGAATCAAATAGGAGTCAGAAATGTCGGTCAAGCTGATTTATGAACAGAACAATCAAAACTGCCGCCTCGCAACATTGAACAATGACGAATTGACGGAAGTCGAGTTTTATGACGAGTCCAGGGCGCACGAAGGCAATATTTATTTGGGGCGGATTGTCAAAAAAATCGAACTGGCCAACGGAAAAACCGGCTATTTTCTGGATATCGGCGACAGCCGCGACGCTTTTATCAACGGTGAAGAGCCTGAACTGGAAGATTTGATGGCTGCCGAAGGCCAAAGCGTGGTGGTGCAGATATGCCAGGAGCAACGTGCCGAAAAAGGCGCAAAACTGACCCGCGCCTTGCAGTTTGTCGGGGAAAATCTGGTTTATTGCCCGTATCGCATGGATATTGAAGCATCCTGTAAAATAGAGGACAAGCTGCGTGTTGAAAATCTGGTCAGTCTGGTTGAAGAAAACATGACCGGCCAGGAGGGCTGGATTATCCGCACGTCGGCGGCCGATGCGGCGGATAAGGTTGTTGTTGACGAAATGGCAATGCTGCGGAAAAAATTTGACGATGTTCTTGATAAAACCAAACAGGTTAAATCGCCGGCCTTATTAATGGAGCGCAACAATTGTCTGGAAGACGCCTTTTTGCGCAATCGCAAGCATCTTGAAGGAATTGTATTAAACAATCACAATCTTGAAGAAAAATATAAAGACAAGACAGAAGTCACATATTGTACGAACCCTTTTAAGGAGTTTGGCATTGACGAGGCAATAGACGATGCTCTGCAAAAAGAAGTCAGGCTGAAAAACGGCGGACGCATTACCATAGAAGAAACCAGAGCCTGCACGGCTATTGATGTCGACAGCGGCGATGACAACGGCAAGGGCAGTCTGGGGCGGCTGAATATTGAAGCGGCCTTTGAGATTGCCAAACAAATCCGGCTGCGCAATTTGTCAGGTAAAATTATTGTCGATTTTGCCGGAACATCTGATTATAAGTATTTGAAAAACGCCATTGACATTCTGGAGCAGGAGCTGCGCAAAGATTATATCAAAAGCACGGTTTTCGGGCTTAGCAGGGGCGGAAACGTTGAAATCGTAAGGGTGCGCCGCCGCCCGACGCTGCGCAACATAATGACGGAAGAATGCCCAACCTGCCGCGGTACGGGGAGTGTTGAAAAATGAAGTGCCCGATTTGCAAAAAAGAAGTGACCGATATGAAATACCGCCCGTTTTGCTGTAAGCGCTGCGCCGATATTGATTTGGGCAACTGGTTCAACGAGGCATACCGTTTTCAGGCTGCGGAAATTGACGAAAAAGATTTGGAAGAGCTTGAAAAAGCCTGCGCGCCGCAGGAAGAAGATTAGTCTTTGATGATTAAAAAAGACAAGATAATCTTAAGCAATTCGTTAAAGGAATTAAATATCCGTTTGGAATCGAGGTTTAAACGGTCTACGATTTCATAACTTTGGGTTTCGCCGTTATATATCAAAAAACTTTCGGGAAGCTCTCCAAGGATTAATTTGCGGGCAAAAAAATCAATTTTTGAATAGCGTTTGTTGATGTCGAGAATACTGCTGACAATGTAATTTTTTTGGATTCTTTTATGGGAAACTGTGCCCAAAAATTCCAGACCGTCGTAAATAATGCCGTTATGTATCTGCAACGCGGCGGAATATTCGCGCGGCAGCGCACAAAAACCGTTGTCCGTCAGGTCTTTATCGGCTTTTTTTATATCTTCGGCGGAGCAGCCGCTGAATGCGACACAACCGGGCTGGCTGCAAATTTTTCGGATCATATCGTCAAGCATATTTGATAATCCCTTCAATTTGCGGAATGAACAATTTTTTATGGTGTTTGAGAAAATTTTTTTCGAGCTGGAATTCCAAAAGAGCATGAATATTGTCGTGCACCGGGTGGGTACGAACCAGGCACATGTTGTCAAGAGAAGGCTGGCCGCCGAATTCAAACGGCGTTTTGATATGGACGTTGTAATTTTCCGGCGATATGCTTTGTTTCAGCAAATCAATGTCACTTTCTGCCAATCCGGCAGCCAAGCATAATTCAGCGTGGGAATAACCGAGAATTTTGAGAAAAATTTTACGCCCGCGAACCTGTTCTTCGGAATAACGGTGTTTTTTTTCCCAAGAAAGCGGCTGAAAATCCAAAAGTTTAAGGGAAACATCCTTTAGGCCGCAGGCGGTAATCTGGCGCTGTATCAAAATTTCCATCTGCTGCGGCGAAGGGATTTCCCCGGAAGCTTCCTGACGGGTAGCGGGCGTTTTGGGCAGATAGGATGCATAGGCGCTCAGCAGCGAAGTTTTATCTGCGGAGATAAAGCTTTTTTTGCTATTTGACCATTCCCACATCAAAAATCTCCCGTTTATTCGTTCGAATCGTCATCCATATCGTCGTCGAATTCCTCGTCATCAAAAGTTTCATTCGGATCGTAGTCTATACCCAATTTGGCGAGCATGTCGTCATTGATGTCTTCACGCTGGGCGACAATCCAGTCTGGAACATTGGGCGCGGGCGGCAGGGCAGCCAGAGCTTTCATCTTTTTGTCAAGGTACCAGCGCGGCGAATCAGCCATAATCGGCCGGTCAATATGGCTTTGCATCAAAACGACCTGTTTGGAAGTCGGCAAGCTCAGCAGCTGGGTCGTAGATATCACCGAAACGCCTTGCAGCTGGTAGCTGACGTTTTTGGCAAACGGGTTGTTGCCTTTGCCAAAGGCGCCTTCGTTTTTGGAAAATGAAGTGGTCTGAACGGTTTTGTTGCCAATCATTTTGGAAAACCGCTGGGCCGTCTGTTCGTTGTTTTGGGAAAGAATAATTTTGCAGGCGGTGGTGGAAATGACCGTTTCCAAATCGTCTTTTCCGTATTTTCCGGAGATTTGTCCGAGGTCTTGGCCGATAAGCAGGTATGAAACCTTTTGTCCGCGGCCGACCGCCGGGCCGTCGATAACCGCCTTGAGTTTGGGCATGGTCGGAAATTCGTCCATGGCAAACAGGCAGGAGAACGGTCCCATAACGCCGTCAGTGGGGTTTTTGAATTTGGGCGGGTTGGCAATCAGATACGAAGACATAAGGTCAATAAAAGTGCCGGAAATAACGCTCAGGGCGCGGGCGTCAACCTGGTTGACCGAAAGGTAGACCGAGATAGGCTTAAATTCGCCGGTAATCGGATCTTTTAAGCCGCGTAAATCTTTGAAGCTCAGATCACTGAAGCTGGTTCGGGCAACGACGGCAGAGTTTTTGAAAATGCCGATGCCGGAAAATGCGGTGGAAAGAACCGAACCGCGCTCTTTATCAGGCATAGAGCTTAATTGGCTCAATTCAACGATACAGCGGGCGGAATAACCGAACTTGCGCGCTTCGTCAATCGCTTCTTCCAGCAAATCGCGCATGGGGTCAGCCATGGCGGCCATTTGGTCGCCTTCGTCGAGGCGGCGCTTGATGTCTTGCGACTGTTTAATCTGTGCTTCGGTAACCCATTCGAGAATCATGGCAATGCAGGATTCACGGCCAATCCATTTTTCGGGAAGCAGCGCCCATGAACCGATGGGCAGATAGTTATCAATGTTTAAGGTTCCGTTGCGCAGGTTTTGCAACGCGCGCGCGGCCATCGGATCGTTCATTTCAAGATAATAGCCTTCCAGAACTTTACGGTCTTCATCGTCAAGTTTGCCTTCGTAAACACGGCCGATAAAGTAGTCGTTGGCGCGGGCTTTTTCGCACTTGGAAACAATAAAATGAATAAAGCCGGTCAATGCCGCACGACCGGTTTTTGACCAGTGGGGATCGGCGCCGCCCTTGGGGTCTTCAACCAAGACATTACACATGGAATCGATATACATATCGCGGGCAGGGCCCGGCGCCGGGACGGCTCCCGGGGACAGCGGATTCCAGCTCGGGTAATAAATGCCTTCAGCAGGGTTGTCTTCCATACCCCAGTTAATAATAAACACAGGGCCGACTTTAGCGCGCGCGCCGGAAGTGGAAAAGCAAAGTTCAGGTTTGGGGTCGTTGACAACAATACTCATCGTCGGCGAGTTGAAAATTGTCGGAATAACAACGCCGACGGTTTTACCGGTACCCGGAGGAGCGCAGCATAAGACGGAAAGGGTTTCGTTCATTTTCAGCAAGTAGCCCTTGAACTTGCCGACAACAATGCAAAAACCGTCCAGAAGCCCCATTTTTTTGATGTCGCTGAGTTCGGCCAGGCGCGCCGAACCGTGAATGTTTGACTGGAAACGGTAAGGATTGGTGATGACGCCGGTAATCAGCCCGGCCGGCAGGCTGATAAACGGCAAAATAGGAATCCATAAACTGACGGAAAAAGGCCCGTGGTAGTTGAAAAGCTGTTTGAACCAAATCCAGTAACGCGAATACAAATAGCCGGGCTTATTAAAAACCAAATCAAAAAACTTGGAAACATCGGCCAGAGAATCCTTGGATATGCCGTTGCCGATAAGGTATCCCAGCGGCATTGCGACCAAGGCGAGAATAACCGTAATCAGCACGGAGATAATTACGGTAATTACCATCCAGCGGACGGCGCTGTTGTATTCTTCCCACTCTTCACCTTTTTTTTCTATTGCCATTTATTCCTCATTATAATTCTAAGCAATATTGCGGATAAGTTTTTTCAGCTTGTCAAAAGCTTCTTTTTCGATTTTGCCGTCGGCCTCTTCCAGATCTTTGGCAAACAGTTTTATTTCTTTCGGCGTTCCCCGGTCAATGCGGGTAACATGAATATCCATGTCGCTCCACACTTCAAACATGTCTTCTGCGTTGATAATATTGCCGATTTGTTCAATGACATAGGCCTTAATATCAAAATTCAAATCGGCTTCGGCCAGTTTTTCCCTCAGTATCAGGCGCGCGAGGTCAACTTTGCGAACCGGCGACACGCGGTGCGAACTCTCGGAAAACCACAATGGCTCTTCATCGTTAAAACGCTCTTCGTCAGCCAGCCAGTCGCCGGGTTCTTTATCATTCAGGCAAATGCAGATTTGCGATTTTGATACGCCGATAAAGTCAATAAGAGTATTTTTAATCGTGACGCCGGTAATAACTTCATAGCCCTTTTGTTTGAGAATCTCAAGGGTTGAGTTGGAATTTGCGCGCGGTGCCGGAGATGCTGCCGGTGTGGCGGTTTTGCCCGGTGCGGTTTCCTTTTTGCCGCGCGGCGCACGTTCAGACTTGGAAGCGGCGGTGTTTTCCGGTTTGGCGTTTTCTTCAGCTTTGGCCGGTTCGGGTGTTTTGTCGTCAAAGAGGTCAAAATCAATATCCGTATCATCGTCATCGCCAAGCTGGAATAAAGAATGGTTGAATTCGGCCGGCGGCGTTTTCATCGGCACGGGTTTTAATGAAGACTTCGGCGCTGTGCCGGACAATGCGGCACGTTTATCCGCCGGCAGAGAATAGCTGCTTTCTTCCAAAGGCGGACGAATGCTCTGGGGGCGGATTTCCTTATAAGATTTTTTCTTTTTAACAACTTTGACGCTGGCCGTGTCAGAAATCTTTTTGATTTGTTTGGCAAAGATTTTTTTGAACAGCCACAGCGGCAGGAACAGTATCATTTCGATGATACGTCCCCATTTAATCATGCTCAGCGCTGCCCATCCGGTCAGCCAGACCGGAATAAAAGTCAGAATGATGAGGACAAAAGCCCATTCTTTGACTTCATCAATCACCCAGCCGTTGAGCCACAGATTCCACGCATAATTCCAGTGCGAAGGGCGAAAAATGTCAAACCGCCAGTTGGTAAGCATAATAACGCGAATACCTTCCAGAAAAAAAATGCTCCAGAAGATGCCTACAAGGATGATTCGAGTTAGTATCAGTAACGGTTTCAAACTATTTCGCGCTCCAAGATTCCTTTATTGCAGCCATGATAACATGCAATTGGTTAATAACTGTTTATTAGCCATTTTTTATTTCCGAAGAAATGACATCGTTTATCTGCCGGCGGATGTTTTGGACTTCCTTGGCTTTTTCCGGTTTTATCGATTCAAGTTCGTTTTTAATGTCATCAATAATTCTCTGGCTGGATTTCATGTTTTTGAGTACAATCCGCGAAGAGTTATGGCCATATTTGCGGATAATCCGGCGGTTGTAGGCATTGACGGGCCATAAGAAAATATCCGCGTATGACAATCTGCTGAAATAACGCCAGCCCCAAATCCAAATGAGCGGAAGGGCAAAAAGCATTGAAAGAAAAACATAGTCTTTTCCGGTTTTGATAACGCCTCCAGACTGCCAGAAAGCAGAAATCGTCTGCCATGACCGCGCGGACAAAATGTTAAAATTCCATAAGCCGAACATCAAAAAATTGGCGCAGACAATAAAGAGGTAACTCCATAAAAAGCCAATGATTATAAAACGTATGAAGCGGAATAATGACTTAAACATTATTTGGTGTTTCTCCTGATGTTGTTGAGCGCGGCGGTTCGGGCTGCGTCTCGCTGCGCCGTTCCCTTATCATGTTCGGTTGTCTTATGCTTTTTGCGCTGTTCAAGCTCGGTTTTTCTTTGTTGGGCATCTTTGGCATCAGAGGCAATGGCGGATATTTCACCGTCGATATCCTGCTGCTGACGGTTAAGCTGATCCAGCCGGTTGTAGCCTTCAATGGCGTCTTTTTGCATGAATTTGAGGCCTTCCTCGCGCTGCGGTTCGGTCATTTCATTGATTTCAGGCGCATATTCGCTTTCGCCATTGATGAAAATCCGACTCAGGGTCGCGTTTTCCGGAACAGGTTTTTCCTTGTCCTTAAAGGCTTCCCGATATTGGGAATCGTTCAGTTTTTTTACGGACTGTTCCAAAGCGGCGTGCCCGGTATCGGACAGAACCTGAAGCGCGGATATTTCTACAAGTTTGCCTTCGGAGTTCTTTTTGACTTCGCCTTTGAAAGCGTTCGGTTTGCGGTGTTCGATATCATACAGATGATGATAAAACGCCAGTTTGCCCTCGCCGCTGACAAGATTTTGCAGCTCTTTTTCCGGTTTTATTTTGGCGATTTCTTCCGGAGTCATGCGCGCGGCGCGCTCGAGCAAAACAGATGCGGCGTAATCGGCGGCAAAAATCTTCTCTTTTTCAAGCATATCGGCGCGGTTTTCAAACAAGGCTTTCATTTGTTTGTCCATGGCGTCACGGAGTTTCGGGCTGTCGCCCAGCTCACCGATGGTTTTCTGAACGTTTTGATGTACGGACAGCAGCGTTTGGTAAGTTTTCTCATCGACGGTGATTTTCTGGCTCTGTTCTTTGTTGTTGTCATCTTTGTAGTTGCGCGTGATGGTATAGCGGCCGTCTTTGCCTCTGACGGCGTGGTCAATATCCATTTCGCCACGAATTGTGGTGCGGACGTATGTGCATAAAGCCCGCGCACTTTTTAGTTCGGGGCTGTTTGCAATATCCTTCAGGAGTTTTTTGCGGGCGGCAAGCACTTTCTTGGCAAAATCGTTGGTTTTGTCATCATGTTTCAGGACGCCGGGGTAAAGGTTTTCATTATTTATTTTATCGTTGTTTTTCTTTTTGTTTTCTTCTTTTTGAGCCATGGTGTCCGCGGCTTTGTTCCAGCCTTTTTTGATGCCGCCGCCAACCCAGTGATAGGCAGAAGAGCCGCCTTTGTAAAGCGCATAACCGGTTACGCCGAAAACCTTGTTTCCGGTCCAGGCGGCAGATGCCAGAACAACGTCTTTCATCAGGAACTCAATAAAATCGCCCTGCTGAATATCAAATTTGTCATCCAGCGGTTTGCCCCAGTCAGGGTCATCCATTAAGCCTTTGACCTGGCCGGCTTTGTCACGGCCATCATTGCCGGAAGGCTTGTCGCTGCCTTTTGTGGCTTTGGCTGTTTCTACTTTGTTTTTAATCTCGTCAACGTCCATGCCCTGTTCGGCCATCTCTTTATATTTTTCTTCAAGTTTTTCGTCGGAGAGGCCGGCAAGGTCATCAATAGCCAAGCCGTCGAGGGTTGGTTTGTGTTGAGCCGCGGGAGCTTCTGTTTGATTCGAAGTGGTGTTGTTGCCGCCGGATACGCCGCTTGTGCCGGTATCGCCGCTGCCGGTTGTTCCTGTGGTTCCGGTTGTGCCGGAAGGGGTTGTTTCTGTCGGTGTGCCGCCGTTTGCGGGGTGGGCGGGATTATCAATGTTTTGAACCCGCGGGGCTACGCCGGGCGTTCTGCCCTGAGTCACGACGACGGGTTCTTTTTTGACGGTTTCAACGCCTGTCTGTATGATTGATGCGGCTCTTCCGTGTTCTGCCATGTCGGAGTCCTTTCTGAAAAAAGGTTTGATTTATTAATATGATAGCAATTATTTATCTTTTTGTCTAGATTTTTGTACCAAAAACTTCAATCTTTCAGTTTCCTGAAAAATTCGCCGATTTGTTTGTTGACACGAATACCGTCTTCCGGCTTCGGCTTAATCATGCCGAAGAAACGCGGCGGAATTTTGTCAATTTCTATCGGCGCATAGGTCGCGGGGTTGTTTTCGAGAATTTTTTGGGCGCCGTCGGGATCTTTGCGGGCGGTTTTGAAATAATTGGCAACCAGCCTTTCGGCATCTATCGGAAATTTTTTGGCCTGAATAGCGGCAATGTATTTCTGCATGCGTTCTTTGCGCCGGTTGTGTTCTTCAATTATTTGGCGTTCGATTTTGCGTTTTTTGGCTTTGGCTTTGCGCATGTTATAGGCTATTTCGCAGCCGTCAAGTTCAATCAGAACTTCGACGTAGGATATCAGGGCGGCCTGAAGATTTTCATCGGTGGTTTTTTCGGCAAAATTTAAGATTTGTTCGTCCGAGGGATTGGGCGGCAGGCTGGAGAGCCGAACCGGCTGTACCGCCAGCAGCAGACGCCAGCCGGCAAAAATGTCTTCGTTCAGCCGGTTGATGCGGCTGGGGCGGAAACGCGGATAGATATCTTGTGCCTCAAAACTGAAAACAGGCGCTTCGACATTTCCGGCCTGAGCCGAGGCGATGATTGCCCCTGCAAAAGAGCGGTAAGCATTATAAAGTTGTTTTTCTTCTGTCGGCAGGTTGGCGGCATATTCGTCGTCAGTGTCAGAAACGACTTCTTCTTTATTTTGCTGCTTGAGTTCTTCGGTTTCGTTGATGTTGTCCTGCGCTTCTTCCATCTGCCGGGCGATAAAGTTGTCAAGCAAAAGGTCAAAATCATCATCAGGCGCGGCCGGAGGATTATCATTCAGAAAACCGGCGACTTCATCATGGATGTTGTTGGTATCGGACATACTTTATCTCCTAGTTGATGTTGATGACGGTCCGGTTTTGCGGCTGACGGGGGTTTATAACGATTATCCGGTCAGGCAGGCCGCCGTTTTTGACAAGAACAAACAGGTTTGAGTCGGTAATTTTATAATTTTCAATCGTTGATCCGGTAGGCTGCGCCAAACTGACGGCGGCCGCGGGAATTTCCGGCACGCGGGTTTTTTTATAGATTATTCCGGCGGCGCTGAGCATTCCGAAAACAATTAAAAAAGTTAAAACGACGACTGCAAATTTTATCAGTTTGAGTTTGTCCATGGGCTAATCTTTCTTGCAAGTTGGAATTTTAATTCTATTATAGGCTAAAATAACTTTGTATCAAGGCTTTGATTTATGTCAGATATCAATACTTATACCACACCAATGGTTAACAAAGATTATAAAGGCAAACGAATCGACAAATTTTTGGCGGACTGTTTCGGCGATATTTCGCGGTCGCAGATTCAACGGCTGATTGACGAAGGAAACGTTATCTGCGATGAAAACGTTATCGGCGACAACGCTTACAAGGTCAAAGAGGGCGAGATTTATCAGCTGATGGTTCCCGAAGCCGTCGATGCCGAACCGGAGCCGGAAAATATTCCCCTTGACGTGGTCTATGAGGACGAGCATCTTATCGTGGTCAACAAACCGGCCGGCATGACCGTGCATCCGGCGCCGGGGTCGCCCAATCATACGCTGGTCAACGCGCTGCTGTTCCACTGCCGCGATTTGTCCGGCATCGGCGGCGTGAAGCGGCCGGGGATTGTCCACCGGATTGACAAAGATACTTCCGGGCTGCTGGTTGTTGCCAAAAATGACAATGCCCATAAATTTTTGTGCGAACAGTTTGCCGAGCATTCAATCGAACGGACTTATTATGCAGCGGTGTTCGGAGTGCCCAACCCCTTGAAAGGCACGGTAGACTCAGATATCGGTCGAAGCCCGTATGACCGCAAAAAAATGGCTTCGGTGAAAAAAAACGGCAAACACGCGGTTACGCATTATGAAACTCTGGAAATTTATAAAAATGAAGCAAGTCTTGTCAAATGTAATCTGGAAACAGGGCGTACCCACCAAATCCGGGTTCATATGTCCGGACTCGGCTGCCACCTTATCGGCGACCAGCTTTACGTCAAACCCAAAAAAATTACCAATAAAAATATTCCGGCCGCAAAAAGGGAATATATCAATCATTTTCCGAGGCAGGCGCTGCATGCCGCAAGCCTGGGCTTTATCCATCCGCAAAGCCGCGAATTTGTGAGCTTCCGTTCTGAATTTCCGGAAGATTTCGCCGGCCTTATAAGCGAGCTGGAGTCTATATAAGAATCTGCTTATACTACCAAAGTATAGGTTGCGTTTAAAAATTTTTTCTCTAGTTTTGACTCTGACCAATCTGGACTCGAACGACTGAACTTTGAACTTCTGAAGTAATTGTTATGGGAGTAAAAAGATTATGGATAATGTTCTAGGTCTGAACGGCATCGATTTCTCGCCGGAGCTTAATATGGTCCGGTACATGCAGAGAATTCGCAAGTATCCCATTCTGTCGCAAGACGAAGAATATGATTTGGCCGTGAAATATCAGCAAACGAAAAATCAGGAAATTGCCAAAATACTGGTCACCTCGCATTTGCGGCTGGTCGTCAAAGTCGTTTCCAAATACCGCGGGTACGGCCTGTCTATGGCCGAAATGATTTCCGAAGGCAACATCGGCCTGTTATATGCCATAGAAAAATTTGAGCCTGAAAAAGGTTTTCGGTTTTCGACCTATGCGTTGTGGTGGATTAAGGCGGCGGTGCAAAAATATATTTTGAATTCATGGTCTTTGGTGAAAATCGGCACAACCTCGGCGCAGAAAAAACTGTTTTTCAATCTGCGCAAAATCAAAAACAAACTAAAGCTTAACGATGACCGCGAAATGTCAAATGACGTTTTGGAAAATATCGCGGCTTCGCTGGATGTCAGCGTGCAGGATGTCAAAGACATGAATACCCGGCTGAAAGCGCATGACGGCTCGCTTAATTCGGTTATTGACAACTCTGCCGAGAGCGGCGCCGAATGGATGGATTTTATTGCCGACAACAAACCGACTCAGGAAGAAACGCTGGCTTATTCCGAAACCATGAAGTATCGCCGCGATTTGTTTAACAAAGCGCTGGTATGCCTGAATAAAAGAGAAAAAGACATTTTGTTCAAACGCCGGTTGTACGAAAAAGCCGTTACTCTGGACGAGCTCAGCAAGACCTATGCCATATCCAAGGAAAGAGTCCGCCAAATCGAGCTGAATTCTATTCGGAAAATAACCAAAAATATCGAAAAATATATGTAAGACGGCAAAACGGCGGAAGAAATATTTTCTTTCCGCCGTTTTATTATAAATTTTATTTTACGAGGTCGGAAATGACGTCACTGCCCCATTCCTGGGTCAGTTTTTCAAGCTTATTGTCGATACTGTGCAGGCGCCGTTGAGCCGAGGCTTTGGATATGACAATAAAAAGGTTGGGCAGTTCATAGTAAAAAATGACGCCCAGTGCCGCAAACCCGAGCATTATGACAATATTGAAAATATTTCCCATAATCGAAACCGGGATGCCTGCGGCATACTGGTTGAATATCCGAACAAGACAGATAAAAACGCCGGAAAAATTCAGGCAGCCTACGATTGTCAGTTTGTTGGAGTTGCGCGGATCCGTCAGGATAATCGTCAGTGTCGGCAAAAGGCCGATAAGCAGAACAACCATTATCGGCAGCGAAGAAAAAGCCAGTATGATGACGCCGAATATGAGCAGAAGCTTTTGCACAAAATTAAGCCTGAATTTGGGTTTGTTGTGGGAATTATTCCTTTGCAGGGGTTTTATCATTTGAGTGCCCAGTATAAAAGGCTGAGTACAAATGAGCTCAGCATGGTTAAAACAGAAAGGATGGCCGCAAAACGCAGCGCCAAATCCCGGGCTTCGTCGTCGAGTTTGGAACTGCCGGACAATATACGGTTGCGTTCGGACATCAATAAGTTGATTTTTTTGAGGGCGTCGCTGTATTCGCTGCGATCTTTCTGGCGCGCGTCGTCATCTTCAAGTATATTGCATAACTCTATAATTTTACCGTTTTTGGCAATTTTTACCAGTTCGTGTTCCAGGTATTTCTGGTATTTGATATTGTGATAACTCAGGATGACCGGCTTGGAAAAATTTACCAGCCACTGGCATAAATTGACAACCTGCACAGGCCCGGTTTTGTTTTGTATGGAAGCGTACAGCCGCAAAACGGCGCTCATTTGCAGGGCATCCTGATGCGCGTTGATGTCCGTGAGAAGGCCGTCAATTTTTTTGCCCATTTTGCAGCGCAGATATGCGATGATGTTTTTATCAAAAGGAGCGGAGTCCTTAAACTTGGCGTAATTGTCATCCAACGCCCGGAGAAGTTTGGCCGGGGTGTTGACGAACTCGCTGCCGAGCAGGGGGCTGGTGCAGGGCAAATCATCATCGAAATCATACATGATGCGGTCTATGCCGTATCCGTAGTCGCTGCGTGCAATATAGGCCTTAAATTCGCTGCTGTTGGCCGGCGAATGGAGCGTCGGCTGCTCCTGATACCAAAGTTTGATAAGGTCGCTGCCGAGCAGGCTGTAAAAGACATCCAGATTTTTGCCGTTTTTAAGATAATAAAAAACAGCTTTGGGTATGCCGCCCGGAAAGACAAAGATATCGCCGGTCTTAATCGGCATGCCGGGATCCAAAACAATACAGACCTGCTCGACAAGAAATCTGGTGTCTTCTTTTTCTTTGTTTTGCGTGACAATTTTATCAATTTTGGCATGAAGCTTTTCATTTTCGAGGCCGTTTTTTATCCATTCGAGCAGTTTGCCGTTCTTTATAACGGCGACGGCGTCTTCCTGATAGTCAAGCATGGCCAGAACAGCGGATTTGACACTGTAAAATTTTTCGCCGTTGATAATCAGAGCCTTGGCCGAACGTTCAAAAACTTCGCCGGAGGTAAAGCTGGTGGTTTTGCCTTCCAGAAAATTGTATACCTGCATGTGATTCCAGCGGATATCGCCGTTATCTTCCAGCAGCGCTTTTATGACGGGCGAAAAGTGGGCGCTCATTTTTTCATTGTCGGAAAGGGCGACAAACGAACCTTTTTTAAGTTTGAGGTTGATAAGTTCGGCGTTGGTCAGGGGAGAAGTGATTTCATGTCCGAGGACGCTCGCCAGCATAACGACGCCGACGGAATACATGTCATCACTGCTGACACCGTTGCCGCGCGCCTGCGGAAGCGCCAGCATATTGTTGATTGTTTCGTAAGCCGAGGGTTGGTACAGTCCCGGGAAAGAGGCGGCACAGTCGCCAAGCACAAATTCCTCGCAGGAGGCGTCTTTGTAGAAAATATTGTCCAAGCGGATGGCGCGGTGGGTCAGGTTATAATTCTTGAGCACTTCGCAAGCCGAGCCCAAAGACAACACCAGCGACTTGAAGCGGGCGGTATTCATCTTGTCGGGATCGACCGCGTCTGAGACTTTCGGGCCTGAAGGTTTGGCATAAATAAGAGCCATGTTGTAAGATTTTTTCGGCGTATAGTAAACGGTGCTGTATTCAACAAGTTTGAGAAGATTGGGATGGTCTATCGCTTTGAGATACGGGAGCATTGAGAGCCGAGGCGAATATTCATTGCTGCAGACAAGAGCAAAAAGCTGCCGCTGAGGATTGATTTTGTCTTTTGCCTCATAAGCGGCGGCGCCGTTGGTATCCAGCTCCGGAAGCGGCTGGTCGTAAAGTATTTCAAACCGCTCTTTTATCAGTGAAACCATATCGGCGTTTGTCTGCGGAGAACTTTCCGGTTGGGGGGGCGTTTCCCCGGCATCTTGTTCTGTAACCATCTTGAATTCTTTCTCTTTTTACATAGATACAAGGTATTATAAACAGATTTTGTTAATAAAATACAAAGATTTTGGCATTGACGGTTTTTGGTAATATAATAAAATCGAAGTAAGACAACAGAGATAAACCAGTGTTTGACCAGGAAGCAGATTTAGAAAAAATTGCAGACGCAGCGCCTGTCCAAGTGGATGATGCGGCGGGTCTGCTGGCGCAGGCGCCCAAATACGGGATTGACCTGGATATGCTTGAGAATCCGCAGGGCATTTCGCTTGTCCGGGAAGAAAACGTCAGTTTTGAAAAAAATGACAAGCCGTTCTGGCATAATCTTGACGTCAAGCTCGGGGATTTGCTCAATCCGCTTTTGAATGATTCGGAAAGGCCGATGGTTTTGGTCAGCGATGACCGGATTGTTTATTGCAATCAGGCGATTATGCAGACTTTGGACATTAAAAACTCAAAGGCTATGATTGGCGAGCCGTTTCTGTCTTTTGTTGATCGTGAGGACTGGAATGTGCTGACGACCAATATCGGCGAAATGCTGACGTCTTTCAAGAAACAGCGCATTCGTCTGAAAACGGCAGCGGGAAAGGTTGTGCCAATTGAATTTCAGGCAATTTACCTGCCGGATTCAACACATTTTTCGTTTATTTTGGTCGGCGGGCATGTTTCTAAAGCAAACAAACCGTTTTTCAATAATTTATATGACGATTTAACCGGGCTGCCGAATTTCTTTTTGTTTGAAGACCGCGTGCAGATGGCCGTCAATAACGAAAATTACAAAGACGCGCGGCTGCCCAAGGATTTGATTGCGGTGATGGCCGTCAGCATTGAAAACATGGAATCTTTCCGCAAAATGCATCTGGAAAATTTTGTTTATAAAAAGCTGGCAAATACATTGGTGTTAAGCCTGAAAAAGAATTATACAGTTGCGCGCGGCTTGAAATATCCGCTGTGGATTCTTATGCCCGATTTGGCTAACGGCTATGAGCTGGATTTGGAACTTAAAAAGCTGCGCAGCCTGTTCAAAGAAGGTGTCAGCGACAATTTTACGACGCATGAACTGCATGTCAACATCGGGGTCAGCGTCTTTCCGAATCCGGCAAGGTCTGCCAAAAAGCTGGTCGAGCAGGCGATTGCCGCGCTTAAGGCCGCGCAGGAGCGGGAAGGCAGTTCAATCGAATTGTTCGGAAAATAAAAAACCCGGGAATGTTTCCCGGGTTTTGTTTGGTTAGCGGCGGTCGCCGAAAAACTGCAACAGGTAAATGAACATGTTGATGAAGTCCAGATAAAGCGACAAAGCGCCGGCAACCGCCTTTTTGGTCATGATTTCCGAATTGTCATATTCGGAATAAATCTGGCGGATACGCTGGGTGTCAAACGCCGTCAGGCCGGTAAAGACCAGAATGGCGATGAAAGAAATGGCATAATACAGCCCCGGGCTTTTCAGGAAAAAGTTTACAATGGTGGCAATGATGATGCCGATTAAGCCCATGAACAGGAAGGAGCCCATGGCCGACAAGTCGCGTTTGGTGGTATAACCGTATATGCTCATACCGCCGAACATTCCAGCCGTAATCAGGAAAACGCGGGCAACGCTGGCACCGGTGTAAGCCAAGAATATCGGAGTGAGCGAAGCGCCCATAACGGCGGCATAGCCCCAAAACAGAGCCTGAACCTGAGCGGCGGTGCCGCGGTTGACAACCCAGCCGAAAGCAAAAACCATAACCAGCGGGGCGATAAACATCAGCCAGCCGAAACCGGACATGCCGGTAACCTGCCCGGCGGGGTTAATGTTGAAAAACAGGCCGAGCAGCGAAGTGTTGGCGATAATATATGCGGTCAGCGCGGTAAGGCACAGGCCGGCGGCCATAAAGTTGTATACTTTAATCATATATTGGCGCAGGCCGGCGTCAACATTAGACAATTCTTCGGATTTGGAGAAAGTTTTGTTTTCCATTTTATGTTCCTATATTGTTACACTGATATTAATATAGGGTGGGAAAAGTTAAAAATCAATTGTAATTCGTGATTTGTTGCTGTGAGAAACAGATTACAGCCAACGGTACAAGTCTTTGCCTTTGATTTTCAGCCACTGGCGGCCTTCTTTCCAGTTGGGGCAGAGTTTTCCGACGCACTGCCAGAAAGCGGCGGAATGGTCGGGGTGTTTCAGGTGCGATACTTCGTGGCAGACCAGATAGTCAATAACGTATTCTGGCGCCAGAATAATCCGCCAATTGTAGTTGATGTTGTTTTTAGTCGAGCAGCTTCCCCAGCGCGATTTGGTTTCCTTAATTGTTACGCGGCGTACCGTGCAGCCGATTTTTGCGGCTGTATTGATTGAGCGTTGATAGAGGTGTTCTCCGGCATATTTTTTGAGAAAATCACAGACGCGGCGGTGGAGAAACTCCAAATCACCTCCGATTGTCAGCCTGCCGTCCTGAATTTTGGCGCCGCGCTGAGCCGGGTTGTGCGCGACGATAAAAAGTTGTCCGGCAACGGAGATTTCGGTACCGTCGGCAAAAGTCTGACTTTGTGGCAGGCGGGCAAGCATGTTTTGAATCCAATCGCGGTGCTGCTCGGCAAAAGCCAAAGCTTTGCGGCTGGAACAAAAACGCGGAATCGTCAAAACCGGCAGGCGGTATCGCTCGTCAATACGCAGATTCAGGCGTCTGGCGGTGTTAGATTTGACCACTTTAATCTCAAAGCCCAAAGCTTCGCTGTAATTAAAGGTCTTCCCACTCAACAATGTAATCTTCAAAATCAGATACTCCGGATTCATTAACAAGTTGACGGTTTTTGAGCGATACGCCCGCTTCATGCACGGAAGCGGCGCGTCCGGTTATCAGCGGGTGCCATTCCGGCAGCTCATATCCGTTGTCAAGCAACCAGTAAGCGCAGGTTTTGGGCAGCCAGCGCGGCTGTTCGCGCACGGCCTCGAGGTTGATGTCGCGGCAGTCATAAACTTTTTCAAAACGGTGTTCATAAATTTTGCAAAGGCAGCTCTGACAATCCAAAAAACGGCAATGGGTGTTGGTAAACTTAATTTTGCCGCGAATGTCCAGTTTGTTGAGGCAGCATTTGCCGCAGCCGTCGCAGAGAAGTTCCCATTCGGCTTTTGACATGTCTTCAAGTTTTTTCTTTTTCCAGAATTCCGGTTCGATACCGTCGAGATTGTCAAACCGCGTTTGAGGGTCAAAAGGCTCGTCAGCCCAGTCGTCAGTCATCGTCTTCGTCCTCGATAATATGGTCTTCCAGCTCGTCTTCGGGAACCAAAAGCTCGCTGACGGCCGTTGCGGGAACCTTAAATTCTTCAGGCAGGGGCTGTCCGCTGACAAGCGGGTGCCAAGCCGGGAGTTCGCCGGTGCGGGAAAGAATGTAATAAGCGCAGGTTTCGGGTATCCAAGGAAGATTGCCGATGTTTTGCGGCGTCAGTTTCAGGCAGGCCGGAACCAAAGCGCAGCGGTCGGCATATTCTTTGCACAGATGACTTTGGCAGTCGTGATAACGGCAGATAACGTCGGTGTAAAAAATATCGCCGTTGTCTTCGTCTTCCAATTTTATCAGGCAACATCTGCCGCAATGTGTGCAGACGGATTCCCATTCTTCGGTAGAATATTGATCAGGGGTTTTGGTTTTCCAAAAAGGTTTTTCAGTCATGTTTGCATTATCCGTTTGTATCAGAACAGGAAATATTATATAATTTATTGGTTAAGGAGAAATAAAGATGTTTCAATGGCTTGCAAAATTGTTGCTTGATACGCCGGTGGCGTCTTCCGGATGCCCGTGCTGCGAAGCCAAGCGCGTCGAACTGGAAACGATGCGCCGCGAGATTGTCGGAGAGAAAGACCCCGAGGCTTGCGATGAAAAACGGAAAGAAGACCTTTCCTTTAATACGTGCAAGTGTCAGGATTATCTGGTGAAAAAATACGGCGTGTTTTTTCAGGACGGATACGGGCTTCCAGCTGACGAAGACAACAAAGAAAAATAGTTATTTGTCGTCATTATAAGTAATCCGTCCCCTTTTGGAAAATTGGTATTTCAGCCACAGCCAACGCAGTACGGCAATGATGAACAGCGGAATAAAAACATAAGTAAAAATTACCGCAAAAAGCGTGAAACCGAAGATTGCCGCCGTGACGACAAAAGCCAGACCCAAGGACATGGCGACAATGTAGGACAGCGTGTTTAAAAAATTGTTGGGCATATGATTTAATCTCCAATGCGTTCGGGTAAATATTCTTCTTTGGCGAGGTTGCCGAACTGGGCGTAGTCGCCGTTCCAGAACAACTGGACGGTGCCGGTCGGGCCGTGGCGCTGTTTACCGATGATGACTTCGGCGACATTTTGGGTGGCGCGTTTGCGAGCTTCCCATTCTTCCATACGTTTTTCGAGGTGTTCCGGTGTTTCGGAAGGTTTTTGCTTGGGCTCTTCGTTCTGAAGATAATAGTTTTCGCGGTAGACGAACATGACAATATCGGCATCTTGTTCGATAGAGCCGGATTCACGCAGGTCTGACATCAGCGGGCGTTTGTCGTCGCGCTGCTCGACACCGCGGTTAAGCTGCGACAAAGCGATTACCGGAAGATTTAATTCCTTGGCGAGAATTTTCAAGCCGCGGGATATTTCCGAGAGTTCCTGCACGCGGTTGCCTTCGGAACGTTTGGAGCCGGTGCCGTTAATTAATTGGATGTAGTCGATGACGATTGCGCCGAGTCCCTTGTTTCTTTTCAGGCGGCGGGCTCGGGTGCGGATGGTGTTGATGTTAAGGCCGGGGGTATCGTCAATATAAAGCGGAATGGATTCCAGCTCGCGGACGGCGGCGGCAATGCGGGTAAACTCAGCATTATCCAGTTCGCCGGTGCGCATTTTATGGCCGTTGGTCTGGGTTACGGTGGAGAGGATACGCGTTGCCAGCTGGTCAGCCGACATTTCCAGCGAGAAGAAAGCCACGCCGCGCGATTTTTCGTCGACATCTTTGGCGTGCGTCATGTATTCGGCGACGTTGTAGGCGATATTGGTTGCCAGGGCGGTTTTGCCCATGGCCGGACGTCCGGCGATGATAATCAGGTCAGAATTGTTAAGACCGCCGGTTTTGTTGTCGAGCGCGTCGAGTCCCGTCGGCAGGCCGGAGATTTTGCCGTCTTTCTGATAAGCCTGTTCAATGTGCCCGAGAGAAGATACCAGTGCGTCGGCAAAGCTTTGAAAACCGCCGCTGGTTTCATTTTCGTTAGCCAGTTCAAACAGGCGTTTTTCGGCGGCTTCGATTTGTTCGGAAGCATCGGATTCGATTTCTTCTTTGCGTGCGTTGGCGACAATGTCAAAGCCGGTCGCTATCAGCTCGCGGCGCAGATATTTGTCATAAATGAACTGCGCATAATATTCGGCATTGGTCAGCGGCGTGGCGCTGTCAGCCAGTTTGACGAGATATTTGGCGCCGCCGACTTCATCCAGCGCGCCGTCCTGCTCGAGGTAGTTTTTGAGCGTGATGACATCTGCCAGATGGCCGCGGGTTATCAGCTTGGAAATCGTATCAAAAATTTTGGCGTGAACCGAGTCCGCAAAATGCTGGGGCTTTAAAAATTCGGAAATTTTTTCAAAAGCCTTGTTGTTGGCAAGAACTGCGCCAAGCAAAGCCTGTTCGGCTTCGATATTTTGCGGAATGTTTTCGGTTTCGGGAGCGTCCATAGCATAGGTATCCTAAAGAATCTTGAAGTTGCGTTTAGTCTTTTATAACCAATAAAAAACAAAACTCAAACAGAATGTCGGATTATCCTTTTTCAAGCCTGTGGATAGTGGGGATAACGGGGATAAATAAAACCCCGCATTAGAAAAACGCGGGGTTTGCAAAAAATATGACGGTTAATTATTTGGCAGCTTTCTTCTTGGCAATCGTCTTTTTAATTTTTTTAGCCTCTTCAGTCAGCTTGCTGTTGGATGTCGATTCAAGATAAGCATCCAGACCGCCGTTGTGTTCAATTGAACGCAGAGTTTTGGAACAAACTTTCAGTTTGAACATTTTGCCCAGAGTGTCGCTCAGCAGAGAAACAATCTGGAGGTTCGGCAGGAAGCGACGGCGGGTTCTGTTGTTAGCGTGGCTGACATTGTTACCGCTCTGAACGCCGGTGCCGGAAATATCACATTTTTTAGCCATTGTTTTGTATCCTTATAAAAAACCAGTTGCCTCTTAATACATATAAAATTCAGAATAGTCAAGGGAAAAAACGCATTCGGCGGGCGGATAATATCTTATTCTCGGTATTTTTTCCAATTAGATATTGTCTTTTGCGGTTTTTTGTTATATGAAAGACAGGAAAACGAGATGTACCCGTAGCTCAGTTGGATAGAGTATCAGCCTCCGACGCTGAGGGTCGTGGGTTCGAATCCCTCCGGGTACGCCATAAAAATAGATCCCCAGCCGTAAAGGCGGGGATTTATTTTTATAGCTTCCCGAAAGAGTCGAACCCGGGTTCGTTCTTAGGCATCTAAATTCGTTACGGTCGCTCTCGCTTTCCTTACTCATTAAGATGTTCCAAAGAGCTTGCAGACAAAAACAACCGGAGCAACGGTTGTTTTTCACTTAGCGCTTCCTCCGGGTACGCCATTCACCAGCCGCCTTTTTATAGGCGACTTTTTTAGGCGAATGGCGTACCCTTCCGTTCAAACTTCGCTTTTTGCTCGTTTTCACGGGGAGGTATCCGAACTTTCATAATTCCGCTCAGTTGCTGTCACTGTCCTCGCGTCATAATGAAAGTTAGGGATACGAATAAAAAACTTGACGTTGGTCAGCTTTTTAATTCTATCCCCGTCCGGGTACGCAATAAAGATAAATCCCCAGCCTAAGGGCGGGGATTTTTTTATGGCTTCCCGAGAGGGTCGAACCCGAGTTCGTTCTTTGGCATATGCATCTATCAATTAGCATTAAAGAGCTTCAATCAGCCTTAAGTCTTCTTACATAAAACAAGTCAATATGTGAGGAGAAAAAATATGTTTTTTGACAATGATAAGTTAGTTAATCCCTTGAAAGAATATTATCGCGGCAGTTATGACTGGCAGCCGCAGGAAGCGCCCGGCGTGCAAGCTAAGATGCATCCGATCCCCGACTGCGGCGAGAAAAGTTATGTCGGCAGCGGACGGCTTGAAGGCCGCAAGGCTTTGGTAACCGGCGGCGATTCCGGTATCGGCCGTGCCGCGGCAATCGCTTTTGCGCGCGAAGGCGCGGATGTTGTTATCAACTATCTGCCTTTGGAAGAAGAAGATGCGCAGGAAGTCAAGGAACTGATTGAAGCCGAAGGCCGCAAGGCGGTTTTGATTCCCGGTGATATCAGCAGCGAAGAATTTTGCAAAGCATTAATCCGCAAAGCCGTCGACGAGCTGGATGGTTTGGATATTTTGTGCCTGGTGGCGGGCAAGCAGGTTGCGCAGGATGATATTGAAAAGCTGCCGACCGAACAGTTTGTCAAAACTTATGAGGTCAACGTATTCGGCATGATGTGGCTGGTGCGCGAGGCCATGCCGCACCTCAAGCCGGGTTCGTGCATTATCAACACGACGTCGATACAGGCTTATCAGCCTTCGGAATACCTGCTGGATTATGCCGGAACCAAAGCGGCTATCCGCGCCTTTACCCAGGGTCTGGCCAAACAGGTGGCATCCAAGGGTATTCGCGTCAACGCGATAGCGCCCGGCCCGATTTGGACACCGTTGCAAATCTGCGGCGGGCAGCTCAAGGAAAATCTGCCGGATTTCGGCAAAGACGCGCCGATGAAACGCGCCGGGCAGCCGGTTGAGCTGGCGGATGTTTATGTTTTTCTGGCTTCGGAAGCATCAAGTTATGTGACCGGGCAAATTTACGGAATTACCGGCGGCATGCCAACAGCCTGATAAAAAAACAAACGCTCTCCAATACGGAGAGCGTTTTTTTCAGAGGTCGGCACATTGTTATTCTTCTTCTTCCGGGTCTTCATCCAAAGGAATGGCGTCATCCTGAAGCATGGCGCGAATCATCCATGACTTTTTGGCATAAATTGCCAGATATTCTTCAAACAGGTTAGCGACCAGAAAGTTGTCTTTCTTATCGGCATCGTCACGGATTTGTTTGGCCAAGTCCATGATGACCTGACAGTCGGCGTCGAGTTCTTCCAGAACTTCATAAGTGGTGTAGTCGCGGCTTTCGATTTCTTCGACAGTGGCATTTTCGAGGTAGGCCGACATTGTGGCCAGCGGCGTCTCATTCTGCATTTTCATAACTTCGGCAACGGTGTCGAATTGTTCCTGAAACATTTTATAGAGCTTTTCGGTCAGTTTGTGGACAATGATAAATTCCGAACCGACAACGTTCCAATGCAGGTTGTGAATTTTGATGTTCATGACAGCCAAGTCGGACAAAAACACGTTTAACAGATTTTTCTTTGAAGCCATTTTAATCTCCTTTCGGCAAAATAAAATTTAACAGTCATAAAGTAGTCTGAAAAAAGCGGTTTTTTAGAAGATATAGCACAAGAGATAGGCTTTTTATGAATTTTCGGCAGTCTATTTAAAAGAGATAAACAAAGGAGAAAAATTATGGAAAAGCCGTTTTTGGTCAAAAAGGTTCAAAATTTTATAAATACTTTGGAAGCTGCCGGCGACAAACCGCTGTATGAACATACGTATGAGGAAGCGCGCGAAATTTTGCGCCGGGCACAGAGAGAAAAAGAAAATTTCCCCAATAACACGATGGACGAGGTTTCGGTCAGTGTCGGCGCCGGGCGCGAAATGCCGGTCAAAATTATCCGCCCGAAAAATCCGATGGGCAAACTTCCGATTATCTTTTATATTCACGGCGGCGGCTGGGTTATGGGGGATTATCAAACACATGAGCGGCTGGTTAACAGCCTGTCGGAAGAAACTGGCGCGGCGGTGGTTTTTCCGGTTTATGAGCCTTCGCCGGAAGCGCAGTTTCCGCAGACGACCGATAATTTGTTTATGGTGCTGGAATATATGGTTAGAAATGCCGCGGAGTATAATTTTGACACGGATAATCTGATTGTTGCGGGTGACAGCGTCGGCGGCAATATGGCGATTGCCATGGCGCTGATGGCCAAACAAAACGGAAACCGTCCGGAAATCAAATTTATGCTTTTGCTTTATCCGGTGACAGATGCCAGTTTTGAAACAAAGTCCTATCACGTCTTTGCCGACGGCCCGTGGCTGACGCGTAAAGCCATGCAATGGTTCTGGGACGCCTATGCGCCGGAAAAACGCGACCGCAATAATATTCTGGCCTGCCCGCTGCTGGCTAAACCCGAAGATTTGCAAGGTTTGCCGCCGGCGTTGGTCATTACAGACGAAAACGACGTTCTGCGCGACGAAGGCGAAGATTTTGCGCGCAAGCTGAATGCTGCCGGAGTCGAAGCCGTGAGCGTGCGTTTTAACGGCACAATTCATGATTTTATGATGCTGAATGCTTTGAAAGATTCCGAACCGAGCCGCAAAGCCTTAAAGCTTGCTGCGGCGGCGCTTAAAGAAGCCGTGAAAATCGGCAGCGGCGAGGAGGAAACATAATGTTTGACAATTTTGTCTAAAAATGGTAGCTTAATAGTATTCTTTATTACAATTGTCATATTATTGGTCTTTAGCAAAAGCTGATGATTGGCGATTTGTTTTGTTTAATTTAATTAACTTAATTTTATGAAAAACAATGTGATTATCGGCTGGGATAATGCGTTTCAGGGCGAGACTTATCCCAAGGCACATCAGTGTTATCAGGCAGCCTTTACGGCAATCGGCGATTCCCGGGCAGAAACCTGGACGCTTGAGGACACCAAAAGCATGCAAGGAACTTCTCCGGCGGATATCTGGAGCAATGTAGACCTGTGGGGTGAACACGGCGAGGAGGCGAAGCAGGCTTTCTATGCCAAGTTCAGGGAACTTCCTGTCGTTCCGCTGCGCGAAGGCGCTGTGGCTCTGCTGACCCTTTTGGCGAGGTCGGGATACAATATCTACGTGGTATCGAACAAATCATTGGATATACTCGACTATGAAATAGCCGAGTTGCGTGTCACTGAGTTTGTCGACGACGCTTTCGGAAACTGTGGGACGCCTACGAGCCGGCAGGATCTGTTGCTGCGAGCCATTGAGAAGGCTGATATCGACAGCGACGAAGTGACCGTTATTGCCAACGCCAAGTACCGTGAAGCGGCCGAAGAACTCGGAATGGAGTTCATTGAGGCAAGCAGCGCGAATTTTAAGCAGCTTTTTTTCAATGAAATCAAGGAGTAAGGCAAGCCTGCTGCAAAGCAAAAGAGAACCGGATACTGAGAAGCATCCGGTTTCTTTTTGTTTAAAAGCTTAATTACAGCAATGTTGAAAAAAGCGTTTTTGCGGGATCCGACTTGCCGGCCGTCATCTGCGCAAAATTCAGATAGCCGTTGGACAGCATGGTGGCGGTGACGCTGTATCGCTGCGCCTGAATCTGGGCGGCATAAGCTGCAGAAATACCGGTGGTAGAATTAGACGTTTCTGACGGTTTGGTCGATATTTTCTTGTTTTTGCTGTCCTGCGACAAAGTCTGTTTCATGACATAGTCATGCTTATAATCTTTGCCTTGAAGCACTTGGAGCGCATAAGGATGATTTTCGTCTTTTGTTTCAATCTCGTTGGTGGTGCCGACCTGAATGTAATAGTCGCCTTTAGACGCCTTATATTCGCCGGTGACAATCGCTTTGAGCGTTTCGTATTCCTTGCTGTCGCGGTCGGCGGCGCTGTCGGCAATCAAAACCTGTTTGCCGTTTTTGGAGGCATAAATTTTGAGCGTCATGCCGGGAGCCGTCGGCTCCAGAATATTTTGATTTTCCAGCTCTTCCATTTTTTTGTCCTGTTCGGCCTGCCAGCCTTCGGGATCAAGTTGTTTTTTCAAATTGTCGAGATATTCTTCGTATTCGGAAAGATCGAGCACATTTTCATCTTTCGAATCGGTGTTGCGGAGGCTGATTGAGAGTTTGCCGTTGGACTGAACCTGAATTTTGTAATTATCGACGGAGTTATATTTGTCAATGCTGGCCACGGCGGTGACGCGCGCGTAGTTCAGACGGGTGTAGCCGAGGTCGCGGGCATTGGCGAAGTTTTCGTCAATGTTGTTAACGTCAACAACGGTTTTTTCCCAGCTGTATTTGCCGTATTCATCTTTGTTGGTAACGCCAGAGATGCTGCTGCTCATGTTCGTTTTTCTCCTCAAAACGGGTCAACCTCTTAATTATCCATTATATTTTGAAAAAATTAAGACTGCGTTAACCTACTTTCCTATTTTCATTGTATCATCAAAAAAAGTCAAAGTAAACAGTTTGCGGGATTATTCGACAACAGTGTCAATTATGCCGCCGCCAAGGACAATGTCATCCCGGTAAAGGACAACCGACTGGCCGGGAGTAAGCGCTTTTTGCAGATTTTCAAATTCAACGCGGATTGAGCCGTCCGGCGCAGGGGTAACCGTAACCGGGGTCGGAATCTGTGACGAGCGAATCTTTGCGGCGGCGGCAAAGGCGGAAGTTCCCGGTTCAAAATCCATCCAGGTGCACTGAGAAGCCGTCAGCACGCGTTTGAGCGTTTCTTCATCGTGTCCGAGGATAACCTCGTTGCGTTCCTTATTGAAGCCGATGACATAGAGCGGGCGTTCGGACGAAATGCCCATACCGCGGCGTTGGCCGATCGTGTAATTCCAAATGCCGGTATGGCGGCCGAGAATTTCGCCTTTGGTGTTGACAAAGTTTCCCGGGTTGGCTTTGGTTTCGAGCAGGTCGTTATAATCGCCGGCATAAAAATCCTGACTGTCGGGTTTGTCACAGACTTCGAGCCCCGCTTCTTTGGCAATCTCGCGGATTTGCCTCTTGGTATAGCTGCCGAGCGGAAGCAGTATGTTTGCCAGCTGTTCCTGTTTGAGGCGGTATATAAAATAAGACTGGTCTTTTTTGGTATCCAAAGCCGATTGAAGAAACCAGCGCCCGCTTTGCGGATTATGCCCGAGGCGCGCGTAGTGTCCGGTGGCAAATTTGTCGAATTTCAGTCTCTGAGCGCGAGCCGTGCGCGGCAAAGCCTCAAACTTTATCATCGAGTTGCACCAGATGCAGGGATTTGGGGTGCGGCCGTTGAGGTATTCTTCGCGAAAATTGTGAAGCACCAGTTTTTTATATTCTTCGCGGCAGTCAAAGACATAATACGGTATGCCGATTTTTTCGCAGATTTTGCGGGTTTGGGGAATTTCGGTCAGTTCCTTGGGGCCGAAACAGGCGTCTTTCCCGTTGGGCGCCATGCTGCGGACAATTTCGTCCCAGATGGTCATGGTGGCGCCGATGACTTCGTGTCCTGCTTTTTTCAGAAGCAGCGCGGTTACCGTCGAATCAACGCCGCCGCTCATTCCGACCAAAATTTTCATGGTTTATTCCTTTCTTTCAAAGTCTAAAAAGACCGGACGCCGCCCTTCGGCGAGCGCTTTGCGCTGATATTTGGTCTGCACCCAGTCTTGCGGTTCATGCTTCCAGTCATTGCCGCAGGCCGCTGTCCAACGAAAAGCCGGGCAATCGTGCAGCTGGCGCAGAGTCCAGCCTTTGTATACCTTATGGTCGGTGGCAACGCGCAAGATGCCGCCGGGTTTTAATATGCGGGCAATTTCCCGCAGATTATCCGGGTTGATAAAACGGCGTGAGGCATGGCGTTTTTTGGGCCAGGGGTCGGGAAACAGCACAAACAGTTTGTCTATGAAATTGTCGGGGATGCGCGCGAAAAGCAGGCGGACGTCATCGCTGAAAATACGGATGTTGTCAACCCGTTCCGGCAACAGTTTGACATCTTCAGTAATATCGGCGCCTTCTTTAATTCCGGTTATCAGCGTGAGCAGGTTGGCGACGCCGTTTTTAAAGACTTCGGCGCCGATAAAGCCGATATTGGGATTGCGCAGCGCCTGTCCGGCCAAATGTTCGCCGTTGCCGAAACCGATTTCGAGGTATACTTTCGAAACCGGTGTTCCGAACAGTTCCTCTTTTTTAAATACAGTGTTTTTGTTTATTTCAATCCGCGGCAGAAAATTATCAAGCAGCGAAGTTTTGGCTTTGCGGATGCGGCGCCCCTGACGGCGTCCGTAAAATTTGGGTTTATCGGATGTTAAAAGCATTTTTCAAGTCCTTTACCAAGTCGAGTTTTTCCCAGCTGAAACGCCCGCAGTCGTCCGGACGGCGCCCAAAGTGTCCGTATGCGCTGGTCTGGCTGTAAATGGGGCGGCGCAGGCCAAGATATTTGATAATGCCTTCCGGCGTCAGGTTCACCATTTCATGAACAATGTTCAAAATCCGCTGCTCATCGACAACGGCCGTGTTTTTGGTATCGATGTATAAAGACAGTGGTTCGGCGACACCGATGGCATAAGAAACCTGCAACAGGCATTCTTTGGCCAAACCGGCGGCAACAATGTTTTTGGCAAGATAACGCATCATATAAGCGGCCGAACGGTCAACCTTGGTCGGGTCTTTGCCGGAAAAAGCTCCGCCGCCGTGAGGCGCGGCGCCGCCATAAGTATCGACAATAATCTTGCGGCCGGTCAGTCCTGTATCTCCGGCAGGGCCGCCGATAACAAACCGCCCGGTCGGGTTGATTAGGATATTAACGTTGTCCGGCATTAAGTTTTCGGGAACGGATTTTTGCAGTTGTTTGAGAACAATTCCGCGCACTTCTTCCGATGTCAGCTCGGAATTATGCTGTGTCGAGAGGACAATTTTGGATATGCGCTGCGGTTTGCCGAGGTTGTCATATTCGACCGTAAACTGACTTTTAGAGTCCGGTTCTATGCCGGGGATCGAACGGTTATGGCGGCTGATGCTCAGATCATACAGCGCTTTATGCGCCAGATAAATCGGCAGCGGCATGTAATCGGTGGCAAAGCCCTCTTCCCGGCGGGCATAGCCGAACATAATACCCTGATCGCCGGCACCCATGCGGTCAACCCCAAGAGCGATGTCGGAAGACTGGGAATGAAGGTAATTTTCAATATCGACGGTTTCTGCCGAAAAATCAGGCTGGTTGTACCCGATACGCGATATGGTTTCTTTAACCGCGCGGTTAAGTTCGTCGGCTGCCGGCTGCCAGGAAGAGCTGATTTCGCCGGACAGAATAATCTTGTTGGTTGTGGCCATGACCTCTATGGCCGTTCTGGCGCGCGCGTCATGCGACAGATACAGGTCAAGCAGGCTGTCGGAAACGGCGTCGCAAACTTTGTCCGGATGCCCTTCGGAAACTGATTCGCTTGTGAAAAAGTATGACATAAAAAATATCCCGTAAATTGTATTCAGATATATATAATAAAAAAAGCCGGCGAAAAGCCAGCTTTTTTTTCACGTATCGTCTTTTTATTCTTCATTGTTGTTATATGTCGATTTGGACATGGCGACTATCAAATCGAATAAATGCTTGGCAGCCTTGCGATTGGGAATTTTGTAATAAGCTTTAACCAGTTCAATCGTTTCCTGTTTTTGCATCGGATCGGTCAGGTATTCTTCTTCGTCTTCGTGTAAGACGGCGTGGGCTTCTTCAGCCGAGCTGAACATGCGCGGACTCTGGTTGGCGACGATTTTATCCATATCTTCGTAGAAAAAACCAATCGGTGCTTCCAAAACCTTGCTGATGTCCCATAAACGCGATGCTCCGACACGGTTCATCCCGCGTTCGTATTTCTGAACTTGTTGAAATGTCAGCCCCAGCAGCGATGCCAAGCGTTCCTGGCTCATCCCGAGAAGGGTTCTTCTGAGCCGGATACGATTTCCGACGTGGACGTCAATGGGATTTGGCTCGCCAAGAGGCGTGCGTCCGCGGCTGGATTTTTTTGGAGCAATCTTTATCATTTTTTATATGGTCCTTATAAAGTTTGTTTGATATCAAGATAAGAGTTTAGAGAGGTTTCGTCAATAGATTTTTTATATAACATATTATATTAGCGGAATTTTATGGAAAAGCGGCAAAAGCTGCCAAAACCCTTCTATTTGTTGGGTTTGGGGCGAATGAGAAATGCAATGTATAGTAAAAAAGTGCATATAAACAATATGATAACATTGCCATATTTGCCATAGGGCGTCGGGAATGACATTTGGGCAGGTAGCGCGGCGTCTGCCACGCCTTTTTGGTTCAGATTCAGCCTGGCAAGGACGGTGCCGTAGGGCGAAATGACACCGCTGATGCCGTTGTTGGCCGCGCGAACAATAGTAACCCCTTCTTCCACCGCGCGCAGACGCGTGGCGACGAAATGCTGGCGGGGGCCGAAAGAATCGCCGTACCAGCCGTCGTTGGTCGGATTGATGACCCATTGCGGCCGATGGTCAGGATTGATTATCCGTCCCGGAAAAATCGCCTCATAACAAATTATGGCGCCCAAATCCGGAAGGCCGGGCAGGGATATTACTTCGGGGCCTTTTCCGGGCGTGAAGGTACCGACAGTGTTGGCCAGCGGCCGCAGCCAGTCCGGCAGCCAGCTGCGGAGCGGGATGTATTCGCCGAAAGGCACCAGGTGCGACTTGTCATAATAAGCCGCCGGATTACCGCTTTTATCAAAAACCATCATCGAATTGGAAGCACGGCTGCCGCCGTTCTTGAAATGATAACGGACGAGGCCGGTAATGAGATAGCCGCTATCGGGTATGGCTGCGCGAACCTTATAATTATGGGCTTTATCAATATCCAACGGAAAAGGCGAAGCCGTTTCACCCCAGATGACGGCGCTGACCCCGTCGAGCGGTTTTTGGCGCGACAATTCTATATAAGAGTCAAGATTTTGTTCCAGGCTGGCGTTGTCCCATTTGAATGTCTGAGGTATGCTGGGCTGAACGATGCGGATAACGGTTGATGACGGGGTTTGCGTTTCAAAAGAAAGGCGCCAAAGGCCAAAAACGGTTAAGAAACTGCCCAGCAAAGCAATTATGCCGCCGCTTAACATCAAATGCCTTCTGTCAAGGGCTGCCAGCCATAAAAAAGGTGCGCCGCATATCAGCAGCGCCATGAGTGACAACAGATAGGTTCCGCCGACAGAGGAAAGCTGTATCAAAGGCGTGCTGAAAGCCAAAACCGTTCCCCAAAGATTCCACGGGAAGCCGGTCAAAAAGAAACTGCGCAGCCATTCAAAAAGGACGACCAGCGCGCAAAATGCCAAATATTGCGCCACCGGTTTACGAAAGTAAAAGGACAGCCAGGCCGGAACGGCAACGAATAATCCGAAGAAAATGCCGCAGGCCAGAAAAATAAGCGGATAAAGCCAGCTTAAAAAGGTATTGTCTATTAAGACCGCGTTGCCAATCCACGACAGCCCAAAAGAAAAGAAGGAAAAACCGAAACACCAGCCGCGGATAAAAGCCGTTTTAGGCGAAGGACTCCGGTTAAGCAGGTAAATCAAAAGGCTGACAGAAACAAAAAGCAGCGGAAAAATATATAAAGGCGGCAGGGCGGCGACGCTCAGCCAGCCGCAGAAGAAAGCCGCAAGCTTTGGATAACGCAGTATTTTATTTAGAAGCAGCGACAGTTGGAATCTCCTTAGGCAGCATTATCAACACCTTTTTAATCCGGCGCGGGTCAACTTCAAGAATACGAAATTTTATTCCGCCGGCACCGTCGATAATCTCGCCGCGGGAGGGGATTCGCTGAGCTATCTGGAAAACAAGCCCGCCAAGTGTGTCTATATCTTCTTTTTCATCTTCATTAAGAGCGGAGGTCAGATCCAGGCCGGTCTGTTCTTTAATTTCATCCAGTTCGGCTTTGGCGTCGGCAACAATTTCACCGCTTTCCTGCACGGCGATGACGTGGTTTTCATCAAAATCATATTCGTCTTCAATATCGCCGACAATCTCCTCAAGTAAGTCTTCAATGGTGACAAGGCCGTCAATGCCGCCGTATTCGTCGACAACCATGGCCATGTGGACTTTTTGAAACTGCATCTGGCGCAGCAAATCCAGCACGCGCATGGACGGCGAAACAAATTTGACGTTATTGGTGACAATTTCTGAAACCTTAACGTCTTTTCTGCCATTTAGCAGGCATTTGACAAGGTCGATAACGTGAACAATGCCGATAACATCGTCAAGCGATTCTCCGTAAATCGGAATACGCGAGTGGCCTTTGGTAACCATCAGTTCGGCAAGATCGCCGATGTTGCCGTCTTTGGGAAAACCGATGATGTCGGCGCGCGGAATCATGGCATTGCCGCATTTTTTGTCGCGCAGACATAAGATATTGTTGAGCAGGAGCTGTTCGTGTTCGGAAAACTCCTGGCCGCCGTCAGCTTCTTCAATCAGGTCTTCTATCGTTTCGCGGACGGTTTCAGGCTGTTTGTGTTTAAAAAGGCTGCTTACAAAACTGCAAAAAGATACTTCATTTTTCGTTTCGTCAGACATAATTTAATTATACTCCTGATAGGGGTTGTTGATATTCAGCTGCTGCAAGATATTTATTTCGAAATTTTCCATATATTCGGCTTCTTCGTCCTGTTGGTGGTCAAAACCGAGAAGATGCAGCAGCCCGTGCGCCAGAAGGTGGGCAAAATGGTCATGCAGGGAAATTTTTTTCTCAGCGGCTTCCCGCGACAGCGTTTCATAGGCAATAATTATGTCGCCAAGTTCGATTTCAGGGCTTATCTTGATATAGTTATCAAAGTCTTCGTCATCAATATTGGCAAAAGAGAGAACGTTGGTCGGTTTGTCAAAGCCGCGGAATTCCTTGTTAAGCCTATGAACCTCCGCGTCGCTGCTCAGCGAGAGGTTGACAATCAGGTTTTTGCCGAGCGTCAAAAAGCCGATTTCTTCGTTTCTGCCGACATAAGAGAGGACAGTGTCAAAAACAGTCCGGGCAGTTTGGAAAACGTCAAAACCACAGTTTTCCCATGCGCCGCCGTCTGTTATGACATTAAGGGCGTTATTCATCACCATACTCTTTTTTGCTGCGTTCTTCGTAAGCCTTGACTATTTTGGCAACCAGGCCGTGGCGGACAACATCAGCTGCGCTGAAACGAACAGAACTGATGTTGGGTGTGCCTTTGAGAATGTCAAGCGCATCGCGCAGACCCGAAACCGTGCCGCGCGGCAGGTCGACCTGGCTTAAGTCGCCGTTGACGACCATGCGCGAATTTTCGCCCAAGCGGGTGAGGAACATTTTCATCTGCATCGGGGTGGTGTTCTGCGCCTCGTCAAGAATGACAAACGCATTGGAAAGGGTACGACCGCGCATGAAAGCAAGCGGGGCAATCTCTATTTCGCCGAGGGAAATTTTCTTGTCAACCTGCTCGGCGGGCAGCATTTCATACAGGGCGTCATACAGCGGGCGCAGATAAGGGTCAACCTTTTCCTTGAGGTCGCCGGGCAGGAACCCCAGATTTTCGCCGGCTTCGACGGCCGGGCGCGACAAGATGATTTTATCAATTTTGCCTTCAAGCATCATTGAAACGGCCAAGGCAACGGCCAGGTAGGTCTTGCCGGTACCGGCTGGTCCTAAGCCGAAGACGAGTTCGTTTTTCATCATTTCCTGAATGTAGAGTGCCTGAGTGGCCGAGCGTGGATAAATATGGCGTTTTTTGGTCTTGAGCACAATGTTGCTCAGATCCTGGGCGGTTTCGGTATCGGTGCTGCCGTCGGAAATCCGAACCGCGGCTTTGACTTCTTCGTCACCGACGGAAACGCCTTTGCTGACCTTGTTGTACAAGACGTCGATGGCGGTTTTGGCCTGCTCGATGGCGGCGGGCGAACCTTTGATATTCATTTTGTTCCCGAAAGAACCGATTTCAACATCAAGAATTTTTTCGAGCAGGCGCAGATTATAGTCCTGCGGCCCGACCAACTGCTGTACCAATGTGTTGTTAAACAACTCAAAATTAATTTCTGCCATATTTAATTTCCTTCTTTTTGACCGGAGAGCGAATTGGTGGTTGCTTCGGTGACTTTGATGTTGACGATTTTGTTTAAATATTCTTTTCCGAGTTCGGCATGCAGATTCTGCATATACGGCGTGCGGCCGACCAGCTGTCCGGCATGGCGTCCCCGGTTTTCAAATAATACCGGCACTATTTTACCAACAGTTTCTTTATTAAAGTTTAATTGATAAGAAAATAATAAATCCTGAAGGATATCCAAGCGCTGTTTTTTGACTTTTTCTTCAACCTGGTCAGGCATCAGGGCGGCAGGGGTGCCGGCACGGCGCGAATATTTAAAGGAAAAGGCCTGAATGAACTTCACCTGATTGACAAGATTCAGCGTTGCCTGAAAATCGTCATCCGTTTCACCGGGGAAACCGACGATAAAATCAGACGAAAAGCGCAAATCGGGATTGGCTTCGCGCAGTTTGGCGATAACTTCAAGATATTGTCCGGCGGTATGGCGGCGGTTCATCGCCTTGAGGATTTTGTCGGAACCGGATTGTACCGGAAGGTGCAGGTAAGGCATCAGCTTTTTGATGTTTTTGTGGCAGTCAACCAACTCATCGGTAACGTCTGCCGGATATGAAGTTGTGTAGCGAATACGCTGCAAGCCGTCAATTTCGTTAATTTTATTTAACAGGTAGGCCAGCGGCCGCTCTCTGCCGGCGGCGTCTTCGCCGTGATATGAATTGACGTTTTGTCCGAGAAGGTTGAGTTCAACGGTGCCCTGGGCAACCAAATTGCGGGCTTCGCGCAGGATATCTTCAACCGGGCGCGAAGTTTCAATGCCGCGGGTGTAAGGAACGACGCAGTAGGTGCAGAAATTGTTGCAGCCTTCCTGAATAGCCAGAAAAGAACAACCGCCGGCAGACTTGTTTTCGGGCAGAAAGTCGAATTTGGATTCGGCCGGAAATTCGGTATCAATAATCGTTTCACCCTTAGCGCGGCCGATTTTGGCCAAAATTTCAGGCAGACGGTGATAGGTCAGCGGGCCTAAGGCAAAGTCAACATACGGCGCGCGTTTGGCAATCTGTTCGTCCTCGGCCTGCACGACGCAGCCGACCACGCCGATGACCGTCGATAGCCCTTCTGCGGCGCGCTCCTGTTTAACCATTTCAATGCGGCCCAAATCGGAAAAAACCTTCTCGGCGGCTTTTTCGCGGATATGACAGGTGTTGAGAATGACTAAATCGGCGTTTTTGAGAGAAGCTGCTTCCGTAAAGCCGAGATGTTGCAGAATTGAGGCAATGCGGTGAGAATCATAAACATTCATCTGGCAGCCAAAAGTCTTGATGTAGTATTTCTTCAATTTACTTCCGTATTTGTTATTTAATCTGCGTGTATCTTATGTCAAGCGCGGTATAATTTCAATTGCTTTTTGCAGAGAAGCCCAAATTTTGCTTTTTGATTGAAATGTTATTAATTTTTGATAATATAGAAGCAGATTAATTATGAGGAGAGGAAGCAGGCAATGTCAAATTTTAATATGGAGAACGATATGGGGTATTTAGCATCAATGACGGAAGACGAACGCGTGGTTTTTCTTAAAACACTTGCCAGACTGGCTATGTCTGACGGGGAATTTGACGACGAAGAAAAGCTTTTTATCCGCGAAATGGCTCTGGCGCTCGGCGTGCCGGAAAACAGATATGACGAAATCAGGGCCAAAGCGAGTGACGACGAGATTGTCGACGCGGTCAAATTGATTAAAGACCGCAAGAAAGCCATGATGCTGATTAAGGAAATGTGCCTGCTCGCCAATTC
The DNA here is from genome assembly GCA_018362935.1 of Pseudomonadota bacterium. Taxonomy (GTDB): domain Bacteria; phylum Pseudomonadota; class Alphaproteobacteria; order RF32; family CAG-239; genus CAZU01. Next base: position 55,940 of record JAHALQ010000001.1, on the reverse strand, counting down.
CGACGGCGATTTGTCCGACAAGGAAGTGCTGCTTATCGGCCGGGTCGGAGAGTCGATGGGGCTGGAGCTTGAAAAAATCGAACAAATCAGCCAATGGGTCATTGACCGGATTGTCTGGCTCGAAGAAGGCAAGATTATTTTTGAAAAGGTTTAACCTTATAAGAGGAGCATCAGAATGCCCGATACACGTTTAGAAGATTACGCCGATTGGAAAGAAGAATACCGGCAGCATTCGGAAGACTTGTTTGCCGATCTGCATTATACTATGGGGCAGACCCCCGAGCAACGGCAGAGAATGAATTATGCCCGCTCGACTCTGGCCGGTGTTGACAAGCAGACCCTTAAGCAAGAAGCCGACAGGTTTATTGCCCAGCAAAAGCTTAATAAGGTTGCCAATGCCTATGGAGCTGCCGAAAAACTTGAGGAGATTAAACAGGTTGCCAAAATCAAAGGCGTGGAAATCAATACTTTCGAACTGGATTTTCTGATTGCCGAATCCCTGCAAAAAATTGACGCCGGGGAAGATCCGCGCGCCGAGTATTATGACTGGGTGGAAGCGCAGCAGAAAATTGAAAACGAAATTAATTCCGACGGAACCACGCAGGAAGAAGTCAATGCCCGCAACGGCTTTATTGATTTTCTGGGCGATCGCGAAACCGAAATGCGGCGGATTATCGCGTTGTATGCCGGTGCCGCGGTCTACGGCAACGGGCCGCTCAAAGAGCAGGCTCTGGAAAGGCTGGCCTTTATGAACTTTAAACTCAGCGAATTGCGGCGCCTGCGCGTAAAGATGCAGGCGACCAAAGACCGGGCGGACAGCCGGGAAGAACTGGACCGCATTCAGGAGCAGAAGCAAGCGCGGGTACTCACCGCCGGCGCAATGGTGCTTGCCCACGAATCGATGACCAACCGGTATCTGCGGATTAAGTCCGGTATCGATTCCCGTGAGTTTGAACAGGGAATCGGCGAGGAATTCGTCCGTTTCCGTCCGGTTACCGAAACTCGTGAAGCCGCCGAAAATAAAATTGTTTCTGTTCGTGAGAACGGCCGTAAAACAGCGGTTGTGCTTATGGCTATGCGAATGGGCAAATCCAAAGAGGAAGTCGAGAAAGAAGCGGCTGCTGCCGAAATGCTGCCGAAGACGCGCAGCCTTAACGGTTTCAGAATGGCTGACTACCGCCGCCTGTATGAAAACAGCCGCCAGTCGGCATAAAAGTTTTGCGTATTGACAGACGCCGCCGATTGAGATATCAAAATCGGTAGATGTTTTATTGTGAGGAGATTTTTAATGGGCGCTTTGCTTGAGCCTTTTGTCTATGTTTTAGGGTTATTGGTTGATATTTATTTTAAAGTGGTTGTCGTTCAGGTTGTTTTGTCGTGGCTGATTCATTTTAAAATTCTGGAAGCATCCAATAAATATACCCAGAAAACCGTTGAAATTCTTGATAAGCTGACAATCCCGGTTTATAAGAAAATCTCTGAAAAAATTCCTCCTTTTTCAGGCGTTGATTTTTCTCCGTTCATCCTGATTTTGGGATTAATTCTGGTAAGCCGCCTGATTTTGCGCCTCAGCGCCATGCTGGTGTAAATTGCATCGGGTCTGGGAGAAAAGCAGCCGCGGTATCATTTTGAGAGTGAGGCTGGCGCCGAACTCTTCGTCGTGCCGGAAAAACGGCTTTTTTGTCACGCCCGAAGGCGAGGAATATCTGAAAATCAATGTTATCAGCGTGCCGGAAAAAGGCAAAGCCAACAAAGAACTGATTGCTTATCTGGCGAAATCGCTGAAAATGGCAAAAAATGAATTTGAGATTATCAGCGGCGAGCTTGACCGCTATAAAAAAATTTTGGTAAGAACAGACAGTGAAAATGCGGCAGCGCAAATCAGCCGCTGGACAGAGGAGGCCTGAATGACAGCAAAAATAATCGACGGAAAAACAACCGCGGCCAAAATCCGTGAGGAACTGGCGCAACGGATTGCCTCTGACGACGGCGAAGACATGCCGGTTCTGGCGGTGGTGCTGGTCGGTGAAAACGAGGCAAGCCGGATATATGTCCGCAACAAAAAGAAAGCGGCCGCGGAAGTCGGAATCGGCTGCGAAATTATGGAATTTTCAGACACAATCGGTGAGCATGCGCTGTTGGAAGTCATCGGCGAACTTAACGAGAATCCGCATGTCAACGGCATAATCGTTCAACTTCCGCTGCCGGAACATATTAATCCGCTGCATATCCTGTCTAAAATCCGTCCTGAAAAAGACGTTGACGGGTTTAATCCGTATAATGCCGGACTGTTGGCCTGCCGCGAGCCGGAAGCAATTGTTTCGGCAACGCCGCGCGGAATCTTGAAGCTGCTGGAAAGCACGGGAATTGAGCTGGCGGGAAAGCATGCCGTTGTTATCGGCCGTTCCAATATTGTCGGGCGTCCGGTTTCGATGCTGCTGCTTAATCATGACTGTACGGTCAGCATTACCCATTCCAGAACGGAAAACCTGCCTGAAATTGTCCGGCAGGGCGATATTGTGGTTGCGGCCTGCGGCTGTGCCAAACTGGTTAAAAAAGACTGGGTTAAAGAAGGCGCCGTGGTTATTGACGTCGGCATAAACCGGATTGACGGCAAATTGTGCGGCGACGTGGATTTTGACGAGGTCTGCGAAAAAGCCTCGCATATTACGCCGGTGCCCGGCGGGGTCGGCCCGATGACTGTGGCCATGCTTTTGGAAAATACTTATGAAGCTTATAAAAAACAGCAGGCGCAGGGGCACGGGCGTAACTGTAATTGCGGCGGGGACGGCTGCGGCTGCCGCCATCACTGATTTTTATTTCAACCGGCTGAGCGGATGTTTGGCGCGGACTTCGTCAAGAAGTTCGCTGCTCATGATATGGGTATAAATTTCGGTGGTTGCAATGTCGGCGTGTCCGAGCATTTTCTGGACGGAGCGCAAATCGGCGCCGTTATGCAGCAGGTGAGTCGCAAAAGAATGGCGCAAAACATGGGGCGAAACACGTTGCGGCGAGATACCGGCAAGAACGGCGACTTCCTTGAGGTTTTTGAAAAACGCGCCGCGGGTGATATGTCCGGCAGCGGACAGCTTGGACGGAAACAGCCAGACGGATTTGCGGCCGCGGATAAATTCACGGCGCAGCTCAAAATAATCCAGAATCATTTTTGCGGCTTTGTCTGCTATCGGAATCAGGCGTTCTTTGTTTCCTTTGCCGCGAACCAGAATTTGCCGCTTGTCAAAATTAATGCAGTTTTCAGGCAGGGATACGAGTTCTGAAACGCGCAGCCCGCAGGCATACATCAGCTCCAGCATGACAGCCATGCGCTGAAAAGCAATGCCGTTTTGGCTTTGTGCCGCGTCCATAAGCGCCCGGACTTCTTCGGGGGTCAGAAATTTGGGCAGCGGTTTTTCCTGTTTAGGCGCCGTGATATTAGCTGTCGGATTGGAGCTGATTTCTTTTTCGGAATACAAAAATTTGAAAAAATCCCGAAGCACGGAAATTTTGCGGGCAACCGATTTGGCGGCGTATTGCTTATTCAATTTCTGAACATATAAAGCAATATCTTCGGCGGTTATCTGTTCAACCGGCTTTGGGCTGTTTTCAGAAAATTGTTGCAAATCGCGCCGATAGGAATTAACGGTATTTTCCGTCGCGCCGATTTCGGCGCGCATCATATCCAGGAAATCATCAATCAGGCCTATCATTACCGTGCGGCGGGAATTTCGGTTTCGACATGCTCAACCTGCATGGGAACCTCATGGACGACGGCAAATACCACCGCGGCAAACAAAACGGCACCGAGAATGTAGTAGATGAGATTTGACTTTTTCTGACGCATGAGAGGTTCTCCTTTTTTATAAAAAACATATTGATATCAAGAGGCTTTGTTTATATAGTTAGCACAAGAAGTTTGAAAGATTAATTAAAATAAAGCGAAAATGATAAATCTTAATGGCAAAATAATTCTTTTGGTCGGATTGATGGGCAGCGGCAAGACCAGTGTCGGAAAGCGTCTGTCGCAAAAGCTGAATCTGCCTTTTGTCGACGGCGACCGCGAGGTCGAGAAAGCGGCCGGGCTGTCTTTGGTTGATATTCTCAAATGCTTCGGATTGCAGGAATACCGCGCCGGCGAAGCGCGGGTCATGAAGCGCCTGCTGGAAGGAGCCCCTTGCGTGCTGGCATCGGGGGGCGGGTCTTTCGTGGCGCCGCAGACGAGGGAATATGCCAAAAAAAATGCAATTACAGTCTGGCTTAAAGCTGATTTGGACGTTTTATACAGCCGCACCGCCGGTCGGAAACACAGGCCTTTTCTGCGCGGGTCGGATGATGAATTGAAAGACAAACTCGAAAAATATATATCAGAAGAGTATCCGTTTTATTCAGAAGCCGATATTGTGGTACAAACCAAAGAAGAACAAGTCGGAATTACGGTAAACCGGGTTATTGAGGCAATTGAAAATTTTGTGGCCAAAGGAAAATCCGCATGATTTCTTTGTTGAAAAAAGTTTTCAACCATCAGGACAATAAAGAGCCGGTTTCTTTTGAAGACGCTTTCCGCGGCGCTATCAATAACTGTGGCGAAGCGAATGCCTATCAGGAGAAAGTCATGCTTGAGGGCATTCTCGATTTATCGGAAATTACCGTCTATGACGTAATGAATCATCGCAAGAACCTGTTTTCCGTCGATATTGACCTGCCGGTGGAAAATATTCTTGAAAAAGTTGAGAACTGTCCATTTTCGAGAATTCCGCTGTATCAGGACAAGCCGGAAAATATTGTCGGCGTTATCCGCATAAAGACTTTGTTTAAGGAAATTATCGACCGCAAAGGCGATTACAGCCAGGTTGACATTCGCAAGATAATGACCGAACCGTGGTTTATTCCCGACAACACGACGCTCAAGCAGCAATTGCAGCTGTTCCGCGCGCGGCGGGAGCATTTTGCCATTGTGGTTGACGAATACGGCGTTTTGCAAGGTATTGTTACCTTGGAAGACATATTGGAAGAAATTGTCGGCGACATCAACGATGAAAGCGATGTTTCCAATCTGGATATTATGGGAATCCGCAAAGTTGACGACAACACCTTTATTGTCGATGGGCAGGTGCCGATACGCGACTTGAATCGCAAATTCGGCTGGGATATCTGTGATGACAATGCGGCGACAATCGCCGGCTATCTTCTTGACATGACCCAGTCAATCCCTTCCGAAGGGCAGAAATTCATGTTTGAAGGGTTTCATTTTGAAATTCTCAAGCGCAAGAAAAACCAAATCTGCTCGGTAAAAATCACGCTTTAATTTATTTTCCGCGGACTTTTTTAAGATTATTCACTTTCAGCGCAGCCAGAGAATCTGCCGAGAGAGCGGATACGGCGCGGTAAAATTCTTCGCGCTGCTCAACTTTGGCAATCCATTCCTGCAAATCGGCAGAGGCAGAAATTTCAGGATTATTTGCTTTTTTTAGAAGATTGGCGGCGCGCAGCAAATCATCGTTTCTGACCAAGAAAGCCGCATCTTCAAGCAGGCTGCCGGCTTCATATTCGGGAGTTGCTTCATCCGTTTTTTTAATCTGGACAATTTCGTTCAATTTGCTGTTAATGCGGTCTTTCCAGGTTTGGCTTTGCTCAGAGTCAAGATTGCGCTGGTGCAGCAATTTGGCATAAATGCGGTCAAATTGCAAAGACAAGGCCAAGTCCGAGGGGATGCCGTCAGCGGCAAAAGCGCTTATTTTCTGCGCCTGCGCGGCGGCTTGCGGGGAGCCTGCGGCGATTTGGCTCAAAACTTCGGCTTCATACTCAAAAGTTTGTCCGCGGTCGGCCGCGTCTTTTACCAGCAGTGTTCCGGTCAAAATCAGGGCGCTGGTGTCGGTGACTTCGCTGAGGCGGTTAATTTTATGTTCGGCGGCGTCCATGCGGGTGACAACGCCGAGAACAGCGGCAACATCAGCTTTGGAGTCAATCATGTTGAGGTTCATTTTTTCGAGGCTGCGCACCTGTTCTTTGATTTCAGCAAAACCTGAGTTGTCCAATTTGTAATTGGTTTGGTTAAGTTGATTTTGCAAAGCGGCAATCTGGTTTTGCAAATCCGCGAAACGCGCGGCGTAAGGGTCAGCCTGTTCGGCCGGCGCGAGCCAGCTGCGCGCCCGGTCTGTCAGCTGCGGGTTTTTCCACAATGCGTATCCGGCGCCGCAGACGGCGGCCAGCAGGATAAGGCGCAGGGCATATTTGCCGAAGCCGGACGGCCGAACCGCTTTTTCAGGAATTTCAACCGGAATTTGAACCGCCGTTTGCTCTGCTTTTTGCTTAACCATTTTTAATTTCCTTATGTAAGTAAATTCTTGGCATTAAACTTTTTATAGTGTATATAATAATCAAAAAACTGCAATAAAGAAGTACGACATATGCAGTTGAAAGGTTTTTAAATGATTGTTTTGGGAATTGAAAGCAGCTGTGACGAAACCGCGGCCGCCATTGTTAATGATAAACGCGAGATTTTGGGCGAATGCGTGCTGACGCAGCTTGAGCATAAAACATACGGCGGCGTTGTGCCGGAAATTGCGGCGCGGGCGCATCTTGACCATATTGAAGACATTTTGGAAGAAACATTTAAAAAAGCCGGGATAAAACCGCAGGATATTGACGCGGTGGCGGCGGCTTCCGGCCCCGGATTAATCGGCGGCGTGGTTATCGGCGTTATGGCGGCCAAGGCTTTGAGTCTGGCATTGGACAAGCCGTTTATTGCTGTTAATCATCTTGAGGGGCATGCTTTGGCAGCAAGACTGACTTCCGACGTGGAATATCCGTATTTGCTGCTGCTGGTTTCGGGCGGGCACTGCCAGATTTTGGTTGTCAAAAACGTCGGCGAATTCGAACGGCTCGGCACAACGATTGACGACGCGGCCGGCGAGGCTTTTGACAAAGTTGCAAAAATGCTGAATCTGGGGTATCCGGGCGGCCCGATGATTGAAAAAATGGCTGATCTCGGCGATGAAAACCGGTTTGTGCTGCCGCGGCCGCTGCTCAATTCAAATGACTGCAATTTGTCTTTTTCCGGCTTAAAAACCGCCGTGCGCAAGATTATTGAGTCTTATTCGGCCGACGGAAATATCGAGCATGCCATTTTGCGCAAACAAGATACCGCCGATATATGCGCCAGCTTTCAGAAAGCGGCGACCGACCATCTGCTGTACAAACTCAAAAAGGCAATTGTTCTGTTTCGTACCAAATATCCGCAGGGCAAAGATCTGGTGGTTTCCGGCGGCGTGGCTTCCAATACCTATCTGCGCGGCAGGCTTAAACAGCTGGCTGAAACCGAAGGGCTGGTTTTTTCGGCACCGCCAATCAGGTTCTGTACCGACAACGGCGTGATGATTGCCTGGGCGGGAATGGAACGCGCGCTCAAGGGCATGCATAACAATTTGGATTTTAAACCGCGGCCGCGCTGGCCTCTGGATGAGAATGCGCCCAAAGCCGCCGGAGCGGGAGGAGTAAAAGCATAATGCGCAATCATAAAGAAGTTTTGGAAATATTGGACGTTTTCAGGGAAAAAGATGCCAATCCGCCGTCAGAGCTGGAATATACTAATGCCTATACCCTGCTGGTGGCGATTATCCTGTCGGCGCAAAGCACCGACAAAGGGGTCAACAAGGCAACCAAAGAACTGTTTAAGATTGCCGACACGCCGCAGAAAATGCTGGCTCTCGGGCTGGAAGGACTTAAGGAGCATATTAAAACCATCGGTTTGTATAATAACAAGGCCAAGAATATTATCGCAATGAGCCAGACGCTGGTTGAAAAATATAACGGCGAAGTGCCGCATGACCGCGAGGCTTTGGAAAATCTGGCCGGGGTCGGGCGCAAGACGGCCAATGTCCTGCTCAACGTCTGGTGGAATGAGCCGACAATCGCGGTGGATACGCATGTGCTGCGCGTGACCGAACGCCTGAACATGTGTGACGGGCGTACGCCTTTGAGCGTTGAAGCCGATATGGAAAAAATTCTGCCGGACGAGTACAAGCGACATTTCAACCATTGGCTGGTGTTGTTCGGACGCTATATTTGCAAGGCGCAGAAGCCGGATTGCTGCAACTGTCCGGTATCCCATTTATGCCATAGCCCGGACAAACGTTAGACGTATTTTATCAGCACAAAACCGCCGATGAGCAAAACCAAAAACAAAACGGATAAAATGCCGAGGTTTTTTTCGATAAATATTTTCATCGGCGCGCCGTATTTTTTAAGCAGCCAGGCAATCAGGTAAAATCGCATGCCGCGGGCAATGATTGAGGCAATTGTGAATGTGAAGATATTCAGGCCGACAACACCGCTGGCAATGGTGATGACCTTATAGGGGAAAGGCGTGATACCGGCGCCGAAAACAATCCAAGCTCCCCATTGGTGATAGTAGTCTTTGAAAACGTCAAACTGGTGCAGATAGCCGTAGAACGACAGCAAAGGTTTGGCAATCTGGTCAAATAAGAAAACGCCGATACCGTATCCGAAATAGCCGCCGAGAACGCTGGCAAGAGTTGCCAGGCCGGCAATGCGCCATGCTTTGTTCGGCGTAGCAAGAACCATGGGAATAATCATGATGTCGGGCGGAATCGGGAAAAAAGAACTTTCGGCAAACGCCACAATAAACAAAAAAAGCATGGCGCGCGGCGAAGAAGACAATGCCAGCATGCCGTTGTAAGTTGCATGTATGATTTTGTGAAAGAAGCCGAAAAAACTTTTTAGAAGAGTCATTTATAATTCCTTTGTTGCACGACAAAGGAATTATAAAACGGAAACATAAAAATTTATTTAATGTCGTCGGCTAATTTTTCTATTTCGGGAATCGAATCGACGCGGTAGACATTTTTTTCCGGCAATTTGTCTTTGACCGTGTTAAAACGTTCGGGAGAATATTTGACGGCAATTTTGCGCGGCTTGTTTTTTGACAGGTATTTGCATGAGCCTTTAAGGTCGTGAGCGATAAAGAAGCTGTGGTGCCGTTTTTTGATAACGGCAAGCTCCTGTTCCAGCTGCGGCGAATAGTCGGTAAGTATGAAAATATCATGGTCCTGCCCGCCGCGGCAATAAGTTTCCAGAAGTTCGACAATTTTTTCGATGGCCGCTTTCTTGTCTAAAAAATTGGCAATTTGCGATAGTTCTTCATTTTCTGAAAGGTTTTCCAAACTCATGATAATGACAGGGATATCCCTCATCCAATCTTCATGACTAATCTTTCTGAGAAATTCCCAGTTATTGCGGCGCGGCAGGTTTATGTCCATAAAGATAATTTCCGGCATAATCTCGCGGCCGTACAGCAATAATTTATACGGGTTGTCGGTTGTAAAGACGTTGTAGCCTCTGGTTTCCAGAAAATGCCGGTACAGCTTGAGGAAAACCTTGTCTTCATCAAGCATAATGGCTCTGCCCAATTCTTCCATGGTGAAAATTCCCTGAATATAACTTTTATACCAGCAATATAGTCGTCTTTTCTGCTTTTTTTAGGTCAGGGAAATTTTGCGCATAAAAAAAGAGAGCCGGCCGTCTGTGACGGGAATGGCTCTCTGAAGCGTTTGCGGTTAAGTACGCTTCGGACTTATGCTTTTTTTCTATTTACCAGTACGACTTCTTTGTAGTCCTTGATACTGGGCACGGTGCCGTCGACCGGGACGATGAACGTGGTCTTCTTGTCTTCGCTGTTGGCCATAAAGGCCTTGAAGACTTCGCCGTCGACCTCTATGGTCTTTTGGCGGAAACGGAAGCCCATGTAAGCTTCGCTTGCCGGGTTGAGCACTCTTGCCAGTGAACCGAATTCTGCGATAAAAGCCTCTTTGGCTTCTTCGGGCGTATTCACGGCTTTTATAACGTGAATGTCCTTGAAGTCTTCTATCGTCGGCGTATCACCGTTGCAGGGGACAACCATGGTGTTTTCCATTTTGTTGTCATGAGCGATATACGCCATGAAAGGTTCACCGCCGTTCAGCTGAATTTTCTGGCGGACGAATTCGTAGCCGGAGAAAAACTGACTGGCCGGGTTGAGGGCGCAGGCCAAAGTTGCAAACTCTTTTTCGAAAGCTGCTTGGGCGGCTTTTTTGCTGGTAATTCTTTTAGTGTCCATAACTTGGGTTTTTGTGATGACAAAGAGGAAAGTAATTATCTTTCAATCAAAGTCATCGGTGAATAATAATGTTTAACTTGTACCTAATCGAATACAGAGAAAATAGCATTTTGTCAGACAAAAATCAAGAGGTTTTTTTGTGTATTTTGTCAAAAAACTATATTCGGGCGGAGAGCTCCAAGAAATGCCGCGGAGAAATTTCTTCAGGCCGGGCGGTCAGGGGAATGCCGGCAGCCGCGCATTTTTGCTCCAATTCCGGAATGGACTTGAGACTTTGGCGAATCATCTTGCGGCGCTGGGCAAAAGCCTGTGCGGTCAGCTTTTCAAGCTTTTGTATCTGCGCCGGCGCCAGAGGTTGGGGCAGCGGTTCAAACAGCAACACGCTTGACCAGATTTTGGGTGCCGGAACAAAACATTCGGGATTGAGGTCAAAAAGCCGCGTAATCTTACACTGCAGCTGGGCGAGAATCGAAATCCGGCCGTAGTCTTTGGTGCGCAGCGGCGCGGTAATTCGGTCGGCAACTTCTTTCTGAAACATCAGCGTCAAGGCGTTATAGCGACTGATATCCGCCAGCCAGCGCGTCAGCAGCGGCACTGAAATGTTATAGGGCAGGTTTGATATTATCTGTTTGGGCAGTTCTTCGGTCTGGGCAAAGTCATATTTGAGTGCGTCGCCGTTGACAATCTCCATAATGTCGCCGGTTTTGCCGCGGATTTCTTCCATAATTTTGACGCAGCGTTCATCCATTTCTATTACCGTCAGCTGCTGCGGTTCGGCTTTCAGGATTGAACGGGTCAGGCCGCCCGGTCCCGGGCCGATCTCATAAACATGGCAGCCTGAAAACGACTTTTTGTTCTGCGCTTCGAGCGACGAACGGATGATTTTATCGGTTATATTGGAATCGAGCAAAAAATTCTGCCCAAGCGTTTTTTTGGCCATCAGGCCGTGGGCGTCAACCGTCAGCCGCAGTGACGGCAGCGAGGCGATAATTTGCGCAAGTTCAGGCATGTCAGCTCCGAATTTCAATAACGGCTTTTTGGCGCAAGTCCTGAAGCAGCTTTTTGCTCAAAGCTTCCATTTTCTGGTTTTCCAGCATGGTTTGAATCTCTTTGGAAGAGGGAATCTGCGGTTTGTCCGTCTTGGGGTTGAAAGTTTGATTCAGCTTGAGGATGTAATAACCGTCGCCGACCTGAACAGGTTCGGAAATATCGCCGGGTTTCATTTTCTTGAGGCGGCCTTCCAGCGCGGACGGGAGTTTGCCGGTATTGACCCAGCCGAGGTTTCCGCCGTTGGCGGCGCTGGGGCTGTCGGAAAACTGCATCGCATAAAGCTCAAAACGGTCATCATTGCGCAAGTTATAGACCAAATCGGAAAGGTTTTTGGCGTGGTCTTTTTTGATATATATTTCCGAAACCGAAAATTTCGGCGTGCTCAAATCTTCCTGCGCTTCTTTGAGGGCGGCGTTGATTTCTTTCTGCGTCGGCGTGCCTTCCAAATAATATTTTTTGCGAATCAGGCGCAGCCACGCGAGGTCTGATTTAATTTGTTCATGGACGGTTTGCGGATTGACGTCGGCTTCTTTGAGGATTTTGCTGAGCTGCCCGGCGGGAATGTTGCTTTTTTTCTCTATATTGCGAAGCTGGGCTTTAATTTCGTCTTCGGTAATCGCAATGCCGTTTTTTTCAGCCTCCTGCAGTTTAAGTTTTTCGTCAATTGCCGAGTTGAGGACTTTCTGCATTATCATGCTCCGGGTTTGGGCATTCATCGGTATGCGGGTATTCATCATAAAAGATTTGAGCTGGCTTTGGAAATCTTCCGAAGAGATAATCTCTCCGTTTACCAGCGCAACAATTTTTAATGCGGCAGCCTGTGCCGGCTGGCTCAGTATCATACACAGTCCGAGTAAAGTGAGAAGTCTTTTCATGTCTAAATCCTTTCAGGGTTACTTGGTTCCGGTTCCGCCAAGAGTTTTGAGGAAGAAGGTAAAGCCGAATTCAAAATCGCCTTTATAATCGGGGTCGTTCGAGTTGTCTTTTTCAATGTTGAAAATCAATCTGGTGCATTCGTCTTCATAGGTCAGGAAGCCGCCGTATTCAAGCGAGCCGCCGTTCGGCGCAAGGTCCTCGCGGTTATAGACGCTGACAGACCAGTTTTTGGTCAGCCGGCTCTTGATTCCGGTATAAAGTTCTTTTCGTTCCTGATTCTGAATTGAAGATGTTTCATTGGCCTGGAAATAGGTATAGCCCAAGTAGAGACGCAGAATCTGCGGGCCTAATCCGGCAGACAATTCGCTGTATGTGACGTCAAAATCTTCTTTATCAAGTTTAAAACGATAATTTAAGTCAAAATATTCATTAGGCGAAGCGTATACGCGTCCGACATAGTCGGTAAATGAACCGCTCTGGTTGTCGGATTGGGCAAAACTTTCGTCTTTATCAAATTCATAGCTCTGCGCCAGCAAAAATGAAGTACGGCCGTAGCGGTTGCCGTATGCACTCCAGTTGAAACCATAGCTGATGCGGCTGCCGGTATCATTGCGGTCATACCCGGAATAACGGTCAAGGTTGAGAATGTTGGTGTCGTTCAGTTCAACGTCCTGGCTGTCTTCATTAGGAATCTTCTCGGGCTTGTTACTCTGGTTCGGGGCAATTGCGGCAACGATAATCGGCTCGATAATCTGCCGCGAATCTTCGGTGGCGCGGATGAAAGGCAGCCGCCATTCCAACCCGACCTGAGGGAATATGCGCGCGGCGGTGCCGGTAAAAGGCTCGTCGTCTTCATAAACATAATTGTCGACATAGTAAAAATCGGATTTTAACGAAGCAACCAATTTGTATTTTTCGCCGTAGGGGCTGGTATAAGGCAGATTCCATGAATTAATCATTGACGCGCGCTGGCTCGAATTGTCTTCTTCATGCGTGACGGAAGCAAAACTGAGGTTAGTTTTGGTATAGGCGCCGTAACGATCCGGATCGCTGATGTTTTCATAATTGAACAAAGGCAGTACCATCGGGCGGTTGGCATAGCGCAAATCATAACTTAAAATTTTGTAGTAATAGGCTTCCAACGCGGCGTAGTTACGATTGTCAAAACCCTGCAGACGGGCGCGGGATGTCAGCCAGGTATCATCGCGCTTGGGCAGGTTGAGGTCTTTGAGATAATTGTTGTCGGAGGCATAATTGATGTCGGTGTCGGCGACCCAGTAATCGTTAATCTCATAGCGGCCGTAAGCAAAAATATTGCCGCGGTTGCGGTTTTCGTCGTTGTCTTTCAGGAAAGAGCCGGAAACCGACATATTGCCGTTATAAAGATATTTGTTGAACGCGCCGCTGTATACAATGCCTTTGTCAGTGGTGACAATCGGGTTGAACAGCAAATCCTGCTGGTCGTCAATGCTCCAGAAATACTGCCCCTGAACGGCGCCGCCAAGGTAGGAATTGGACATAATGCGCGGGAAAAGAAAACCGGAACGGCGTTTGACAGTCGGATCCGGATGCGACAAATAAGGCGTGTAGAAAACCGGCGTGCCTTTGATTTCGACAAAGGCATTCTGGTAGTTGACGTTTTTGTTTTCGGCATCATGAATGACTTTGGTCGCTTTAATCTGCCACAGCGGATTCGAGCCGCGGCAGGCGTCGCAGGGCGTATAAACGGCGTTGCGCAGGACTTTTTTGTCTTCTCCCTTTCGTTCAAACGAGCTGGCGGCCATCCGGCTTTGGTCGGCCATGATGACCTTGATGTTTTTCATTTCGCCTTCGGTCATATGGTTGTTAAGTTCGGAATAGTCCGCAAACACGACCGAACCGTCTTTTTCAACCAAGACGACATTGCCGACGGCGGTGACCGTATCTTCTTTTTGGTTGTAGACAACTTTGTCGGCATAAAGCGTGAGATTGCCGCGGATAATTTCAACATGTCCGGAGGCGGTAATGAGGCTTTGCTCCTGATTGTTTTCGACTTCGTCGGCGGCAAAGTAAATTTCCTGCTCGTCCTTTTCCGTCTTTTGCGGTTCCGGCGCAGCGAGCACGTCGGTCATGTTGACTTTGGGCGACCATTTGACTTTTTTATTGCCGGTTGTCTCGGATATGGCTTTACGGGTGTCGGGCGTGACAATGCTTTCATCGGCCTGGGCAAGGTTGAGGCCGATGAACGGGACGCCAAACAACATGTAAAGGAGCTTTTTATCCATTAACGCTCCCCGGGGATTAAGCGGCGCCGTTTCCTGAAAAGGGTCGGAGTGTAAAAAAACAGCAGCCACAGGCAGATGAGACAAGGCAGAATTAAATTGAGATACATCGGAATCAGCCAATATAGGTTTTTGGCGGCAAGATTGCCCAGCGCCAGGTCAAAAGCCTGAATCAGCACCATGCCGCCGACCGAATAGGAAATGAGTTTAATCTGCCCGCGGCGGTTGAAGTTGCCGACCAGCAGACCGGTGCAGGCAATCAGGGCGTAGACCAGATTTAGCAGAGGGGTTGTAAAGCGTTTATTGCCTTCGACAAACCAACGGCGCGCATCTTCGGGCGAGAGGGATTTATTATCTAAGGCGCCGAGCAGTTCTCCGAGCGTTTTTTCCCGGACGCCGGCGGCTTTGCGCGCTTTGCTCTCTTTGGCGCCGAAATCGACCGAATAGCGGTCGAAAGTGACCGAGCTGAACTGGTTGGTTTTGCGGTCAAGTTCCTGCCGGCTGCCGTGCACAAGAATGATGCGCGGGCCTTTTTTGGTATGAACGATGCGTCCCAGCTCGGCCGAAACGGTCGAGCGGGTTTTGGGGTTGCGGTCATCATTAATCAGAATTCCGCCGACAGAGCCGTCCGGTTCGTGAGTGGTGATAAACAAGGTCAGATCCTGTTGAATGGCGGTAAATTCTCCTTCGCGGAACATCAGCTGCGAAACGTCGTTTTTGACCTGCCATTCCAAATCGTTAAACGCGTTTTCGGCGGCGGGGATGCCGAAATTCATGACATATATGTTGAACACGGCCATAACCAGACCGACCAACAGCGCCGGTTTGGCGTTTTCCCACGGGCTGATTCCGGCCGCTTTCATGACGGAGAGTTCACGGTCGGACAGCATGCGGTTGTAGACAAACAGCACGGCGGCAAACAAAGATATCGGCGCCAGAATGGTAAAAATGCGGGGCATCAGCAGCGACGTCATTTCTACAAAAATGCCGAGCGATATGCCTTTGTTGGTAATCAGCTCAATAAAACGCAGCGACTGCGTGAGCCAGATAATCGACATAAGACAGAAAGCAACCAGCAAAAAACCGACAACAATTTGTTTGGTTATATATAAGTTTAGTTTTTTCATGCCGACGATTATAACCATTTTATATGATTTAGAAACATCTTTTTTCAGCATATTATAAAAAATATATGAAATTTTGGTATAAATTAGGGCTTTTTTTATAAATTGCCCGGAAAATAAAGAAATCGGGTGTGTGAAAAGCGAATCCGCTTGAACGGAAAAATTTTTGCCGATATGATTATCCCATAAATCAACGCAAACATAAGGAGATGTTAATGGACGGGAATTCTCTGGGCGCTCAGGTTGCTGCCAAATGGCGCAAGAAGCGCGGTTCTTTAATTATGGCTCTGCACGAAATTCAGGGCGTCAAAGGCTTTGTTCCTTGGGAAGACGCCATGGATCTTGCGGTGGGAATGGGTATACCGCTGGCCAGGATTTACGAAGTTCTGACTTTTTATAACTTTTTTAAGCTCGATGCTCCGGGAAAAGCCGTTATCTCAGTTTGTACAGGTACGGCTTGTTATTTAAAAGGCAACGACAAAGTTTTAGAAGAATTCAAAAAAGAACTGGGAATCGGCGAAGGCGAAAGCACGCCCGATCGCATGTTCCATTTGCAGAGCGTGCGCTGCGTCGGCTGCTGCGGACTGGCGCCGGTCTGCGTGGTCAACGGCAAGACTTACGGACGCCTGACGCCCACCGACGTGCGCGGAATTTTGGAAGAATGGCGCAAAAAACTGAGCGAAGACGAGGAGCATAAATAATGGCTGATACGGACTTGGACAAGAGATTTGACATTCACGAAATCGCTAAAAACAAGCTTAACGACCTTGAGCGTTTTCAGTGCAGTATTTACTGCTGCCATTCGACAGGCTGTAAGTCTTCGGGCAGCGACGAAATCATTGACTTAATCCGCAACGCGGTTGCCGATCACGGCGTGGAAGACAAAGTCCGCGTGGTTTCCACCGGCTGTATGGGGCTGTGTGCCCAGGGGCCGTTGGTACGCGTTGAGATTAAGGGGCAGAAAGACGTTTTGTATAAACGAATCGAGCCGCTGGTGGCGCGCCTGATTGTGACTGAACATGTTGTTCCGGCTCTGAAAGCCGGAGAAGGCGAAGTTTTTGAAGTGCCGCAGTTTTTGCAGGAACACGTTTTGTCTTTGGATTTGCCGTTTTTTACCAAACAGGAAAAAGTCGTGCTGAAAGACGCCGGGCATATGGATCCCGAGGATATTACCGAATACATGGCGCACGGCGGGTATCTGGCTCTGGAGAAAGTGCTCAAAACGATGACTCCGGCACAGGTAGTTGAGGAAATTAAGAAATCCGGCCTGCGCGGTCGCGGCGGCGGCGGTTTTTCAACCGGTATGAAGTGGGAATTTGCTTCCAAGGTGCCGACGATTGACGAGAAGTTTATCATCTGCAACGGAGATGAGGGCGACCCCGGCGCTTATATGGACCGCTCCATTCTGGAAGGCGACCCGCACTCGGTTATCGAAGGCATGATGATTGCGGCCTATGCCATCGGCGCAACCGAAGGCTGGTTCTATGTCCGCGCCGAATATCCGCTGGCGGTTGAACGGCTTGAAAAAGCAATCAAGGCCTGTAAGAAAAACCGTTTGCTCGGCAACAACATCATGGGCACGGATTTCTGTTTTAATATTGATATCCGTCTTGGCGCCGGCGCTTTTGTCTGTGGCGAGGAAACGGCTCTGATTCACTCTATTGAAGGCGCCCGCGGCACGCCGCGTCCGCGCCCGCCGTATCCGACCAACAAAGGACTGTGGGGCAAGCCGTCCTGCGTCAATAACGTGGAAACGCTCGGCAACGTGCCGAAGATTATTCTCAAGGGCGCTGACTGGTTTGCTTCTTTTGGTACAGATACTTCCAAAGGTACCAAAGTTTTTGCCCTGACCGGACAAGTCGAGCATTCCGGGTTGATTGAAGTGCCGATGGGAACGACAATCAACGAGATAGTCAATGAAATCGGCGGCGGCGTACCAAACGGCAAAAAGCTCAAAGCCGTTCAGACCGGCGGGCCTTCCGGCGGCGTTATTCCGGCAGACAAGCTCGATTTGCCGGTATGTTACGAAGAACTTAAAAAAGTCGGCTCGATTATGGGTTCCGGCGGCATGATTGTCATTGACGATACGCAGGATATGGCCGGGCTGGCAAACTTTTATCTGGACTTTACGGTCGACGAATCCTGCGGCAAATGCGCGCCCTGCCGTATCGGCGGCAAACAGATGCTGCTGCTGCTTGAGAAAATCAACAAGGGCAAAGGCACTAAACAGGATTTGGCTGATTTGAAACGAGTGGCGACGGCCATGCAGAAAGCCTCGTTGTGCGGCTTGGGACAGACGGCGCCGAATCCGGTTCTTTCGACCCTCAAGTTTTTTGAGCAAGAATACCTGGACAAACTGGTTGACAACAACCCTGCTTCAAAAGAGGAGAAATAGACATGGTTAAGCTGAAAATTGATAATTTTGAAGTAGAGGTTTCCGAGGGCACCAGCATTTTGGAAGCCGCACGGCAGGCGCATATTGATATTCCGACTTTGTGCAAACATCCTGACGTCGACCCTACGGCCGGCTGCGGCATGTGCATTGTCAAGGTTAACGGGCGAATCCTGCGCTCCTGCTGCACGCCGGTTGCCGAGGGTATGGAAGTCATCACCGGCGACGCTGAAATCGTCGGTGTCCGCCGTACGGTGCTGGAACTGATTTTGAGCAACCATCCCAACGAATGCCTGACCTGTATCCGTTCCGGACACTGCGAATTGCAGGATATGGCCAATACCTTCGGCATTGCTTCGTCGCATCTGCCGAGCCTGAATAAAAAGCTGGAACGCGACGAATCGACCGAGGCGATTGTTTTGGAACCGTCGAAGTGCATTGTCTGCGGACGCTGCGTCGAGGTCTGCCAGAATCAGCAGAACGTCTGGGCTTTGAGCTACCTCAACCGCGGTCTGGCAACCCGGGTTACGGCAGCCGGCGGCATTCCGCTGGCGGACAGCCCGTGCATTAAATGCGGCCAATGTTCGGCACATTGCCCGACCGGCGCGATTGTCGAGTTTGACGATACGCAGAAGGTATGGGATATGCTGCAAGACCCTGAAGTCTATACGATTGTACAAATCGCTCCGGCGGTACGCGTGGCCATTGGCGAAGAATTTGGCTATGACTTCGGCGAGAATCTGACCGGCAAGACTTATGCCGCTCTGCGCCGCTTGGGCTTTAACCGCGTGTTTGACACCAACTTCGGCGCCGATTTGACAATCATTGAAGAAGCAACCGAGTTTGTCAACCGCTTTACCAAAAAGCCCGAGAGCCTGCCGATGTTTACGTCATGTTGCCCGGCCTGGGTTGATATGCTTGAAAAAACCAATCAGGATATGATTGACAACTTTTCGACCTGCAAGTCACCGCAATCAATGGTCGGCGCTCTGGCAAAAACCTATTATGCCGAGAAAATGTCGATTAATCCTGCCAAAATCCGCGTGGTTTCGGTTATGCCCTGCACAGCCAAGAAGTGGGAAATCAAACGCAGCAAGGATATGAGTAGTTCCGGTTATCAGGATGTTGACGTTTCTTTGACGACGCGTGAGCTTTGCCGCATGATTAAACAGTCAGGTATCGATTTTCGCAGCCTGCCGGAAGAAATTGCGGACAATCCGCTCGGCGAGTATTCCGGTGCCGGAACCATTTTCGGCGTAACCGGCGGCGTTATGACGGCGGCCTTGCGCACGGCTTATTTCTATATCACCGGCGAAGAGCTTGGCGAGATTAACTTCAAAGCGATAGAAGGCCTTGAGGGAATCAAAGAAGCCGAAATTGATATCAAAGGCACCAAGGTTAAGATTGCGGTGGCCCACGGCTGCGGCAATATCGAAACAATCCTTAACCGTATTCGCGAGGCCAAAGCCAACGGCGAAGAAATGCCTTATCACTTTGTTGAGGTTATGGCTTGCCGCGGCGGCTGTATCTCCGGCGGCGGACAACCCCGCGTTATGATGCCGGGACAGCCCAAACCGCGCGGCATTACCGATGATATCCGCCGTAAGCGCGCTGCCGGTCTGATGAACGAGGATTTGCACGCCAAGAACCGTTTGTCACACCATAACGAATCGGTCAAGGCGCTGTATAAAGAGTATCTCGGCGAGGCCGGAGGCGAGAAGGCGCATAAGCTGTTGCATACGCACTATGTTGCCCGCGCCCCCTACAAGAAAGGGTGATGAGCGCGTCTAGCTGGTGACTAATACAGATTTAGCGGGACGGCAAAATGCTCATTTACGCATTTAGTAAACTCCGCTTTTGCCGCCCTAAAATCTTATTATTCACACACGCTATCCGCACTCATTTGCAGATATGGAAAAAGCAGGTTGGCAACACCCTGCTTTTTAACTGCAAATTAACACATCTCTTTTATACTGTTTTTGCTTTCGGGGATTCCGAAAGCGGAGTGTGGAAACTCCCCATAGAAAATTCTCCCATTTGAGGGAGCCGACCGAATATATTGAATAAGTCGGACTGTCTATGTGCAGTTTCCAACTCCCTCGCCTTATTTTTATAAGGCGAGTTTTGTTTTAACATTAAAAACAAAATGGGAGTTTGGAAAATGTCCAAAAAATCAACCGAAAAAGAAAACTGGTATCAGACGCGTCAAAATCTGGCGCGGCAGATTAATGAACTGTTATTTGAAAAACGTCTTTCTATTGTCAATGTTTCCGAGCAGACGGGAATTCCGCTGCACATTATGGAAAATATTACGCTTGGCCGCGAGGTGCACCGCAGCAGCGATTTGCGGCAGCTGGCTGCTTTTCTCAATAAAAAGATTAAGATAGAATTGGTCGATTAACAAAAAGCCCTGAAGTTTTTACCTCAGGGCTTTTTCTTATTTCTTTGTAACGACGACCATGGCTTCGCGCAGAATGCGGTCATTTATCATATAGCCGGTTTGCAGTTCGGCAATAATGGTGCCGGGTTCTTTTTCGGCATCTTCGACTTCCTGAATAACCTGATGAAAATTGGGGTCAAAATGCGTTCCGAGAATATCCATTTTATGAATGCCGAATTTGTCAAAAACCTTGTATAATTCGTTCTGCGTCAGCTCAACACCCTGGCGCAGGGCTTCGCAGGCGTCATGGTTTTCCGCAGATTGGGCGGCATCCAGCGCGCGTTGCAGGTTGTCGGCGACGCTGAGCAGGTTTTTGGCAAAAGAAGAAACCGCGTATTTGTTGTTTTTTTCAATTTCCTGAGCGCAGCGCTTTTTGGTGTTTTCCGCATCGGCAAAAGCGCGCAGATAATCCTCGCGCAGCTTTTGGATTTGCGCTTGCAGTTCTTCAACGCCGGCGTCAGAAGAATCATTATCCGTTTCTTCGGCAGAACTGTCTTCGTTTTCTTCTTCCGCAGGGGAATCCGGAGCTTCTTCTTCAGTCAATTCGTTGTCAAATTCGGCGTCGGTTTTGTTGTTCTTTTTCATGCTTTTTCTCTTTAAATATTCCTGACTTGGTGTATATATACAAGGAATTTAGTGACTAAAGCTTGACAAGTCAAGAGGGATGGGCTCTTATTGTTGTATAGAGCCGATTTTATCGCAAAAGATTGAATTATTTTAAGTTGAAAGACTGGATATGAAAGCAGACGTGGCGGCAGCCGACAAAACAACTTCAACAGCAATGTTGGAAAAAAATTTTAATAAAAAGAAATTTTCCGTTAATTACGCGGTAACAACAAATCCCAATCTTTTAGAGATACAAAACCTTTCCAGAAAACAATGTTTGGGCAAAACGGCATGGCCGCAGGTTGATATTGTCGACGCATGGATGATTTCTGCCGAAACCGCCACTTTTATGAAATGGGGCGGTTTGGGCATGATTGCTTCCGAACTGCCGGAAGCTTTTAATCGTACGTTTGGCGCCCAAAAGCACAAAGTAACGGTTGTGACGCCGATGTACCTGGGCGATACCGGCAAGAAAAAAGCCGAGCTTAAGGCCGATGTTTATGCCGGTGCCGAGCATATAGACGTCAAAGTCAAAAAAGCCAAAACGATTGAAGTCCGTTTCTGCGGCGAAAAATCTACCCTGAACAAGTATAAAGTTGACGTTTATCAGGCGCATCACGAGAGCTCGGATTATATTTTCCTTTCCAATGACC
The DNA here is from genome assembly GCA_018362935.1 of Pseudomonadota bacterium. Lineage (GTDB taxonomy): Bacteria > Pseudomonadota > Alphaproteobacteria > RF32 > CAG-239 > CAZU01. Next base: position 34,427 of record JAHALQ010000001.1, on the reverse strand, counting down.
GCTTTTTTAATATTGATCCGCATAAGGACAATCCGTCGGCACAGGACGGCTGCTATATCATGAACAAAAACGGCATTAACGAAGTTGAGCGTTTTGCCTTCTTTTCCAAAGCGGTTTATGCGCTGATTAAGGCGTTGTACAAAGACGAGCTTAAGGAAATTGCCAAGCCCAATCTGCTGATTGCCAACGACTGGCACAGCGGCGCGCTTTCCGGCCTGCTCAAATATTTTACGGTTGCACAGGTCGAAAACAAAGAAATGGAAGAAACTCTGGCCGAGAAAATCAAAAGGCTGCCGGTCATTCATATCGCGCATCATTTGGGTTATCAGGGCTGGGATTACGAAAACACTTCGCGTATCCTCAATTCGCTGTATGAAAACGCTGCGGCCATGGTTTTCAAAAATGCCAAGGCCATTAAAAACAGCAACCCGCGCGCAACCAATACGCTGATTGTGCATGACTGCTATAATCAGGCTTCGTGCAATTTCCATCTGGCCGACCGGATTGTGACGGTTTCCAAAAACTATATGGAAGAAGTGTCCAAAGAACTGGGTTTTGGCTTCGATTTCCGCGATATTTTGAAAATCCGCAAAGATCACCGCGACTTTTTCGGGATTGTCAACGGTTATGACAAAAACCTGATTTCTCCCAACAAGGCGAAAATAGACCGGGTCAACGCCTATTTCGGCGATACGGCCTTTACGACTTTTGACGAGAATTCTTTGGATAAGAAGCTGCAAAACAAAAAAGAATTTATCAAGCTGATTTCCCAAATTGCCACGGATGAGGAATACCGCCGCAAGGTTATTCCGCTGATTGATATTTATGAATTTGAAGACGTGGCCAAATCGGTTAAAGACCCGGCCAAGACGCCGGTGGTCTGCGCGACCAGCCGTCTGGTTGAGCAGAAAGGCTATGACATTGCCGCGCAGGCGATTGTTAACCTTGCGCAGAAATATACCGACAAAAAAGTCGAGGCGCCGATATTTGTGCTTGGCGGCGCCGGCGACGTTAACTATTTTGAACTCCTGACGAAGCTTAAGGATAAAGTCCGGGAAATTAACAAAAAAATTGCCGAACGGATTTTTGTTTTCCGCGGTTATAAAGACGAGTTTGCCTATGCCGTGCAGCTGGCTTCGGATTTTTATATGATGCCGTGCCGTTTTGAGCCCTGCGGCCTGACCCAGATGGAAGCCATGGCTAAAGGCGCGCTGCCGGTTGCCATGTCTACCGGCGGTTTGGTTGATACCATTGATGACGGTATTGACGGTTTCCGCACCGAGGCATTTTTCAGCAACAAACGCCGCGTTTTTGGCACAAACCTCGCCGCCCAGCGTCTGAAAAACAATGAAAACGCCTATACCGAAACTCTTGAAAAAGCTCTTGTCGTTTTCTATGAAAATCCGCAGCGAATCCACGAAATGCAGAAAAACGCCATGCACAAGGATTTCAGCTGGGATGTCGAAGGCGGCTCGGTGTATAAGTATTTTAATCTTTTGACTACCGGCCATTTGTAAAAACTTGTATAATGGCTTATCTAGAGCGATTTTACGGGTATGGCGACATCCTCATTTACGTTTTAGTAAACTCCGGTGTCGCCACCCCTAGAAATCACTCTATCTAAACCATTCTCCAAGTTTTTCATGATTGCTTTTTTATCTTAGTTTTAACTTGCCATTGCGGCGGAATCGCGGTAACCTGACGGCAGTGAAATTTACTGAAAAAGAGAAAGAAAATGCGCCATTCCAATCGTCAAAACAATCAGCTCCGCGAGATTGAGCTTATTCCCAATTTTAATCCTTATGCCGAAGGTTCGTGTCTGGTCAAGTTCGGCGGCACGCATGTCGTTTGCACCGCCAGCGTTGAAGAAAAGGTCCCGGCCTGGCTCAAGGGGCAGGACAAAGGCTGGATTACCGCCGAATATGCCATGCTGCCGCGGTCGGCTCAGGTGCGTATCCCGCGCGAATCCAAAAAGCCTTCCGGACGCACGCAGGAAATCCAGCGGCTGGTCGGGCGTTCGCTGCGTTCGGTTGTCGATTTGACCAAAATGAAAGATATTTCAATCTGCATTGACTGCGACGTATTGCAGGCTGACGGCGGCACGCGCGTGGCCTCGATTACCGGCGGCTTTGTCGCTTTGTATCTGGCTTTGCAGAAGCTCAAAGAAATGAGAAAAATCAAGGAAAACCCGATTAAGGAATTTGTGGCGGCGGTTTCCTGCGACATATACGGCGGCGAAGCGATTTTGGATGTCGATTATCTGGAAGATTCCAATTCGCAGGTCGATATGAACTTTGTTATGACGGAATCGGGCAAAATTGTCGAGATTCAGGGCACGGCCGAGGGTGACCCGTTTGACGAAGCGCAGTTCAACCAGCTTTTACAGCTCGGCAAAAAAGGCATTGCCGAGATTATCAAAAAACAAAAACAGGTTTTGGGGTTAATCTGATGAAAATAAACGAATTAGTGATTGCTTCCCATAATCAGGGCAAAATCGATGAAATCAAAAAAATGCTCGCGCCGTACGGCGTGGCGGTGGTTTCGGCGCGCGAACTCAATTTGCCCGATGTTGAAGAAACCGGCACGACTTTTCAGGAAAATGCCGGGCTTAAAGCTGTTCAGCTTTCCGACATCAGCGGCAAACCCTGCCTGGCGGATGATTCCGGTTTGTGCGTTGACGCGCTGGGCGGGCGCCCGGGCGTTTATTCGGCACGTTATGCCGAGCATATGGTTGACGGCAAGCCGGTGCGCGATTTTGACAAAGCAATGGACAGGCTTATCGGCGAGTTGAAACAAAGCGGGAATCCGGACTGGTCGGCTCATTTTTCCTGCGTGCTGGCGTTTAAGGTTCCGGGACAGGAATGCCGCTTTTTTGAAGGCCGTGTCGAAGGCAAAATTGTACCGGAACGCAGCGGCGATTTGGGTTTCGGGTTTGATCCGGTGTTTATGCCCGACGGTTTTGACAAGACTTTCGGCCATTTTTCCAAAGATGAAAAAGCCGCCGTTTCGCACCGCGGCCGGGCTTTTGCCCAATTTATAAAAGAGGTTTTTGACACTGCTCAATAATATCCGGAACATACCTTCTTCCAACGGTTTTGCCGATACGCTGGCACAAAAGCTGCTGGATGATTATCAAGGCAGGGAACTGGAACTTGCCGACGTGCGGGTACTGCTGCCTAACCGCCGCGCCTGCAAAACCCTGGCGGAAGCTTTTGTCCGGCTTCAGGGAATGAGGCCGACGCTGTTGCCGCATATGCAGCCCATCGGTGATGTTGACGAAGACGAGATTATTTTGCAGGATGCCGCCGATGCGGATATTGCGGATATGCCGCCGGCGATTGACGATATTGAGCGCCGGCTGCTGTTTATGAAAATCATTCTGGCGCGGCCAGATGATTTCGGAACCGAAAAAATATCGCTCAATCAGGCTTGTTTTCTGGCTCAGGAACTCGGCCGGCTGATTGATATGTCCTATTATCAGAATCTGGATTTTGCCCGTCTTAAAAATCTGGTGCCGGAAGAATATGCCGCGCATTGGCAAGAAACCTTGCGTTTTCTGGAAATTATCACGGCTTATTGGCCGCAGATTTTAAGCGAGCGCGGCAAGGTTGACGCCAGTCTGCGCAAAAATCAAATGCTCGAACGGCAAGCCGAAATATGGGAGCGTGCCAAACCCGACAAACGTTTGATTATTGCCGGCACAACAGCCGGTTTCGGCGCAATGAAAAAACTGGTTAAGGCCGTTTTAAAACTACCGAAAGGCGAGGTGTATTTGTCCGGTCTGGACAGGCATCTGGATGAGGAAAGCTGGGCGAAGATTGACGAGGGGCATCCGCAGTTTGAATTGAAAGAACTGCTTGATTTTCTGGAATTGCGACGGGAAGACGTCAAGGATTTGGTTCCGCCGGAAAACGCTGCGCGCGAAAATCTGGTTTCTGATGTAATGATGCCTGCCTCCTGTACCGACAAATGGCGGCAGGCCGCGGGCGGCCGCATTGACAATGCGGCGGTTGAGGGATTGCGGCTGATTGAATGTGACGAGGTGCGGCAGGAAGCGCTGGCGATTGCCGCGACAATGCGCAAAGTTCTTGAAACGCCGGGTCAAACGGCGGCGCTGGTTACCACTGACCGCCAATTGGCGCGCCGGGTTGCCGGCCAGCTCAAAAGATGGAATATCGAAATTGACGATTCCGCCGGCCGGCCGCTCGGCGTAACGCCATGGGGGATCTTTATGCGTCTGCTGCTGGCGGCCGCTCTTCCCGGGGCAGCGCGTATCGATATTTTGGCATTGTTGAAAAATCCGCTGACCGGAATGGGCAAAAATTATGCTGACATACGCGCCCGGGCGCGCGCTCTGGAGCAGGACGTCTGGCGGGCCGGAACCGAAAATGCCGAGCTTGAAAATATATTGGCAGAGCTTGACGCGCATATGGCGGAATTAAAAGATTTATGTCGGAAGCCGCAGGCCGGTCTGGCCGAATTGCTGCGCGCGCATGTGCGCGCAGCAGAAGCTCTGGCGGCAACCGCAGATAAAGACGGAAGGCAGCAGTTATGGCGCGGCGAGGCGGGCGAAAGCGGGGCGCGCTTTATCGCGCAATGGCTCGAAAAAGCGGATATTCTGGGCGAGGTGGAGCCACAGGAATATCCGGGATTGTTTGAGGCGATGATGTCCGGGAAAACGGTTCGCGCCAAATACGGCACACACCCGCGGCTGAGTATTCTGGGACCGATTGAAGCACGGCTTAACCGTTTTGACGTGACAATTGTCGGCGGAGTTAATGAAGGCATATGGCCGCAGCTGCCCGGTTCTGATCCGTGGATGTCGCGCCCGATGAAAAAAGACTTCGGTTATCCGCTGCCGGAAAGAGCCATCGGCGTTTTGGGCATGGATTTTGCGCAGCTGCTGTGCGGCAAAGAGGTGTATTTGACACGTTCGGAGCGGGCACAGGGAACGCCGATGATGAAATCGCGCTGGTGGATGCGCCTGCTTGCCGTTTTGGAAGCTTATGGCATTGAGCCGCTGTCTTTGCAGGATACGCGTTGCGGGGAATGGCAGCGTTTTTTGGAAGAACCTGAAAGCTTTGAGAGTCCGCAGCCGCCCGCGCCAAGGCCGCCGTTTGCCGCGAGACCGCGCCGTCTGTCGGTCAGCGGTATCGAGCTTTTGCTGCGCGATCCGTACAGCGTGTTTGCCAAATATATTCTCGGGCTGAAACCGCTGGAAGAAATTGAGCCGGAGCTGACAATGGCGGACTACGGCACGATTATTCACGGTTTGTTGGAGGAGTTTAACAAAAAACATCCGCACGAGTTTCCGGAAAATGCCCGCGAAGAGCTGTTGGAACTCGGGCGCCGCAGATTTTCCGAGAATAATCTGGCTAACGAAAAAAGAGTTTTCTGGTGGCCGAAGTTTGAAAAAATCGTCAATCATCTGGCGGAACTTGAAGAAACGTACAGGAAGGCCATCCGGCGTATTCACAGCGAGGTCAAAGGCTGCATGGAAATTGAAACGGCCGGCGGCAAATTTACGGTGACGGCCAAAGCCGACCGGATTGACGAAACACGGGACGGCAAACTGAGAATTATTGATTACAAGACCGGAAAAGCGCGCAGCGTCAAAGAAGTGGAAGCCGGATTTGCGCCGCAGCTGCCGTTGGAAGGGCTGATTGCCGAAGCCGGAGGTTTTGAGGGAATCGGCGCGGCCGAAGTTGAGGAACTGATATATTGGCAGCTTGGCATCAAAGATGTGCTTGTCGATAAAAATGTTGCAAAAATTTTGGAAGACACGCGTACGCATCTGATTGAGCTGATTACCCAATACGATTTGGACAGCATGCCGTATGAATGTCATCCGAATCTAAAGAAAAACCCCGAATTTGACGTTTATGCCCATTTGGCACGGATCAAGGAGTGGAGCGCCAATGAATCTTGAGCAGGAAAAACAAAATCGCTACGCGCTGGCGACGGCACAGCAGCGTCAGGCTGCCGACCCCGATGTTTCGGTCTGGGTCGAAGCTTCGGCCGGCACCGGAAAGACCAAGGTGCTGTCTGACCGGGTATTGCGCCTGCTGCTCAAAGGCGTTGCTCCGGCTAAAATTTTGTGCCTGACCTACACCAAGGCGGCGGCGGTCAATATGAGTTCGCGGATTGCCGACAAGCTGGCGCAGTGGGCGGTGGCGGATGATGAAAAACTGTATGCCGAACTTGAAAAGCTGCTGGGCGCGGCAGAATTAGGCAGGCATAAGCCCGCCGAGCTGGCGGCACAGGCGCGGCGCCTGTTTGCGGTTTTGCTGGATACGCCGGGCGGAATGAAAATTCAGACTATACACAGCTTTTGCCAGGAAGTTTTAAAACGTTTTCCGCTGGAAGCCAAAATTTCGCCTTATTTTGAGGTAATGGATGACCGCGCCGCCGCCGAGGCCATGGACGATATTAAGCGGCGCCTGCTGCTGAAGCTGGAAACCGAGCCGGAAAGCCGGACGGCGCAGGCACTGGCATTTGTTACCACGCAGGTCAGCGAGTTTACATTTCCGAAACTAATGAATTCCCTGACCGAAAACCGCAATAAAATTTTGCAGGTTCTGGGGCGGTGCGGTTCCGTTGATTTGCTGATTGAGAATATAGCCGGGCGGCTGGGTATTGAGGAAAATGACACGGCCGCTGCAGCCACGGAAGCTTTTTTTGCGGCGGTTGAACAGTTAAGGCTGCAAAATCTGGCCGAAGCCATGCAGTCGGGCAGTGATACTGACCGCGAAAAAGCGCTGGCTTTGGTGACGGCATATGAGCGGAAGGATTATCCGTCTTACCGCGATTTCTTTATAACCGGGAAAAATGAAGCGCGTAAAAGCTTTGCAACCAAAGGGGTTATCCAGTCATGTCCGGACGGCGGTGTTTGGGCGGCCTGCGAGGCGGAAAGGTGTCTGGAATTTGATGATAAACTGGCGGCGCTGAAGGTTTTTGCTTCGACCAAAGCCGTTTTATATCTGGCGGACGAATTGTTGCAGGGTTATCAGGAATATAAGCGCCTGCATTCCAAAACAGATTATGAAGACCTGATATTATATACGCGCCGCCTGCTTGAAAATCCGCAGGTGGCGGACTGGGTTTTGTATAAGCTTGACGGCGGTATCGACAATGTGCTGATTGACGAGGCGCAGGATACGTCGCCGGACCAGTGGGCTATCGTGCGGGCGATAACCAATGAATTCTTTTACGGCAGCGGTGCCAAAAATAAAAACTGCACGGTGTTTGTCGTCGGTGACCGCAAGCAGTCGATTTATTCTTTTCAGGGGGCTGATCCGAACGAATTTGAAAAAATGCGCCGGCATTTTTTGGACAAGAAAAACGAGGGAATTGATTTTCGCGAGGTTAACCTTGATGTGTCTTTCCGTTCGACAGCGGCCATTCTGGATACGGTAAACTGTATATTCAGCGAAGGTCTGCCCAAACAGGGCGTGGCGGCCGAAGACAAACAGGTGGCGCATGTGCCGTCGCGCATCGGCGAGGCGGGGCGGGTTGAAATCTGGCCGCTGTTGGAAGCCGAAATCGGCGAAAAACCCAATGCATGGATGACATCGGTCGAGCGCAAGCTGCCGGAAACGGCCGGAGCCAAACTGGCGAAACAGATTGCAGACAATATCCGGCGCAAAGTCATAGGCGGCGAATTTTTGAAATCTCAGGGACGGCCTTTGCAATACCGCGATTTTATGATTTTGGTACAAAAGCGCAATGCTCTGGTGGACGAAATTGTGCGCGCCTGCAAAAAAGCGGGCGTTGCCATTGCCGGGGTCGATAAGATTAAGCTCAGCGAGCAGCTGGCCGTGCAGGACTTGCTGTCGCTCGGCAAATTTATGCTGCTGCCGACCGATGATCTGAGCCTGGCCGAGGTGTTGAAATCGCCGTTGTTCGGGCTGGATGACGACGACTTATTCGCTTTGTGTTATCGTCGCGGCAGCCGGAGCCTGTTTGCGTCGCTGGACAGCAAGGAACAGTATCGGCCAATTTACCGGCAGTTGCAGGAATGGCTGAATCTGACCGATTATGTCCGTCCGTTTGAATTTTATTCCCACGTTCTCAATACCTGCGGCGGGCGTCGCAGGTTTGTGGCGCGGCAGGGCTATGAGGCAGAGGACGGACTGGATGAGTTCTTGAATCTGTGTCTTGATTTTGAGCAGTCGCATGTGCCGGCGATGCAGCTTTTTATCGACTGGATGGAAAAAGACGAGGTGGAAATCAAACGCGAGCTTGAACAAAGCAACGCCGATGCCGTGCGGATTATGACGGTGCACGGTTCAAAAGGGCTGCAGGCACCGTATGTGATTATGCCGGATACATCGGATATGAAAAACGTCAGTAACGAGATGGGGCTGCTGGTGGAAAACGATGTGCTGTTTTATCCGTTGTGCGCTGCGGACTACGAAAATAACTGCCGCCTGCATAAGGAGCAAGAACGCCGCCGGCGCAAGGAAGAATACCACCGTTTGTTATATGTCGCTTTGACCAGGGCGGAAGAATGCCTGTGTCTGTGCGGTTATAAGAACGCGCGCGGCGGCAGCGGCGAAGAATCTTGGTATGATATGTGCAGAAATGCCTTTGCAAAGATTGCGGTTGAAGATCAGAACGGTATGATGAGTTATGAACTGGCTCAGGAGCTGGATGTCAAACCGCAGCTGAAAAAGGCAGAAACAGAAGCGGGCGCAGGCTGTCCGGAATGGTTGTTTCAAGAAGCGCCCGCGGAAGATAAATTGTCCAAACCGCTGGCGCCATCGCGTCTTGACGAGGATGCCGAAGACGAAACACTGTTGTCGCCGCTGGAAAACAACACCGCATTTAACAGCTACCGGCGCGGTGAGCTTATGCATAAGCTGTTGCAGTATCTGCCGGATATGGCTGCCGGAGAGCGCACAACCCTGATTCGAAGTTTTCTTGACAAGAACGCGGCCGAAATGCCCGCACCGGAAAAAGAAAAAATCTGCACGGAGCTGGCGTCGCTGCTGGAGAATAAGGAATTTGCCGCGATATTCGGCAGGGAATCCAGGGCAGAGGTACCGCTGATGGGCTGTGTGGACGGGCAGATTATATCGGGGCAGATTGACCGGCTGGTCGTGCTGGAGGATAAAGTGATGATTGTCGACTTTAAGACCAACCGTCCGGCGGCTCGGAAAGCCGAGGATGTGCCGGCGGCATATCTCAAGCAGTTGGATGCTTACGGGCGATTGGCGGCGCAGATTTATCCGCATAAGAAGATATGTAAGTATATTTTGTGGACGAACACCGCTTGTTTGATGAAACTTGATTAATATTATAAAAATTTAAAAAATATTACGATTGCTCTTTATTTATAAAAAATATCAATTATATTAGATAGAAACTATACACATTTCGAAAGGAAAAAAGATGAAAGCAATTACGGACAGAGAGTTTGAAAAAGAAGTCTTGCAGGCCAAGGGTCTGGTTTTGGTTGATTTCTGGGCAGAATGGTGCGGTCCCTGCCGTCAGCTGATTCCTGTGTTAGAAGAAGTTTCCAAGGAAATGGCCGGTAAGGTTGAGATTTGCAAGATAAATGTCGACGAATCCCCGAATACGGCCGCGCAGTACGGAATCCGCAGCATCCCGACAATGTTTCTGTTTAAGGACGGCAAACAGATTGACACCAAAGTCGGCCTGAATTCCAAAGCCAGCGTTCAGGCTTGGATTGAAGCAAACCAGTAAGTGGAAATTCTGATGAAAAAGCGCCCTGAGGGCGCTTTTTTTAATTTAAGAGCTCGGAAGTGCGGGAAATATTGACGGTTATACGCCGGGCGGCGTCGGCCAGTTCCATATTTTCAAATATATACAATGCATCGTGAAAGTATTCGAGCGCTTCTTCCAAGGCATCGGTATCGGTGTCTTTGCGGCCGATTTGGAAATAGATTTCGCCTATTTTTTCCTGAATTGAAGCCCATGTGAAAGGATCGCGTTTTTCGGTGATAATTTTCTGCTGATTCTTATAAGCGGCAATCGCCAATTCCGCAATATCCGAACTGCGGGTCAGACTGGCCAGCAGCGAAAGATGATAGCCGAGTTTGCCCTGTATCTGCGCCCAGAATTCGGGAAACAGCGCGTAGGTGAATATTTTTTCGGCTTCGCGCAGGTTAAATACGGAATCGCGCAGCGCCTGCAAGTCGTTTTTTTGTTTCCAGTAATCATAAAACAATGCCGACAGGCGGTATGAAATGGCACCGTAATCATAGGGGTAGGTGTATTTTCCAAGGTATTTCTGAGCGAGGCGATAGTTGGTAATGGCGCCTTTGTAATAAGAGCCGGGCCGTTTGGCCATATGGTTGGCGGCTGCGTCATAAAGCTGTCCGAAGTGGTAGTATATGCAGCCGAGATGAATGGGGTTTTTTATCAAATCCTGATGCGAAACAGCCGTTTCAAGCAGGCTTTTGACAATTTTGAAATCTTTGTCGGTTTCGGATTCATACGAGTAACTGAGATAAATCGTGCCCAGAAAATTCATTACAAACGGCAGATACTCAATTGACAACATTTTGGCGGAATTGTCCGATGACAGCGCCGCAATGATTTTTTTGAGCAGATAGCGTTTCTGAATTCTGCGCTGTTTGGACGGAGCGGCAACCGCGCTGACGACAGCGCCGTATATCAGCGTGGCCAGCGAAGGCGGAAAAGGGTGTGAAGCATCAAATAAATCAGCCGGGAAATACAGGCTGTCCAAAATTGAGGTAAAAGTTCCGGCAGCGGCTTCATACTGCAGGTTGGTTTGGAAATTAAGACGGATTTTCTCCCCTTCGCGGCAGCCCCAGACAAGCACGTCGGCACCGGTTTTGTCAATTATGGTCTGCCCTTTTTCAAGCAGGTCAAAAAATGAGCGGCTTTCAAGACTGAGAAATGACTTGTTAAAAGGTTCGTTAAAATAGGCAACATGCAGGCCTTCGCAGGATTTCAACCGGGCGCAGACGGTTTCGGCGCCGGAACTTTCGACATTGTCGGCAAACTCGGTTACAACAACCTTAAAATTGATTAATTGCGCCGCTTCGGGCGTCAGGTCATCCGGTGACGCCGGTTTGTTTTGCAGAAAAAGATGCTTAAGAAAGTCTAAAAAGTTCATTTTTTGCTTCTGTCCCTGTCTTTTAAGATTTGTGAGATTTCCTGCAAATTGTTTTTGACATCACTGATAAATTTTTTATTAGTTTCTTTCAGTCCGGACGGGAGTTCCCGCCAGTTGTAAATCCGGTACAGCTGCCAAAGGACGACCAGCAGACAGAAAACGGGAATAGAGTAATCATTGGGGGCAAAAGCCTGGAAGCTGCCGAATAATATGCAGATGGCGCTGATGCGCAGCAGATAGCGGTTGAGGACGGAGGGCGTCATGTCGGCATCGATCATGCGCAGATATAGCGTGTTGTTTTTAGCAATGGCGAACTGCGGCAGGAAGGTCAGCTTTTGCGCAAGGGCAAAAATGACTTCTATCAGCGGATAGATTGCAAAGACAGCAAAACATGAGCCGGCACCTTCGGCGGAGGCATAAACTGTCAGCCAGCCGAGGAGAAAACCAAGCAGATTGCACATAAGGTCAGATATGCGCAGATTGGGGTTGTTCCTAGCGGCAACCAGCAGGCCGATAAAGCAGGCGGCCGTATAAGCGGCAAGCATGCCGACGGCCAGCGGCAGGGCATTTATGAAGTACAACAGCAGAGCGCCGAGGGCAATCGTCAGTGTCTGGATGCAGACAATGCCCGTATTGAGGTTAATAACACGCGGGAAATAACAGATTGCCAGCCATAAGACGGCGGTCAGGATTTTATTGGGCAGCGGCGGCAGCTGAGATGAAAATCGGATAAATACGTCAAAGCCGAAAACTATTCCGCAGCAGCTGAGGGCAAGCAATATAAATTGCAACTGCGGCTGCGGAAAAACAAGCGACAGCATAGCAAGAAAAAGAAGCAAAACCGCAGGGGCGGCAAAAGCGGCCGGCGTGACGGAGGAAATGAAGTCAGAGGGTTCCCAGAACAGAAAAACGGAAGCCAGCACGGCAAAACACAGCAGCGCGCTGACGGCAACAAAGGGAGCGTTAAAAGTCGGGCGTCCTTTTTTTCCGATTAAGGAAAAAGCAAAAAAACTGCCAATCAGACAGAAAAACATTCCGAAAAACAACAGACCAGAACCCGTAAACATAAAGTTTTTCCCCCTCGTTTGTTCATTCGGTATTTTATAATGCTTTTGCCGTGCTCTTCAAGCAAGATTCTTATTTTATACTAGTATTTGTTGTATACTTCGCGCATAAACCGGTGAATGTGCGGATATTTTTTGTCATTCCGGGCGTTTTTTGAGAGTAAGAAAGAATTCAGCCTTTCAAAAAAAAGCGGGTTATGGGTTTGCACGCTTTTTTGCAGCGGCGACACATAAGCCGACGGTATTTCATACAGTCGGGCAAGCAGACCGGCAGCCGGCAGACAAACGTTGTCGGCTTCGGCGAGACGGCTGATTTCTTCCAACAAAACATCAATTTGACGTCGGCCTTCTTCGTTTTTGGCAAGTTCAAAAATACTGCGGCCGAAACAGACGGTTAGCAGCCCGTGAGCCAGAAAAGGCCCGGCAAAATTCCATAGATTGTTATTTTCCTGTTCGGAAAAAACGGTTGTGATTCCGGCAGGCTCAAAAATCTCTCTTAAAAAGGCAGCTTCGTTTGATGTATCCGGCAGTGAAAATGTGACGCGGGGGGAATGACCATAAATGGAAATATGATTTTTGCTGCGGTTTATCCAACCCTCAAAAAAAGCATTAATAACCGGTTTATGCACGATTTCAGGCAAAACGGCATCCTGATCGGGAAAACAAAAACTGACGATGAGCGTGTCGGCAAGCGCAGACGGCGAGAGCAGCGTCAGGTTTGATTTTCGGCGTTCGGGCGAAACGGTTATTAAAAGCAAATCGGGTGCGAACGGCAGTTCATGCCCGAAGCAAAAATTATTGCGGGGGTTTTTCAGCCTGGCGGTATCTTTGTAAATAAAGTCGGTTGCGTTGTATTCATCGGCATAACGCGGGGGACAAAGGAAAAAGACGCGATGTCCGAGATTTTTCAGGATATCCGCCCAATACAGACCGAGGGCATCGGTGCCTAAAAAGGCAATATTATGCGGGGTGACGGCGGATTGGGGCTCGGGTTTGCTGAAAAACATCAGTTTGATTCCTTTTGCAGGCGGGCGATGAAAAAGCCGTCGACGCCGCCGAACTTTTCAAGATGGCAGGGCAGCGTACGGATACAGCCGTCGGAATTGACAATCTCGGATATTTCCGCGGGAATCATCGGTTTCAGAGACTGGCGGCGAAATTCGGGATGTTGGTCTAAAAATGCGGCGATTTGTTCTTCGCCTTCCGCTTTGGCCAGCGAGCAAACGCAGTAAACCAGCGTGCCGCCGGGTTTGAGGGCGTTTGAAACAACGCTGAGGATTTCTTTTTGGACGGCGGTTTGTTTTTCGACATCGGAAAGGTTTTTGATATGGACAATTTCGGGATGGCGGCGCAGGGTTCCGGTGGCTGAGCAGGGCGCGTCCAGCAAGACGGCGTCAAACTGCAGTGCGGCTAAGCTTTGCAGATAAGCAACCGCGTCGGCGCAGACAATTTCCGGCGTCGGCAGGTTCAGACGTTTGATATTTTCCTTTAAACGGGCAAGCCGAGTTTCGGAAATGTCCAGAGCCATTACTTGGGCACCGGCGGCCAGCAATTGGGCGGTTTTGCCGCCGGGCGCGGCGCAGAGGTCAAGAACCTTTTGGCCGGATAAGTTATTGCCAAGCGCTTTGGCAGCCAGCGAAGCGGCAAAATCCTGCACCCACCAGGCGCCTTCTTCATATCCTTCGAGTTTGGCAACGCTGCCCTGATTGGGCAGGCGAAGCGTGCCGGTTGGCAGAAGCCGGGCATTCAGTTTTTTTGCCCAGAGCTGCGGCTCCGATTTACAGGATAAGTCTAATCCGGGTTCGGTGAGGAAAGACTGTTCTATTCTGCGGACGGTCTTTTTGCCGTAACCGGCGTTCAGTATCTTGCGGAATTCGGGCGGGAAAAACTCCTCGTTTTTGGATGCAGAAAAAGTTTCTTTACCGGCGACAACTTTGCGCAGGACGGCATTGACGAAGCCGGCGACATATTTGTCGAGCTGCTTTTTGACAAGTTCGACATAGCTGTTAATCGTCGCGTAATCGGGCGTATCCATATATAAAATTTCGGCGGTGCCGAGAATCAGCGCGTAATATGCCAAAACGGACTGTGCCGGAAGCTTTTTTTTGACAAACTGCCTAAGAATGCGTTTGATAAAAACCATGTGGCGCAGCGCGGTTTGCAGCAGCATGTTGACAAAGGCGGAATCGGCGCCGATTTGTTTTTCAAAACGGGCTTTGGCGTCCGAGGCAAAATTTTTGTTTTCAATGATGTCCAGCAGAATTTGAGCAGCTGTCAAACGGGAATCGGCCATGTTTCTTTCCGGGTTTTTAATTAAATCGGGGTTATTGTATTTAATCGCTGTGATAAATACAAGAGTTAAAAATAGACTCTTGTCAAAAGAATTAAATTAAGGTAATTTTTGGGGTTAGATGAAGATTTTAGCCATGAGGACGAAATATAATGAATAAGAAATACGACGGGAAGGACACTTTTGAGCAATGGCAGGAAAGCTGGAAGCTTGAAGATCGCTATAATTTCAAGACCATTGAGAAAAAGTGGCAGGCCATATGGGACGAGGAAAAGGCCTATCATGTCGAACCGGACAAGAACAAGGAAAAATTCTATGCTCTGGTCGAGTTTCCGTATCCGTCCGGCGCCGGGCTGCATGTCGGGCATCCGCGTTCTTATACGGCTCTGGACGTTATCTCGCGCAAGAAGAGGATGCAGGGCTTTAATGTTTTGTATCCCATGGGTTTTGACGCTTTCGGCCTGCCCGCGGAAAACTATGCCATTAAGACCGGCGTTCATCCCGCTGTTTCCACAGCCGCCAATATCGCGACTTTTACCAAGCAGCTGAAGTCCCTCGGTTTTTGTTTTGACTGGGACAGATGCATCAGCACCTGCGATCCGGAATATTACAAATGGACGCAGTGGATGTTTATCAAGTTCTTTGAAAAAGGTCTGGCATATAAAGATAAAATCGCTATTAACTGGTGTCCGTCCTGCAAAGTCGGTCTGGCAAACGAAGAAGTCGTCAACGGCTGCTGCGAACGCTGCGGGGCGCAGGTTGTCCGCAAAGACAAAGAACAGTGGATGATTGCGATTACCAAATATGCCGACCGCCTGATTAATGATTTGGACGATTTGGACTTCATCGACCGTGTCAAGTCTCAGCAAATCAACTGGATTGGGCGTTCCGAGGGTGCCGAGCTGGATTTCAAATTCGGCGACGACAAGCTGACGGTGTTTACAACGCGTCCCGACACGGCTTTCGGCGTGACTTATATGGTTTTGGCGCCGGAGCATGAGTTTGTTCAAAAATATATGGACAGGTTTGAGAATCAGGCCGAGATTAAGGCTTATGTCGAAGCAACAGCCAAAAAGTCCGATTTGCAGCGCACGCAGGATGACAGCAAGACCGGCGTCGAGCTTAAAGGAATCAAGGCGGTTAATCCGTTTAACGGCAAAGATATTCCGGTCTTTATCTCAGACTATGTTCTGACCGGGTATGGCACCGGCGCGATTATGGCGGTACCGGCGCATGACCAGCGCGATTACGCCTTTGCCAAAGTGTTTAACCTGCCGATTATTCAGGTTTTGGACGGCGGCGACATTTCCGAAAAAGCTTTTGAAGAAGACGGGCCGCACATTAACTCGTCTTTTCTGGACGGTATGAACAAAGAAGACGGCATGAAAGCGGCAACGGACTATGCCGTCAAAAACGGTTTCGGCCGGCCGAAAGTCAACTTTAAGCTGCGCGACTGGGTATTCTCGCGCCAGCGCTACTGGGGCGAACCAATACCGATGGTATACTGCGAGCATTGCGGCTGGCAGCCGATACCGGAATCCGAGCTGCCTTTAAAATTGCCGGAAGTGCCGGATTATCACCCTAATGACGAAGGCGAATCGCCGTTATCCAAAGCCGGCGACTGGCTGTATACGAAATGCCCGAAATGCGGTGCCAAAGCGCGGCGAGAAACGGACACAATGCCTAACTGGGCGGGATCATCCTGGTATTTTCTGCGTTACTGCGATCCGCATAATGATAAGGAGTTTGCCTCCAAGGAAGCGCTGGATTACTGGATGAACGTCGACTGGTATAACGGCGGCATGGAACATACGACGCTGCACCTGCTGTATTCGCGTTTTTGGCATAAGTTCCTCTACGATTGCGGTTTGGTGCCGACCAAGGAACCTTATAACAAGCGCACCTCGCACGGCATGATTTTGGCCGAGAACGGCGAAAAAATGTCTAAGTCGCGCGGCAACGTTATTAATCCCGATGATATCGTCGCGGCCTATGGCGCGGATACGTTCCGCCTTTATGAAATGTTTATTGGGCCGTTTGACCAGGTGGCAATGTGGTCTGACGAAAGTTTGATGGGTGTTTACCGTTTTGTCGGCAAGGTTTATAATCTGTTTAAGAAAGTTTACAAAGATGCTGAACCGTCAGACAAAGATTTGCGCGCAATGCACAAATGCATTCTGGAAGTGACCGAGCGCATCGACCAGATGAAATTCAACACCGCGGTTTCCTCGCTGATGACGTATGTAAATTATCTGAGCGGGTTGGATAAAATCGCGCCGGAGCTTTACAGCACGCTGCTGAAGCTGATGACGCCGTTTACGCCGCACCTGGCCGAAGAAATGTGGGCACGTTTGGGCAACGGCAGCTTTATTATTGACGCCGAATGGCCGCAGGGCGACAAAGCTCTGGCACAGGACGACGTTGTGACCGTCGCGGTGCAGATTTGCGGCAAAATGCGCGGGACAATTGAGGTGCCGGCCAATGCCCCGAAGGAAGAAGTTGAAAAAGCGGCTTTGGCTCTCGACAATGTCAAGCGGCAGGTTGAAGGCAAAGAAATCCGCAAAATTATTGTGGTGCCGAATAAAATATGCAACATTGTTATTTAACTTAATCGGATGAATTTATGAAAAAACTGTTTTTAATTCCGGCGGCTTTATTTTTGCTTCAGTCCTGCGGATTTGAACCTCTGTATGTGCAGCGGGAAAATCCCAGCGGCTGGTATTTCGGCGGCAAGTTTAATACTTCAATCAGCGAAGAAATGGCCAAAATTAAAATCAGCCCGATTGCCGACCGTTTCGGCCAGCAGATACGCAATCAGCTGCTGGATTTGCTGACGCCGCGGGGCGTTCCGCAAAAGCCGCAATACCGTCTGGAAGTCAGGCTGGTCAGCCGCCAGGTTACTCAGCAGGCAATGCGCCGCGATATTACGGCGACCAGCGAAAGAGTTGATTATAAAGTGCAGTACGAGTTGTGGGAAGGCACTGAGATGAAATTGCGGAGCGACAGTATAGCCTTTGTCAGTTATGATATCATGGCTAATCCTTATTCGACAACCATGGCGCAGAAAAAAACCGAAAGCGACGCGGCCAAAATCATCGCTAATGACATTGCCTTGCGTTTGGGCGCGTATTTTCATCAGAAGCTCGGCAAAGGAATAACGCAACCGTGATTTATAAAGCCGCGCAAATTGAAAAATATCTGAAAAAGCCGGAGCCGGGCATCAAGGCGTTCTTGGTGTACGGTTCAAATGAAGGGCTGGTTGCCGAATATGTGCGCAAGCTTATTTTGACAGTCTCAGAGGATTTGTACGATCCGTTTTGCGTGGTGTATCTCAACGGTTCGGATGTGAATTCCGATGCCGGGCTGCTGAGTTCGGAATACAACAGCCGTTCGCTGATGGGCGGCCGGCGGGTGATAATCGTCCGCGATGCCGACAATAACCTGACCAAACAGGTTAAAGCTTTGTTTGAGAATTCTGTTTCTGACACGCTGGTCATTATATATTCTGCTTCGTTGAATAAAAAATCATCGCTGGTGGTATGGGCAGACGGTGCCGAAGACGCCGCTTCAATAGCCTGTTATGAAGACCGCGACGAAGATATTTTCGGTGCGGCCCGCGCGAAATTTATTGAAAATTCCATTACAATCGGCAACGAGGCCTTGCAGCTGCTCTGCGCGAGGCTGTCCAATGACCGCAAATCTTCGGCCGGCGAAATTGAAAAGCTGATAACTTATCTCGGCGACCGCCGCAATGTTACCATTGACGATATCAAGGCGGTGGTGTCGGACCAGTCCAGTTCCAATACCGATGACGTCTGTTATTACACGGCAGGAGGATACAGCGAAAAATCGCAGAAAGCCCTTCAGCGGCTGTTGAATGAAGGGGAAGAACCGGTCACGATTATCCGCGCGCTGGCCAATCATTTCAACCGCCTGATTACCTGCCAGTCTTATATGGAAAAAGGCGAAACCCCGGATAAAGCCATCGACAAACTGGTGCCGCGCCTGATGTTTTACCGCGCTTCCTCTTTTAAGCGCCAGCTGGCAATCTGGCCCAAAGACCGCCTTTTTTCGGTATTGGATTTACTTTATAAATGCGAACGCGACTGCAAGACGACCAATTATCCGTCCCATGAAATCCTTTCTTATTGTCTGATGCAGGTGTCGTCGGCAGCGGCTAAACTTTCAAAGAGCGTATAATGGGGAGGAAAGCTCCTATAATGGTCATCTAATACAGAAACAGCAGGTTGGAAAAATGCTCACGTACGCTTTAGTACGCTGCGCTTTTTCCACCTTAGTTTCTTATTATATGACTCATTCTCCGAGCTTTCAGGAAAGCTCGTGTAATGGTTCATCCAGAGGCATTTTTGCGAGGTTCGAAAAATTCATGTACTTCTTTGTACACTAAAATTTTTCTCGCTCTTAAAATACCTCTATCTGAACCATTCTCCGGGCTTTCTTTTTATGAATGTTGAGCTGTAGTTTGGTCGTAATCAACCAGTTCAATTTTGATATTTTTGCCGATGCTGCCGCAAAATTAAATTCGATGTGATATGCACGGTTTAAACTCCTTATTCTTTGTTAAAAAGAAACCGCCTTAACAAAATTAAGGCGGGGAGTTAGAAACTGTGTAAATGCAGCCTGCCTTATTCGTCATGCAAGCATGCTTATATCGGCAGCTCCCCACAAGAGGAGTTTTTATTTACAAGAAGTTTCTACGCTCCGCTGCGGCAACACGCCGCAAGCAAGAAAAGTATAATCAAGATAAGTTAATTTGCAATTAAAAAGACCGTTTTTCCATGAGTCTAGTCAACGACGCCCCAGCTGCCGTTGACCAATATCATTAATAAAACCAGAAAAAACAGCATCGAAAAACCGGCTTTGACCGAAACGTTGTCGGGTATGCGGTTATAGCTGTTGAGGATAAACACAAATACCGGCGCGGTCAGCACCAGCGCGACAACATATCCGGGGTTTGGCGCAATGCGCATAGCCATGGTTTTGGCGGCAATCAATGCGGCCGAAAAACTGATGATATACATGCCGACAGAAGCAATTTTGCGGTTAAAAACGGTTTTGACAAACGTTTTATAATCGGGTTTCTCGGTTTTGGCATACATAATGATATTATATGTTCCGCTGACAAAGGTTGCAACGACCAGATAATAGGTGATGTTTGCCCAGACATTCTGTCCGAGCATGGCTATTTCCTTGGTGGCGATGCTCATGCCGGCGAGTGCGAAAATGGCCGGGGTCATGTATTCGGCGATTTCTTTGTTGAGCGGGGTTTTTATCATATACCAGTAACTGACGGTAAAGCCGAACATAACCAGGATTATGGTGATAAAAACATTGCCGTTATGCACCAGCCGGAAGAATAATTCGGGGGTGATTATCCACCACATCAGGGTTGTGACAAGCGCAGTCAACGTCATCATACGCGAAGTTGCGCCGGCGCCGAAACGCGCGGAAGCAAAAAAGAGGTGGGAATCATATATGCCAATCAGCCAGCCCTGAAAAACCAGCAAGGCCCAGGCATAAGCACTGGTCTGAAGCGGCAGAAAAAACAGAAAAGGAAAGAAAATCAACGAGATGCCAAATCCGCGCCAAATGCCCAGAACATAGCCGTTGAATTTGTATTCCTGATTGACCAGCGTGTACAGCGCGGTAAAAAATCCATAGACCAATCCGTTGATTATCCATAACATTTGTTGCCATCTCCGAGGTTTTGATTATATATAATTGTATTATTAAAAAATTAAAGATTTTCAGATAGAGTCGGAAGAGGCTTTGAAGTATATATTGATTCTGAAACGCAGGTTTGCTAGAATAAAAAGGTATTACACGCTGTGGGAGATCCGTCATGAGAAAAAGCAAAAGCTTGTTGCTGCTGATTGCCTTTGGTATTTTTGCCGCGGCGGAAAATGCGAATGCAAAAGTAACGCTTCTTCCCGATTATATTAAGGTAAACCCGTTTAAGGACAGGGTTAATGAACGCACGGCTCAAAAATACCAGACTTTGTGTGAAAATTATGCCGGCGTTACCCAGGCCTATGCGCAGAGCCACGGGCTGGTCTGCAACAAAGTTTTTTCTCCGGCGCCGAACCTGACCTGTTACAGCGATTGCGGCTGCGATATCAGTTATACCTATACGACTGCCAACTGCCGTGCCGACGAAGGCCGCAAACTCGGCGGCGGCAGCTGCAACGGTCTTTATAAAGAGTGCAATTGCGATACCACAATCTATACTTATTCCGCCAATGATTCCCGCTGCCCTTCAAAAAAGTTTACCGGCGTGTGCAAAGGAAGCAACGGCACATTTTACCGTGCCTGCGATAATCCCTGCGAAGGGCTGACAGAAGCCAACTGCGTGGTTAACGGCGTTAATCTGGGCTGCGCCGAAACCTATGGCAACGGCTGTAACCTTTGCAAAAGCTGTAACAACAATACCTGCGATTTGCCGGAAAATGCCAATAAACCGCTGGTTGCCACTGAATGCAACGGGTGCACGACGCTGGTTCCGGGCTGCTCGTCTAAATGCGAGTCAGGCTGCGGCAAATGCGAAGCAAACTGCAGCGGCTACCGTTATGACAGCCCCAGCGCCATACCTTATGTTAACGAAACTTATGATTGTGTTATGTGCGGCGGCTCAACCAAATACAAGGCTAAAAGCTGCGTCAGCGGCTATAAGGTTGACGATTTGACCGGCGGCTGCGTACCGATGGACTGCGACGAACATTTAAAATCCGAGGGTTATGCCATTGCTGAAAACGCGACACAATTCCAGCAAGCCGTTTCCAGCGGCAAGCCGATTGTCATCAAAAAAAGCCTGACGGCATCGGGCAATTACAATGTTACGCAAAATATTTATGATTACAAACAAGTCAAGACGCTGGGCTTCAACCAGTGCGCGGCATCGTCTGCCAAGCTGACGGCCGGGACATTGAATCTCAATAAAAGCTCCTCAATTTTGGAGGTGTATCCCGAGCTTGCGGCGACCAATCTTAATATTAACGGGAATGCCCAGTTTTACGGCGGAATCAGCGGAACGCCATCGGCAATCACGCTTAAAAGCGGCATAACGGCCAGCCTGCTCGGCTCAAAAACATATGCGGCGGGCAGCAAATTAAGCGGCGCGGGAACCGTCGCGGTCGGTCCGGCCAGCACGCTGAATGCGTCAAATACCAATATGTCTGTTTCAAAACTGAAATTGCAAATCGGCGGCTGCGCGATACAAAACACTTTTGAAATCTGCGGCGGCACTTCTGAGGCCGATATCAGCTTTTCAGGAAGCCCGTCTTATCTGCCCTCACGCTGTTCGACAGGCAGCTGGACCAACGGTAAGACAACTTGTAAAGGCAGTATTTCGACCAATTGTTCGGTCGGTTCAATGCCGGTTGACATGCGGTTTGACACAGACCGCGGCTCAGCGTGCATGATTACGGCCAATACGCGGGTCGCAACGCCAATGCTGGCGTCGGGCGGCCAGGAAAGTTATTCCCTGCTTTCGGGAATCCCGGAAGCAAACCGCAAACTTTATTGCGTCCGCTGCGGGGAAATGGATGGCTGCGACCAACAGGCAACATCATGTTATCGTATGGCAGAAGATATGTTTGACACCTGTTTTGACTCCAACCGTAACCCGTCTTATTGTATGGGAACCGTTGTTAAAACCGAAAAAGACAAATGCGACGCCACCCGCAGGGTATGCCGCGGTGAGGACAGCTGTGCCGTGCAATGGGCAGAAGGCAAAAGCGGTACGGTGGTTGTAAAAAATGCGGAGGATTTGGCGGCAGCAGTGGCGCAGAGCAATATTCATACAGTGGTTGTCGAAGGCGATATCGAACTTGGCGCAGCTTTGTCGGTGCCGGCCGGCAAAACATTGCTGGGAGCCGCCGGTGAAACGGTCGGCTGTCCTTGCGATTTGGACGCCGGGGACTGTTCGACCGGAAAATACCGCCTGTTGGTTAACAGTGACGCGAACGGAAGCAGCGCAGGTACAAAAAAACTGACCGTTACCGGCAGCGCGGTTGTCAGGGAACTGGGAATTGAAACCTTTTACCGCGACGCAATCAATACAGACACGGCGGCGGTATATGTCAATTCGGCGGCAGAGGTGCTGCTGGATAGTGCCTATATTGAGGGTAACGAAGGCTACGGCATCAAAGATGTCAGCAGCAACGGTTCAGCGGTTCGGCTGAGCGGTTTAACGGTCGTCAACGGTACAACGGCGGTTAAAGGCAAAACCGTGTCCGCCGCAAATACGGGGACGAAGCTGATTGTTGATACGGATGCCCAAATTGTCGTGACCGGCTACGACAAGGGTATCGACGGAATTGAAACCCTTAAAATGACGCCGGGTGTCGGCGGTTTCAGCAAACTGAGAGTTAATGCCAAAACTCTTGGCATATCATTGTATAATACTGATGGTGCGTCCACGCCGTTCTCTTACGTTGACCTCGCAATAGAGGGCGGAAAAGCGCTGGTCTTTAAGGACTTAAGCGGGGTAAACCCGGTATGGCCCTATAATACAAAAGTCCGTATGGAAGGCAACAGCTGGGGAATTTTCTCCGAAGGCAACCGGACGCTGACGCTGACGGGCGATGCCGACATTAAAAGCACGGCAACAGCCTCGTCAAGTGTTGCCGTCGAATCAGAAGGCTCGCTGACCATCAGCAACGAAGGCTATACCGGTGAAGGCGTTGTGCGACTGGAAGCCTATACAGCCCATCCTCTGATTAAGGTTAAAAACATTTTTGAAGCAAACAGCTATCTTATGCTGACAAACATCAGCGCCGGCGGAACGGGTATACGCGCCGGGCATGTAACGTTCGGAATGCCTAAGTGTTATAAGCCGATGGGCTCTATAAACTGTGAGGGATTTTTCTCAAAAAGCGCAGATATTACCACAGAAACGGCAATTGAAATAATAAGCGGTACGTCAGCGGTTAACGGGCAGCTCGCATTCAAGGCCGGGGCGGACATTAATATCAATGCGACAGTTGGTTCGTCAAGCGAAGAAGTTGCCCCTGATACCAGTACGGCAATTATTCCGTCAAGCAAAGGAATCGTCCTCAATGCCAATACGGGGATGTCCGTAGAAGCCGGAAGCGCCGTTAATATCGAAACGGTTAAAGGCGTCGTTTCGGCAGATGCCGGAGTGGTATCAAATATTGCGGGAGATTTCAGCGTCACCACGACGGAAAGTTCTTTCAGCGGGGGTACCCAAAATATCAGCGGCGCGCTTTCTCTAAACAGTCCTGCGGGGTTTGTCGGCGGCAGCAAGGCAACATTTGCTTCCAACGGCGTTTTGATGGTTAATTACGGTACTGTGAATATCGCGACGGATACGTCGAAAGTTATTATGCCGCAGCAGTCCTTGCTAACAATTTATTTTGAAGGCGACGATGAGAGCGGCGTGAGTCGTAACACCCTTCTTACAAACGGTCTGTATGGCTTTGGCGGTACGCAGCTGGTGAGCACGTTTGACGGTGAGACGATGCTTTACAGCATTACCTCCAACTGTGCGGCTTCCGAGGATGCCTGTTCCATGTCGACCTTTAAGTTGGAAAACTATATCAACAGCCTTGGCGGCGGCAGCGGCACAGAGTCGGATTCAAAAGGCAACAGCCTTACCAAACTGACCTCGTGCAGCAGCCTGTTTTCGCGCGGGAACTGCGACAGGACAGTAGGTGAGAAAAGCATCGTCTGTCCGTATGACGTCAACAAAATGAAATGTTACGGCGTGATAAACAGCAACCGCTCTCTTGCGGAAATCAGCGGGCAGACGCTGCCGTTGTCGTATTTTAATAATTAACGGTTAAGCCCCGCGCTGTGCGGGGCTTTTTATGAGTTTTTGCGATAGAATTCTTTGCGGTTTTTACGACTCATCGACCATAAATTGCCGATACCGTTAATTGGCTGGATTTTATGCCGAGTTTGAAAATTGAAATCCCGGCGCAGAAACAAAGAAGTCGTTTTGGTATAATTATTCATCGGGCAGAAGCCGTAAAAATCGACTTGAATCAGGTCGGCTTTTTTCAGTTCTTTCACTGTATTGACGTATTCCATGCTGGTATTGATACGATCGCTGTCATCCAAAATGATAACGCCGCCCGGCGCCAGTTTGCGGACGGCTGCGACACCGCATTTTTCACGGCGCTTGCCGTCAATAACAATGACATCATACATGTCTTCTTTTTCAAATACGGCGTTTTCATAATCTTTTCCCTCGCCGCGCAAAAGGATTTCAAGATTGGGCGCCCGAAATTCTTTCCGCCATTTGTCAAACCACTGCGGATTGTCTTCTATACTGGTGACAAAAGCGGCGCGCGCCGCCCAGAACAGAGACGAATTTCCGCAGCCGTATTCAAATATTTTTTTGCCGGAGTAGTCAAACTGGCTTAAGTATTCTATTGCCGGATAGGTATACCAAGGTATGGGATTGCCGTCCCGGTCGACGCAGACTTTTTCGTCGATTGTTTTTTCTATGGCATATTCCTTTTGCCACATCTCAATAAAAGTGCGGAATTTGGCGCTGTACATAAAATCTGCCTAAAGGGTGTGTTGAAATTTTCGTTTGCCACTTTATATCAATATGGTGAAAAGTGCAAATTTTTTGAAAAGGAAATCATCATGAACACATTTTGGAGAAACTTGGCTTTAATTTTGACCATTATCGGTGGTTTGAACTGGGGTCTGGTCGGCGCTTTCGGCTTTGACCTGATTGCCTATCTGTTCGGCCCGATGAGCGTTTTGAGCCGCATCACCTACATTATTGTCGGCCTGTCGGCTCTGGCTATGATATTTGTTCCGTCCTGCTCACTGAAAGAAGTTGTCAACCACCGTATGAACTAAATAAGTTCTTCGATTATTTTATTCATTACCAGAAAACCTGCCGGAGAAATCCGCAGGTTTTCCGGCGTATTTAGAATTAAGCCTGCTTCCGCCAGTTCTTTGGCGCGGCGCCGGTTGATAAAATTATCAAAGGAGAGGCCGCAGATTTGTTTGAAAGCCTCCTTGCTAATTCCGTCGCGGAGGCGCAGCCCCATCAACAGCAACTCTTCGGCGCGTTCTTCGGCAGACAGTTCTTCCATTTGTCGCGGATGTGTTGTTGCCCAAAAACGGCCGCCAATATGAAGGCGTCCGTGCGCGCCTTCGCCGATGCCGGCGTAATCGCCGCCCCGCCAGTAAAGCAAGTTGTGGCGGCATTCAAAGCCCGGCCGCGCGTAATTGGAAACTTCATAACGCGGCCAGCCGTTTTCTTCAAGCAGAGCGGAAGTCGAGAGGTACATTTCTGATGCGGCTTCGTCTTCCAGCGGGCGTATGCCTTTTTTGGCAAAAAAAGTTCCGTCTTCAATCGTCAGCTGATACAAAGAAAGGTGTTTCAGCCGGAAATCCATAATTTGCCGCAGCGTCTGCCGCCATGTTGATTCAGTTTGGTTGGGGAGCGCGTAAATCAAATCGGCGGAATGGTTGTCAAAGTTTTTGACGACTTCTTCCAGGGCGCGCAGCGCTTGCGCGGCATTATGCGTCCGTCCGAGAAACTTCAGTTCCGCATCGTCCAGCGACTGGACGCCGAGCGACAGGCGGTTGATTCCGGCGTTGCGCAAATCGGCAAACAATGACGGCTTTTGCGTGTTGGGGTTGGCCTCCAGCGAAATTTCGGCGTCTGTTTCCAATATCCAGCTGCGGCCGACGGCGTTAATCAGGCGCTCAATATTCTGCGGCGACAAAAGCGAAGGAGTGCCGCCGCCAAAAAATATCGAGGTGACCCGGCGCGGGCCGGTTTTTTCGGCGTAGAAAGCAATATCTTCCAGATAGGAATCGACAATCGCATCCTGGTCGACATCTTTTCTGACACGGCTGAAAAAGTCGCAGTAAGGGCATTTGCTCTTACAGAAAGGCCAATGAATATAGATGCCGAAATCCGCCATTACAAGATGAACTTCGACAAATCGCTGCTCTTGGTATATTTGTTGAGTTTGTCCTCAACCATGGCCGCGGTAATGACGACTTTTTCGCCGCTGCGGTCAGAGGCGGAAAAACTGATGTCTTCCAGCAGAATTTCAAGTACGGTATGCAGGCGGCGGGCACCGATATTTTCGACATTCTCATTGATGGCCACCGCGATGTCGGCAATACGGTCGATTGCTTCCGGTTCAAATTCCAGAGAGAAGTTTTCGGTGCCGAGCAGGGCGGTGTATTGCTCAATCAGGTTTGCTTCCGGCTCGGTCAGAATCCGCACAAAATCATTATGCGTCAGCGCCTGAAGCTCGACACGGATAGGCAGGCGCCCCTGAAGTTCGGGCAGAAGGTCGGAAGGTTTGGCAAGGTGAAAGGCGCCGGAACAGATAAACAGGATATGGTCGGTTTTGACCATGCCGTATTTGGTCGAAACGGTGGTGCCTTCAATCAGCGGCAGCAGGTCGCGCTGAACGCCCTCGCGCGAAACGTCCGCCCGTCCCCCCTCTGATTTTCCGGTAATCTTGTCAATCTCGTCGATGAAAACAATACCGTCATTTTCAACCGCGGCTATCGCGTCATGGGTAATTTTATCATTGTCGAGCAGCTTGTCGCATTCTTCGTCAATCAACAATTTGCGCGCTTCGGAAACAGTTAATTTGCGGGTTTTATACTTAGGGGCGCTGCCGCCGAGCAGGTCGCCGAGGCTGACCATGCCCATGGACGCGCCGGGCATTCCGGGGATGTCAATGGTCGGCATGGACATATTGCTGTTGTCAATCAGCGAA
This sequence comes from Pseudomonadota bacterium, assembly GCA_018362935.1. Lineage (GTDB taxonomy): Bacteria > Pseudomonadota > Alphaproteobacteria > RF32 > CAG-239 > CAZU01. The sequence continues at coordinate 7,214 of JAHALQ010000001.1, read as the reverse complement.
ATTTCGATTTCCTTATCGTCAAGCGCGCCTTCCAGCAGCAATTTGCGGAATTTCTGCTTGGTTTCTTCGCCGGCGGATACGCCGACCAAAGCTTCGAGCAGGCGTTCGGTGGTGCCTTGTTCGGCTTTGGCGCGGACTTCTTTGCGGGCTTTTTTGCGCGTGTCGTTGAGGGCTATCTCAATAAGGTCGCGGATAATGCTTTCGACATCGCGGCCGACATAACCGATTTCGGTAAATTTGGTTGCTTCAACCTTGACAAAAGGCGCTTTGGCCAATTTGGCAAGCCGGCGCGATATTTCGGTCTTGCCGACGCCGGTCGGGCCGACCATAAGAATATTTTTGGGGACAATTTCGTCTTTGAGACGGTCAGGCAGCTGCATGCGGCGCCAGCGGTTGCGCAAAGCGACGGCAACGGCTTTTTTGGCCTCATCCTGGCCGATAATATATTTGTCCAGTTCAGAAACAATCTCGCGGGGGCTGAAATTACTCATTGCAAATTCTTTCTATAATAACATTGTGATTGGTGTAAACATCGATATCGCCGGCGATTTTCATGGCGCGGTTGGCAATGTCTTCCAGCGCCAGCCCGTCGACATCATAAAGCGCTTTGGCCGCAGCCATGGCGTAATTGCCGCCGCTGCCGATGCCGATAATGCCGTCATCAGGTTCCATAACTTCGCCGGTTCCGGAAATAACCAGCGAGGTTTCTTTGTCAGCCACAATCATAAAAGCCTGCAATTGGCGCAGATATTTATCCATGCGCCAGTCTTTGGCGAGTTCAACCGCAGCGCGTTTCAACTGATTGGCGTGTTTTTCGAGTTTTCCTTCCAGGCGTTCAATCAGGGTAATGCCGTCAGCGGCTGCTCCGGCAAAGCCTGCGATTATCTGTCCGTTGCCGATGCGGCGGACTTTGACGGACTTGGATTTAAAGACGATAGCTTCGCCCAGCGTGGCCTGCCCGTCACCGGCCATAACGACTTCGTTGCCGCGGCGGACGCAAAGAATTGTGGTCATCGGAATTTCCTTATACTGTTAATCATGCTTATTATGTAGGTAAAACTTTGCCCAAATGCAATAAAAAACCCTCTGTTGACTGCAACAAAGGGTTTTTTTTATTTTATTTTCGCTGCAAACCTTCCAAAGGTATCGGCGTTTTGTCTTTGGAATTGTCAATGGCGTCAGCCAGCGGCGTTTGATAGGTTTTGACAGCTTTGGGCTTGTTGTTATTAAATTTCCGGCCGCAGATTTCCAAGCCGACAGATTGGAGCGCGGTGTCAATCGGGATAAACAAATCCGGCGAAGTATCAAGCTTCTTGCTGACGTGGGACAGGCCGACGATATTGCCGTGCATGTCAATCAGCGCGCCGCCCAGAGTTACGGTTTGGACAAAGGTGTCAACTTCAATTTCGGCGCCTTTTTCTTCAGACCAGCGATAGCCGGTAACTTTGCCCTCGTTGTCGATATAACCTTCGCCTTCGGTATCCAAATCAAGCATGCCGAGCGTCAGCAGGATGTCTTTGTTGACTTCCGGAAGGTCAAGCGAAAGCGGCAGCGGGGTATATTGAGTGGGTTCCTGCAGCAGGAGCAGGGCAACGTTCTTATTGGGATTGACCCTGAACGCGGAGGCTTTCATTTCTTTGCCGTTAATTGTTTTGAGGTTAAAGTTGTTGTTGTTCTTAACCATAATGTCAGCCGATGTCAGCACCAGGTTGTCGGAAATAATCAGACCGGCACCTTTTTTGCCGAGGGCGTTTTCGACAGCCACAATCGAGGCGCGAACCTTATACAGGTTTTGGGCATTGAGCGTCTGATAAGGGGGCTGGTTGGCTATACAGAATTTGTTGGTTGCGCTGGCAAATGAGCTTTCGACCCGGTCGCGGTTGTCAATCACGGTTTTGTCATCGGTGTTGAGCGGGACGTCAATCCAATAATCGTCCGAGATTTTGACGTTTTTATCGACGGTTTTGATGACGGTGCAGTCATCGCCGCTGACGCCGCCGTTCTCGACAACCTGTCCGGCGCCAACCTGAGCAACGGGCATGAGCTCGACAGAGCTGCAATCTGGTTTGAGATTGACGGATGTTCCTGTTGCCATGGTGCCGCCGCTTTCGACAACCTGTCCGGCTTCCAGCTGCGCGACAGGAACAAGCTCGACGGCTTCAACCGTTTGCGCCGTTACCGGCTGGGCGGCAATCGGCAAAACAGTCTGCGCCAAACCGCTTGCACATTCCTGCATCAGGGATATACCCTTGAGTTCATTGCCGTATTGCGAAGCAAAAGACGGCTGCGAATTTTCGATTTTTTGCAGGTAAGCCAGCTGGGCTTGGATATCTTCCGGGCGGATGCGCTGCGAGAGGGCGGAATTAAAACACTGGACTTCGGGCAGTTTGGTCAGCGCGTCTTCAAAAGCGCGTTCGACCAGCAAAGTTTCGCCGTTGGGTTCGCCTTCGGAAATCTGGCCGTAGCCGGTGGTGGTGCCTTTGCAGTAGACTTCGTCGCGCAGCAAATTCATAACGCGCCAGACGACGGTAATTTCCGAGCTGCCGGAGCGGAGTTTTTTCTGTTTGACGTTGTTCCAGTCAAATTCGTCGCAAATATTCATGAAATAATCGGTAATTTCCGCGGTAATGACATATTCCGGGTTGGGCAGACGGTCGGAATCGAGATAGTACATATTGCTTTTGTCGACGACAACCGGATAATAGTCGTTCATGGTTTCATAAAAGACATCGAAAAAGCGCATGTCTTTCTGCATGGTGCGGCCTTCGTTGAGGAAAGCGTTTTTGGTTTCGCGGCGGCAGCCGAAAATGCGGAAACGGTAATTGCCGAGTTTGCGGTCATAATCGGTGTAATTGCGGTTTTTCTTAATGCGGAAGTCGACGTATTCAAGCTTAATCGGCGCATACAAATCGCGGCTTTTGTGCAGATAAAGGTAAGCGTCGCGCTGCTCGTCGTCGATAATCAGGGTCTGGTATCTGGGAGCATTGCTGTCCTGCAGGTAAGAAATGCGGCGGACCGGCTTCTTCTTCATCGGCTCGCACATGCAGTCAAACAGCCCGAGGGTTGATTCGGAACCGTCGCACATGCACGGGATAAGCTCGGGGCTTTCTTTGCTGCAAGAGGCAAGCAGGAAAAGCGAAAAAAGGAATTTAGCGGTCACGTTCTTTTTCATTACAAATGCTCCTATTTACTGCCGGACGAAAGGCTGCGCCGGTAAGACAAAGCCTCCGCAATGTGCATTTTAAGAATTTTTGTTTCTTTTTGCAAGTCCGCAATCGTTCTTGCTAACCGTAAAGTGCGGTGATAGGCGCGGGCAGAAAGTTTGTTGCGGTCGGCAAAGGCAATCAAAAGGTTTTGCGCCTCATTATCAAGTGCCGCCACTTCTTCGAGCAGGCTGCCTTTGAGTTCGGCGTTTGGGAAAAAGCCGCTGATTCCCAGGTTTTTGAGACGCTCGGCCTGAAAACGGCGCGCTTCAATCACACGAGCGCGAATCTGCGCCGAGCTTTCGCCTTTTTTGACATCGGCCAAATCCCAAGGGCTGACGGCGGGGACTTCAATTTGGATGTCGATACGGTCAAGCAGCGGGCCGGAAATTTTGGCCTGATATTCCTGCGCGCAGAGCGGGGCGCGTTTGCATTCCAGCGCGCTTTCGCCCAAATGCCCGCAGCGGCAGGGGTTCATCGCGGCAATCAGCTGGAAGCGCGCGGGATAAGTGGTGTGGGCGTTAACGCGGGAAATGCTGACGCTGCCGTTTTCGAGCGGCTGGCGCAGGGCTTCAAGCGTGGGGCGGTTGAATTCGGGCAGTTCGTCAAGAAACAAAACGCCGTTATGGGCCAGAGAAATGTCGCCGGGGCGCGCTTTGCGCCCGCCGCCGATTAATGCCGGGGTTGAAGCATTGTGATGCGGCGCGCGGAATGGGCGTTCAAAACAGATTTGTCCGTTTTTGAGTTCTCCGGCAATAGAGTGAATCATGCTGGTTTCAAGCGCTTCATCCGGTGTCAGAGGCGGCAGAATGCCGGGCAGTCTGGCGGCCAGCATGGATTTGCCGGAGCCCGGCGGCCCGATCATCAGCAGATTATGTGCTCCCGCGGCGGCGACTTCCAAGGCTTTTTTGGCGCTTTCCTGACCTTTGACATCGGACATATCCAGAAAAATGCCCCCAGGTTCGGCTTGCGGTTTTTGCGGAAAAGGCAAAGTTATTTTGTTTTGCAGATGATTGACGATTGCCAGCAGCGACGGGGCGGCGGCAATGTCGTCCAATCCTGCCCAGACAGCTTCCGTTCCGGAGGCCTGCGGGCAGATCAGCCCGCGTTTTTGTTTTTTGGCATGCATGGCAACCGGGAGAACGCCGTTGACCGGAAGAATCGCGCCGTCAAGTCCGAGTTCGCCCAAGACAACATAATTTGCCAGCGCGGCTGCGGGAATAACATTCATAACGGCAAGGATGCCCAGCGCAACCGGCAAGTCAAAATGCGAGCCTTCCTTAAGCAGGTCGGCGGGCGCCAAATTAATGACAATGCGTTTGGCCGGCAAGTCAAGCCCCAAAGACTGAATGGCGGCGCGGACGCGCTCTTTGCTCTCGGCAATGGCTTTGTCGGGCAGGCCGACAATAATAAAATTGGGAAGCCCCGACGTTATCTGCACCTGCAAATCGACATCCTGAATTTCCAGCCCGTTAAAAGTTATGGTATTGACACGGGAAAGCATGGGCGATTACCAGCGCGGCGTGAGTTCGGAATCGCGCCAGCGGCGGGTCGGGAACGTATCGACGTGCAAGAAGTCATAATTGGCGGTCTTATAGGGAATTTCGCGAAAACGGATGAAGCCGTACCTTTCAAAATAACGCGCGCATTCTTCGGCAGAAGAAATGTTGTTGTTATAGCAGCGGGCGATTTTGCGGGTGTAGGGATTTTGCAGGTTGATTGAAACCGGCCCTTCGGTAACAACGCGTACTGCCTGCGGCTGCCGTTGTTCAGGCTCGGATTTAAACAGGTTTTTCCAGTCGCAGACATCGCACCAAGCCCGAGCCTGTGCAAAAGGCGCGGCGGCCAGCAGAAGCCCCAAGATTATGCCGAGTTTGTAAATTTTCATTGCCTGTTATCCTTTTTCTTAAGGCTACCTTAGCGCGAAAAGATTAAATCTTCTTTAATTTTAACTACGGGCGCGCATTAAAAGTGTTGAAGAAAATGCTTGCAAATTGCGGATTTTGTGGTATCTATACGGCGTCCCTTGCCGCTTGAAGAGAGCGGCTATACAAGAACCGGCTCTTAAACAGAGCCATTTGTTGAGAAATCCATAAGGAGATTTTTTATAATGACTAAATATGAAAGCGTGCTGATTGCACGTCAGGATTTAGGCGCTTCACAGGTTTCGGCCATTGTTTCCGATTTGAGCAACGTGATTGCCAAAGAGGGCGGTGAAGTTGTCCGCGTCGATAACTGGGGTTTGAAAAACCTGGCTTATCGCATTAAGAAAAACCGCAAAGGCCACTATGTTCTTCTGAATATCTCTGCTCCGGCCAATGCCATTGCAGAATATGAAAGACTGATGAGAGTTAACGAAGACATTATTCGTTACATGACCGTTAAAGTTGATGAATTTTCAGAGGCTGCCGGCTCGGAATCCGAAGCTGCCGCATCCGAAGAATAGGAGAACACAAAATGGCTAAACAAGTATTCTTTAGAAGAAGAAAAAGCTGTCCGTTTTCCGGCGAAGACGGATTGAAAATCGACTACAAGGATGTCAAACTGCTGTCCCGTTATATTTCGGAAAAAGGCAAAATCATCCCCAGTCGCATCACCTCAGTTTCGGCTAAAAAACAGAGAGAACTGGCTCGCGCCATCAAACGCGCCCGTTACCTCGGTTTGCTGCCGTATGTAGCTATGTAAGGGAGGGAACAGAAAATGGAAGTTATCCTTCTTGAACATGTCGAAAAATTGGGTAAAATGGGCGAAAAAGTATCGGTTAAAAACGGATATGCCCGCAACTACCTGCTGCCTCAGAAAAAAGCTTTGCGCGCGACTGAAGCCAACATGGCTTTTTATGAGAAACAGAAAGCCGAGCTGGAAGCTCACAACAAACAGCTTTTTGACGAAGCCAACAAACTGTCTGAATCTCTCAAAGGCTTTTCGGCCGTATTGATTCGTCAGGCAGCCGAAACCGGTCAATTGTACGGTTCTGTTACCATTCGTGACATTGCCGCCGCAATCAAAGAAGCCGGCTTCAGTGTTGAGCGCCGCCAGGTTTATCTGGAAAAAGCAATCAAAGACCTCGGCGTCTATGAAGTTAAGCTCAATCTGCACCCGGAAATCTCCCAGTCTATTCTGGTTAATGTTGCCAGAACGGATGATGAGGCTTCGAAGCAGGCGAAGGCTTATTCGGCCGAATAGGTTTGAAAGAAAGGTCGTCTAGCTGGTGACTAATACAGATTTAGCGGGACGGCGAAATCAATTCCGACTGTATTTCGCAGCGGTTGCTGTCGCAGTCCTTGCGAAATCAAGTTTCATTGCGTCTCCTCAGAAAAAGCGCAATTGTGCGCTTTTTCTTTCGGCCGTATTTACTATTTTGTAAACTCCGATTTCGCCGCCCTAAAATCTTATTATTCACGACGCTATCCGACCTTTCTTGAATCAATGTAAAAATTGCGAAAGAGAGAAAATCCTAGTGTACAAAGAAGTACATGGATTTTCTCTCTTCTTATTTTCACTCTATCTGAACCATTCTCCGAACTTTTTCGGCTTTGTGCAGGTCGGTGTTCGGTTTTTTTCGGCTTTGCGCATCGTTAAAACACCGTCTGTTTTCAGACGGTGTTTTTTTATGTCTTATTTTATTTTTAGTATTTCTTCCTGCCGGCGTAGATAAAGACGTTGGCGGAATAGTTCTGCGGCGTAACAGTGGTGGAGCGGCCGTAAACTGAGTTGGAGCGGGAAGCGTCGAAACCCAATATCCTGCCGGCGCCGCTGCTCTCGGATTTTGCGTCATAGCCGTAGGCGGAATAATTGTAGAATGCGCCGGTTGGGCTTCTTAAAATAAAAGATCCGTCATCCAGCGGTCCGACAGTTCCCGAGATATTCGGCAGCCCGGCCTGTTGAGCAGTCTTGAAAGAATAAGCGGAAGAAGTCGCGGCAGCCTTGAGGAAGTAGCCGGAGTAATTGGGCAGATAAGAGCCGAAGGAGCTGCTGATAGCGGAATAAAGTTCAGGATACTGAGAAGAA
>JAHALQ010000018.1 GCA_018362935.1 Pseudomonadota bacterium | reverse complement strand
TATTATAAAGGCGTCGAAAAACATGAAACTGAAACTCTTACTGTGCTCCGCAGCTTTTGCGGCATGGAGCACCGGGGTATCTGCGCAGACCTGCGCAACCGCCCCGACTTGTTCCGAACTCGGATTTACTTCTTCCGCTGCAAACTGTGTCGGCTCTGACATGGTCAAATGCCCCTTTGACAAAACCAAGGTATTCTGCCGTCAGACCAAATCCTGCACCGAGCTCGGCTTTAACAAAACCACCACCCAATGCTCCGGTAAAAAGACCTTTGTCTGTCCCGCCGACTCAAGCAAAGTCGCCTGCGATGACAGCGCCATGATTGGCGAAATCAAACTCTGGCCGACCGCAACCGTGCCTAAAGGCTGGAGACTCTGCGACGGTTCGTCCCTTTCGAAAACCTCTTACAGCGCCCTCTATAATGTCATCGGCACCACTTACGGCGGCTCGGGAAGTTACTTCTATCTGCCCAACCTCAAAGGGCGCGTGCCGGTCGGTGTCGGTAGTTCTTACGGCGGCACAAGCTATAGCTACACACTGGGCGAAACCGGCGGCGAGAATTTTACCACCTTGTCTTCCGACCAAATTCCCGACCATAAACATCTGACACCTTACAGCGAATCTCACACCAGTGTGCCATGGGGATATTACGGAAGCAGCAAGTGGGGTTCTCACGGCGGTGCCGATAATGATAACCGCTGGTACCTTTCATCTTATATGTACAGCCGAACAGGCTATCGCTCAGCACCCAGCAGCAAAACATCCGGCTGGGGTTCATCCGGTAGTTGCTCCAGTGAACGAACATACAGCTGCTCGACGAGCCCGCATGAAAACCGTCAGCCCTATCTGGTTCTATACTACATCATTTACACGGGAGTATACTAAACCGGCATATTATTATGATCGCATGCAACAATAAAAAACCGCTCCTTTGGGGCGGTTTTTATGTGATTCGTGATTGGGTCAACAGCGAACACGGCGCGAGGCATCAAAACCTTTTATCCGGCCGACATAACCGCTTTTGCCTGTGGTTGCCGCGGGCGAACCAATACGGCGCCGCGGCTTGGGCTCTTTGGCCAGTTTGTCACGATATTCGTCACGCGCGATTAAAGCCATGCCAACCTGCATACGGGTGATGCTCAGCGAAGATACATTTGTGAACTCGGTTGTGCGTAATGTCGGCGGCAATTCATTATAGATATAATCGCGCAATTGCCGGATGTCGTCAGCCGACTGCGGATTATAATCCCTGAAAACGGCGTCTTCACCCTGGGTTAATCTTTGATATTCTTTACTTTCCGCAAATTCGAGATAACGCTTATATTCTTCGGCTTCCTGAGGTTTTGAGGGCATTGCTGTACTCCGTGAATGTTGTTTCTGACAAAAAACAGTTTATCATAATTTTGTTGTTGTAACAACCAAGAATAACGTTTGACTGCTTTCTGTTTTCGTGTTTTTATCAGAAAAGAATTAATTTTTAGGAAAAATCAATGGCAATGTCAGTTATAAACGGACGACCTTATACAATCAAAGAAGAAATCTGGAGCAGCATTATCCACGGTATCGGCGTCGCCCTGAGCATTGCCGCGCTGGTCGTCTTGGTGATGCTGTCTTCTCTGGACGGAAACGTATGGGCTATCGTGTCGACAGCGATTTTCGGAACATCCATGATTATCCTTTACAGCGCTTCGACGATTTATCATGCGGTTCCAAACCCGGAATGGAAGAAAAAGCTCAAGAAATTCGACCATATTTCAATTTATTACCTGATTGCCGGTTCTTATACGCCTTTTTTGCTGGTTAATATGCGCGGCGCTGTCGGCTGGACGCTGTTCGGAATCGTCTGGGGACTGGCTCTGATCGGCACCTGCCTGAAACTTACGACATCAGGCAGCGGCACCAAAGCCTGGTCTATCGGGCTGTATGTCCTGATGGGTTGGATGATTGTATTTGCTTCCAAAGAACTGCTTGCCCGGCTGCCGGCAAGCGGGCTGGTTTTTCTGGTGCTCGGCGGCGGCTTTTATACGCTGGGCATTCTTTTTTATGTGTGGAAAAGCCGCCAATATACTCATGCCATTTGGCACTTCTTTGTCTTAGTCGGAACAATTATGCACTTTTTTGCCGTGCTTTACAGCTGCGTCTTAATCTAAAAGATTAAGATTTTATTCGCGCGTATTAACCACGCAATCATCGCCGTTGAAACTGTAATCGGTGACAATATAGTTGGTTATGGTGAAAAGGGTTTTGCAATAATGGACTGTATACTGCGGTTGTGACGGAAAACCAAAATCCGGCATGGCTACGGCCGGATAATACACCTCGTCGGTATACGGGTTTTCCATGCCGTTCAGAGCTTTTGAAGACACTTCAAGATAGGTCCAGACCTTGCGTTCCGGCGTGATATAAAAAACATCGTGCGGCAAGCCCCAGGCCTGTTGCAATTTTTCCTGCGACTGGCCGATCCACGGCCGCAGCGTGCTGCCGTAATCCGGCTCTGTGCTTTTGCATGAAGCCAGTGCCAGCAATGCGGCGGCTAATAAAATTTTCTTCATGTTTCAATATTCCTATATGCGCTATGTCTTTATCATATATAGGAAATGTTTGATGCTTTCAAAGGGGCTGTTTTTCTTAAGGCAGCATTTTTTGCAGTTTCGAATTGGCGGCCGCGTCCAGTTTTATCTTAAACCGGATGCGGTCTTCCTTGATTACATTGCCGAGGACTTCGGTATTGTCGTAAATCCAGGCGATTAATTTGCCGTTGGAAACGCCGACTTCAAGCTCTATTACATCGTAATCGGCCGAAAGCTTATCGTCTATCAATTGCAGAAACTCAGCGCAGCCCTCGCCGCTGACGGCCGAGACCGGCGCCATATAGGGCTTTTTATACTGCGATAATTCCTGTTTGCGTTGAGTTTCGAGCAAATCTATTTTATTCAGTACCTCTACGTAGCGCGAATCTTCTTCAATATTTCGGAAGCCCAGGCTTTCCAGCACTTTCAGGACATCCTGCTTCTGCTCGCGGCTGTTTTCGCCGGCAATGTCGCGGACATGGACAACCAAATCAGCATTCAGCACTTCTTCCAAAGTGGCGCGGAAGGCCATAACCAGTTCATGCGGCAAGTCGGAAATAAAGCCGACAGTATCGGACAAAATAACATCGCGCCCGGAAGGCAGCTTGATTTTGCGCATGGACGTGTCCAGCGTTGCAAAAAGCAAATCCCTGGCAAACACATTGCTGTCTGACAAGCGGTTAAACAAGGTTGACTTGCCGGCGTTGGTGTAGCCGACCAGCGCCACAACCGGATAAGGAATCCTTGAGCGTGCCGAACGCTGGATTGAGCGCGTCAGCCGGACTTTTTCCAAATCTTTTTTGATACGGACGATTTTGTCATCTATAATACGGCGGTCAAGCTCAATCTGGGTTTCTCCGGGGCCGCCAAGGAAGCCTGCGCCGCCGCGCTGGCGCTCAAGGTGCGTCCAGCTGCGAACCAGCCGGCTGCGCTGATAGGTCAGATGCGCCAGCTCGACCTGAAGCTTTCCTTCTTTGGTCTGGGCGCGTTCGCCGAATATCTCTAAAATCAGCGCTGTCCGGTCAATAACTTTTAATCCTAATTTTTTTTCAAGATTGCGCTGCTGAATCGGCGACAGCTGTGTGTCTATAACCAACAGTTCCACGCCCTGCTCTGCCAAAGGCAAAATTTTATCGAGCGCGCCCTGTCCGATAAAAGTCGACGGTTTAACCGTTCTGATTTTGACGATTTCCCGGAAAACGACATCCAGATTAATTGCCAAAGCCAGGCCGGATATTTCTTCCAGCCTGGCTTCGCTTGACAAACTTGTATATTCCCCGGCAACTTCCGGAAATATAACCGCGGCTTTTACCCGGGGATTTTTTTCTATTTCAATCAGAGCCAATGCTTAATCAAGCTCGACTTCAACCGCTTCGTTCGGCATAATTGTCGATACGGCATGTTTGTATATCAGCTGAGTGTGACCGTCACGGCGCAGCAGCAATGAAAAATCGTCAAACCAAGTTATTATTCCCTGGAGCTTAACGCCGTTTACCAGAAAGACCGTAACTGAAATTTTGTTGTCTTTAAGGTTGGTTAAAAAATCTTCCTGAACATTTTTAGACATTGTTTTTTCCTTATATTTTATTGTTCTAATCAAAATCTAACAACATTTTTGCCGATTAGTAAAGCGATTTTTAAGCAAATATCTTTTCTGCCTGGCGAACAGCCGCCGCCTCTACATACAATAGTATGTCGTCTCCGCTTTGCAACAGCGTATTGCCGTCACTGTAAATCAGCTCATTTTCCCGCTTAACAGCTATGATTTTGCTGCCTTCCGGCAGATTAAGCAGTTTGATTTTTTTGCCGTCCAGTCCGGTTTCTTCGGTAATTATAATTTCCCAGATTTCAGCGCTGCCCCTGCTCAGCGAATAGGCGTCAACCATTTTGGTCTTGCGTATTTCTTTCAGGATTTTGGAAATCGTAATTGAACTGCGGTCTACCAGCACGCTGTTGCCGACATCATCCATCAGGCTGCTGTATGAGGGCGTATTGACAACGGCCAGCGGAATGTTGACACCGCGTTTGGAAGACAGCAGCGATGCCAGCAGATTGTCTTTGTCGTTGGTTGTCACGGCAATACTGGCATCGGCATGGTTGATGTCCGCCTCAGACAGAATAACGTCGCTCATCATCTCGCCGTGAATTACAATGACGTGGCTCAGGTCTTTGGCAAGCCGGCGCGCATTGCTTATGTCGCTTTCGATAATCTTACAGCTGACAACGGTATCGTCATGTTCGATTTGGGCACCGAGGTATTCGGCAATCCGGTTGCCTCCGAATATTACCAAACGCTCGTTGGTCGGCTTTTCCAGCCCGAAAGAAGCTATGGTATTATATACGGCATCTTTTTTAACAATCAAGTTTACTTCGTCGCCGACTTTGAGCATATCATCCCATTGCGGCAAAAAGCACTGGTTTCCGCGCAAAATATTGACAACCGCGATATCCAGGCTGCTGTCGTTGCGGGAAAGCTGCATAATCGGCAGATTGACCAGCGGACTGGTTTCTGATATTTTCAGGGTCAGGACATAAGCGTCTTCGCCAAAGACCGGCAAAATATCAAAACAACCGGGGAACTTTAAAATTCTCAAAATATTTTCGGCAATTTCAATATCAGGGGAAATAATCAAATCAATCGGAATGTTCTGTTCATTAAACAATACGCCCCACACCGGATCTAAAAAGGCTTCGTTGTCAATACGGGCAATTTTGCGCAAAACGCCGAAAAGCGTATGGGCCACATGGCAAATGACCATATTCACTTCGTCAACATCCGTAACCGCCAGCACAATGTCGGCGTTTTTAACGCCGGCGCGTTCCAGCACATCGGGATGCGAAGCATCGCCCAATATCGGCAGAACGTCATATTCCTTGGCAATCTCATCAAGGCGCGTCTGATTTCGGTCGATGACGATGACGTCATTGCTGCCTTTAACCAGATAACTGACTATGCTTTTGCCGACACTGCCGCCGCCGCATACGATAATTTTCATGTTTCACCCCTTAAGGCTGATCGCCGGCGCAATTGTCAAAATAACGGTTTATCTCGGCATATGCTTCGGCAAAGTTGTTTATCCGCACATAATTTTCGCGGAATTTGCGGGCATCGCGCATATTTTTGCAGTACCAGCATACATATTTACGCGAAAGTCCCAAAGCTATTTTTTCTCCATAATAATCTACCAGTCCTTTAATATGGGTTAACAAAGTCTGCTTGACAAGTTCTCCGGTTATCAGCGGCTCGGCGTGTCCGTGCTCCAAATAATTATGTGCCTGCGCAATCAGCCACGGATTGCCCAAGGCCGCGCGGCCGATCATAATGCCGTCGGCGCCGGTATAGTCCAGCATTTCCTTCGCTTTTTGCGGTGAAGTAACGTCGCCATTGCCAACAACCGGGATTTTAACGGCATTTTTGACTTCGGCAATGGCATCCCAATCGGCCTTGCCGGAATAGAATTCCGCGCGGGTACGGCCGTGAACCGTTATATAAGAAGCCCCCGCCTCTTCGCACATGCGGGCAAACTCCGGCGCATTGACATGCACGGCATCCCAGCCTTTGCGGAATTTGACGCTGACTTTAAGAGGCGTTGCCGCAACCACGGTTTTGATAATCTTTTCAGCCAGCGCCATATCTTTCATCAGATAAGAACCGGAATTATTGGCGACAATTTTCTTCACCGGGCAGCCCATATTGATGTCCAGCGAACAGGCGCCCAATTCGGCGACAAGCTTTGCGGCCTCGGAAAATATCTGCGGGTCGCTGCCGACCAGCTGGACAACAACCTTATAAGGCTCGCCGCGGACGTCGGCGATACGATAGGTCTTGGGGTTGCGGCGCGAAAGGGCATTAATCGCTACCATTTCCGACACGATATTCCCTTTGCCGAAAGAGGCTACCAATTTGCGCAGCGGCAAATCGGTTATTCCGGCCATCGGCGCTAAAAACACCTTGCTGTCAAAGTCAAGTATCTGCATTTATACCTTAAAGTCAAATTCGCGGTTATTGGCAAACATAAAGTCAATCAACACTGTCGAAGGCTTATCCACACCGGCAACCGTGTTATAGCTGCGGGCGGCGTACGCGGCGTCAATCTGCGTATCCGTGTAAGAAAACATCCGATATGACACTGAAGTTTCCAGCAAAGAATAAGCCTTTTCATTCAGACGGGCTCCGGCGTAATCAGCTTGCGCTTGTTCCCCGTTTTCTTTTTCCGCCGGGCGGTTATGCGCTTCTTTGGCTTTCAGCCGGTCTACCGAAACGGCAATCTGCCGCTGCAGCGATGAAAGACTGTCGTTGATAACAAGCTTGTTCATGCTTTACCCTCAGTTAAGCTTGTCCAGCGTTTTAGCCAGAATATAATACAATTTGCCGATGTCGGCGCCGGAAATAACCGAAAGCAAAACGCCGGAATGCTCATGCGACTTGGCCGCGTTTATCAAAACTTCAAATTCTGACAAATAGGCCGTTATCAGCGTGCGGAACTCGCTGTTTTTCTCAAATTCGCCGCGAATAGCCGCAATCTGCTGCCTGGTCATGTTTTTTGAAAGATAACGGACAAAGACGCTGCTGTCGCCGTTATAAAACTTCTTCCATAAATCTTCTTCGTCCTTCGGATTAAAGACGCGATTGATATCGACCGATATATTCTGCAGTTTTTCAATTATGTCGGAAGCATCTTTAAGGAAGTGCTCGATTTTGACTTCTTTGTAGGAAGAATTCAGCGATCCCAACGTCGTTTCGGCCTTTTTGGTGCTCTCGTTAAGCTGTTTTATCTGCTTGCCGACAACGTCATTAAAGCGCATGCTCTGCTGAACCAGCGTGTCACTTTGCAGGCCGAAGTCTTTGCCGGCTTCCAGCAGCGTGCCCATAACCGCGTTGATTTTGGAAACCGTATCGTCGGTGGTGGCGACCAGCGCCTGAGACTGTTTGACAAAGACCTCGCCTGAAGAAACAATCTCGTTGGAAATGCGTTCGGCATTGGCGGCAATCTCGCTGATTGAGGCGCGCAGTTTGTCGCCCGACGTCGTGAGATGCGTTGCGCTGACCTTGGCCGCCTCTTCCATCTGCATACCCAGATTTTTCAAATCTTTGCCCAGCCCCTTGACTTTGTCATAGGCATCGTTCGCCCGCACGGCCAAAGCGTTAGAGGTATCGTTAAGCACGGTATTGAAACAGTCGACCAGTTTTTTGGTGTCATCAGAAATCTTGACCATTTTGGTGCTCTGGTCGGTAATGAGATTGTTTATCTCATAAACACTGGTGCTGGTTTCTGCGGTGACGGTGTTAAATCCGGCCAGATATTTTTCGTACTCTTTGAAAACTTTACCGAATTGTTCAAGCGAGCCGCGGATGGCCTGCTCCAGATCTTCGGTATTCTGCGTGAGCGTCAGGTTGACCTGATCCATGCTCTTCATCGATGTTTTGGAGGCTTTGCTGACATCGTCGCCGGCTTTTATCAGGCGGTCGCCGAGAACGTCAAACTCATAGGCCAGTTTGGTCGTCATTTCAAACATGCCCGAAGTATTGGCCTTAAACTGATCGTTTATTTCACGCATTTTTTCCGCAACCTGAACAGATGCGTCGGACAGGTACTGATACTGCTGGGCAAGCGAACTCTCTCCCAGGCGGCTCTGGGTTGCCAGCGTATTGGCAACTTCGGTGAGGTTTTCAGCCTGAGCAGACAGCATTTTGTTGATTTCTTCACCCTGCGTCTGCGCCTTCATCATCGACATATCAATATTTTTGGCATGCTCGTTAATCAGTTTGGCTACGTTTGACGTTTCTTTGGACAAGCCGCTTTGCGCCGTCGACAAATCCGCGCAGCTGGAAAGGATTCCCTGACTCGATTTGGCTGCTTCTTCGCGCAACTGTTTGGCATTGGCACCAAAAATGCCTGTCGTTTCCTGAATTTTATGCATAATATCATGCAAATTGCCCGAAACATCGCCGACCATTTTGGAAATTGCTTCATTTTTGGCGCTAATCAGATTTTCTATTTCGTTCAAACGCTCAATCGACTGAGTGGAATTGGCAACAACTGAATCCGCATGGCGCGAGGTGTCTTCCTCAAGCATAACCATACGCGCAAAAACCTTATCGGCACTTTGTTCGATTATGCCGACCTGCTTTTTAAGCGCTTCCTTCATTATCTCGGCATTTTCGGCAATCTTGTCGCAGAAACTGTAAAATTCATCTTCCTGCTGTTTGAAAAGAATATCCAGCGAAGCCGCTTTGTCATCAAGGCTTTGGGTGACGTCGGCAACATATGAGGCTGCCGAACGAGAGATATCGCTAAGGCTCTTGCCCTGCTCTTCAAACGAGTTCATCGCCCTGGTCAGGGTTTCCTGCGAAATCTGTGTCATATCGCTGATATTTTTATGCTGGCGAGCCAATACTTCCTCCACATTGGCCGCGCGGTCGCTGACCAGCTTTGACAAGTCGTCCATATTCTGGTTCTGGACTGTCAGAACGCTTTCAAACTGTGTTACCTTGGACAAAGTGCGATTGGCCGAAGCATCAAACAAGTTTGCCTGCTCCGCCAGGTTGTCATTAATGGCGCGGCTTTTGTTGATTGCCTCATTGCAGGAAGCGAGCATCACCGAGATGTTTTGTTTGAGGTTGTCCACCGCGTCCGCAGCATCGCTTTCCAACAAGGCTGAAGCCGTAGATAGCTCGTCAATCTGGCGTTTGAGTTCGGCTTTGATTTCCTCAACCCGCGCCGCCGAAGCGGTAATGTTTTTCTGCTGCTGAGCCAAGGATGTTTCGCTGACCTGGCTTTGGGCAACAACAATTGATGTTGTTTCCGTCAGCAAAGCCGCATGTTTCTGCATCGCCTCGGCAATATTGTTCATGCCGGACGCCGATTCAGCCGACTGTTGGCGCAAATTGGCCGCCGAAGCCTCAATCGCCTCATTCAAGGCTTGCAGCTGGGCGCCGGCGCCGGCAATCGTATCTTTGATGTGCTTATGACGGGCAATCAGTTCATCACCGGCCTGCGCCGCGCGGTCAAGCACATCTGCACTGAGACGGTCCAGTTCGCCGGTCTTGTCTTGAAGCGTATCGATATAATGGGTCAGATCATCATTAGCCATGGCGCTCTTTTCACGCAGAGCGCTGATGTTGCTTTCCATTGACATATCCACGCGCTGCATGGCATCGACGACCTGCGCCGAAACGTTATTCATTTTGGAAACCTGCGTGGCAATGCTTTCTTCAAGATTATTGCTCCTGACCATAAGCTTGTCGATTTCCTGCGCCAAAAGGCTGCCATGAACCGAAAGCTTGTCATTAACGCTTTCGGCCTTATCGTCAAGCGCCTTTATCAGCCCGACAAGTTCATGGCTGTGGCGGCCCATTGCGGTTTCGACTTTTTTAACCTGGTTGTCAACAGAGCTGTCCAATCCCAGCATTGCTTTTTGCAAGCTGTTGTCTATATCGCCAATCTTATCCGCGGCTTTTTTGCCGAGCTCGTCAACTTTGGCTTTCAAAACCTCATTGGCCGAGGCAATCGCTTTTTCCAGCCGGCCGGCGTGGGCTTCAACCAAAGTACCAAGGCTTTCAACCTCGGAAGAAACAGTTTTTTTAATCAGGCCGCAGTTTTCAATGGCCGTTTGCGCCACATTTTGCAGCATGGAAGTTTGCGCCGACAAAGATTCGCCAAGATTGTTGAGGTTGGCGGAAGCTTCGCCGTTAAACTGGCGTAAAATTTCGTTGGCTTTTATCATTGAGTGGTTGTTGGCATCGGAAATTTCCTGCAAAAATCCCGCCGCATCTTTTATTTCTTTAATCTTGGGGAGCAGATTACTGAACAGGCTGCCCAGATTGTTCTCAATATCAGCGGCACCCGCCGACATATCGCGGTTCATTTCATTGAAACCGGCAACAGCAGTCTGAGCCTTGCCGGTAATAATGTCAAAATTCTGGGAAATTAATTTGACGCTGTCGCTCAGTTCGACAATCGTTTTGGAAGAATAGGTATCCAGCGTGGCAATCAATTTGGAAAGTTCCGCAATATTGGCACGCATACCGTCTTTTATGGCGGCGGTCTGTTCGGTCGCGGCCTTGGAAACCTGCTGCAATTCCACAACCTGCGAGCGAATGGCGTCGGCCATGGCTTTGGCGGTCTGGGGAGCGCCGTCTTCGGGATAAACCAGCTGGTTCATATAAGCACGCAGAAACTTGGCTTCCTGTTTGAAAGACGTGCCGCGGTCAATATAGGCCATAACAACCCAGATAATTGCCAGCGGCAAAGTTATGCCGGCCAAAAAGCCGCCAAACTCGTCGGGCATCATCAAAAAGAGGTTGGACCAGCCGAAAAACTGCGTAATATAAATGAGCACCACGGCAAACCAGATAATACTGACCGATATCATCAGCTTATGCAGATTATTGTTCAGCCATGACTGTTCTTCTTCAATCTCGGTATAAACAGGCTGTTCGTTCATAAATTGCGGAAGGCTGTTATTGGCTTTTGGCCGGCTACCGCCGGCTGTTTGACTGGACATCTATATTTTCCCCATGTACAGATAATATTCCCCACACCCTTTCGGGCTGAGGCTATATTAATCCATAATTTTTAAAAGGGAAATATTTATGCGCGCAAAATCGCATTTTATCCACACGGGAATCTCTTCGGAATATTATTCTCCGGCTTTTTTCTTCAAAACATAGTTCAGGCGGTTCAGAGCCTGAATCTGCATCTGCTCCTGACTGAGGCTAACCGGCACGACGACGCTGACCTCGGTACAGGTTTCCGGCTCAATCGCCGTAACTTTGACGTATTGCCCCTGGCGGACGTATTCAAACAAAATTTCGCTCATTTGACTCCCTGAATCGCGGCTTTTGACAAAAGAAAGGCTGCCGGCAATTCCAATTTAGCATCGCGGATTTTATATTTAAAGTCATTTGTTTTGCCAAACAGAACTTTCCGGCGCGCGTCGTCATATCCGCGGGCAACATAGCCCTGCTCCACCAACGCGCTGACATTGGCAATGTCCATTTCGGCATATGACAGTTCCTGCGGGATATGGCTGATGTTAAAACGCGTTTCCCGCCCGATTTCCTTGGCCATGTAGACAACGTGGCCGCCGTCGGCCGGGTCAACGGCTGCCTGCGTAATGCACATGCCGTTTCTGAAACCGTTGCGGTAGCTGTAAAAATTTTTGATGTCAACCATGGTCACGGCATAGCGGCGGCCGTATTCACGATACGCTATTTTCTGGCGCAGGGCGTTCATCGCCGAAGCCAGATTGTTGCCGCGGTAAGCCGGGTTGACCGAAGCCTGTTCCAGCACGGCGATTTTATCCGGTTCATAATCCAGCGCGAAACCCGGCAAAACCTCATCGAAATTATCGTGATTGATAAAATTTGCCGAAGCATAACCCATCAGCTCTTCCCCGCAGAAAGCGCCGATAAACAATTGGTTCGGATTTTCCAGAATACGCATAAAGTCGCTGGTTTTTTTGCGGTGAATAAAACACTCCTGCCCGGGGCGCAGGTTGTCCAGAATAATCTGATGCAGGCCGGTTACGGCAAAAATATCTTTCTCATTCAGGCGGCGGACTATATAAGGCTGGCCGGTTTTCGGCAGACGGGCACTCATCAATATGGGATCAGCAAACATGGTTTTCCTCTATGCAACAAACATTAAAATTCAAAAATCAGGATAAGTAGCCTTGAAGACAGGCATAGAGGACAAGGGAGCGTCCCCGGCCGGAACTTAAATTCCGGCGGTCATTTTTCGTTTGCATATGTCATGCAAAATAGAAAACATTCCAAAAAACTCCCGTTAATTACCGGAATAAAATAAAGGGGCTGACCCTAAATGTCAAGCCCCTATCCGAATATCAGCGGATTTATCCCAAAAAGCGGTTGTTTTTGGGGAAACCGAACGGTACCAGCTTGCCGACCTGGGCGCGATGGCCAATCCATGTCAGCAAGTCCGTTTCAACCTTAACGCCGCCGGAGCGGGCAAATTTAAAGCCTTCTTCTTTTTTGAATATCTGAATATCGGCCAGACGCCCGTCTTTGTATTTCTGCAACGCAACGCCGCGGCCGCGCGCCATGGTCGGGACTTCTTCCATCGGGAAAATCAGCAGTTTGCGGTTTTCGCCGACGACGGCCACCATATCGCCCTCTATTTTCTTACAGAACACAACCTTTTCGCCGTCCGCCACATTCATAATTTTGCGCCCGCTGCGGGTCTGGGCAATGATATGGTTTTCATCAATGACAAAACCGTGGCCGCCGGTCGATGCTATCAGATATGACGCCTTGGGCTCGAAAACAAACATGTCGGCTATATTGTCATTATTTCCCAAATCGACCATCAGGCGCAGCGGCTGGCCGAAACCGCGGCCGCTGGGAATCTCGCTGCCGGATATATTAAAAAACTTCCCGGAATTGTCGAGCAAGATGATTTTGTCCGTGGTCTGGGCATGAATCGCCATCAGCAGGCTGTCATCGTCCTTGAACTTGAAATCTTCATGCAAGTCATTGTGGCCTTTGGTGCAGCGTATCCAGCCCTTTTGCGACAGGATGACGGTTATCGGTTCTTTCTCGACCAGCGCCTCAATCGAAATTTCGATATCGTCGGAAACTTCCGCAAATTCGGTGCGGCGGCGTCCGAGCGCGGTTTTCTTGCCGAACTTTTCACGGATGTCCTTAACTTCGGAAGCAATTTTCTGCCATTGAAGCTCTTCGCTGCCGAGCAAGGTTTCCAAACCGGCTTTTTCTGCCGACAAATCGTCAAATTCGCGGCGGATTTCGGTTTCCTCAAGCTTGCGCAAATTACGCAGCTTCATGTTCAAAATCGCCTCGGCCTGATTTTCGGTCAGGTCAAATTTCTGCATCATCATCTGTTTGGGTTCTTCTTCCTCGCGGATGATGCGGATAATCTCGTCCAGATTAAGGTAGGCAATCAAATAGCCCGACAAAATTTCCAGGCGGTTGTTGATTTTGCACAGACGGTAATTGGAACGGCGTACCAAAACATTGCGGCGATGGCGCAGAAATTCCTGCAAAACTTCCTTAATTCCCATAACCCGGGGCACGCCGTCGGAATCAAGAACGTTCATATTCATGTTAAACCTGATTTCAAGTTCGGTCTGCTTGAACAGCAGTTCCATGAGCATGTTGGCGTCGACATTGCGGTTTTTGGGCTCCAGAACAATCCGCACGTCATGCGTCGATTCATCGCGGATGTCGCTTAAGAGCGGTACTTTTTTGTCCTGCAGCAGCTGGGCTATCTTCTCAATCAGTTTGGATTTGACGACCTGGTAGGGAATTTCGGTGACAATAATCTGATACTGCCCCATGCCGAGGTCTTCTTTTTCCCATTTGGCACGAATACGGAAGTTGCCTTTGCCCTGTTTATAAGCATCGAGAATAGCCGAAAATTTATCGACGATAATACCGCCGGTCGGAAAATCCGGGCCTTTAATTTTGCGCACCAGCGGTTCAATTTCGATTTCCGGCTTTTCAATAAGCAGCAGCAGCGCATCGCAGACTTCCGACAAGTTGTGCGGCGGAATATTGGTCGCCATGCCGACGGCAATACCGGAAGAACCGTTGCACAGCAAATTGGGAACGGCGCCGGGCATAACCACCGGTTCGGACTCTTCGCCGTCATAAGTATCGCGGAAATCAACCGCGTCATCATTAAGCCCTTCCATCAAGGCAATGGCAAACTCGGTCAGGCGGGCTTCGGTATAACGCATGGCGGCCGGTCCGTCGCCGTCAATATTGCCGAAGTTGCCCTGCCCGTCAACCAGCGGATAACGGACAGAAAAATCCTGCGCCAGACGCGCCATTGCCTGATAAACGGCGCTGTCGCCGTGCGGGTGGTATTTACCGATGACATCGCCGACCACGCGGGCGCATTTCTTAAAACCTGATTTCGGGTCAAGATGCAGCTGGCGCATGGCATAAAGCAGGCGGCGGTGCACCGGCTTCAGCCCGTCGCGGACATCGGGCAGCGAACGCGCGACAATGGTGGACATCGCATAAGACAAATAGCGCGAGCTTAACTCCTCGGCCATAGAGACGTTTTTGACTTTTTCTTCCTGTTCGACCATATTTCTTAGTTTCCTTCTGCGTCAAAGCTCCGCTCTGACAAAGTTTTTCCCAAATTAGCACGGCATTCGGGAAATTTCAAGTTATGAGTCGCAAAAAAGTTTTTATAGAGGAAAAACTCTGTCAAATTAAGCAAATCCGCCAGCTCGCACGGTGCCGGCGCATAATTCTGCTCCAAGATATAACGGGGATATTTATATAACTTGTGACGATACGGAAAACCTGCTTCCGCGCAGACCGCTTTGCCGGTTTTGGGCGATACGTATTCCAGATTTTCGGTTGTTCCGGTGGCGGCGCATTCGCTCAGGTCAAGCCCGATGCCCAGAAACTCCATAAGATGATATTCAAAGTAAGAATAATGCGTTAGCCAATTATCTTCATCTATCAGATTAAAAAAACTCTCAACGTAATAGTAAAACCTTTCGAGATTTTGAAGCTCGGGCATACAGACATCGGACAATGCACAAAAAGAAGTCAGGACGCGCAGTTTGTCGGCATCGGCAAGGAAATGGACGGCAAACGGGGTTTTGAGTTCAGCGCGCAGCGCCAGCATATTGTTATCTACCCGCGCGTAAGCGCTGAATTCAACCAGATTACCGAGCTGAAATGTGGATAAATTTTTTTTGCTGACGGCGCCGCGGACAAAACCGGTCACTTTGCCGTGGGTTCGGCTGACGAGGCTGAGAATCAGCCCGTGTTCTCCGTGCCGGCGCATATTTATGATATATCCTTCGTCCGTAAACTGCATGTTTCCTCCGTGCTCCAGTGTATGTTTTTTGCCCTGCCGCGTCAATCGGATTCTGCAAAATTCACTTGACGTTTTGGACAAAAATAACTATCTTGGAGTTATCTAAACAAAACAAGTATTAAATTATTAAAAACCCAAGAAAATGAGAACTATCATTAAACAAGCGTCAAGAGCCAACCTGTGGTTCTTTGCCCTTACATGGCTCGCCGCGTTGTGGGCATTTGCCAAATTTGCTATTCTCTGGCCTAATATCAATTGGTATAATGTCAAAGAGATTGTCGCGGGATTGGCGTCAGTGGCTTTTATTATGTTGATCACCGCGTTTTTTCTGAGCCGGTTAAAAAGCACCAACCGGCGTCAGAGATTACACTGGACTATTGTCACCCGGCAGCAGCGTTCAATGGCAACCGCCCTGCTGCTGGAAGCCGGCGTAATTTTGTTTATTGTATTGATTAACCATTCCCTGAGCCTATGAGAACAAGACATTGGATTTTTGTCAGTATTCTTATGGGAGTGCTGACAGCCTGCTTCGGCGAGGCCTGTTTTTTGCTTTTGCTGGCAATAACATGGGGCTGCGGCGCGGTACATTATCTTTTGTATTATGGTTACATGCATGCCTATGCCAGGCTGGGAAGTAAAAAACCCCTGCCGTACAAACAAAAGGTATACCGCGGCTATTTGGCATTTTACCGCAGGCGTGCGTATCTCTGTGAAAAAAGGGCACGCATCCTCATGTATTTAGGGTGCATTGCCATCATAGAGGCGGTCATTATTCTGTGATAAAAAAGGCGGGTTTCCTTCATGGAAACGTCTGACAAAGCTTTGTCCGGATTATCGTGAGTTTCGATAAATACGGCCGCCACGCCGACGGCAACCGCCGCGCGCGCCAATACCGGCGCATATTCGCGCTGGCCGCCCGAAGTCGTTCCCTGCCCGCCCGGCTGCTGTACCGAATGGGTCGCATCAAAGATGACCGGGCAGCCGGTATCTTTGGCCATGCGCGGAAGGCCGCGGAAATCGGTCACCAGCGTGTTATATCCGAAGCTGGCGCCGCGTTCGGTCAGGCAAACGTTCATATTGCCGGAATCTTCAACTTTTTTAACCAGAGATTTCATATCCCAAGGCGCCAAAAACTGGCCTTTTTTAATGTTAATAACTTTGCCGGTTTTAGCCGCGGCAATTGCCAAATCGGTCTGGCGGCACAAAAAAGCCGGAATTTGCAGCATGTCAACATGGGGCGCAACAATCGCGCATTGTTCATTTTCATGAATGTCGGTCACAATCGGGATGTTATTGTACAGTTTTTTGATTTCGTCAAAAGTGCGCATACCCTCTTCCAGACCGACGCCGCGCGGGGTGTTTATCGAAGTGCGGTTGGCTTTGTCGAAAGAAGCCTTGAAAACATAGTTTATTCCCAGTTCGCGGGTGATTTCCACCATTGCGCCGCACATATCAATCGCATGCTGGCGGCTTTCAATCTGACACGGCCCGGCCAGCAACGCCAGCGGCAGTTTGTTGCCTATTTCAAAGTTTCCGATCTTAACAGTTTTTTGTTCCATAAAAAGCTTCCTTTCGCATAAAAATCAATTAATCGCTATCCGGCTCCAGATAAACAAAACGTTGCCGTCATTTTTAACGCCCGGAACATAAGCCGCCTGCAAAGCAACGCGTTTATATTCTATACCGGCCAAAGGCAGCGGCGCCGGCACCGGAATATAATTCCATTCATGGCGCTGCGTCAGTCCGAGCGTATAGCCTACGCCAACGCGCAAATCGCGGTTGCAGTTGACATACCAGTACTTCATCCAGGCATAACCGAAAAAAGTTTCGGCATAGTCATTGGAATCTTTAAACGCCATGACATAAAGACTGTGCCAGTTGCCTTTGTCATCATAATAAGATTTGCCCAGGCCAAAGCCCCAGGGGTTTTCATTGTATTTGTCAATATGTTTCTGATCATAAGCCAGACGGTTATGCCATGCATAGAGCGGAATATACATGTCATATTCTTCCGAATCCCATACTTTGGCAACGTCTTTCTGCAAATCCTGCCAGTATCCGGCAAAATCCGCCCGTCCGTCCAACGGCCAGACCAATAATATTGCGCATAATATCCAAGACTTTAATCTCATTAGTTTCTACTCATTGCCCTTTAGTTCTAACTACTAGAGTAAACGGCTCTTGTCAATGGCGGCCTTGATAAAAGCCACAAACAGCGGCGACGGCGCGAAAGGTTTTGATTTCAGTTCGGGATGGAACTGGACGCCGACAAACCACGGGTGATCCGGAATTTCGACTATCTCGGGCAGTTTACCGTCAGGCGATTTGCCGGAAATATTCATGCCGGCGCGGCGCAGCGTGTCTTCATATTTCATGTTGACTTCATAACGGTGGCGGTGGCGCTCGGAAATTTTATCCGTTCCATAAGCTTTGCAGGCAAAAGAATTCGGTGCCAAAACGCAAGGATACGCGCCCAAGCGCATGGTGCCGCCCAAATCGCCATCCTTATGGCGGATTTCTTTTGCGCCTTCCTTGTCCCATTCGGTCATCAGGCCGACAACCGGTTCGCATTCCGAATCAAACTCTGTGGTGCCGGCATTTTTGATTCCGGCAACATTGCGCATCGTTTCGATAACCGCCATCTGCATGCCGAAGCAAATGCCCAGGAACGGAATCTTATGCTCGCGGGCATAACGTATAGCGTTGATTTTGCCTTCGGTACCGCGTTTGCCGAAACCGCCCGGCACCAAAATCGCGCTGACATCGCCGAGCTGTTCGTCCAAATTTTCAACTTGTTCCAGAAGCTCGGAATCTATCCATTTGATTTTGACTTTGTATTTATTGGCAATGCCGCCGTGGGTCAACGCCTCATTCAGCGATTTATAAGCCTCAAGCAGCTGAGTATATTTGCCGACGACGGCTACTCTCACCTCGCCTTCCGGATGGCGGATTGTTTCAATAATATTCTGCCATTTGCTCAAATCCGGTTCATGCTCGAGGTGAATACCGAAGTGTTTGCAGACCTGACGGCCCATGCCTTCGGCAGCGTAGGACAGCGGCACCTGGTAAATGCTGCTGACGTCCAGCGCGGCAATGACGTTTTCTTCGCGGATATTGCAGAACAATGCGATTTTGCGTTTTTCGCCCTCGGGTATAGCCATTTGCGAGCGGCACAGCAGCATATCCGGCTGTATTCCGTATTCCTGCAGCTTCTTGACCGAATGCTGAGTCGGCTTGGTTTTGAGTTCGCCGGCTGCCGGAATATAGGGCAGAAGCGTCACATGGATGAACATGGCGCGGTCGCGTCCCAAATCATAGGCAACCTGACGAATCGCTTCCAGATAAGGCTGTCCCTCAATATCGCCGACGGTGCCGCCGATTTCGCACAAGACAAAGTCCTCGTCGGTTATATCGGACAAAATAAAATCCTTAATTTCGTTGGTGACATGCGGAATAACCTGTATGGTCGCACCGAGATAGTCGCCGCGGCGCTCTTTGTCGATGACGCGCTGATATATCTTACCGGTGGTTATACTGTCTGTCTTGTGGCAGGCAACGCCGGAAAAACGCTCGTAATGACCGAGGTCAAGGTCGGTTTCGGCACCGTCGTCGGTCACAAAAACTTCGCCGTGCTGATACGGGCTCATGGTACCGGGGTCAACGTTCAGATACGGATCCAGTTTGCGCATTCTGACCTTAAAGCCCGACCCTTGCAAAATCGATGCCAGCGAAGCCGAGGC
This sequence comes from Pseudomonadota bacterium, assembly GCA_018362935.1. Classification (GTDB taxonomy): domain Bacteria; phylum Pseudomonadota; class Alphaproteobacteria; order RF32; family CAG-239; genus CAZU01. The sequence goes on along the minus strand of JAHALQ010000018.1, from coordinate 24,569 downwards.
AAGACCTTTTCCCAAAGAGGAAACCACACCGCCGGTGATGAAGATAAATTTTGTTTTTTCAGACATTTGCCTATCCTTTTACGTTCTAAATTCAGTCTTGTTTTAAAGTGACAAAGGCACCTCCTGAAAAGGTGCCTTTGCGTATGTTGTGAAGTCCGTTCATCTATTTGCCTGCGACCGGAGCCTGCGGTGCGCTCGAAGCTGCCGGTTCGGTCTGAACCGGGGCGTTTTCCAGAATAGAGCCGCTCTGACGGTGCATGCCTTTGTAATACAATGACAAAGAAATACTGGTGCAGAACAAAATTACCGCCAAAATCGCCGTGGTGCGGGTCAGAAAGTTGCCGGTGCCGCGGGCATTCAGAAAACTGGATGCGCCGCTGCCGCCGCCCAATCCGTCCAAAGCGCCGCCGGAAGAACGCTGAAGCAGAATGACGGCAACCAGAAAGATACATGCAAGCAGGTGAATAACCAATAAAACAGAACCCATTGTTTTTTCCTTTTTCTAATTATTTAATTAACAGCCGGAGTTTTTGGCAATGGCCATAAAGTCCTCAACTTTGAGGCTGGCGCCGCCGATAAGGGCTCCGTCAACATCGGGAAGCGACAAGAACTCTTTGGCGTTGGACGGTTTGACCGAACCGCCGTAGAGTATGCGCATTTTGTTGGCATTGCCTTTGCCGAGTTTTTTAGAGAGTACTTTGCGGACAGCGGCGTGAACGTCTTCCACGTCCTGCGCAGTCGGGGTTTTGCCGGTGCCGATAGCCCAAACCGGTTCATAAGCGATAACGGTGTCGGCCGCCGTCGAATCATCGGGGACAGAACCGAGAATCTGCTGAGTGCAGACATCAATGGTCTTGCCGGCATCGCGCTGTTCCAGCGTTTCACCGATGCAGATGACCGTTTTGAGGCCGGCCTGATGAGCCGCCTCGGCCTTTTTGCAAACAAGTTCATTTGTCTCGCCGTGATCGGCGCGGCGTTCGGAATGCCCGAGAATAACATAAGTACAGCCCAAATCAGTCAGCATCAGCGGACTGACATCGCCGGTGTGCGCCCCTTTGACATTAAAATGACAATCCTGCGCACCAAGAGCAACTTTGGCGCCGCGCAGAGCCTTTTTGACAGCGGCCAACAGCGTAAACGGCGGACACACCAAAAATTCGCACTGCGGTTTGCCCAAGGCCTTTACCTCGGCGGCAATACCTTTGGCCAAAGCTACGCCGTCAGCCGTCAGGCCGTTCATTTTCCAGTTACCAGCAATCAGTTTCTTACGAGCCATTTGTCTATTCCTTTTCTTTTCAAAAAAAACATGCACATCTTCTATCACAGTCAAAAAAACTTTTCAACAACTATTGAATAGAGTTGTATAAATTATGAATATTGCTATAATCGCGCACAGTAATGATACTTTTAAATGGGATATATGCTGATGATTACAAAAATTAGAAGTTTTCAGGACAGTTTCTGGGTTAAGGGAATTTTGATTCTGACAGCCCTTTCGTTTATGTCTTTGTTCGGAATCTCCGGCTATCTGGGCAGAGCCAATGCCAACCGCCCGATTATCAAAGTCGACGACACGGTTATTTACCGCGACGAAATCAACGCCCAGCTCAATCAGCAGATTCAGACGGCAAAAGCATTGCTCGGCGACAGCGCTGAAATCTCCGACGAGATGAAGAATGCCATGATGCTTGAAATTGTTCAGAAAAACGTTATCAACGCCATCATCCAAAAGGCTGCGGATGACAACGACATCAGCATCAGCGACGAGCTGGTTCGCAAAATTATCTATCTTCAGCCGGAATTTGCCGATGCAGACGGCCGCTTCAGCCTTGAAAAGATGCGCCGCATGCTCAGTATATCCGGTTGGAGCGAACAGCAATACATTGACACGCTGCGCCGCGATATTATCAAACAGCACATTGTGGCTTCGCCGGTCGAAGGCATGACACTGCCGGCCTTCATGAATGATTATATTGCCAAACTCGACGGACAGCGCAAAGTGTTTCAATATGTCACCGTCAAGCCCGCCGCGATGAAAATAGACCGCAGCATTTCTGCCGACGAGCTTGAACAATACTATCAGGATTTTGCCGGGCAGTTTGAGGAACCGGAAAGCCGCGACATTTCCTTTATTACCTTCTCGGCCGACCAGCTTGCCAGCAGCTATATGCCGTCAGAAGACGAGATAAAAGCCTATTACGACGAAAACATCAATGAATACGTCACGCCGGAAAGCCGCAACGTTTTGCAAATGGTTTTTGACAACCGGGAAGATGCCGACAAAGCCAGAACTGCTCTGGACAAAGGCACCGACTTTTACAGCGTTGCCAAAGACATCGCCAAACAGGACAAAGCTTCGACCGAACTCGGCAATGTCAGCAAAGATATGCTGATTGCCGACATGAGCGACGCTGTATTTGAACTCCCGATAGGCGGAATTGCCGGTCCTGTCAAATCAGACCTTGGCTGGCACATTATGAAAGTCGTGTCCGTTGCGCCCAAGAAAGAAACTACTCTGGCCAGCGTTCGCAGCAAAATTGTCGATGCCATCCGCAAAGACAAAGCTTATGAACAGGCCGGGGATACCATTGCCGAGATTGAAGATAAGCTTGGCGCAGGCGCTTCGCTTGAGCAAATCGCCCAGGAATACAAAGCGCAAATTCACAAAGTTTCGGGACTGACCGAAGACGGATCTGCCAAAACAGCCGCCGCCGCGGACAAAGCCCTTATCGCAACGCCTGACTTTATTGATACCGCCTTTTCTTATAACAGCGGCGAAACCTCGCAGGTATTGGAAACAGACGAAGGCTTTGCACTGGTTAAGATTGGCGAAGTGCACGAAGCCCGTCTTAAGGACGTGGACAGCGTCCGCGGGGATATTGTCAAACTGTGGGAAGCCAATGAAAAATCGGCGATTGCCCAAGAGCTGGTTAACGACATTACCCACGACCTTGAAAACGGCGACAAACTGGCGGATGTGGCTGCCCGTTTCAACATCGGGTTCAAAACGTCGGCTCCGCTGAAGAAAAACCAGCAGCTGGCCGCTCTGTCGCCGGTGCAGATGAACGAACTGTTTCAGGAATCTTTGAACATGCCCAAAACCTTTAATAACGGGGATGAATTCATTATTGCGGTTCCTTCCAAAATTATCCAGGCAGAGCGCAAACCCACCGCCAAAGAAACGGAAGCCCTGCGCAACAATTATCTGGCGGATATCAACCAGACAATCGCCGACGAGCTGATACAGTCTTACGGTGCGGAATATGACGTCCGCATTAAATACCGTAATCTGGGACTGGAAGAAAATATCTGATATCATAAAAAACCCCGCGCAAAGCGGGGTTTTTATTGCATCCGGCCAGCCCGCTGCGGCTTCTGCCTTGGAAACGGGCTTGAAGCGCCTATATTTATGGCATTATTTTCAGGAGGTCCGCATGGGATATTTATTAGCTGTAACCGCTATCTTCTTTTGGAGTTTCAACATTATCATCGCAAGCTATTTTGCAACGTCGTTACAGCCGTTCGAAATTGCTTTCGGCAGGTGGTTTATTGCCGCATTCATATTGGTGCCGCTGGCCTGGAACGGCCTCAGGCGCAATTTCCGGCTGCTGTTTGAGAACGCCTGGCTGGTTTTGGCTCTGGCGCTGACCGGCATTGTCTGGGACAATACCCTGATTTATTATGCCGGGCATACGGCATCTGCCATTAATATGGGGCTTTTGGATGTTACCGGGCCGATATTTCTGGTGGTGATGTCATGGATGTTTCTGAAAACGCCGATTGAAGCAAAACAGGTTATCGGCCTGCTTATTGCCGTTGCCGGCGTACTGACAATTATCCTGCGCGGCGATTTTACGCAGCTGGCCGATTTTAAGTTTGTCAGCGGTGACGGCCTGATGCTGATTAATACCTTTTGTTTTGCGGTGTATTCCCTGCTCCAATCCAAACGGCCGTCGCAAATCGACCAGGCAACGATGCTGGCCGCAACGGTTATCGTCGGGCTGATTATCATTTATCCGTTTATGATGACGACCGTCGGCATTTCCGGCCTCAGGCATTTGCAGAAAATCGATTTTGCGGTCTTTTTCTACCTCGGCATTTTTAATTCGGTTATTTCATACCTGGCATGGAATTCGGCTCTGAATAAAATCGGCAATATCAAAACCGGCGTCATCTATTATCTGCTTCCGCTGTTCAGCGGCATTGAGGCCTATTTTATTCTCCACGAAAAGATTTATGCCTCGCAAATCTGGGGCGGCCTGCTGATTATTTTCGGAATCGCCCTGACATCCCTGCCGAAACGCTCAACCAAAAATCCCGTCTGACGGTTCAGACGGGATTTTCCCCTTTATTGCCAAATTATGCGCGGGCGCGGATTTTTTCCGCAGCTATCCGGTGTATAAATTGATGAGTTTTTGCATATTTTTCTTTGGCAATTTCTAAATCTTTGTCAAACGATTTGATGTCCCCGCCAATCTCGGCATATCGCCACAAGGCAACATCAACATAATGGCTGTCGGTTTCATAAGGAACGTGGTTTTTAATAACGGCTTTCGCCTTCGAGGCATTAAATTTGATGATCACTTCTTGAAAAAACACATGCCGTGTATTGATATCCGAACCATAGCCGCGGGCATCAAACAAAGCCTCGAAAATCTCATCCTTGGTGATTTCGGGGCCAGCAATCCTGTCCAAAAATGACGAACCGTGACCAGAAGCATTTTTCATCATAATAACCTCCTATTTAAGCAGAGTATCTATATATTTATTTATACCATATCCGCGCTTTTATAACAAGCTTTTTGTAACAAAAGTGTCACAATTGTTAACAGCGCAATTACGAAAACAACCCTTTCAGATTGCGGTAGACTTTGTGATAAAATGACGAGAAATAAGCCGGAGGAAGATAACGCGGCAAAAAACGGTAATACAGGCTGCGATTGTCGCTGGCAATTTCTATCGGTTTTTTCTCGGTGACAATGTTTGAATTTTTATAACGCGGCAACTCCAGAAGCACCAGTTTGTCGCATTTGTTGAGCACAAAATCACCGCTGCTGCCGTAATCGGCGCTGACATACTCAACCGAAGAATCCGAAAAATCAGCGTAACCATTAAAATATTTATCAAATCTGGCAATTTTTATGCCGTGATTGCCGAACAGGTTAAAACGACCGCGGGCATGGCTGCCGACTTCAATGCGTTCCACGCTGACGGCGTTTTGTAAATCCAGCGTGCCGGCAAAATCTTCGGCAATATGAATTTCCTTGCTGCCGCGTTCGGGGGTACGGCTTTTGATACTGATCTTGCCTTTGCAGTCTTTGCCAAGATTGAGGCTGTAGACTTCGACATCGTCAAGCGTGAGGCTGCCGCGGAAAGAATCTCCGATGCTTATGTCGCGGCGTCCCCAGTTTTCCGCAAAATTTATAACGGCATAGCAGTAATAACCGATTTTTACATTATGAAAACAACAGTCACGAACATTCAAATTGCCGCTGTATACATCGGCAATAATCAGATTAAAACAGCGGCGGCTTTCGGTCACCGTCAGATCGCAGCGGCAGTTGTTGCCCATGATGACACTTTCAATATTGCTGCGTGACAAATTCAGACTGCCGCTGAAATTTTCGCCGATACGCACAGCTTCTATGTGCCGGTTGTCACGCAAATCGAGCAGCAAGTCGCAATGTTCTCCGACCACCAGTTTTTTAATTTTGGCATTGCTGAGGTTGTAAATTCCGCTTTTGGAAAAATCCTTTATTTTTAAGGTATGCATGCGCAGTCTGCCGACATATAATCCCGAACAAGTAAGTCGGTCGGCAAGCTGCTGCTTCAATTCCGTTTCGGAAAGATATTCCTCGCGCCCATCGCCGTAACGCAGGATTGAAATCCCGAGGAAATCGGCCATTTCATTATTGATACGCAAGTTTGCCGAGCGGATAAAACGATGCAGCAGGCTTTTTTCGCGGCTGTTAAGATTGCGCCCTTTATAGGGATTGATATTTGTGAGGTTTCCGCGGCAGCCGTCTAATATCGCCACAATGTCATGATTCTTGTCACGAAAAATCAGATTACACTCTCTGGCATCCAGGCGCGTAATCGTGTAACCGTCTTCCAATTTGTAAAATGTGGTAATATTTGCTTCCGCAGTCACGTTTTATCCTCCCCTTAAATGTGATTTTAAATGCAGGTGTAATTTAATCACCGCGGGACGGATATCTAGGAGGCTATAAAGATTTTTTAATCAGTGCACGGAGAATGTCATCATGCTCTATCAGGTCTACGGCCTTCTGAAAAACATTTTTATCAGACAAAACAGTGTAATAATCCTGTTTTATGGTTGGAGCCAGACGCAGCGCGTCTATGTATTCGTGATAATCAAACGGGTTTTGTTCCACAAACTCAAAAAAGCCGGTTTTAAAAAAGACCTCACGCAGATTTTCCACGGACGGATTATCCTGAAGAAGAGCACACAGATAAGTTGATACGCCGACCTGAAGCCCATGCATTTTGGGATATTTGGAAATGGCATCGAGAGCATGGGATATCAGATGCTCGCTGCCGCTGGCCGGGCGGGATGTGCCGGCAATTTCCATGGCGATGCCCGAAATCAGCAGAGAATTGGTCAGGCTGCGCTGAAATTCGGCCGAATTAATGTCAAAACTGTGTTTGATAAACAGTAAATCCAGAGAATTATAGGCCATTAGGGCCGCAAAATCGTTATAGCGCGCCATGCCCTTCTGAGCCGCTTTTTTCCAATCCCACAAAGCGGTTATTTTGGAAAGCATATCACCGAGTCCGGAATAAAAATATACCTGCGGGCAGTTTTTGATAATATCCAAATCTATGACGACGCCGAAAGGAATGCCGGCCTTGACGCTTTTGCGCCGGCCGTCGACAAGCAGCGAACAGTTGGGGCTGCAAAAGCCGTCATTCGACGTTGAGGTCGGCACCGAGATAAACGGTATTTTGAGAAGATAGCCGCAATATTTGGCAAAATCCAGCGCCTTGCCGCCGCCGATGCCGATGATGGCCTCGATATTATTGGGCAGGTTAAACGCGACTTTGTTGACTTCCTCAATATTGATAAATTTGACTTCCTGTTTATAAAGCACATTGATGCCGTATGTCTGCAGGCTGTTGGTCAGGATATCGCCGAAAACGCCTTCCAGCCCTTCGCCCCAGAAAAGGGCGATATTGTTAAAGTTTTTGTCAACCAGATAACGCCCCATTTTGGGCAGCTTGCCATCGCCGATTTTGAGCAGGTAGGGAATATTTATTTGTTTATTGGGGTACGGAAGATAAGCCATTTAAGCCTCCTTGAGGTATGCCAGAACATCCCGGAATGAGTTGAATGGTTGTGTTATTATATTCTCTTCACGGCATTTGTCCAGCAGGTATTTTCTGGCAAAGACCGTCTGCGCTATCCTCGCCGGCTTGACGTCGGGCGGACCGTCACCGCAAAAAACTGCGGAAAACCCCTGGCTTTGCAAGTGTTTTACAACACCGGCCTTCGATATGCCGACATTTTTATCATAAAAAAGGCTGTCGCGCGGCGCCTGCATAACCAGCCCCTTACGCGGGTTGTATTCGCCGTGGTTGGTGATTAAGTTAATATGGTTCCGCGTAATCAGATTACCAATTAATTTATTGATGTAATAATCGCAGCCGGCAGAGCAGATATAGAGAGGAATGCCTTTCAGGCAGCAGTAGGCGGCAACATCGGCGAAAAACGGATCCAGCGGAATGGCAGCGATAAAATCTGCCAGCTCCGTTTCCGGAACACGGATTTTGGAAAAAACCATATTTAATGCTTCAAAATGGCTGAGAGAGCCGTTCATGTAGCAACTCCACGGCTCTAAATCCGCCGGTGTCAGGTATTTTTCGGCAACCAGCGTAAAAAAATCGTCCCGGCTGACGGTTCCGTCAAAATCGGTTACCAAGGCTGTACGCGGTTCCATATTTTCCTCCGTTCGCCAACTTTTGTTTAAAATTAGCATAATAATTCTTTATTTTTTATAAATTTTTTGCTAATTTCATTTTCATGTTTAAACAACCTATGGAAAAATATGTTACTTTTAATCATTTATGCAACGGCTGCAATCGGAATTTCTTTTTTGTGTTCGGTAATGGAAGCCGCCCTGTTATCCATCGTCCCGTCCTATGTGGCACAGCTTGAGGAGACCAACCCCAAGCTCTTTAAAAAGGTTTCTCTCCTCAAAGCTAAAATTGACCGTCCGCTGGCTGCCATTTTGTCACTCAACACAGTGGCGCATACGGTCGGCGCGACCGGCGTCGGCGCCCAGGTGACGGAACTTTACGGCCAGGCTTATATCGGCTGGGCTTCGGGAATTATGACTTTTTTAATTCTCGTCCTTTCGGAAATCCTGCCCAAATCAATCGGAACAAAATACTGGAAACAGCTGATTCCGTCCATGGTTATTATCCTGAACATCATGATTACGATTATGTTGCCCTTTATCTGGCTGTCCGGCAGCATTACCCGCTGGTTTACCACCGCTAACAACGATGCGGCGAACATTCCCAACGAAATCCGCGCACTGGCGCGCATGGCGCAGGCTTCCAATGTCCTGAACGAAGCCCGCACGCGGACAATCAGCAATGTGGTGCGTCTTGACGAAATTAAAATCAAAGACATTATGACGCCGCGCACGGTTGTCCATGTGGTGCGGCCGGGAATGAAAATTGAGGAATTTGACAAGTTTCTCAGCGAAACGCCGTTTTCGCGTTTCCCGATTGTCGACGAGCAGGAAAAAACCTTTCTCGGCTATATACACAAATCCAGTTCATACAATGCCAAAGACGGCGACGTCGTCGATGCCTACGCCCGGCAGATGCACAGTTTTTCACCCGATGCAGAGATTGAAGACGTCTTGAACTCCATGCTCAAAGAACATAAGCATATGGCGCTGGTTATCGACCAGTTCGGCAACTGGCAGGGTATTGTCACGCTTGAGGACATTATCGAAACCATCCTCGGCGCGGAAATTGTCGACGAAACGGACACCGTTGCCGACATGCAGCAATACGCCAAACAAAAATGGCAGAAAAAGCGCGAGCTTAAGGGAATTGTCCTGTCGCAGGAATTTGACGAATAATTTTCGCCGAAATATCAGCTTTAATCGCTCACCGTGCATGCTTATATCAGGAATGTTTAACACCTGATATGAGGAGAGAGATTATGGATAACCAACTGAGCACGACGACACACAATAAAAGCCAGAATGTTCCGGTAAGCGGCGAATCGCACGGAGACATTAAAAACCTTATCAGCCATTTCTGGAATATGATTGACTTTCCGCAGCATTCGGCCATGAAAGAGCTGGAACCCAAAGTCGAAGTCAACGAAAGCAAAAATGAAGTCACCGTTGCTGCGGAAATTCCGGGAATCGCACCGGAAAATCTGGATGTGGAAATTTCTTCCGACGGATATCTGACTCTGTCCGGCGAAAAGAAACAGCAGAACGAGCAAAACCATTCCGGCGGTTATTTCTCGGAAATTACATACGGTATGTTTAAGCGTACCATTCCCCTGCCCTGGGATTTGGAATTTGACAAAGCCAATGCCGAATATGACAACGGCGTATTGAATATCTCTATTCCGAAATCGCCGACCGAACAGACAAAAAAGAAAAAACTCAATATCAACACAAATCCGAAAAACTAATAAAAAAGGAAGCTTGCAGGTTAAGCTTCCTTTTTCTTATCCTTTTAAAGCTTCGGCCTTGAGGCGCGAAAGTTTGAGTACGGCGTTGAAATCATCGCCGTCATCAACTTTGTTGCGGCGGGTGAAACCGCATTTTTGACAACGGTGAACAAGAATATATCTGCCGTCTTTCAGCTCCAAATCGACAGGTTCCATCAAACCGCCGCATTCTTCGGCACGGTCGCCGGGATTAATATCGACATGTTTGGAATAAAGGCAGTGCGGGCAATGGTTGGTATATCCGTCGCCTTTGACTTCGGCGCCGCAATGTTCGCAGACAAAGTCTTCTCTGGTTCGTTGAAAAGTTTTCATGGCATTTCCTTTTTTGTTTAGATAAACGTTTTTTGCCGGTAAAAGCAAGTATTTTATAAAAATGCTTGCAAAAATTAAAAATTTGGCTAATTTAAGGGAACAGAAAGACGGGACTTAGCTCAGCCTGTCCGGGCGCCGGCTGCGAGCCGTGCTTGCTTTGAAAAAAAGTATTATTATTTATGTTTCGGGACTTAGCTCAGCCTGGTAGAGCGCTTGCTTTGGGAGCAAGATGCCGTTGGTTCGAATCCAATAGTCCCGACCAAATAAAAAAAGCACCTTTATGGTGCTTTTTTTATATGGATTTGGGAGTTTGGATTTGAACCAACGGGCGTTGGTTCGACTACCAGCGTTAGGCGGGACGCGGGTACCGCCGGTTTTGCCGGCTGGCAAAAAACGCGCCTGTACATGCAGCGAAGCGTAATCTTCCAATAGTCCCGACCACATACACAAACCCTGCCCTTGCGGCGGGGTTTTGTTTATATGAACGGCGGGCTTATTCCTGTTCTGACTCGTGTTTGGCGGCTGCAACCTCCGGCGACTGCCAGTTTTTGCAGACATCTACCCAAGCGGCGGGAGCTGCATATTTCTCCAGCTCAGGAATGGTCAGTTCTATGGCGCTGCTAGCGCTGCCGCAGGCCGGAAAAACCGTTTCAAACCTTTTCAGCGAGCAATCCAGATATACTTCTACCCCTTCATTGACAGCAAATGGGCAGATACCGCCGACAGCATGGCCGACAAGGCGTTCAGTTTCCTCGGGCGCCAGCATTTTGGCTTTGACGACAAAATGAGCTTTGTATTTGGCGTTGTCGATTTTGGCATCGCCCGCTGCAACGATTAATATCGGGCGTTCATTGAGCATAAAAGACAATGTTTTGGCAATTCTGCACGGTTCGCAATGGAGTGCGGCAGACGCCAGTTCAACAGTTGCGCTCGAAACGTCAAATTCCAAAATGCGTTTTTCCATATCATACTTTGCAAAATATTCGCGTACTTTTTCTATTGACATTCAGGCTCCTTTTTTAGCTCTTTCAGCCGCCCGCAACGAACGATACGCTCATATTTCTTGCCCAAGCGGCTGTATTTGACGATGCTTACTTCAGCTTCGGGATTATAAATGCGAATAATTCCGCTCCCGATACCCATGTTTTTGCAACGCGTGTCATCTTCATGCAGGCAGTCCGACGAATCGCATACGCGTATGACCCATTTTTGAGGCGTCTGCCGCAAAACTTCCAAAATAACGGCAATATGTCCGAAACGTGCCCGCGGATGTACCCGGGCGAAAGACACTATATCGCCTTTTTGCAATTTTTCACCGCTTGTTAAAGATTGCCACTGTACAGATTTATGCTCGTCCAGATAATTAAAAAAATCTAAGAAGTCAAAAGAATATAAACGTTTAAATTCTTCTGCCGGCACTTTTTTTATTTCCGTAACATAATTGTGTATTTCCTGAAAAGCCATAGGATAATATTTGGACAACCAAAATGTTACAAAGCCGGAACAATCCACATTAAAATACAATTTTTTGGCCTGACGATATATCGTGTTTTCATGAGAATAAGCCGAATGGATAAATTGCCGCCGGATAAGCTTTAATATATTGCGTAAATGAAACACGGTTTGGTCCTTCCTTTTTTAGATTAGTTTAGGATAAGATGCCTTTATTTTCAATAATTAAAAATAGTTGTTGACAAAATTTCCAAAACATGTTTGTATACGCCTATTCAAATAAATTTTTAATATATAATAGGTCTTTCTTTAAGCCATCTAAATCAAGGCAATCCGTTTTCTTCTAACTTAACCGCATACACACAACACGGATTTCCATTGTCTTTCTGGACAGCTTTGATTTTTATCGCTTATATCCATACGCCGGCCCTGCTCTTTAAAACTTGCTTAAATCTATCATTTGCCATGGTACAATTTTGAGCAGCGCCGGCAAGTTATTTAAATCCCGTCACGATACAAATACCAAAGTTCTTGGGTTTCTTTGGTTAGTGACGGGATCCCCCTAAATCGGGTGCTGCAAATTTATCCTAAAGATAAAAAGCAGCACCCTTTTTTATGCTTTACTTTTGGGAATTATCGGGTATTTTTGGAGCATTAAAAATTACATTAAAGGATTAAAAATCATGCTGCATCCCTGGCACGGCGTCAGCGCCGGAAAAGACGCACCCGAAATTATCACTGCCGTTATTGAAGTCCCGAAAGGTTCGCAAACCAAATATGAGCTCGACAAACTCAGCGGCCTGCTGAAGGTCGACCGTATTTTATACTCAGCGGTGCACTATCCCGCCAATTACGGCTTTATTCCGCAAAGCTATTGCGAAGACAACGACCCGCTTGACGTGCTGGTTTTATGCCAGGAAACGGTTTTGCCGCTGTCACTCATGCGCGTGCGCCCCATCGGCGTCATGAAGATGATTGACCAGGGCGAAGCCGACGACAAAATTATCGCTGTCCATGTTGATGATCCGGAATTTGACCATTATCATTCTATTGACGAGCTGCCTCCGCACTTCCTGCGGATTTTGCGCCGCTTTTTTGAAGACTATAAAATTCTTGAAAACAAGGAAGTCAAAATTGAGCGTTTTCTTGGCCCGGACGCTGCCAAACAGATTATCCGCGAAGCTTTTGCCCTCTATGAATGCCATAAGGAACACCTGGACGGATACGAAAAACAAACCGCTTGACTTGGCTGTCTTTTGGACTCACTATATCTGAGAATCATCATAAAAGGAGAATATCATGAATAAATCTTTTGTTTGCACTCTGCTTGCCGCTGCGATGCTTTCTGCCTGCGCAACCGACCCTTATACAGGAGAATCCAAAGTATCGAAAACAGCCTGGGGCACCGCAATCGGAACGGCTGCCGGCGCGGGAATCGGCGCTTTGGCCGGCGGTAAGAAAGGCGCTCTCATCGGCGCAGGCGTCGGTGCGGCAGCCGGAGCCGGAACCGGCGCTTATATGGACATTCAGGCGCGCAAACTGCGCACCGAACTGGTCGGCACCGGCGTTCAGGTTAAGGAAATGGACGGCAGAGTTTATCTGATTATGCCCGGAAACATCACTTTCAACAGCAACGAAGCCGTTATTAAACAGGGTTTTCAGCCGGTTTTGAACTCTATTGCCAAGGTTATTAAAGAATACAACAAAACCATGGTTCAGGTCTACGGTTACACTGACAGTACCGGCAGCGCCGCAACCAATAATGCCCTGTCTTTGCGCAGAGCCAACGCGGTTTCCAATTATCTGCGCCTGAGAGGCGTTGACGGCAACCGGATTATTACCGACGGACTCGGCTCGGCTAACCCGATTGCGTCTAACGCTACGGCTGCCGGACGCGAGCAAAACCGCCGCGTTGAAATTGCCCTGATTAATCAACAGTAATTTTAACTCCTGCTAATTTATTGATAATCCTGCTTTTCTTAAAGCAGGATTATCTTTTTGTATAAATTTTGTCATTTTTTCTTGCAATGAGTTCTTAAATATGCTTTTATCTTTACATTCTTTGTGAGTTATTTAGATATATTTATGTTAAATCCGATGTCGGTATATTGATATTTAATCTTTTCCGATATCACAAAACCCAAAAGAAGTATGGATAAAAATTTAAATCCTGCCGCCGCACATGTGTTAGACAAATTCAATGCATATGCGCATCCCCGTCAAATTTTTCTTCTCGGCGTTCCCTGCATGAGTACAGTGTCTTACCACGGAAAAACAGCCCAGCACATGGCCGTTGAAGCATACGCTTCCGAAAGCTCGGTCATCAAGGACGTCACCCACAAGACCGGTGCCAAGAAAAAAATCAAGGGTTACCTCGTGAACATGGCGGACAAGAAGATTCACTTCTACCGCAACGACGAAATCGTCGTTCACCCGCTGCCCGAAGGCGCTGTCATCGAGAAGGAAAAACGCGGAAAGAAGCGGCAGATGAAAAATAAAAAGCTTGCCTAACAAGCAAGTGCAATTGGATCTTTAGTCATTTTGGGAGAGCCCCGCTGTGAAGCGCGGCTCTTTTTTTGTATGCAAAAACCTGCCCTGACAGGAAACTCCGGGCAGAGAAAAAATTTCCAAAACTTATTTTTTCATATAGGCGTTAGAGAAATGTCCGTCAGGATGGCGGGCTTTAAGTTTTTTGACGTTGCCGGCAATAATTTCTTCCATCGGCACGCCGAGAGCCATGCTGGCCTGCGCCAGATACCAATACATATCACCCAGTTCGGACAGCAAATCTTCACGTTTTTCTTCAAAACTTTTGCCGTGAAATTTGATTTTCTTCCAGACGTCGGCAATTTCTCCCGCTTCACCGGCGATCCCCGATATTGCGGTATCAAGCCTTGCAAAATTGCCGTTCAGTTTTTGGCTCAATTCATCGATTTTCTGCCGACAGACCACATCGTCTTTGGAATAAGACGATGTGACGCTGTCAACAAACTTACAATAATCCTGCAAATATTCGTGTTCTGTCATCAGACGGCGACCTCTCCTTTAATTGCCGGGTGGCATTGGTAATCCACCAGTTCAAAGTCTTCATACTTAAAGTCAAAGATATCTTTGACTTCGGGATTAATCTTCATCTGCGGCAGCGGATACGGCTCGCGGCTCAGTTGAAGCTTCACCTGCTCGAAGTGGTTGTTGTAGATATGCGCGTTGCCCAGCGTATGTACAAACTCGCCGGGTTTCAGGCCGCAGACCTGCGCCATCATCATCGTCAGCAGCGAATATGACGCGATATTAAACGGCACGCCGAGGAACATATCGCAGCTGCGCTGATAAAGCTGGCAGTTGAGGCGTCCGTCCGACGTAACGTCAAACTGGAAAAAACAGTGGCATGGCGGCAGAGCCATTTGCTCAATCTGCGCCGGATTCCATGCGGTGACAATCAAGCGGCGGTCCTGCGGGTTTTTCCTGATGCGGGCGATGACGTCTTTAATCTGGTCTATCCCCTCGCCGTTGAAATTCCGCCATTGCGCGCCGTATACCGGGCCGAGGTTGCCGTTTTCATCAGCCCATTCGTCCCAAATATGGACATTGTTGTCGGTCAGATATTTGATATTGGTATTGCCCGAAAGCAGCCAAATCAGCTCGTGGATGATTCCCTTGAGGAACACTTTTTTGGTTGTTACCAGCGGGAAACCCTTGCTCAGGTCAAAATGCATCTGGCGGCCGAAAACTTTGCGGGCATAAATACCGGTACGGTTGTCGGCATCCTGTCCGTTGTCCATAATGTCTTTTAAAATTTCCAAGTACTGTTTCATGTTGTTTTCCGTTTTAGTTGTTTATACTAATAATATTAATAAGTTTCTTTAAAACGCTCTGCTCGACAAAATCGCCTTTTTTGACCCATAACGAAGTCAGGACATTTTCCTGCTCGTAATCCGGACTCATTTTGCGATAATTCTTTTCCATGGATTCAATACACAGCGCGATGTCGATTTTCGGGCCGTCCAGCTTGTCAACTTCGCCGCAGTATTTGCAGTCGACAATAACATCGGGCATCAGCTTTTCGCCCGAAGTCATAAACAGCTTATAAATCGTGGCGCCGCCGCAAATATACAGATTTTGCTCAAATTCTTTAAAATCGTTAATGTCATTGTAAACAAAATGGCGCTCTTTGTCGCTGACCTCATAATCAGGATTCAGCGTCAGGATATGCAGGCTGCGGTTGGGCAGCGTACGGTTGGGAAAACTCTCGTAAGTCTTCTCGCCGACAACCAGATTTTCGCCCTCGGTAATCTTGCGGAAACGGCGGAAATCCGACGGAATATGCCAGGGAATCTGTGACCCGATACCAATAATATTGTCACCTTCATGGCGGCACCAAATTGCAACTTTAGTCATTGTTATCTCCTTTATTAAAGGGGATTTTAACAGAATTTTCCGACAACACATATCTCCCTTATCGTTATCCACAGAATTATCTCTTTCGGCCATATCGTTTATAGAGCTTGAAATTTATAAAAAATTGATATATATTTCAGAGGTCAGAGCAATCTGAATATGACACTAGA
The DNA here is from genome assembly GCA_018362935.1 of Pseudomonadota bacterium. GTDB lineage: Bacteria > Pseudomonadota > Alphaproteobacteria > RF32 > CAG-239 > CAZU01. The sequence goes on along the minus strand of JAHALQ010000018.1, from coordinate 8,513 downwards.
GGCTCTGTGAAATAGGTATGTTGGACCCGGGGGCAGTACCCGGCACCTCCACCAGTGCGAAGCCGCACAGGCATTATCAAGCCGTAACCCGCAAGGCTCGCCGGCAGCTCGGCTTGCTGATTAGCGGTGCAGAAAGGCAAATATTTTTGTGGGGGTGAAACAGGATTGACAATGTATAGTAAAGACAGGTATGCCGTGTCCGGTGAGATACCACCGTTATCGGTTCAAAAACAAATGAGTGCTAACGATAATAACGTAGCTCCTGTTGCTATGGCTGCTTAATTGCAGTTTGCAACGAAATCAATCCTTTTAGCTTTGGATAGTTAAGAGTGGGGGTGGGAACTTCCCTAGCAACAGAAAAGTTCCGTTTTTAGTTTGATAAAGGATGCTCAAATGAACAAAGAATTGGAAATCAACTACGATAAACTGGTCGAAAAATCACTGAAGTATGTGGTGGTTGAAGCCTTGAAAATCGCCGCCGAGGAAGGACTGCCCGGAGAGCACCATTTTTACATCACTTTCAAAACTTCTCATCCGGCGGTGCGGCTTTCTTCGCAGCTTCTGAACCAATACCCGGAAGAAATGACCATTGTGTTGCAGCACCAGTTTGCCAACCTGATGATTGGCGCGACTTATTTTGAAGTCGACCTCTCTTTCGGCGGTGTGCCGCAAACTCTGCGGATTCCGTATGACGCTATTTCTTATTTTGCCGACCCTTATGCCAAATTCGCATTAAGCTTCGGCGCCAGCGAAGACAATTTCTCGGTGATGACTGACGAAGAACCCGAAGAAATCAAAAAAGCCTCCGGCGCGGCAACCGTTGTTTCGATTGACGAATACCGGAAAAAACATGCGTAAGCTTTCGGTCGTTATTGCCGGAAGGCACTCCACCAGCATCTGCCTTGAAGACGAATTTTTGGACGAGCTTAAAAACATCGCCGCTGCCCGGAATATGAGCCTTAATCAGCTGGTGACCGAAATTGATGCCAGCCGCACGATTGAAAACCTGTCCAGCGCCATCCGAGTCTACATCCTGAACAGCTTAAAATCCTGACTTTTTCACCGGATTCAGCATCAAGTGCGGAAAGACCTGCGCGGCACAAAAAAAATCCAGCTTCCAAAAGAATAACGAATCACAAATCGCAAAAAAGCCCTCTCGTTTGAGAGGGCTTTTTTTAATCTTCTTCATCTTCGTCAGCAAAGTCGGCGTCATCGTCAAAATCTTCTGCCGTATCTTCCGCTTCCAACAGCAGGGTTTCATCTTCGCCCATATCATCCAAGCCGTTTTTTCGGCGGCGGCCGCGGCGTTTTTTGGCCGGGGACTTTTTCTTCATAGCGTCGATTATATAATTGCCGGTAATCTTGTACAAATCAACCAAATGATTATTATACATATGATCCGCTTCTTCAACCATAGCGTAGCCGACCGAAACATTGCGCTGCGTATTGAGGCGTTTGACCAAGGCCGTCACGCTTGACGGAGTGACAATCTCATCAACGCAGCCCTGAGTAATCAGGCCGGAAGTCGGGCACGGAGCCAAAAATGAAAAGTCTTTTTCATTAGCCGGAGGCGATACGGCAACAAAATTATTAATATCGGGACGACGCATCAACAGCTGCAGACCAATCCACGCTCCGAATGAGTAACCGGCAATCCAGCACTGCCTGGCCTCGGGATTAACCGACTGCAGCCAGTCCAGCGCGACGGTCGCATCCGAAAGCTCGCCCGGGCCGTCTTCAAAACTGCCCTGAGAACGGCCGACACTGCGAAAATTAAAACGCAAAACCGAAAAACCGAGATTCTGAAAAACGCTGAACAGCGTATAAACCACTTTATTGTTCATGGTTCCGCCGTATTGGGGATGCGGATGTAAAATCAACGCAATCGGCGCCGCCGGATTATCGCTCTGGTGATATCGCCCTTCGAGCCGGCCGGCGTGTCCGTTAAATATTACTTCTGTCATAGTCTTTTAACCTAAATTTAGAACTTTTAATATTATATAATGAGAATGCTGTATAAATTATTAACATTTTGAGGGAATGTAACACAAAATGAAATCAAAATTCAAGATGATTCTTGCGGACGTCGACGCGGTGATTGCCCGCGACCCTGCAACCAAAACACGTACCGAAGCCCTGCTCTGCTCATCGGGGCTGCATGCAATTATCGCTTACAGGTTCAACCATTATCTTTGGAAAAAAGGCTGGAAACTGACGGCGCGCGTGTTGTCGCAGATTGCCCGTTTTCTGACCGGCGTGGAAATTCACCCGGGCGCGCGAATCGGCAAAGGCTTTTTTATCGACCACGGCATGGGCGTGGTTATCGGCGAAACCTCTGAAATCGGCAATAACGTAACGCTTTACCACGGCGTGACGCTCGGCGGCGCGACGGTTTTCACCAAAAGCGGCAAAATTACCGCCAAGCGCCATCCGACGCTGGAAAATGACGTCATTGTCGGCGCTGGCGCGCAAATTCTCGGCCCGATTAAAATCGGCAGCAATTGCAAAATCGGCGCCAATGCCGTTGTCCTAAAAGACGTTGAAGCCAACCAGACGGTCGTCGGCGTGCCGGCTCACAAAGTCGAGCAAAAGCCGCAAAAGGCGTTCCAGTTTATGGCATACGGCGTCTGCGCCAACGACAAAGACCCGGTTGAGTGCCAAATGGAACAAATGCATATGGAAATCCAACAGCTCAAAAAAGAGCTGCACGACCGCACCGGCAACTAAGTTTTTTTCAAAATTATAACAAATTTGTAACTATTATTCTGCTAATTTATGTAGTATGATAATAATATACGGGACCAAGTTCGGGAGGCCGACATGAAAAAATGGGCACTTTTATCTGGCGTGGCAATCTTATTTACGGCAGCCGCCGCAATGGCTCAACTGCCTGCTAATCCGTGGCAAATCAAGCCCAATGACGGCTATAAAGGCGACAATGTCGCCAGCACTGACATTACCGAAGCTCCGGTTTACGGCAATACCGCCAACGGCGGCGAAATCCTGCCGGTCGACCCCTGGGCCAGAGCCCGCGACAAAAGCGGCATCAAGACCTGGCGCGGCAGCGGCCAGCACGGCAAGCTGAACTATATCGGCGAAGCGACAACCTACGGCGACGCAACGGGACAGGAAATGATTGCCCCCGAAGTCAACCGCCACAATATGCTGGTCGCCACTCAGCACTTACGCGATTTGGGGTATAAAATTCCGGCCGGCTATGACGAGAAAATCAAAAATATGCCGAACGCCTACCGCAAATATCTGCGCGAAGCTTATGACGGGCTGGGACGCCAGAACAACCCGTTTGACACGATGTTTTCCGGAATGCTCGATATTGTGGAAGACCAATCCGGACTGGATATGGAAAACATCCTGTTTAACAGCATTGACATTCTGTCTACCGACTAGAGGCCGTTTATGAAATTACAAACTTTTGCTTTTGCCGCTTTTCTGACTCTGCTGCCTCCGGCCGCAGATGCGCAGATGTTCAACCGCCCGACTCAAACTATTCCCGCTCCCCAAGCGGCCGAAGCCCCAAAAGACGCAGCCAAACCGGCTTCTGCACAGCCTGCGATTTCCGCGCAGGACATTATTGAACAGGTTAATGCCGAACAGGCCGAAGCGGAAACCGCGCCGATTACGATGACCCCCGACCAAAAAGCCGCGGTTAAGAAACCGCTGGTTGAACAGATTATCAACGACGTTGACAAAGCGACCCCGAAAGAACGCCGCGAACTCGTCAAAGTTATTGAACAACTGCAAAAAGTCCAGACCAGGCGGCAAAATCTCAACCTGCCCGCGGATAAACAGATAAAGCTTGAAGAACCGCGCGTTAATGCGGCGTCCAAAGAAGATGTCCAGAAATATCTGCAGGACAAACTGGTTGCCCCGATTGACCGCGTGATGAACATCCAATAATTGACTGAGAAAAGACTATGCCCGATATTTTGCCCGCAATTATTCTGGTTGAACCGCAGTTGGCGGAAAACGTCGGCATGGCCGCCCGCGCGATGATGAACTGCGGCCTTTGCGAAATGCGGCTGGTCAATCCGCGCGAAGACCACCTCGGCGACAAGGCAATTGCCGCCTCGTCCAATGCCGAAGAAATTCTCTACAAGGCTAAAATTTATGCCTCCACCGAAGAAGCCGTTGCCGACCTTAACTTTATATGCGCGACAACTGCCCGGCACCGCGACCAGACCAAACCGGTTATGAGCGCGGAATACGCAGCCGGAAAAATGAACGAGCTGTCAAAATCCGGCATAAAATGCGGCGTTTTATTCGGTCCCGAACGCACCGGATTAAACAACCGCGATGTCTGCCTGGCCGACGCCATTATCAACATTCCGCTCAACCCCAAACATTGCTCGCTTAATTTATCGCAGGCCGTGCTGCTGGTCGGCTACGAAATTTTCAAAACACAGATTCCGCAGGAAAATGAGGCTTTGGTAACCAACCATTCAGTTCCGGCAACGCGCGACAAAGTCATTAAATTCTGTGAATATATTGAAGAGCAGATGTCCGACTGCGGCAACTTTAAGAGCGAAGAACGCCGCGACAAGCTGGTTATCAACCTGCGCAATATTTTTACCCGCGGACGGCTGACCGAACAGGAGCTTAACACGCTCTACGGCATCATCAACCACCTGTTGCGCAAATAAACCCGTTTTTTAAAAATATCTTGACAACTTTAAAGTTCTGTGATGTATTCGTCTATACAAACATATAGATATTAAATTATAAAAAAACAAAAATACAGCACGCTGCCGGATTATAAAGTTACCGTAAGGTTTTGCAGTGTTCGAGATTTTTCTACCTTAGGACAGTAGTTAATTTCCCGGGCCATTCCGCTAAACTTTTTTTTCCTGCTTTGTGCCAGCTCCAATTCAATTTTGCAATCTCGGGCCCCCGATAACGCAATCTCTGAATTGGAGCTTTTTTTATGCCTTTCTGTCTGCCCCGGCAAAAATTATTCAGGTTTTAATATAATATTAGCGAATTAATGACTATATTGCATAGTGGTTTAGAATATTTAAAAGAGGTAATTTATGCACGGTGGAAATATTATGGAAACAGTACAGGTCATCTGGGGAATGGATGCCAAGATACTGGCTTCTGTCATTATGATTCTGACATATGTTGCCCTGTTTACGGAAACCCTTAACCGCGCCGTGGTCGCTCTTATCGGCGCTTCGGTGATGATTTTTGCAGGGGTTCTGACTCAGGCGCAGGCTTTTATGGGGATAGACTTTAACACGCTGGCACTGCTCATCGGCATGATGTCGATTGTCGGCATTTCCGAAAAAACCGGTTTGTTTCAGTATGTGGCCATCTGGTCATCCAAAGCGGTTCATGCCAATCCGCGCGGGATTATGATTGTACTGGCTGTGGTTACAGCCGTATTCTCGGCTTTTTTGGACAACGTTACCACGGTTCTGCTGATTGTACCGGTGACGTTCCAGATAACCAAAAAACTCGGCGTGCCGACCTACCCCTTTTTGCTGATTGAGATTTTTGCCTCCAATCTGGGCGGAACAGCAACCCTCATCGGCGACCCGCCGAACATTCTTATCGGCTCGGCGCTGAATTTGTCTTTTACCGACTTCTTAAAAGAACTGACACCGATTGTCATCCTGTGTATGACGGTTCTGATTGTCATCTTCGATTTCTTTTACGGCCGCCGTCTGGTTACGACCAATCTGCGCCGTCAAAAGATCATGGCTTTGGACGAAAAACAAAGTATTAAGGATCACAAACTTTTGGTCAAATCTTTGAGCGTTCTGTTTTTGGTCATTCTGGGCTTTATTATGGCCGAACACCTGCACATCGCCAACGGTACAATTGCCATGTTCGGCGGCGCCGTGCTGCTGTTTTTGTATACCATGGGGGATAAACATGTTGAGCGCGACCATAAGGTGGAACAGATTTTTGCCATTGTCGACTGGACAACTATTTTCTTCTTTTCCGGATTGTTTGTCATTGTTTACGGCCTTGAGGTTACCGGTGTACTGGGCATTTTGGGGCGCGAGTTTATCGAACTCACCGGCGGCAGTGTCGAAAAAGCCAGCGTGCTTATTTTGTGGGCTTCGGCGATTGTTTCCGGCGCGATTGATAATATTCCGTTTGTGGCGACGATGATTCCAATGTTGCAGTCAACCGAGCCGATGATGGGCGGGAGAGAAGCGATGATGCCGGTTTGGTGGGCTTTGTCGCTCGGCGCCTGTTTTGGCGGAAACGCAACTCTTATAGGCGCCTCGGCCAATGTTATTGTCGCCGGAATGGCCTCGCGCAACGGGCATCCTATCAGCTTTTTGGGCTTCATGAAGTGGTCAATCCCGATTATGCTGACAACGATTGTCATTGCCACAGCTTTCTTATATATTCAGTATTTTATGTAAGAACAAAAATAAAAACTCCGGATGATAATCCGGAGTTTTTTTATAATCCCAAATCGACACGAACACCCAAATCGCGCAGCACCTGCAACAGTTCGGCAATATACATTTTTTCGAGATACATCAAGTGCCCGTCGGCAAGACAGATTTTCATCAGCTCGCGGCTGAGGGTTTCAACCGTATCCTGACTTTTGGAATTCAAGTCTTTGAGAGCCTGATAGAACTCATCCTCATGCGGTTTGAGAGAGTTGATATAAGTTTCGACGTATTGTCTGGAAAGATTTGCCGTTGACGGCAGCCGCCGTTTAATGTATTCAAAAATAATGCGTTTCTTGACAAAATTGTAGTCGCCGCAACAGCCGGCAATAAAACTCATAATCACCAAATCGACATATATCGGCTGAAAAATACTTTTATCCACGGTCAAAACCGGCTCTTCGGGTTCGGGCGCCTTATCACTGCCCTGCCGAAAATCCGCCACAAAGTCCTCAATATTCTGATAGTATTTCTCATTGGTTAAATCGAGAATATCATGCACGAACAACGCGTCAAAGACGTAAGATTTCTGATTGCGGTAAAAATAAATGTCCAGAAAAGTGTTGCCCTCTTTCTGCCACACGTTTTTAATTGCCACATTCTCCTCAAAAAGCCGGTTGTTTTTGATAAGGTGGACAAGCATGTTATAGAATCTGGTTGCGGCTTTGGCCATTGCATTTCTCCCGGGTTTTCAAGTTAATCCATTTCGGAAGATTAGTAAACAAATTTCAGCAGATTTTAATTGATTTTTTGTCCAAAAGCGTCTACTATGGCGCTATTCTTTTATATTATTAACATTTATCTAAAAAATTAAGTATGAACGTATTCAAAACACTAACTCCTTTGTACTACACAGTGCAAGAGAATCCTCAGAAACTTGAAAGAATTATGCACCAGTCGCTGGCTTTGATGATTTATGACGATATCCAAACCCACCAGCCGAACCTGAATATCCTGATGTATGTTCAGGAATGGCTTAAAGACGGTTATTATCATCGCAAATCGGCTATTCAAACGGCATTGCTGCTGCGTAAATACTTTCGGATGAAAAAAGAACTGGAAAAGCTCAGGCTTGACGAAAAAAGTTTCTGGCAGCGGCAGAAACTCGGATTTCAGTTGTATCGCCTCAGACACCAGTATGTTTCCGTCAACGACGTGTTAAACTATTCCTGTTATCTGTTTATCGGCTACGGCTGCGGCAACCAGGAAGAATTTATCGCTTATCTGAAGGATATACTGCGTCATCCGGATTTCTATTTTAAATTTTGAACCAAACATCAAAAACCCAAACAAAATGAGTGAAAAAAACAAAGACGAAATTCCAATGGGCGAACTGGCAACGGTTGTGACAGTGGAAAATTGGAGAAACGCCCCGGAAAAAGTAATGTCGTTTTTGCTTGAAAAAATCAAGGAATCCGGCAAAACAGCCCAGTATTTCACCATCTTATCGGAAGACCGATTCCTTTATGACGAGATGATGATTATCTCTGCCGACGCCTGCGAAATTGCGGAGCTGCGAGAGGAGCTAAAAGCCATGTCAGCCTTTAAATCGTGGCTGAAGGGCACTAAAAAACAGCTGCGCCGGCTGGAAAAGGATACTCTCGATTTACGCCGCGTGTGCCAATATTTTTTGTATACTTACATTCAGGCCGGAGGAAAAAAACAAGAACTCCTGCCTAAATTTATGCAGTATACTTACGAAAAAATATAATTGCAACTGCAGACAGCGTTATCCTTTGCGGGATAACGCTGTCTTGCTATGCAGATTTTGTCAATCTTACCCTTAATTTATTGTTGACTATCTCCGGGAAATGTCCGATAATAAGAATAGTCTTATATTCTTGTTTGAGGTACTTCGCCATGAACTATTTTCGTACTTTCCTGTCCCTTTCCGTTCTCACGCCTGGTCTCGTCTGGACCGTTTTCGACGCCCGCGCCCAGACCTGTTCCCAGGCACCTTCCTGTTCCGAACTCGGTTTTACTAAAACCGTGTCCCAATGTGCCGGTAAAAATATGATTAAGTGTCCCTTTGACACTTCCCTCGCTTATTGCGAGGACGGGCCGTCCTGCGCTTCTCTGGGT
>JAHALQ010000037.1 GCA_018362935.1 Pseudomonadota bacterium | reverse complement strand
GCGTCATCGTTATTCCGTTCTTTTTACGGCGGTTGTTTTGCTGGCTTGGATTATCAGCACGCCGCTGCCGCGTTTGGGCAAAATAAACCTTTACGGCTTTGATAACCCGCCCCGGATTGGCGAGGCGATAACATACCCGGAAACCGTCTCTTTTTTGCAGTTGTGGTCTGAGTTTATGCAAAAGGACATCAGCCGGTACGGGTTGTTGCAGATTTCTCTCACCAATACCATTCCCTCGGAAGGCTTTTCTCCGCAGCTGGTTCGCTGGCTGAAGAACGAGGGCTGGGACGCTGACCGTTTTTTCTATGTTGAACAGCGCCTTAAGGCTGCGGTTAAAACCGCTTATTTAAAAGAGAATTTAAAAACCAACCGGAACATTTTGCAGCATATGTCCAAACACGGACCGGATAAAATCAATTATGAAAATATGCTGGAAATCGTCGAAAGCCAGGAACAGCAGCTGAATGTGGAAAAAGTCCGTCCGGAAGAACTGATTTTGGTCAGTCAGGATTTATACACTATCAAAGACGTGCTCGACGGAAAAGTCGTTTATCCTCGGGAGAATTAGATTCGGGTTGTTTCACCGTCGGCTTGTGACCGCAAAAGTCCGTGTCCGTTCGGCATATTTCTTTCAAACAATCCCTGCGTTTGCTTAAACGTTGCCTGCGCCGCTGCCGCCGGCCAGTTCTGCAATTTCCAGCCATTCGCTTTCTTTGGCGTCTTTTTCTTCTTGCTTGGCACAGAGGTCTTTGGTCAGACGGTCAAATTTTTCGGGATTTTCGGTGTAAAGCGAACTGTCGCCGAGCTCGGCCTCTATGGCTGCGATTTCTTCTTCCAGTTTAGCCACTTCCTGAGGCAAAACCTCAAGCAGCCGCTGCTGCTTGTAACTGAGCTTGCGGCTGTTGCCGGCCGGTTTGGCGGCGGAGGGCTTGTCTTCTTTGTTTTTGTCGGCTTTTTTTGCAGTAGGCTTGGCCGCCGCGGCGTTTTCCTGCTGTCCCTTAATTTTTTCAAGCAGTTCGCTGTAACTTCCTGCGTGTTCGCTGACCGTTCCGTCACCTTTCATATAAATGACCGAAGTTACCACCCGGTCAAGAAAATCGCGGTCGTGGCTGACAATCAGAATAGTCCCCTGATAGTCGTCCAGCACTTCTTGCAGCAGGTCCAGCGTATCCATATCCAAATCGTTGGTCGGCTCGTCCAAAACCAGAAAGTTGGACGGCTGAGCCAGGGCAACCGCCAGCATCAGGCGGTTTTTCTCTCCGCCGGACAACGCCGCCACCGGACAATGCGCCTGATCCGGCTTGAATAAAAAGTCTTTAAGATACGCCACCACATGGCGATACTGCCCGTGTACCAAAATATGGTCGCCTTTGTCGCACAAGGTCTGCCAGAGCGTTTTTTTCGGGTCGAGCGTCAGCCTGTTTTGGTCAAAATAAGCCTCTTGCAGGTTTTTGCCAATGCGCACAAATCCGCTGTCCGGCTCCAATCGTTTGGTCAGAAGCTTGATGAGAGTGGTTTTGCCGGCGCCGTTAGGGCCGACAATGCCGATTTTGTTGCCTTTAATCACCCGGGTAGAAAAGTCTTTGACAATTTCGCGTTCGCCGAAACTCTTGCAAATATGCTTGGCCTCAATAACCAGCTTGGAGCGAAAATCGCCTTCTTCCACGTTGAGATTGATGCTGCCGGCCTGCTTAATTTGATTGCGCCGCTCGGCCCGCAGCTGTTGCAGTATGCGCAGCCGTCCCATATTGCGTTTGCGGCGGGCGGTCACGCCTTTGTGCAGCCATTCGGTTTCTTCTTCGATTTTTTTGTTGAGGTTATGCTGCTCAATCAGCTCCTGATTGATAACCTGCTCCTGCCACTCTTCAAAAAACTTAAAGCCTTTGTTGTTGCAATGCATAACGCCGCGGTCAAGCCAGAAAGTCGTCTTCGAGGTATTGTTGAGAAACATCCTGTCGTGCGAAATCAGCATCACCGCACCGTTAAAGGTTTCGATGATTTTCTCAAGCTTTTCAATTGTCGGCAGGTCGAGATGGTTGGTCGGCTCGTCCAAAAGCAGAATGTCCGGTTCGGAAACCAGCGCCTGAGCCAGGGCGGCCTTGCGTTTTTCGCCGCCGGAAGCGCTTGCTACCGGTTGTTGTTCCAAAATGCCCAGCTGCCCGATAAGAATGTCGGCCTTGTATTCCAGCCCGTGTTCGTCGGCCGGCAGTCCGGCCAGCACCACGTCGCGCAGGGTGGCAAACCCGCTGAAGTCGGGATCTTGCGGCATATAGGCGACTTTGGTTCCCGGCTGAATGAAAATTTCTCCGCGGTCGGGTTCCAGTTTTCCGGCAATAACTTTCAGCAGGGTGGATTTTCCGCAGCCGTTGCGCCCCACCAGGCAGATTTTGTCTCCCCGGTTGATGTAGAATTCCACATTGCGAAACAGTTGATTGTTGCCAAAGGCCAAACCGGCCGACTTTATCGTGTAAATTGGCGGCTCAAACATCTTATTCTCTTGTATTATAAATCTTCTTCCACCAGTTTAACGCCGGCCAGCTGCCATTCCAGCCCTTCGGCAGCCCACAGGAAAAAGTCGTTGATTTTGTCTTCCTTGATGCCGATGTTCATCCCGATGGTATAGATTGCGGCCATTTCTTCGTCGCTGAGCTCGTGGTTGGCCATCGCCAGCATAATCATTTCGCGGATGATGTAGCGTTTGAGCCGCATACTGGAAACCTGTTTCAGTTCCTTAATCAAATCGTCGGCTTTTTTTGCCGGCTTGATTTTTTTGACGGCCGCGGGGTCAAACCCGGCCTGCTCGGCCTGTTGACGCAGATATTCGTCATTGTCCGCGCATTTTCTCTCTTCCTTGCTTAATATATATATAAGTGCTTTAAGGTAAATTTCCTTTTCTTCGGTCGAAAGCGTCTTTTTAAAAGTAGTCATCTGGTTTCCTTGTTTTTTTTACTTGTTAATTACTTATACATAAAAAAATAAAGATTTGCAAAAAAAATAAAAACAATTATATAATGAGGGCGCAATTGAAGTTAATCTATACTAATACTAAGCGGGAAGGAGACTGCTATGCCCCTTAAAATTGAACTCAAACCACATGAAAGCATTATCATCGGCGAGTCATTGATTACCAATGACGGTGAGCGTACGCGTTTTTATATTGAGGGGAACGTTCCTATCCTGCGCGAAAATTTCATTCTCCGCGAAAAAGAAGCCAACACGCCCTGCAAGAGGGTCTATTTTGTGGTTCAGCAAATGTATCTCTCCCGCGGCGACGACAAATTGCAGGATATGTACCTTGAGTACGTCCGCGATTTACAAAAAGCCGCGCCGAGCCTAATTCCCTATATTGCGCCGGTAACCGAAAACATCATTAATTCAGATTACTACAGCGCCATTAAAAACGCCGACAAACTGCTCAAAAAAGAGGAAGAATTGTTTGGCGAAACCTTGAAATCCTGCTCTTAATGCTTATAGCTTATTGTAAGATGTAAATAAAATACATTTTCCCGAGTCTTTTTTTCAAAATTGTTAATAATTTATTCATAAGCTCTGATGTAAATTGTTAACAGAGAAAAATGTTTGACAGGCTGATGTAAAGAAAGTGATGTGAATTTAGGCCTCTCAAGTCCCGGAAATCCGCCGTATTTTGAGAACTCCTTGTCATTAACTATTTATTTGCAAATATGCGCTAGAACATACTATTATGAAAAAAAGGGTTTAAACGAACTAAAAAATATGATATTCTAAACTTGTATCGTCAGTAAGACGGTCACAAGTTATGTGTTCCATAGTATTGGAGAAAGAAAATGGCAGATATTTCACTTACAGCGAGCATGCGTACAAACCTGTTGTCCCTGCAGAACACTCAGAGTCTGATGGACACCACACAGGAACGCCTCTCGACCGGCTTGAAGGTTAACTCGGCAATCGACAACGCTTCAAGCTACTACACCGCCCAATCCTTAAACAACCGTGCAAGCGACTTAAGCGCATTGCTGGACAGTATGGGACAGGGTATTCAGACAATTCAGGCAGCCAACGAGGGTATTGAAGCGATTACCGAATTCGTGGAGCAGGCTAAGGCTATTGCCAACTCCGCTCGCGACGCTGCATCTAAAACCGATGTTAAAACGCTGAATGCAAAGTTCTCTGATTTGACGACGCCTCAGACACCGAAAACTTCAGCAACTACGGCGCTAACTCTTGAAATTAAAAAAGTTAATGGCGACAAAGTTGAGGCATTAGGTTCAAGTGATTAACATGATAAAGGCTGGCGAGCTTGGAGGCAAAGATGCAAGTGCATTTAAAACAGCTTCTGAAGCTGCAATGAAAGAATTTACCGGAACCGTTCTTGAAGATGTTATGGAATTCAGTATCAGTGCTGATGGTAAAGTCAGTCTTACTGCAAAGGCCGGATATCAAATCGCAGCAAAAGGTGCTGGTGAGTTTGCCGGTCAGGGTGATAAAGCGGCAGATACAGGGCTTGCTGGTGATACCGCTACTTCTACCGTCAACGTTAACACCGATCGTCAGAAATATGCCGAGCAGTTTAACGAAATTATGCGGCAGATTGATAAGCTGGCCAAAGATTCCGGCTACAAAGGTATTAACCTGTTGCAGATGAACACCTTAACCGTTATCTTCAACGAAGACCGTTCTTCTCAAATTGAGGTTAAAGGTACGGATGCTTCTTCTGTAGGCTTGATGTTGGATGAGGCTGTCAACAACTGGCAGACCAATGAAGATATCGAAACATCTATCCGCCAGACCGAAGAAGCTATCAGTAGCCTGCGTATTATGGCCTCTGACTATGGTAACTACTACAGTATCGTTCAAAACCGACAGGATTTCACCAAGAACTTGATTAACGTTCTGACCGAAGGTGCCGATAACCTGACCTTGGCAGATATGAACGAAGAATCTGCAAATATGCTGGCTCTCCAGACCAGACAGCAGCTGGCTATTAACTCCTTGAGTTTGGCTTCTCAGGCTGCCCAGGGCGTGCTGCAGCTGTTCTAGTTCCAAGCACAAAGAATATCATATTGAAGGCGGTACCTGGTACCGCCTTTTCTTTGTTTATCCGCCGCCTGATTGAAAAATTGTTTTGTCAGACTGAATGCCGGATGACGGCGGCAATGCTGCACCGTGTCCAATCAACCTTGGATGAAATATTGAGGTTTTGCTGATTTGCTCAGCTTTGACATCCAATCCGCTCCCGCCCACCGGCATTCACACTTACACTTCATACCCCATACCCCATACCCCATACCCCATACCCCATACCCCATACCCCATACCCCATACCCCATACCCCATACCCCATACCCCATACCCCATCTGCTTCTGCCCTTTCTTTGCTC
>JAHALQ010000017.1 GCA_018362935.1 Pseudomonadota bacterium | reverse complement strand
CGTTAAACCAACCTGTGCTAAGTTCACGTTGCTGCCGTCGGCAAATTCTATGGTCTGTTTTTGACGACTGCTGCTGGTAAAATAATCGGCAATTATTATTCCCTGATTTTCTTCTCCTTTAACTACAATAACCAGATTATTTACATCCCTGCTGAAAGTCAAATCGCTCAAGGATATTCCGTCGCCTAACTGAATGACATTCTCACCTTCATTATCAGATATCGTATCCAAGCCGTCACCGAGATTCCAGATATAAGTATCATTACCGTAACTCCCGTACAAAACGTCATTACCCTTACCGCCGATTATTATATCATTGCCTCCGTTACTGTATATTGTGTCATTACCGCCGTTACCGTAGATGACATCGTCATAATCCATTGTACTGATATTGTCGTCGCTATCTCCCTGTTGCAGCGTTAAACCAACCTGTGCTAAATTTACGCTGCTGCCGTCGGCAAATTTTAATGTGTATTTCTGACGATCGTTTCTGATAAAATAATTGGCAATCGTTATTCCCTGATTTTCTTCTCCATTGACAATAATATTAAGATTATTCACATCTCTGCTGAAAGTCAAATTGCTCAAGGATATTCCGCCGCCTAACTGAATAACATTTTCGCCCTCATTGTCGGATATCGTATCCATACCGTCGCCGAGATTCCAGATATAAGTATCATTACCGTAACTCCCGTACAAAACGTCATTACCTTTGCCGCCGATTATTATATCATTGCCTCCGTTACTATATATTGTGTCATTACCGCCGTTACCGTAGATGACATCGTCATAATCCATTGTACTGATATTGTCGTCGCTATCACCCTGTTGCAGCGTTAAACCAACCTGTGCTAAATTTACGCTGCTGCCGTCGGCAAAATTTAATGTGTATTTCTGACGATCGTTTCTGATAAAATAATTGGCAATCGTTATTCCCTGATTTTCTTCTCCATTGACAATAATATTAAGATTATTTACATTTCTGCTGAAAGTCAAATCGCTTAAGGATATTCCGCCGCCTAACTGAATAACATTTTCACCTTCATTGTCGGATATCGTATCCATTCCGTCGCCGAGATTCCAGATATAAGTATCATTACCGTAACTGCCGCTAAGACTGTCATTGCCTTTGCCGCCGACAATCGTGTCATTTCCGGAACCGCCGTTAATCGTGTCAAAACCGCCGTTGCCATAGACCGTATCGCCGTTATTCGTCAACTCTATTGTTTCCGCTGTGTTAAACTGCTGCAAAACCAGCGGCGCTTCCGTCAAATTGACCAGCTTGCCGTCATAAAAATAGAGTTCCTCAATCTGGTAACTGTCTCTATAAAAGAAATTAACAATCAGCATGCCCTGCGTTTCGTCGTTTTTAACAATAATCCGCAGATTATTTCCTTCCTGCCGGAATTTCAAATCCTCATATGTGATGCCGCTGCCAAAGGAAATTCGGTCGTGATTGCCGGAATCATTGATAGTATCCATCCCGTCGCCCAGATTCCAAATATAAATATCATCACCGTCACCGCCGTTTAAATTATCATCATCCCGGCCGCCCATAATCCGGTCGTTTCCGGCTTTGCCGTTAATCGTGTCCACGCCCGCATGGCCGATAAAAATATCATCATACGCCGTTCCGTTCATAGTATTGTCATAGCGGTCGCCCTCAAGCGTAACACCGCCGCCGGCGCCCGGCACACTGTTCCAATTTGCGATGACATAATTATAATCCCAGCTGGTTCCATCGGCAAATTTGATAGAATTAACCGTTGCCGCCGTAGTTCCCTGCTGGTTAAAATAACTGTAAATCCGCAAAGTGTCATCTGCGCGGACATAGCCGTTCTCGTCTGCATCATAAGAAACCCGGAGAATCAAATCAAAGCCCTGTCTTTCAATTGACACGTTTTCTTTAAAAATTCCTTCGCCGAATTCCACCACGTCCGGCTCATCCGCCGAGGCGTTATCATCATTATTATCAAGCGTATCATTACCGAAACCTGCCTCAAAACGATACGTATCTGCTCCGTTGCCGCCGTTCAGATAATCATCTCCGGAGCCGCCGATTAAAATATCGTTTCCGCCGTTGCCGAACAAACGGTCATTGCCGCCCTGCCCGAGCAGATAATTCGCGCCGTCATCACCCTCAATCGTGTCATTGCCGGATGTTCCGCTATAATTGACAAGGGCAAAATTCGTTAATTCTGTGTCAAAACTTGAACCTTCGACATTTCCTTGCGCGCGGAAAGCATCAATAACAACCGTTCCCATATTACCATAAGTTGAAACCAATTTTGCAAATTCCTGTAAAACAGCCAGTCCGCCGGCATTATCCTGATTATACAACGTGCGCAGAGCCGCTACGGCACCATCGACATTTGCCGACCAGGTTTCGGTCTGGTCATCATAAGTCAGCTGGATGCTTTCGAGCAAAGTTTTATAATGCGATTGCGACAGCAACTGTTGGTTGACATACTCTTTCAAATCGTCAAAAGCCTTGAGCAACAGCGGCGCAGCCTGACCGTGCGGATTGGGGTCGCGTTCGCCCCAGCACCATGTTCCGAGATAATCTTCGCCGAGAAACTCTTCCAAAGCCTCAACCTTGCGGGTATCGTCGATAACTTTGCCGTAAACCTGTGTCGGGTCGCGGCCGTTGGGGTCCATATCCTGCACGCCCGCCCAGTGATAAATAAGATTGTTCAAAATCGCGTCGCGCGCGACAATATCGGTTTCGGCCATAAACTGCTGCACTAATGTTTTGAGCGCACCGCTGCTGTCAAGAGCCATGGCGGCCTGCAGCGAATGAACATTGCCGAACCCTTCGACCTCGGGCAAAGCCTTAATATCATCGGGAATTGTCACTTCCGTTTTGTCAATGGTATTGGCATAATCGGCGTCAAACCAAACGTCGGTCACCGTTCCGCTGGTGCCGTCGGTTTTGATGATTGTGCCGACCTGCGCATGGGTGTTGCCGTTTGCATCGGTTGTGTTTTGCTGATTATACGACAGATTAATCCCCGCAATACCGGCTTGTTCAAGGGTCATCAGCTCGCCGGTATCAACATCGCCGTCCTGATTGGCGTCTTTCCAGACTTTAACCTCGTTCCAAGCGGCATCCTGATTGTTAAACACGCCGTCATGATTAGAGTCCAAATCTTTCAGCGCTTCAAAACCGTTGGCCGCCTTTTGGCCGGTAGACAAAGCGGAGTTATTCCCAAATAACTCCGCTCCGCTGTCAACTTGTCCGTTGTTGTTGATGTCCCTGACCAGTATTCCGTCGTCTTTGCCGATCCACCCGGTGTTCTCGGCAAAACCGTTGCCGTCATGGTCAAAAAAGACCCTTGAATCAGTCCCGACCGTTTCCACGCCGTCCCCGTCCAAATCAATCGCCAAGGGCGACTGGGTCGTCGAAGCCGTATTATAATTTTCTTTAACTCTGTCAATTATTTCTGGAGTAACATTATCACGGGAAATCGGAGTAATGATATCATATTCAATACCATTATATGATACTATCATTTTTACATTCTGTAAATTTATAACTATGGTAGCTTTTACGCTTCGATAATAAATTTTGTGTTCATCAAGTACGACTTGTAATTTTTCAGCCTCCACAATAATTGCCTTATCTTTCCAATAATCAGCCAATGCGAAAGGATATAAGCCAGGCATAGCAGGATTGTATATTTCACTGCCAATGAAAGGAAACGGCAAATTTCCTCCAATATAAGGATTCCAACCGCTTGCATTAAGCTGCCCAAAAACATCTGCGCCGTTTAAAAATTTATCCGCAATATATCTCGTCCATGTATTGCAATTTTGATTAACCGGATCATAGGACACCCCGGCATCATCTAATATATCGGCATTATTCTGTATTTTCCGAAATAAATCTTCAGGGTTTGTAAAATCCTGATTATTGCTGTCTTTCAACGGAACAGTTTTATATCCTTTATCTGCCACCCATTCAGGGGTTGTATCACGCCATGCTCCATCTTCATAAACTCTGGAAGGAACAATATTACCATTAGTTGATAAACTGGAATTAAGAGGAATCCATCCATCACTGCTGCCGCTGCCTGTATCACCACTGCTGACAAAATTCATTGTCCCAAAAGTAGATGAGGCTGATACCTCAACGCTTTTCATAGATACCGGAACACCGTCCTCATATTTCACCAAGCCATAGCCAGAATGTTTTCCATCTGGCAAAAGAGGTATTTCTACATCTCTTGAAAAAATTACTAATTTATACGATATATCTGTCATATTAGTCCTCCTTAGTACAATTAGGTTAGTATATTAAAAAATTAAGACGCAAAAATTGAAAAACTATCCCCACACTCATCAACAAAAACAGCAAAAAACCGTATAAACGCATTCTGCTCCAACGCTTTATTGTGGGATGCAAATACTGAAAACATGAACTTAAAGATGTTATTTGAAAGTAATTTAAAAAGGTTAATGATAATGCGCCACCCATTCTCATTCCATTTTCGGGATTAATAAATTGCCGAATGATAAAAAATATAATTACAACTCCGGTAATAATGGTGGCAATTGAAGAAACTGAAAACATAAAGTTTATATATATAGCAAAATCTTTTGTAATTAATCGACCAAGCAAAAACACATACAACCCTGCAAAAAACAACATAAAAATATAAGAAGATATCGCTATTCTCTCATATAAAAAAATAGCTGTAAGAAAATTGACAAAGATTGTCACTATAATCGAAAATCGAGCTAATCTTTCATTCCATTTTTTCTTTATTATCCCCCAAAGTACATAAGAAAAATAAGAATAAATGAATATATTAACCCAACTAATAACTAGCGTATTAACTATAGCAACGATATAGTCTGAATTTTCAATACTGACAATCTTATCTTCTATCAACAAAATATGAACATTAACTACTAGCCAAATAAGTATTGAAAGTAATATTCTATTAATAATTTGCCAGGAATATTTAAAAGACAGCAACAACGGAAAAAGATACAGAACTAAATATAAAGAAATAGCATAGAAACTAGCAGAAATAGATAAAACCATTCCGATAATCAATATAAAAAAGTCAATAAAATAAAACTTCCTATACTTACATTTTTGCAAACTACCCAACAAATTTTCCTCCAACAAAACCATTAGATAGTCCGTTTTTATTAATATCTTCCAATTTAACCCAGGGATTAACACCCACGACTTTCAGAACCGGTATTTCTTTAACCGTGTTGCCGAATTCATAGTTTTCCTTAGCGATATAATTTGAAGGGAAGTTAGTGCGGATGCTCAAAAAGCGATGAATGAGTAACGTATTCGTCGTTCTGCTCCGAGAGAAAATAACAAATTCAGGATATCGAAAAACAATCCTAGATTGCAAACAAAATAACAACCAGAAGATGAGCAAAAGCTAATTTACACGTAGAATTGTAAATATCGTCATTTACAACACAACCTAAAATTGCATTACTTAAAATTATGCGCCACAAAAAAGCCCGGCGATTCCCAGGACTTCAATTAAGTTACTTGCTTCAACATTTCTTAGTTACTATTATTCCGTGTTATACAATTTATTAATAAAAACAGAAATTTTCCGTAACATTAAATAAATCGTAACCCAAATACCGGATAACAATTCAGAAAAAAAACAATACGGCAGAATGGAAAACAAAGGAAATAATATTAGTGCCTCATGACTATTACAATAAAGTTTATTGACCACCCAAGGCAAATAAAAAATACCAAAGCTCATCAATACAAATCTAAATAACTTTAAATCCAGAGTTTCTTTTCTCAATAATAATGTCAATTGATATAATTGATAAGTTGTCCAAATATTATAAAGAGAAACAAAGAATCCCACACCAATGCTCACAATAAATAGAAACTCTAAAGTAAATAGAGAAGTTGGCTCTAGCAACAAAGCTGCCTGCCCTATACTTTTCCAAGAAAGCGGGCGACAAAAAACAATTATTTCAAAAAATGAGAGCGCAAAACAAATACCAACTAACAAATAAGAAATAGAAGACAAATATATAGATAAATCTTTTTTGCGGTTAAGATGCGATACAACGTCAACCTCAAAATATGGCTTAATTTGAAGCCTGATAAGAGTATAAGTTCCCCACAATGCAATTAATAATTTGGCAACGTTCCAAGTAGAACAAAAAAATAATAACCAAATATAAATCAAAAACAAACAACTTAAAAACTGATAACAAAACAATCTGTTCAATCTGCCGTTCTCCAAAGCACACGTAAATTTACGCAAAGGATTTTCATAGGATAACTGACCGGTTATTTTCAAAATATCAAAATTATTATTTTCTACCGGCGCAATAATTGCTGATTTTTTACCTTTATTCCGAACAGTGCTTTTCTTCAACTTAGTCATTATCTGCTGTTCCAATCCTATGGAGCTACTTCATTTAATTGCTTCATTGCATTCGCCTTAGATGCCGCGTTAATTTCATCATACCGAAGCCCTTGATTGTTACGTATAGAAGTATCTGCGCCAGCACGTATCAAGATGTTTATTGCCTGTCGATTACCAGCCGCCGCGGCATTATGCAACGGTGTACCTCCTTGGTTTGAAATCGTATTTACATTACCGCCATTTTCTATCAAATACTTCAACGGAACAGTCGAAAATCCGGAAGATACGTTAGCGGCATAGTTTAATGCTGTATATCCAACAACATCTTTTTGATTAATATCTGCACCATATCTTACCAATAATTTTACAATTTCCATTAAATTAAGTTCCAGACTGTCTTTTTTATCACTAAAACTCTTTTCAATAGCAGATACAATTTTATATTTATCTTCGTCAGTAAAATCTTTACATGGCTTGACCAAAACCCTTTGAATACCACAATCCCCCTGCTTTAGCATTAATTGTTGTTGAAAAGCTGACAGCGTATAAAGTTTCACTCCTTCTAATCCCGTAGGAAGAGATACAGTTAAACTTAAAGGCGGCAATGTAGCCTTATTGGGACACGGAATTTTGTTAACATCTGCTCCGGCTTTTAGTAACAAACTTACCTTTTCTGAAACAAGCTCTGGAAACGGATTACCTTGAATAAGGCTTGTAATCAAAGTGGTAAGCATTGTCGAACAGAAAATAACTTCATTTACATCCTTATCTTTGATATATTCTTCAACCTCTGCAACCGTACCGTTGGAAAGTACGGAATTCATAGTTGTCCATTTTTTTAATAATTCAGGTGAGTTAACAATAGAATTAGTTAACTGCCCCTGATGTTCATTTAAATTCTTAAAAATTTTTAATGAATCATTCTGGGCAAAAACAGAATGCGAACCACCGCAAAAAGTGACTGACAATACAACCAAAAGAACAAATCGTATTTTATTCATAAGCACCTCGTCCATTTATCCTAATTGCCATATGTCTTATGACAAGCATGTATAAAAAAATTAAATATGAAAAGGAAAAATAAACAGCAAAAAATATCAAAAACAATGCTAAAAAGAACATGAGGTTGCTTTGGTTTATCAATCCCTCGTAATAAAGATCAAGCGTAAACATGGGAATAATTATTAAATTACATATCCCTAAAAGATAAGCATTTGCCGTCTTTAAAAATATAACATAACGTTGAAAAACAGAATATATATTCGATACGACACATAAAACAGCAAAAGACATAACGCCAGTTACAATTAAATTGTAGTTATAAATGGTAGTGTTGATACTCTTATCCGCCCCACAATTACAATCTCGAAACACAACGACCAATAAGATTATTATAAAAAACTTTAATAAAAGCTTTTCCATTTCTTTCGGGAAAAAATCGCCATTATTATTTCTATAATTAGAAAAAACAAGCTTATAGCGATACAGATAAGAAAAATACAAAAGAAAAGCATAAAGCAAAATCACACTTATATTAACGTAACCTGCACTAAAAAATTTGGTTGTGAAAAACAAAAAATACAGCACAAGAAAAATTAATAAAAAAATTCGATAAAGCACCCCATTCTCTTTTTTGTTTTCAAGCCGATGCATCATTGGCTTGAAAGGATTTCTTTCATGCAGCTTCTCTGAAATTTTCAGATCAGGAATTTCTATATTCTTTTTGCAATTTTTCATTATTTTTCCTCTCAAGCAAATAATAATTTCAGTTCAACACAAATTGCATCGCATACAGAAAAACCTTTTCCTTAATTTTATTTTTTACTTTCACCGTCTGCATCATCATTCCCTATATAAAATTCCTAATAAAAAAGCTGTTACAAAAAAAATTTTGAACCTGTAACATAATAATGAAAGGCCGGATAAAATAAGATAAGATAAAAACTTATCGGTAATATCCAACTATTAAGAACAGTTCTTTTCTCTGAATTTGCATAAAATTTTTTTGGAAAAAAAAGAAAAAAAATCATCCAGATGCTATAAAAAAGCAATAGAATAGCAATAAACTTTGAAGTAAGACAACTCAGAAATAAATCAACTGGAACTTTAGCAATCAAAAACTGCATAAAGCTTCCCACACATCTATTAAACACAAGATAAATAAGAATAACAGAAAAAATAAAAACAAAAGAGGACACCTTAACTAAATAAAAAAATAAAAATTTTATAAAATTAAAACGACTATTCAACACAGCCATAAAACTAACTTGCAAACCACAAAATATAAATATAGGAAAATATTCTTTTTTATAATTCCATATGTATAAATACATTTTATGCCAGAAAAGCAATAGATATATCAAAATTAGAATTCCGTTAATTAACCAAAAGAATTGTAAATATATATCTCGAAAATACTTCACAAAATTGAATATCTTTTGAAATAACACCGGCAATTGTTTTTCCGTCATCCGCGCCCCGCAGCAAAAGTTCAATAGTGTTCGTTAATTGCTGCCAGTTTACATTAGCTCTATTAAATTTATCTTAAGATAAACCATGGCCGGGCGCATTTTGCTTTTGACATTGCGCAAAATTATCTTTAATCTGCAATCATACTAGAAACTTTTGAAAAACTCGTCTAATGATAGAAACAGCAAACACCTCTTCCCCGATAGACACCGGCCTCGCCTGTTTTGCGATTATGGCCAATTTCTTCGAAAAACCGATTTCTCTGGACCAGGTTCGCCACAAATATGACCGCCAGAATTCTTTTTTTGAAGAATGCGAGCTGTTGCAGCTGGCCAAGGAATTCTCCTTCAAAGCCCGCTTTGTCAACACCGAATGGCAGCGCCTCGACAAAGTCAGCCTGCCCGCGATTGCCCAATCCCGCGACGGTTCATATTTCATCCTCGGCAAATGCGAAAACGACAAAGTTCTGATTCAGAATCCTGCCGCCGGCAACCGCCCGCAGGTGCTCGACAAAGACGCTTTTCTGCAAAAATGGAACGGCCGCCTGTTGATGATGACCTGCCGCGAGTTCATCAACGGCAAAAACCGCAAATTCGACATTTCGTGGTTTATTCCCGCGGTCGTCAAATACCGCCGCCTCTTCGGCGAGGTTATTCTCGCTTCTTTCTTCTTGCAATTGTTCGCGCTCGTGTCGCCGCTGCTGTTTCAGGTCGTGATTGACAAAGTGCTGGTCAACCGCGGGTTGTCCAGCCTTGACGTATTGATGATTGCCCTGATTTGCATCTCCGTTTTCGAAACCCTGCTCGGCGGCCTGCGCACTTATACTTTCTCGCACACCACCACGCGGATTGACGTTGAGCTTGGCGCCAGCCTGTTCCGCCACCTTATCCGCCTGCCGTTGGCTTACTTCGGCGTCCGCAAAGTCGGCGATACCGTCGCCCGCGTCCATGAACTTGAAAACATCCGCAACTTTCTGACCGGCTCGACCCTCACCCTGATTATCGACTTCTTTTTTACCATAATCTTCTTTACCGTCATGTTCTTTTACTCCGCGACCCTGACCTTGATTGTGCTGCTTTCGATTCCGGTTTATGTCGTGCTGTCGTTGTTTTTTACACCGATCCTCCGCGCTCGCATTGACGAGCGTTTCCGCCGCGGCGCCGAAAACCAGTGTTTTCTGGTCGAGGCCGTTTCCGGGGTCGAAACCGTCAAATCGCTGGCGGTCGAACCGCAGATGCAGCGCCGCTGGGAACAGCAGCTCGCCGCCTATGTCAGCTCGAGTTTCCGCGCCTCGCACATCAACAACATCGCCGGACAGGGTGTCCAGCTGATTCAGAAAATCACCATGGCGCTGACTTTGTGGATTGGCGCTTCACTCGTCATGAAAGGCGAACTTTCGGTCGGCCAGCTGATTGCCTTCAATATGCTTTCCGGACGCGTCACCCAGCCGATTTTGCGTCTGGCGCAGCTGTGGCAGAACTTCCAGCAGGCCAAAATCTCTATCGAAAAACTGTCCGACATCCTCAACACGCCGTCCGAAGTCACGTCCACCCTGTCGAAAGGCTCCATGCCCGACATCAAAGGCAGCGTCGAGTTCAAAGACATCACTTTCCGCTACATCCCCGGCGGCCCGGAAATTCTCAAAAAGATGAGCTTCAAAGTCAAAGCTGGACAGAAAATCGGCTTTGTCGGCCCCTCAGGCTCCGGCAAATCCACCGTCACCAAGCTGATTCAGCGGCTTTATATTCCCGAAAGCGGTAAAGTCCTGATTGACGGCATCGACATTTCCACGGTCGACACCGCCTGGCTGCGCCGCCAAATCGGCGTTGTTTTGCAGGAAAACTACCTCTTCAACAAAAGCGTCCGCGAAAACATCGCTCTCACCAACCCGGCTGTTTCCATGGACAGGATAATTGCCGCTGCCAAACTTGCCGGCGCGCATGAATTTATTACCGAACTGCCCGACGGCTACGATACGATAATCGAAGAACGCGGCTCGTCGCTTTCCGGCGGCCAGCGGCAGCGCATCGCTATCGCCCGCGCCCTTGTCAACAACCCGCGGATTCTCATTTTTGACGAAGCCACCTCGGCGCTGGATTATGAATCCGAACGCATTATTCAGCAAAACATGGCTTCAATTTGCAAAGGACGCACCGTCTTCATGATTGCCCACCGCCTGTCAACCGTCCGCGAATGTGACCAGATTATCACCATTGAAAAAGGCGAAATCACCGAAACCGGTACTCATGCCGAACTCCTCAAACGCGGCGGCCGCTATGCTTATCTGTGGAACAGCCAGACCGCGCCGATAACACCCGCCAAGGAGAGCGCGGCATGATAGAACAGCTCAAAAAATACTGGCAGATTGCCCGCCTCGCCCTGCTGCAGGAAAAAGCCGCCGCCGACAGCAAGCTCAAAGGCATGAACGAACATGAAAAGGAATTTCTTCCCGCGGTGCTGGAAGTCACCGAAATGCCGCCGTCACATGCCGCCCGGCTGCTGACTTATATCATCATGCTGATGTTTACCGTGCTGGTGTTGGGGTCGGTGCTCGGCAAAATCGACATTATCGCCACCGCCGCCGGGAAACTGATCCCCGCTTCAAACATTAAGACCATCCAGACCCTCACCGACAGCGAAATTGTAGAAATCTATGTGCAGGAAGGCCAGTATGTCAAAGAAGGCGACAAGCTTATCAAGTTCAACCAGACCGAAGTCCGAGCCAACATCAACCGTATTCAAAACGAGATGAAAGCGCTCGAAATCGCCGTCGCCCGCCTCAAAGCCCTGCTGACTGACGACCCGCAGAAAAATTTTGTCTACGAAGCGGACATCGATGAATATCTTGTCAAAATGCACAGCGGCCTCCTGCGCAGCCAAATGACCGAAAAAGCCGCCAAAATTGAGGTTTTAGAGGGTCAGATTGCCAAGGCTGAAAAAGAAAGAGACACGATCGGCGCCGAACTGACCCGGATTGAAAAACTGCTGCCCAGCGTCGAAGAACGGATTGAAAAGAAAAAGATTCTCGTTGATGAAAAACTTCTGGCGCGCCTGACTTTTCTGGAACAGGAAGAAGAACTCACCAATCTGCAGCAGCAGCGCAATGTCCAATCAAAAAAAATGGCCGAAACCGACGAGAATATCGAATTTCTCAAAAAAGAACTGCGCCAGTACCTCGCCGAATTTGATAAAAACCTGATGCAGGAGCTGACCGATTCCCGCGAGAAGCTGGCCTCTTACCAGCAGGAGCTTGTCAAATATGAAGAAGCCCTCAAGCGCACCGTCGTCCGCGCGCCGCTTTCGGGTTATGTACAACAGCTGGTCTATCACACCAAAGGCGGCGTGGTCGAAACCGCCAAGCCGATAATGAACATCGTTCCCGAAGACTACCGGCTTGAAGCCGACGTTATGATTCTCAACAAAGATATCGGCTTTGTCCGTCCCGAACAGGACGTTGAAATCAAAATCGACAGTTTTCCCTTCACCAAATACGGCACGATTAAAGGAACTGTACGCAACATTTCCGGAGATGCCGTTCAGGATGAAAAGATGGGGCTGATTTATCCTTCGCGCCTGACGCTTCTTGATAACAAAATCAAAGCTGACGGACAGGTTGTGCGGCTCAAACCGGGCATGGGCGTTACCGCCGAAATCAAAACCGGCAAACGCCGCGTGATTGAGTATCTGCTCTCGCCGGTCATGAAATATCTCAACGAAAGTCTGCGCGAGAGGTAAAGGCATAAAAAATCCCCGCGGCTTTCACGCGGGGATTTTCTGACTTACTTCTTAGAACGTTCCTGACCTCTCTGGCTCTTCTGAGAATCTTTCATCAGAACCTTATGTTCAGACATAATCTGTTTCATGTCTTCTTTAATTTTATCAACTTCTTTTTGCAGTTTTTCAAAATTATCGGTCATGTCAATCTCCTTTTCTAAATAACCATCATAGATATAAAGGCTTCACAACCGATGACAACCGAAAATGAACTAATGTCTATATCTGCTTTGTGCTATAATTATTTTACCTTTTTTTCCAGCTTTTTAACATCCTGTTCAAGCTTCATCAACGCGCCGCCCTGCCCTTCTATTTCTTCCTGTTCGTAACGTTCGTGCAAATGGTCGGCAATATGCTTGAGTTTGTGCCAGAAGCCGTTTTCCCAGGCCACGATAGTTCCCCAGATTGCCATTGTCGAAACAATAATCGTAAACACCGCCTCGGCAACTTCCAGCTTGTCTTTCAGGCTCCATCTTTCCTTATCCATGCTTCCCTCCGCTGACAATATAGTAATGATATTTTGTACTTCATCAATCGGAGTAAGCAAATATTATGTTTTTTCAGAAAAATTCTTCAATAAATTTGCCGTAAACTTTTTCCAAAAGTTCTATATTCGCCGTTGTTTCATTTTCATTAATCTTATGTATCGTCGCATTGGTCAGCCCGAACTCCACCACCGGGCAATAAGCACGCACGAACCGCGCGTCCGAGGTTCCGCCGGAAGTCGAATATTTCGGCTCGCGCCCGCAAACTTCGGCGACGATTTTTTTCAACCGTTCTACATCTTTTGTCACCGGGCTCAAAAAAGATTCGCCGACGACTTCGCTTTGCAGTTCAAAATTTCCGCCGGTTTCCGCAATATGTTTTTCAACGCGCTCAATGATTTTCCGCGATGTCTGCTCGCTGTTAAAACGAACATCCACTTGCGCAAAAGCCTTGTCCGGCACCACGTTTGAAGCCGGGTTGCCGACATCAAAAGTCGTCACCTGCAATGTCGAAGCGCCGAAATAAGCGTTGCCCTCGTCCAGTTTGTCACTAATCAGGACAGAAAGCAGCCGCACCAGCCGGTGCACCGGATTATCGGCGAGGTGCGGATAAGCCGTATGCCCGCGCGTACCGAAGCAGGTGATGCGCAAAATGACATCGCCGCGCCGCCCGATTTTAATTTCTTCGCCAAGCTCTGTGGGATTAGACGGTTCGCCGACCAAAGCGAAATCAAATTTTTCGCCGCGCCCGGACAAAATCTGCAAGGCTTTTTCCGTGGTATTGACAACCGGTTCTTCTTCATCGGTGGACAGCAGCAGGCTGACGCGTCCCTTGAGTTTTCCGGCTGATGCCAGCTCTGCAACAGCCGAGGCAAATGCCGCCACTCCGCCTTTCATATCGGCAATTCCGCGTCCGTACAGCAAGCCGTCGCAGATTTGCGCCGCAAAAGGCGGATGTTTCCACATATCCTCGTCTCCTGCCGGCACCACATCCAGATGGCCGTTAAACAGCAGATGCTTTCCGCCGCTGCCGATTGTCGCGTAAAGCGCCGGCATATGAGCGCCGTTTTCTCCCGCACAATCAATTATTTCAGTGGCAAACCCCTTGCTGTCCAAATATGCGCGCATACAGTCCGTCACCCGTTCGACATCGCGCCCGACGCCTCCGGCCCGCACCAAATCTGCGCATAAATCTAAAACTTCCGACATATTTTCCTCTCTTTGCTTTTGCAATATTTATAAGGGCAAACTTTTTGTTTGACAACAGATTTATTTGCCCTTATCCTTGAGCGAAATTAACTGAGAAAGCAGGTTAACGTGATAAAAGCTGTTTTACATATTTCTTTCCGAGGACTGAGACGCCGGATTTTCCTGCGACGATGACTTGCGCCTTATTTTTGCACAACATCACAACCGCAGGATTTGAACATGTTTCAAATCCTTTTTTATTGAAAGAAAAACAAAATGACAAACAACCAACCCGCGCTTACTCTCAAAAAACTTGAAATGAATACTGCCGATTTGCGCAGCCTGCTCGATTTGCAGGATAAAATCATCGCCGGTTTCAAGCCCGACGAGCAGCACTTTATCCTCCACCGCACCATTGACGATTTCAGCAACGCGCTCAAAAGCGACCATATGTATGTGTTCGGATTGTATGACGGCAACCGTTTGGTTTCGCAGTCTATTTTATCCCTGCCCGGCGACCATGATACGCGCGAACTGCCCGAATATGCCGCTGAACACAAAAATTCCAAACTTGCTGTTTTTAAAGCCGTATTGGTTGACCCCGAATACCGCGGACGCGGCCTGATGAAACAAATGCTGCGCATCCGTGAACAGGTAGCCGCCGAACACGGGCGCAAAATCGCCATCACCCAAATTGCCGCCGACAACCCTGCCAGCTGGGTTAACGCCATTCAATACGGCATGAAGATAACCAAGGTTGGTTTCGACCCCGAAGATAACGCCAAAGTCATCTATTTGCAAAAAGACCTCGGCGGCAGACAGCCGCAAATTCACAGCGACGCAACGTCCTATCGCCTTTCATTGGGCAGCGACGTGCACAAAAACGTACCGGCTCTGTTTAATAAAATGATGGCTTTGTCCGAAAGCGGCATGATTGGCACAACCTGGGACAAACAGACCAACAGCATTATCTGGTACCCTTCCGCCGGCGTTTTTCAAAACAAACGCGGCCGGAAAACCATCCCGGCCGCGCGTCAGGCTGTCAGCAGAAGCTAATTGTCTTTTGCAATCTGGATATGCAGTTCTTTGAGCTGCTTTTCGGTGGCTTCGTTCGGCGCCTGCATCATCAGATCCTGCGCTTTGCCGTTGAGCGGAAAAGCGATAACGTCGCGGATAATTTCCTCATCCAGCAGCAGCATAACCAGACGATCCATACCGTAAGCCGAACCGGCGTGCGGCGGCGCGCCGAACTTAAAGGCGTTAATCATGCCGCCGAATTTGCTGTCAACCACGCTGTGGTCATAGCCGGCGATTTCAAACACCTTATACATGATTTCCGGAGAATGGTTGCGAACGCCGCCGGAAAGAAGCTCAACGCCGTTGCACACAAAGTCATATTGATACGCCAGAATGTCCAGCGGGTTTTTGTTTGCCAGCGCGTCCATTCCGCCCTGCGGCATCGAGAACGGATTGTGAGAAAACTCGACCGCACCGGTTTCTTCATTTTCTTCATAGAACGGAAAATCGACAATCCAGCACATTTTAAAGGAATTCTTGTCAGTCAGCCCGAGTTCGTCGCCGACCTTGTTGCGCAGGCGGCCGCTGAACTTGTCGAACTTAACGCCCTTTCCGGCCATAAACAAAACGGCATCGCCGTCTTCCGCGCCGAATGCAGCCTTAATTTCGGCAATTTTATCCTCGCTCATCATCCGCGAAATTCCCTTAACGCCGGCTGACGCCCAAGCAATGTAGGCCATACCGCCCATGCCTTCTTCTTTGGCAAAGCCGTCAAGCTTGTCAAAGAAAGAACGCGGCTTGTCGGCAATGCCTTTAACCAGCATGCCTTTAATCATCTTGCCCTCGCCGGCCAGCGTATCATAAACGCCGAAACCGCTGCTGCCGAACAAAGCCGTCACGTCTTGCAAAATCAGCGGATTGCGCAAATCCGGCTTATCAGAACCGTATTTAAGCATTGCTTCGCGGAACGGGATATGGATAAACGGCGCCTGGTCGACGGTTTTGCCGTTGGCAAATTCATTGAAAATTGTACCCAGCGTATGCTCGATAACCTTAAACACGTCTTCCTGCGTCGCAAAACTCATTTCCATATCCATCTGATAGAACTCGCCGGGACTGCGGTCAGCACGGGGGTCTTCATCGCGGAAACACGGCGCAATCTGGAAATACTTGTCAAAACCTGACACCATCAGCAGCTGCTTAAACTGCTGCGGCGCCTGCGGCAAAGCATAAAACTTGCCGGGATTTAAGCGTGACGGAACCAAAAAGTCACGAGCGCCTTCCGGTGAAGAAGCCGTCAAAATCGGCGTCTGAAACTCGGTAAAGCCCTGCTCGCGCATCAGCTCGCGCGAACGCTGAATCACCGCCGAGCGCAGCATGATGTTTTTGTGAATGCGCTCTTTGCGTAAATCCAGAAAACGGTACTTGAGGCGGATTTCCTCGGGCGCATCGTCTTCTATCGCCACCTGGAACGGCAGCACGTCGGCTTCCGAATAAACTTCCAGACCCGAAATTTTTATTTCGATATCGCCGGTCGGCATATTTTTGTTAATGCTCTCGCGCATGATAACTTTTCCGTCTATGCCGATAACCGATTCGGGACGCAGCGCTTCGATTTTCGCAAACAAGTCAGAATCGCTGTCAACCACACACTGGGTAATTCCGTAATGATCTCGTAAATCGACAAAGCACAAATTTCCCAGATTGCGTTTGCGATGTATCCAACCGGCCAGCCTGACTTCTTTTCCGATATCCGAAGCGCGCAGCTCGCCGCAAGTGTGTGTTCTGTATGTTTGCATGAGTAACCTCTGTATTAATTGTTTTTAACCCTTTAGGTTTAGCCCCAAAAACCCATAAAAGCAACCATTTTTGCATAATCTGAACACAAAAAAAGAGCCTGCCCTGAAAGCAGACTCTAATTTTTTCTTTCCCCCTCCGTTAAAGATTCTTATACCGGATCTGCCGGAACTCCACGGGGATTTTCAGAGCTTCCGCTAACTTGCAGACGCCTTCTTTCCACCCCTCTTCTCCGAGTACAACTTCACCGGAACCGTGGCGGTTGGTATTTTCTGTGTTGCCGCAGAGAACGTGAACGCTCTGATCTTCCGGACGCCAGTAGACGTGAAACTTCAGAAACACGCTGTCATTGCGGTAAATTTCCTTCGCTTTGGCACGAACTTCTTCAATCCAGCCGTTCAGAGCATCCTCCGGCACCGGAAAATCCACTATCGCGGCGTTGACAACAAAGTATTCGCACGCATTGCCGTATTTGTCGCCTTTGGGATGATGGCCTTTGTTTTCCTCCACCACATAGAAAGGATACAGGCTGCAGCGCGCGGCCAGATTCTTCATGATATCGAACATCGGGCCTTCTCTCTTGCGAAATTCCACAAAGAGAACATCCTGTACACCGCTGATGGTCAGCGTTTTTCCTTCGCGATACTTTGGCTCAAACGGCGCCAATACTGATTTGAGAACTTCTACGGAAGCATTGTCTGATGCATCTACGATGGCATACAGACGGTTTTTTGGGTTTTTTAACATAAAAATAAAAATTAAATTAGTAAAACGGCTTATCTTCTCATCATCAAGAGCTGCCACCTTCCTGATAACGTATATTGAATATCAATAAGTTCAGATTAAATATGTATATCTTAATTGTAATAAATGTGATTTATGTATTAAACAAAAGTTTTGTCAAAATCAAGTATTTTTTTCAAATTTTCAGAATAATCCATTAAAAAAATTTTAAACATCGGATATTAAAATAGTTTGAAATTAACATTTGCCGAAGAAGAAAAATAATGGACATTATCGAAACTGCCGCGGGTCTGAAACAATTTTGCACAGAGTTGGAAGAACAGCCCTTTGTTACGGTTGACCTGGAATTTATGCGCGAACACACCTATTACGCCAAGCTCTGCCTGATTCAAATTGGCTCGCCCGCACGCTGCGCCGTTATTGACCCTTTGGCCGAAGGCATGGATTTGCAGCCTTTTTTTGATTTAATGACAAACCCCGGCGTGGTAAAAGTTTTCCATTCCGGCCGTCAGGACATCGAAATAATTTTTAATCTTTCCCATCGGGTTCCCGCGCCGCTTTTTGACACTCAGGTAGCCGGCATGGCAACCGGTTTCGGCGAGGCAATCAGTTATGAAAATCTCGTCAACCATATTCTGCATATCAAACTTGACAAATCCAACCGCCTGTCCGACTGGAGCAAACGTCCGCTCAATCCCGCGCAGTTGGAATACGCGCTGGCCGATGTTACCCACCTTGTCCATGTTTATGAATTTCTGCGCGGAAAACTGGATTCTCTCGGCCGCAGTGAATGGATAAAAGAAGAAATGGGCATTCTTTCCAACCCCAAAACTTATGAAACCGCGCCTGACGAAGCCTGGCTCAAAATCAAACACCGTTCGCACAACGCCAGGTTCCTGACGCTTCTGCGCGAACTTGCCGCCTGGCGCGAAGCCCGCGCCCAGCGAAAGAACACGCCGCGCCATTCTTTTATCAAAGACGATGCCCTGCTCGCCATCTGCGCCCTGTGCCCGCAGACAAAAGAAGAGCTGCTGCAGATTCGCAATCTTCGCCGCGATATTGCCGAAGGGCGCCTCGGCGACGAAATTATCGAAGTTCTCAACCAATTTAATAAAATAAGCCCTGACAACTATGTCTGCCCGCCTCAGACAAAAGACTGGCAGGATAAAAACAGTCCGCTTTTTGAGTTGCTGAAATTGCTGCTGAAAATCGTCAGCCAGGAACACGGCATCGTGTCGCGCCTGCTGGCCAGTGACGACGACCTGAGAGAATTCTGCGCGGGCAATGACGAAAACAACGCCGTTCTGAACGGCTGGCGTCATGAAATATTCGGCCGGCAGGCCGAAGCTCTGCGTGCCGGAAAACTCGCTCTCCGCTATAATCCCGATACCAGGGATATCGTTTTTGAAAATATCGCTTCTTAACCTTTGTAGAAGCTGTTAAGCAAATCCAAAATTTTTAATACCTGCGGATTTTTAATAGAGTAATAAATTGTTTGCGCTTCGCGGCGCGTTTTGACTATGTCTTCGGCCCGCAAAACGGCCAGATGCTGCGACAGCGCCGACTGGCTGAGTTTTACCAGTTTCTCAAGCTCGCCGACATTCAGCTCGCCGTCCAGCAGATAATACAGTATATCCAGCCGTTTCTCATTTCCCATGGCTTTCAATATACGGGCACTTCTTTCGATATCTAAGCTTTTCATCCGCCTTATACCTCCTAACTTCGATAATTCATTACTAATATTTATTCTCAAAAACGACAATATCTAGGGTCTTCTAAGTATTATTTTCTAATTCTTTTGTATTGCTATCTTGATTTTGTATGCTAAACTGGCGGCAGTAATTGTAGGAGTGTTTTATGGATACGAGTGAAATCAAAGACCTGAGTTTTGAAGAGGCGCTGGCGCAGCTGGAAAATATCGTGCGCGAGCTCGAAAGCGGGCGCATCAAGCTTGACGATGCCGTTAACGCTTATGAAAAAGCCGTTGCCCTCAAACAATTGTGCGAAAGCAAACTGCAAAATGCGCAGCTGAAAATCGAAAAAATAGAAGTTTCCCCCCAGGGCGATATTTCCGCCAGTGAATTTACCGCGCCTGAAGCCTGATGCCGGGAGATGACGATGGACGACTTTTCCTCACGGCTGGCAGTCTTCAGCAAAAACTTTAACCAACGGCTTCCTGAACTTTTCCCTGTTCCGTCAGGCGTGGAAAAACGCGTTGTTGAAGCCATGTTCTATTCCCTGAGCAACGGCGGCAAGCGCCTGCGTCCGTATCTCGTCACCGAAACGGCCGCGCTGTTCGGCATTGCGCCCGGACAAAGCTTTATGACCGCCGCAGCGCTTGAGTGCCTGCACACCTATTCGCTGATTCATGACGATCTTCCCTCCATGGACAACGACGATTTGCGCCGGGGCAAACCCACCTGCCACAAACAATTCGACGAGGCGACGGCCGTTCTGGCCGGTGACGGACTTTTGACCTATGCCTTTGAATTACTCAGCAGCAGCCGCAACCCTTTCGTTCCGGATATTAAATGCCGCTTGTGCAGTCTGCTTGCTGACGCCGCCGGCGCTTTCACCGGCATGGTCGCGGGGCAGACCGTTGACCTCTGGGCGCAAAACACGCGGGACTGCCCGGATTCCGAATATATCGTCAATCATATCGAAGAAATGAAAACCGGACGCCTTTTGCGCTTTGCCTGCGAAGCCGGCGCCGTCCTCGGCGAAGCCGATGAAACGCGGCGCAATGCCCTCGTGTCTTATTCGCGCAAAATCGGCGCGGCTTTTCAGATTGTCGACGATATTCTGGATGTTGAGGGCAGCCCCGAACTTATGGGAAAAACTCTTGGCAAAGACGCTTTGCAGGGCAAACTGACCTTTGTCAGCCTGTACGGTATAGAACAAGCCGGCAAAACTGCCCGCAGCCTCATTGAAGAAGCCGTCGGCGCGCTCGCCGTTTTTGGCGAAGACGCCGTGAATTTGCGTGATTTGGCTTATTTTATCCTCAACCGTCAAAACTGAAACGGGTTAATCGCTTTCCACAAAAGTCAGAAATACGTATTTCGTTGTCGGCGACGGTTTGATAACCGCAATATTAAGCGGCAACCGGCTTTTGGCTTTCAGCACATCCGGCTCCGGCTGCTGATTTTGGCTTTTCAGAAGATTGGTGTTTTCATCAAGCATCTCAACGTGCACTGTCGGGATTTTAAGGCTGCGCTGCGTTTTGTTGTTTATAAATCCTTTAATTTCAAGACGGGGCGCGTCTTCCTCATTATAATAAACCCAGTCAATATTTTGGAACTCAAGGCCTTCGCCGAGAATTTGCGCTTTAATCCCGAACACGCCGTAAATCGGCGCGGTCCACGGAAACTTGCGGGCAATATCGTAACGGTTGTTGTATAACGAAATAAGCGTGATAACCAGCAAAAAGATTATAATGTATTTGAGTTTCAGGCGGATATTCCAGCCGGTCAAAGTCTTAAACTTGAGCCACAGGCGTTCGCGCAGCGTCAGTTTTTTTTCTTTTTCAAACAGGCTTTCGGTCTGTTCGGACAGGCGTTTGAAAATATCGTTAATGTCAACCGGTTCTTCAATATCTGCCTCAGGCTCGGAAGTTTCGGGCGCACCGGCTTCTTCATCCGGGTTCTCGGGCGCTTCCGCCGCATTTTCAGAGGCTTCGGCCAGGGTTTCCGTATTTTCCGCTGCATTATCCGCTTCGGAGGGTAAAGCGCCGCCGGTTTCAGCCGCTGTTTTGGCTTCCGCCGCTGCCGCGGTTTCCGCCGTATTGTCCGCAGCGCGGCCGCCTTCCGCTTCTGCCGCCGGCACCGGGCGCGGCCGCCTTTTCACGACAGAGGTTTCGCCGCTGCGGTCATACTTGAAAACCTCGCCGCAGCTGCTGCAGCGCAGCCTGCGCCCTTCTTCGGGAATAAGGTCTTCCCCCACATCGTAACCCTGTTGGCATTTCGGACAATAAATTAACATTTTATACCTTTCCTGACAGGTAATATAGAATGAAAAAGTGTTTAATCAAAGCAAAAAAATACTTTATTAAAAAAATAATTGCTATATCTTGGTTATTGATTGAACAAGGAGAGATTCTGTGGCCGAAAGCAATAACATCATCGAAATGCAAAACGTCGGGATTCGTTACGATCAGGGCCCGGAGATTTTAAGCGACATCAAGCTCGGCCTGAAAAAAGGCTCTTTTCATTTTCTGACCGGCAAAAGCGGCGCCGGCAAGACTTCCCTTTTAAGCATGATGTATCTGGCTCAGAAACCAAGCCGCGGCAGCATGAGCGTATTCGGCAAAAACCTCAATTTTACCAACCGTGACAGCCTGGCTTCGCTGCGCCGCCGCATCGGCGTCGTGTTTCAGGACTTCCGCCTGCTCAACCACCTCAGCGCATTTGACAATGTCGCTTTGCCCTTGCGCGTCTGCGGCATGGACGAGCGCGAAATCCGCAAGCGTGTCAGCGAATTGCTCAAATGGGTCGAACTTGACGCTCATATGCAGGACTCTCCCGACACGCTTTCCGGCGGCGAAAAACAGCGTATCGCCATCGCCCGCGCGGTTATCAACCGCCCCGAACTGCTGCTGGCCGACGAACCGACCGGCAACGTGGACAGCTTTATTGCCACCAAACTGATGAAACTTTTTGTAGAACTCAACAAACTTGGCACAACCGTTGTCATCGCCACCCACAGCGAAAAGCTGATTAATGATTTCCATTATCCGCGCTTGCATTTGCAAAACCGCGAACTGCACATTATCCAGCCGTCCGGCGTTTTCATGCTGCGGGAGAAAGCCGATGTCTAAAACGCAATACATCAGCCGCAAGCAGGAACTGCCGCTCAAAGGTGACAGCACTAGCCTGTTTCTGCAAATCATCATTTCAATTGCCGTTTTTATATTCGCCATCACCCTTTCCGGCGTCCTTTCAATCAATACCATGCTTTACAACTGGAACCAAAGCATCCTCGGCTCGCTGACCGTCCAGATTATGCCGGTTAACGACACCAACAAAGAAAAAGCCGCCGCGCAGACGCTGGCACATCAGGAAAAAGCGATTGAATTTTTACAAACCGTTGACGGTGTCATCAAAGTGACGCCTCTGAGTGACAGCCAGCTTAAAAATCTGATTCAGCCATGGCTCGGCGACGGCGTCAATATCGAAAACCTGCCGATTCCGCGGATTATTGACGTCAAACTTTCACCGGCAGCCGACCTCAACTTTATGGATTTGGCGCAAAAACTTGCCGATGCCTCGTCACAGGCCTCGCTTGACAATCACAAACTCTGGCTCAGCAAACTGATTAACTTTGCCGACGGGTTAAAGCTGATAGCCATGACCGTCTTGCTGCTGGTCATTGCCATCACTTCGGGCGCTATATTTTACACCACCCGCATGAGCCTCGGCCTCCACCGCAATATTATTGAAATACTGCACATAATGGGTGCCAAAGATACATACGTTGCCCAACAATATGGCAAACGCATGGCTTTTTTGGGCTTTTGCGGCGGACTGCTGGGACTGCTGTTTGCCATTCCGACCATTTTCTTTATCGGCTCGCTGGCGACGCAGATTGAAGGCGGCATTATCAGCGAAGCCTCGTTGGGCTTCGGCGACTGGGGAATTATTTTCTCACTGCCTTTGTTTTCAATGCTGATTGCCATGTTCACGGCGTATTATACGGTTAAACGCACTTTGCAGAAAATGCTATGATAAAAAAAACTGTAATCATTTCGGGACTGGTTCTTATCATTTTTTGGCTGGGCGGCTTTGTCTGTTTTGCGCAGCGTATCAACAGCTACATACCCGACACCCAAACCCGAACCGAAGCCATTATCGCCCTGACCGGAGGCCGGCACCGCATTGCCGAAGCCACAGAGCTTCTTAACCGCGGTTTAGCCGACAAACTGTTCATCTCGGGCGTCAGCCGCCACGTATCGTTAAACAACATTGCCCGCCGTCAGAACCTCGGCCGTCTGCCGGAACACAAAATCACTCTCGGCCAGCAGGCGCGCGACACTATCGGCAATGCGACCGAAACCACAGCCTGGCTGCGGAAGAACCATATTCGTTCTATCCGTCTGGTAACCTCAAATTATCACGTCGAACGCAGCATTATCGAATTTCGCGCCCAAAATCCCGATCTTGTAATTATTCCGCATCCGGTATATTCCGAACGCGTTTCAAAAAAGTGGTGGACGACTTGGCATACTTTCTCGCTTATTTTTTCAGAATATAATAAATTCTTATATGTCTACCTGAGAACAAAACTTTTAATGTGAGGCGACTATGCTGTTTATCCGCTCCCTGCTTTTTAATATAACCTGCTACACGACGCTGTTTACCGGTTGCTGCATCAATTTTCTGATCGGCGTTTTTTCGCCGCGGGCGACCATAAAAGTCTGGAATTACACCTTTATACCGTTTCTGGTCTGGAGCCTCAGGCATATCGCCGGCATCAGGGTTGAAATCCGCGGCACCGAACACATCCGTCAGGAAGGCGTCATTTATGCCGGCAAACATGAATCTGCGCTGGAAACCTATATTCTGACGAACTATATCCGCAAAGCATCGTTCATACTCAAAAAAGAACTGACTTATATTCCGATTTTCGGCTGGGCGCAGTATTTTTACGGCATGATTCCGGTTGACCGCTCGGCCGGTTCCGCCGCCATGAAACACATGCTCCGCCACGCGCAGGTTAAAATTGACCAGCAGCGCCCGATTATCATTTTTCCCGAAGGCACCCGCCGCCGCCCCGGAGATGAACCTGTCTATAAACCCGGCGTCGCCCTGCTTTATCAGCATCTCAACCTCCCGGTGGTGCCGATTGCTTCCAATACGGGTTTTTTCTGGGCTAAAAGCTCATTTATGCGTTATCCGGGCACAGTCATTTTTGAATTTATGGAACCGATTCAGCCGGGGCTCGGCAAAAAGGAATTCATGGACGAACTGCAAAACCGCATAGAAGGCAAATGCGCCGAACTCAACGATGAAACAATCAAAAATTACCCTTACGTCGCCGATAAGCTTGCTAAACAGGATTAGCCGATGAAAGAGCGTTTGAAAAATATGCTGAGCCCCCTATCAGGCTTCTGGAGCAAAACAAAGCTCTGGGGCGGCAATAACAAATCGCTCATTTTTTCATTTTTATTTTCCTTTATTCTGATGTTTGGCTTCATTGCAGCAACAATGATTCGCAACGCGATGATACATAATTTTAAATCCGAACTGCTTAAGCTTGAAAAATATCTGAATGAGTTTCAGATTGATTTGGCTTATGACAATATTGAATTTAACAATATCTTTTTTTATCCTCTGGTCGAAATTGACAATCTTCAAATATACAACCTCCGCGGCCGCGAGCTGTGGCGTATTAACATTGCCAAAGTCAGCGGCCGCCCGGGCATATTAAATGCCCATAAACTCAATATGGAAACCGGCGGCATGATGTCCTTTGCCTTTGGTCAGAAGACGACGCTGGTTTCGGGCGACACCACCCTCAAAATCACTGCCGGACCGCAGGGGAATTTTAACTCGCTGCATTTCCGCATCCGCTCGGCCGACATCAAAGATTTTGCCAAAATCAGGGAGGCCGCTTTTGATGTCCGCAGCCTGCATTCGGTACGGCACGAAGCGTTGATTATGCCCAGCCTGGAAAGCCATATAGAAATACGCGGCGTCAAACTCAACGGTCTGTTGAAATACCCGCTGACATCGGAAATTCAGCGCATATATGCCAAAGCCAACGTCATGGGCTACATTCCTGTCAAGGATTCGCTTTATCTGGGACTGGAAACCTGGCTGCAAAACGGCGGTTTCATCGATATACCCAAACTGATTGTCAACTGGGAGCCTTTGGTACTGGTCGGCCGCGGCACGGTCAATTTCAACGAGCAGTTGCACCCGCGCATCAGCCTTAACACATCGTCGAAAGCGCTTATTGAACTGCTTAACGACTTACAGAAAATCGGCTTTCTTGACCGCAAAGGCGTTTTTGTCGCCAATATTCTGCTTAATTCCAAGGGTTTTAAACTTCACAAAGATGACAAATATCTGACATTGACCACGCCGGTAAGCTATCAGGACAACAAACTGGCGGTCGAAAACATTACCGTCAAAACCCTCAAGCCTTAAACCTGGCGATAATCAATTTTGCCAGCCCGTAACGCCGCTCGTCAAGCAGTTCAAACGCCGGCGGCAAAAGGCATTTCTCGTTTTTTTCAACTTCAACCAGACACAAGGCGCCATCCCTTAAAAAAGCGCCTGCCCCCAGCCGCAGCAGGGCTTTTTCGGTCAAACCTTTGTTGTACGGCGCGTCCATAAACAAAACATCGGCCGGCGCGTCCAACGGACGAAGCTGCAAAATATCGCCGCAAACAACATGCGCGCGCGCCGCCTCGTTGGGAAATAGTTTAAGATTTTTTTGCAGTGTTGCCGTATCTGTGTCAAAAAAGTAAACGCTGCCAAATCCCTGCGACAAAGCTTCCAGCCCCATAGCCCCGGAACCGGCAAATACATCGTAAAAAACTTTGTCCGATAAATCAAAACCCAGCCGCGAACGCAAAATATTAAATACTGCTTCGCGCATCCGGTCGGATGTCGGCCGCACTGCTTCGGACTGTGGCGAAAACAGGCTTTTGCCGCGATATTTTCCGCCGCTTATTTTCATAGCTCAAACTTGGCTCCGAGCTGTTCGCGCAAAACTTTGGCCGGCACTTCTTTAGCCTCGCCTTTTTTGAGGCTGCCCAACTGAAACGGGCCGTAGGACAAGCGGATAAGGCGCGAAACATCCAAACCGATTGATTTCATCACTTTGCGGATTTCGCGGTTTTTGCCTTCGGTCAATGTGACATTGAGCCAGGTATTGGTTCCCTGCGCGCTTTCAATTTCCGCTTTAATCGGACCGTATTCCACCCCGTCGACGACCACGCCTTTTTCCAGACCTTTGAGCTTGTCGGCATTGACAAAACCGTGCACGCGTACCTTATAGCGGCGTGCCCAGCCGTTGGACGGCAATTCCAGTTTGCGCGAGAGTTCGCCGTTATTTGTCAGCAACAGCAAACCTTCCGAGTTCAAATCCAGACGGCCGACCGAAATAACCCGCGGCATGCCGTGCGGCAGGTTGTCAAACACGGTCGGGCGGTCTTTTTCATCGCGGTGCGAGGTCACCAATCCGACCGGCTTGTAATAAAGCCACAAGCGGGTCTGCTCTTTTTGCGGCAGTTTTTCGCCGTCAAACAGGATTTTTTCATCCCCGTTGACATTCATAGCCGGAGATTCCACAATCTCGCCGTTGACGGTGACGCGCTTCTGCAGGATAAACTCCTCGGCCTGCCGACGTGAACAAACGCCGGAACGCGCCATAAATTTTGCTATTCTTTCACTCATTTTTTGCTTTCCTTTTCTTTTGAGTTCTAGCATAATCAGACTAAATTACAACAAAAAAGGTATATCATGGAAAACATCGACCTCATGCGCCGCGCTCTGGAATTGGCCAGACAAGCTCAAAATCAGGATGAAGTCCCCATTGGCTGCGTCATTGCCGATCCGCAAAGCGGCGACATAATCGCCGAAAGCTACAACCTCAGCCAGCATGTTGAAGACGCTACCGCTCACGCCGAAATGACGGCCATCCGCGCAGCCTGCCAAAAGCTCGGGCAAAATCGTCTGCGCGGACTGGACATGTATGTGACGCTGGAACCCTGTACGATGTGCGCCGCGGCAATATCTTTTGCCCGGATAGAAAATTTATATTTTGGCGCAACAGACCCCAAGGGCGGCGCCGTCATCAGCGGCATCCGCTTTTTTGAACAGCCGACCTGCCATCACCATCCTCATGTTCATTCGGGACTGCTTGAAACCGAATGCGCGCAGATTCTCAAAGATTTCTTTAAACAGAAACGCAAATAGTTTAATTTTTTTGTCTTAACGGCGCCCTTAATTTCTTGTTGACTTGATACGGGAAATAGCCGATAATAAGAATTGTCTAATACATTCTTATTATAAAGGCGTCGAAAAACATGAAACTGAAACTCTTACTGTGCTCCGCAGCTTTTGC
>JAHALQ010000016.1 GCA_018362935.1 Pseudomonadota bacterium | reverse complement strand
TGCTCTGCAAACCAGACAGCAGCTGGCGATTAACTCTTTGTCTCTGGCTTCTCAGGCTTCTCAGTCTGTCTTGAAATTGTTCTAATTTCAACAAGGCAAGCACAATAAGGCAGCCCCTCGCTCCGAGGGGCTGTTTTTTGTCTTGCTCCCCGCCGTTCGGGCTGCCCACCGTGAATCTAATGAGGAAAATAAAGAATCCGGGGTTGTTTTTGGTTGTATAAACAAGGATATATCTTGCAAAAAAAAGCCTGCATGTTAATAATAAATCAACTTCATAAAAAAAGAGGATGACAAAATGCGCGTATGGCTGGCTTTGTTTATATTGTTGGCAATCAACCGGGTTGAAGCGGCTGAAACTGAAAGTGTGGTTTCTTTGTTTGAAGGCACTTCACAGGAAGGCAAAATAGACGTACCCGAAGAAAAAAAAGAAGACAGCGGCATTTTTTCTTTTTTGAATTTCGGCAAGATTAAAACGGAAGCGCCGAAAATTACCGTCGCCGACGAAAAACGCCTCTCGCCGTTTGAGCAGTCGGTCAAGCTGGCTGACGGCGGTGATGTCAATGCCCAGCTGCTTGTCGGCTATTCATATCTATACGGTCAGAACGGGGCGTCGGTCGATTATGGCAAGGCATTTGAGTATTATGCCAAGGCGGCCATGCAAAATGACAGCGTCGGGCTCAACAATCTCGGCAGTCTGTATTACAGCGGCGTCGGCGTCACCCGCAACACCGCCAAAGCCGCCATCTTGTTTGAAAAGTCCGCAGAGCTTGGCAATGCCGAAGCCGCGGTAAATCTGGCTTTTATTTTAATCAGCGGCAACGGCGTGGAAAAAAATGCGGCTGAAGCTATGGATTTGTTTGAGAAAGCCGCGGCTGCCGATAATGTTTCGGCGCATTTCATGTATGGTTATGCACTTTATACCGGCAAGCTGCGCGCGCAGAATTTTGCCGCCGCCGCACCGCATGTCCGTAAGGCGGCTGATGCCGGTTTTGACGAAGCGCAATATGTTGTTGCGCTCATGTATATAAACGGCTTGGGTTTTCCGCAGCACTACGGCAACGCGGTCAAATATCTCCGCAAAGCAGCCGAGCAGGGAAATGTCGAGGCCATGATGACATTGGGAGACATTTACGCCCGCGGCGAGAAATATAAGAAAGACATTTATCTCGCGCATATCTTTTTCAACCTTGCGGCTGTCCGCGGCGCGCCGAAAGCGGCTGAGAAAAGAAGCGTCCTGGAGGAAAAGATGAAGATTGAAGAAGTTTTGCAGGCGCAGACCGAAGCGGAAAACTTCCGCGAGAAAGTCAGCGAGATAACGTCCTATATCCGCCAGACTTTCGGAACCAACATCCGTTCGTTTATTGACGAGATAAAGTGATATAATTTTCTGTATTGTTCCCATGTTTCGGGCGCACAATCAACGATACTAAAAAAGCCCTCCGAAGAGGGCTTTTTTTTACGCTTTCCGTTCATTCATGAATTTCTCAAGCCAGTGAATATTATACTGACCGTCAATAAATTCTGCCTGCGAGATAATGTCCTGCTGCAGCGGAATGGTCGTCTTGACGCCGTCAATCACGAATTCTTCCAAAGCGCGGCGCAGGCGCATCAGAGCCGCGTTGCGCGTTTTGCCGCTGACAATCAGCTTGGCTATCATACTGTCATAAAACGGCGGAATGCTGTAACCCGAATAAATTTCGGAATCAACGCGGATGCCCAGACCGCCCGGCGCGTGCCATTCGGTAATCTTTCCGGGGCAGGGCGAAAAGGTTTCGGGATCTTCCGCATTGATGCGGCATTCGATGGCATGGCCGCTGAATGAAATGTCATCCTGCGTATAGCCGAGGGTTGCGCCGCTGGCAATACGGATTTGCTCGCGGACAATGTCAATGCCGGTAACCGCTTCGGTAATCGGGTGCTCCACCTGAAGGCGGGTGTTCATTTCCATAAAGTAAAAGCGCCCGTCTTCAAACAAAAATTCCAGCGTTCCGGCGTTGGTATAGCCGATTTTTTCAATTGCCTTGCGTACAATCTCGCCGATTTCATGCCGCTGTTCGGCATTGAGAGCGGGGGAAGGGGTTTCCTCAATCACTTTCTGGTTGTTGCGCTGAATGGAGCAGTCGCGTTCGCCGAGGTGAACCACATGGCCGTATTTGTCAGCCAGAACCTGCATCTCGATATGGCGCGGTTTTTGCAGGTATTTTTCCATATAAACGACGTCGCTGGTAAAAGCGGCTTTGGCCTCGGCGCGGGCCATGGTATAGGCCTCTTTCATTTCGTCGTCGTTAAAGGCAATCTTCATGCCTTTGCCGCCGCCGCCGGCAGTCGCTTTGACAATGACGGGATAGCCGATTTTGTTGGCCCATTCGATGGCGTGTTCGACGCTTTCAAGCGCGGGCGAACCCGGGGTAACCGGCAGGCCGGCTTCTTCGGCGGCTTTGCGGGCGGTGATTTTGTCGCCCATCAGGCGCATTTGTTCGGCGCTGGGGC
This sequence comes from Pseudomonadota bacterium, assembly GCA_018362935.1. Taxonomy (GTDB): domain Bacteria; phylum Pseudomonadota; class Alphaproteobacteria; order RF32; family CAG-239; genus CAZU01. The sequence continues at coordinate 27,185 of JAHALQ010000016.1, read as the reverse complement.
CGATGAAGGTGATGCCGTGTTCTTCCACCATTTCGGCAAAGTCGGCGTTTTCCGACAAAAAGCCGAAACCGGGGTGAATGGCGTCGGCGCCGGTAATTAATGCGGCCGAAATAATCGCCGACATATTTAAATATGAGTCGGCAGAGCGTGCCGGGCCGATGCAGACGGCCTCGTCAGCCAGGCGCACATGCATTGCGGTTGCGTCGGCTTCGGAATGGACGGCGACGGTTTTGATGCCCATTTCCCGGCAGGCCCGGTGGATTCTCAGGGCGACTTCGCCGCGGTTGGCAATTAATACTTTTTCAAACATGATAAGATCCTATCCGTTAAGGCGCGAATTATTCAATAACGACCAAAGGCTGTCCGTATTCGACCGGATCGCCGCCTTCGACCAGAATTTTTGTAACGGTTCCTGCTTTGTGGGCTTTAACGGGGTTAAATGTTTTCATCGCTTCAATCAGGCAGACGATGTCGCCTTCTTTGACGCTGTCGCCGGTCTTGATATAGTTGGGCGTATTGGGGTCGGCTGACAGATAAACCACGCCGACCATCGGTGATTTGATGGCGTTGGGATTGTTGCTGTAATCTTCACTGTCGTCAGCGGCGGGCAGAGCGGCCGGGGCAGCGGCGGCGGGAGCCGCAATTGCCGGAGCGGCAGGCATCGGAGCAAGAGCAGGCGCGGCCGGAAAGACCGGAGCGCAGACGCCCTGAGCATTGCGGGTCAGGGAAATCCGGCAGCCTTCGTCTTCGTATTCGATTTCGGTAAGATTGTTTTTATCCAAAATTTCAGCGAGTTTGCCGATAACTTTAGTGTCAAGATTATTAGTCATAAATTTTCTCTCAATAAGTTAATTTCAAATTCATTTTCCAAATTATTACAATTTTAAAGAAAACACAACAAAATATTATTTTTTTATCAAAAAATACACAAATTTGCATAAAAAACATCAAAAATGACTAATTTTTATATAAAATAACAAATTAATTAAATTCGGTTGTTGTTACATTTATAATGCAACTAAAGATATAAGTATTGCTCGTTTAAGGGCGTCTTTCAAAATTTGGCACGGTATTTGCATAAATAACTTCAGATTAATTTTTTTAACGGGTCTGAGCCATGAATGTAAAAGAAGTAAATAATTCGTTAGTGCAAATGCTCTTCGGCAAAAATGCCAATAATGCCCAAAGCGGCAGCGAAACGGCCGAGGCGCCCAAGTTTGCCAATCTGGTTGCCGGTGCGGCTTTTTCACCGGATGCGCTGATTCGCCCGCAGGCAGAATTCGCCGGCAATGCTGCCGACAAAAAGCCTTCGGCGGCGCTCGATTCTTCTTTAAAGGCGGCGGCAAAAGATAAACCCGAAACAGCCCGCAAAGAGGACAAGCCCGCCCATGTCCAAAAAGAAGACGCGCCGGCACGGGACAAGCCCGCTAAAAATGTAAAAAGAAAAGACAAAGAAGCTCCTGACGCTGTGGCGGCTGAAGCGGCGCCCGAGGCGAAAACCCCGGCGGCTGCCGCGCAGGCATCACAAGGCGATGAAGCAGTATCTGATGCGGAAAATACCGGTTCGCAGGTTGTGCAGCCGCGCGAGGGTGCACAGCCGCAAACCAGAGGGCTGACGGCAACTTTGGTCGGTGCTGATGCGCCGCAGGTAATGGCCTCGATGAACGGCGCAGAGCTGGTCTTGATGCCGCAGGCACTGGATTTGGCCGCATTGGCTGCTTTGCCGGAAGTTGCGGTTATTGACCAGTCCGGCGAAATCATAACCATGAGCGGGGCCGAGTTTGCCGCCAAAGTGCAGGAGGCTTCTGCCGCCGGTCAGTTGTTTGTAGCCGGGGAGCAAACCGTCGGCAAAATGATGACGGTTATTCCGGCAGAAGTTGTTGCCGGGTTTGAAAACCGTCTTGCTCAGGACAATATTAATTCTGACGCCACCGTTTCGACAGAGGATTTGTTGACCGTCGTTGATGAAAAAACGGCCGAACAGGCTCAGGTTTTGGATTCCAAATTAAAAGACGGACAGAAACTTAAAGTTAATGTCGATGTCAAAGAGGAAAAATTTGCCTATGCTGACGGCGCCGAGCCGTTGCAGGACAAAGCCGTCGTTGACGAAGCCGTCAGTGCTGTCTTCAAAAATAAGGGCAGCACGTCATCCGAAAGTAAAATTTCGGCGTATAATTCATCTGCCGCCGCGCAGCTCCAGCAGACGCAGGGCAATCCGGCAAATGTTGTGCCCGGTGTGTCTGCGGCTGTTATGCCGGGGACGGATGCCGCCGTTCAAACCGGTGCGGAAAATATTCGCAATGCGGCTGTTGAAAATATCACGGCTCACAATCCGGCGCATGCGGCCGCCAATGGCGCCGCGGCCGCTCAGGTTTTGAAGCCGGAAATCGCCGCCAAAACCGAAGAAACGTCGTTTCGCGATGTTTATAAAGGCATGGGGCGCGATGCTGTCGAGCAGGTAAAAGTCAATATAACCAAATCTGCCGTCAAAGGCGTTGATAAAATAGAAATTCAGCTCAAACCGGAAGATTTGGGGCACGTACATGTTAAAATGCAGATTTCCAAAGACGGAAAGCTGCAGGCGGAAATAATAGCCAGCCGCCAGGAAACGTTGGATATTCTGCAAAAAGAAGCGGATACGCTGCAAAAAGCCTTTAACGAGGCCGGGTTTGATACCGATGGCGGCAGTTTCAGTTTCAGCTTCCGCGGAGAAGAAGAGCAGAATCAGAATTCCGAGTTGAGAAACTTTATCGGAAATGTCTTGGAGCAGGAGTCTGACGGAGAACTTGTTAGTAATGATAACCAGATTTGGGATCCTGCGCAGGGTCTTAACATCCGGGTTTAGGTTTAGGGGAGAACCGCTATGGTAGATTTAAGTGCAATAACAGGAGCTGTCCAGTCAAATACGGCGACAACCAACGCGAGCAGCCAGACTTTGTCTGCTGATATGAATACGTTTTTGACGCTTTTGACAACGCAGCTCAAATATCAGGATCCGCTTGATCCGATGGACACGGCTGAATTCACCAATCAGCTGGTACAGTATTCGAATGTTGAGCAGTCCATCCAGATGAATGACAAATTGAACAATTTGTTGTCACTGGGTATTGCCAACCTCGGTGCGCAGGCTGTGTCATACATCGGAAAGACCGCTCAGGTTCTGGGCGACGTTATGCCTTTGCAGGACGGCAAGGCCAAAGCAACCTACACATTGAACAAGGACGTTCAGTCTGTTTCAATCCTGGTTAAGGATATGAACGGCAAGGTTGTTTACTCGACAACCGGAGAAGGCACCACGGCCGGAACTCATGAATTTACATGGGACGGAAAGGATTCCGACGGCAATCAGCTGGAGGACGGTGCTTATCAGATTATTGTTTCGCCGAAGGTTGCCAGCGGAGAAACCGCCGCAACCGTTACCACGACGGTTTTCGGCAAGGTAACCGGCGTTGCCAATGACAGCAACGGAGTGTACATCGGTTTGGGCAATGCGGTAACCGCCGGCTTGGGCGATATCGTGACCATGCGCGATGACAACTATTTTAATGATACCAATACAGGCGGTGGCAGTTCATCTGACGGGGAGGGCTCCGACAGCGGAGAGTCCGGCTCGGAAGAAACGGCCAACGCATAATTATTAAAGTTTTAGGAGAAAAGAAATGAGTTTATTTGGTGCAATGCAATCGGGAATTTCAGGTTTGGCCGCCCAGTCAACTTCAATGGGTGCCATCTCTGATAACATTTCCAATGTTAACACGATTGGTTACAAAAACAACAACACGGCCTTCAAGACATTGGTGACCGCGCAGACGTCAACCAACTATTATTCGCCAGGCGGCGTGCAGCCTGTTGCCAAGCAGACGATTAACGCGCAGGGCCTGCTGGCTTCCAATTCGTCATCGACGGCTTTGGCCGTCAGCGGCAACGGCTTCTTTGTCGTCAATTCTTCGGCCAATCCGGGCGGTAATGACGTCTGGGCTTATACCCGCGCCGGCGATTTTGACATTGATGACAACGGCTATCTGAAAAACTCGGCCAACTACTATCTTCAGGGCTGGTCGCTGCTGCCGTGGGACGGCAACGAAGCCGCCACCGTCGTCAATATCAACGGCATCAACTACATGAAAGCCTATTACGACAGCACCGGCAAGACGGTTTACATTAATGACAATATTGTGGATTCCCGCAACCTGCAGCCGATTAACCTGTCGACAATCGGCGGTTCGGCAACCCCGACCCAGCAGATAAAATACGGCGCCAACCTGCCGTCAGGAGATCCGATTTTTGATCCTTCCAATGAAACCGCCGGCGGCCGCCATTCGGTCAGTGCCCTGATTTATGACAGCTTGGGCAATGCCAGCAACCTCAATTTGACTTATACCAAAACCAGTTCCAATACCTGGGGTATGTCAACGTCCATCCCGAGCGGCGCCGCAACCGTCACGCTGACCGGCAACCGCGAGAATGCGGCCGATACCGCGGCTGATGTTTACTATGCGGCCGGACAGCTGGAGTTCACCTCCATCCCGTCTAACGGTTCGACCATCAGCATTACCGACAAACAGACCGGACAGACTTTCAATTTTGAATTTCTGAGAAATCCGGGAGCCACGGCACAGCCCGGCAATATCGGCGTCGATATTTCCACAGGCGTTGTTTCGGTCGGCGATTTTACCGCCAAATTTATGGAAACAATCAAAGCAACCATGCCGGGAGCCAACCGTTTCAAAGATGAGAACGGCACCATCAGCATCGTCCAGTCTGTCGGCGGCGGCGCTTTGGAAATCGACTGCAGCAAGACGCTGTCCTGCCTGCAGTCTTCGGTTAACCCGAATGAATCAGGCGTGCCGACCGGACAGTTCACCATTCAGGCGATTGACGACGAACTCAAAAATACCGCGAACATCAGCTTTACGGCCGACAATGCTGCGGCTTACAAAGATAAAACATTTAGTGTCGGCGGTAAAACTTTCACCTTTACCCAAGGCGGCACCGGAGCAACGGAAATCGATTTGGATGCGGCGGTTGACGCTCAGGGCAGGTTTAGCGCCGTCAAATTGGCCGAATTGGTTGCCAACAAGATTCGCGGACAGATTACCGAGCCGGAGCGCGTTACGGCAAGCGGTACCTCGATTGAGTTTGTTCCGTCATCAACGGGGCCGGATCTTGCGCTTGATTTCACCGATCTCGACGGTGTAGCCGCCGGCACCGGGCGCAATGGTGATGCCTCTGTATTTGTAGATTTGACTAAAACGGCGGTTACGCTGAATAATTCCTTCAAAGTAAATAACACGGAAGTTGAAGCCGGCTCAATGGTTCCGGGTATAAAATTCAATGCCGACGGCACGCCGAAATACACTTATGTCGGCGAGATGGCGATTGAATGGGCTAACGGCGCCCAGAACATGACCGGCGCTTACGGTGAAGGCACAACCATTACCCTCAGCCAGGGCAACCCGGGAACCAACGACGGTCTGACCAGCCTGTCCGGAAACTTTACCACCAACTATATCAAACAGGATGGTGCGACTTTCGGAAGCTATGCCGGCGTCAGCATTAACGAACAGGGTGTTGTAACGGCTTTGTATGACAACGGTGAAACCCGCCCGATAGCCATTCTGCCTCTGGCGACTTTCTCAAATGCCAACGGCATGAATGCCCTGAGCGGCAACGTTTGGATTGAAACCGACTATTCCGGCCAGGCTCTGCTCAAAATGCCGAGCAGCGACGGCGCTGGGGCAATCAAGTCCAACTCTCTGGAACAGTCCAACGTCGATCTGGCAACGGAGTTCTCAAATATGATTATCACCCAGCGCGCTTATTCGGCAGCCACCAAGATTATTACGACGGCCGACGAGATGCTGGACGAACTGACCAGAATGACCTAGTTCTAATCAGTGAATAAGTAATATAACCTCCTAAAACGCAAACCCCGGCCAGAAAGGCCGGGGTTTTTATAAATCCGGTAAGAGTTTTTTAATTGCAAATTAAGAAATGTCTTTTATACTGGCTCTGCTTTCGGGAGTTCCGAAAGTGGAGCATCATAACTCCTTCCAAGAAGTAAGAACAACTCCTTATATGGGGAGCCGGGGATATAAGCGTACTTGTATGTCGAATAACCCGGGCTATTCTTGGACGTTTATGAACTCCCCGCCTTAATTTATTTAAGGCGGTTTTGTTTTCAACAAAATCAGTATTATTAATCACTAATCACTAATCACATATCGCCGTACGGCTTCGCACCGGGCTGTGAATATCTCAAATAATTAATTCACTAAAGGGAAAAAGTAAGTTAAAACGTAAATAAATGGGGAAATTCAGGCCTGTCTGCGGACGGGCGGAAGTTTATTTGTATAATACGGCTACGATTGGGGAATCTAGTGAATAATATACTGCAAACACTAAGGAATATGTCGCCGGGGCGTCTGGCTTCCATAGCGGCGATTATCATCTTTTTAATCAGCTTTTTTGTTTACATCGGCATTCAGATGAACAGTTCCGAATATGCGGTTCTGTACACCGATTTGGAGCTGGAAGACGCCAAGCAGATTGTTGCCCGGCTGGAAACCGCCAATGTGAAATACAAACTGACCAAAAACGGGACAGAAGTCATGGTTCCGGTGGATGAGGTCAACCGCATGCGCGTGGATACGGCGGAACTGGCGATGGCTTCCAAAGGCTCGAATGTCGGTTATGAGGTGTTTGACAATACCGATGCGCTGGGTTCAACCAATTTTGTGCAGAATGTTAATTTGATTCGCGCATTGGAAGGCGAGCTGGCGCGAACGATTCGCTCGGTTGACAATATTAAATCGGCGCGCGTGCATCTGGTTCTGCCCAAGCGCGAGATGTTTTCCCGCGAAGAGCAGATGCCGACGGCGTCTGTTGTCATTAAAACCCGCGACGGCGCGCTGAGTATGCAGAATGTCCAGTCGATTCAGAAACTGGTTGCCGCGGCGGTGCCGAAGCTGGAAGTCAAGAACGTGTCGATTGTCGACAGCACCGGCAATCTGCTGACCAATGACTTCAGCGATCCGGACAGCCCGGCGGTGAAAAATGTCAATAACGAGCTGCTGCGTCTGGAGCAGGAGCGCAAACTGGCGGCCAAAGTACAGGATTTGCTGGAAAAAACCGTCGGTCCCGGCAAAGCCAAAGCGCAGGTTAATATTGAGATGGACTTTGACGAAGTCGTCACCAATGAAGAAATTTATGATCCTGAGAGCCAGGTTATCCGCTCGCAGGCAACTTTGACCGAGCAGGGCACGACGGGACAGAACAGCCAGCCGGTGACGGTTGCGCAGAATATTCCCAACGGCGACGTGGTGAGTGCGAATGCGGGGCAGTACAACCAGAATTCCAAGGTTGAGGAAACGATAAACTATGAGATTTCCAAAGTCGTCCGCAACAAGGTCAAAAATACCGGCACCATAAAACGCCTGACAACGGCGGTTATGGTTGACGGCGTTTATGAAAAAAATGCCGAAGGCGAAGAGGTGTACCGTCCGCGAACTGAGGCCGAAATGGAAAAAATCACCGCCTTGGTCAAATCGGCGGTCGGTTTTGACGCCAACCGCGGCGACGTGGTCGATGTCGAGAACATGCGTTTCACCAGCATCACCGCCGATGTCGATGAAATTTCCGAAGTCCTCTACATGGGCTTTACCAAAGACGAATTGCTGCGCATTGCCGAGGGTCTGGGCGTTGCAATCGTGGCGATACTGGTTATCTTGTTGGTGGTTCGCCCGCTGATTAATAATGCCTTTGAACCGGCTTCCGGCGGCGGCGAAAAACTGCTTTCCGGCTCGGATGAAGACAGCCTTCTGTTGTCGAATTTTCTGAATGAAGACGATGACGGAACCGACGAGCTGATTAACCTTAATAAAGTTGACGGGCGGGTTAAGGTTTCTTCGCTCAAAAAACTTAACAACGTGGTTGAGAAAAATCCCGAAGCGGCCGTCAATGTTATCCGTTCATGGCTTTATAACAACGATAACTGAGGAAAACCGATATGAAGCAAAATGTTATTGATGATTATAACGTACTCTCCAATCAGCAGAAAGCTGCCGTGCTGATGCTATCGTTGGACGAGGAGCGGTCGGCGACCCTGTTTTCGATGATGGACGATGAAGAAATCAAAGAGCTTTCGGTTATCATGGCCAGTCTCGGCAAAATAAATTCCAATGTGGTTGAGCAGCTGCTGGTTGAGTTTAACGACCGTTTGTCCAACACCGGCAGCCTCATCGGAACTTACGAGAGCACCGAGCGTTTGTTGGCCAAGGCCATGGACAAAGACCGCGTGTCGGTGATTATGGAAGAAATCAGAGGCCCGGCCGGACGCACCATGTGGGACAAACTCGGCAATGTCAACGAGCATGTGCTGGCTAATTATCTGAAAAACGAATATCCGCAGACCATTGCGGTCATTTTATCCAAGATTCGCGCCGAACATGCCGCCAAGGTTATCGCGCTGTTCCCCGAAAATTTTGCCATGGAAATTGTCATGCGCATGCTGCGTATGGATTCGGTTCAAAAGGAAGTCTTGGACGGGTTGGAAAAAACGCTGCGCAAAGAATTTATGAGCAACCTCTCAAAGTCGACCCGCCGCGATTCGCATGAGTTGATTGCCGACATCTTTAACTCGCTTGACCGCAACACCGAAGCCCGTTTTATGGAAGCTTTGGAAGAACGCAACCGCGAAAGCGCCGACCGCGTCAAATCCTTGATGTTCACGTTTGAAGATTTGATTCGCATCGATGCCCAGGGCATTCAGGTCTTGCTGCGCAATATTGATAAGGACAAGCTGGCAATTGCTTTGAAGGGCGCTTCCGACACCATTAAAGAGCTGTTCTTCAACAATATGTCTTCGCGTGCCGGAAAAATCATTAAGGAAGATATGGATTCTATGGGGCCGGTACGGCTTCGCGATGTTGAAGAAGCTCAGCAATATGTTGTAACGACGGCCAAGGATTTGGCAAATGCCGGCGAGATTGTCGTCAGCGAAGGCAAAGACAGCGACGAGCTGATTTACTAAAACAAGGAAAAGCGGTTTGGCTGATTATAAGAAATATATGTTTGACAATTTTGTTATTCCGGAACGGCCCCAAAAGGCCGAGCCGGAAATAACGGTCGAGCCTGTGCCGGAACCGGAAGAAAAAATTACTGACGCAGAATTTGTCGAGGCCGAGCCGGTTGAGGAAAAACCGGAGGTGCAGACGCCGGCGGTTTCTTATTCTCAGGAAGATTTGGATGCCGCATCGCGCGCCGCCGAAGAAAAAGGCTATGAGCGCGGATTTAATGCCGCCGTGTCGGAACATGAGAAAGCGGAAACGGTTTTGCTGGACAATATCAATAACCGCCTGATGACGATTTTGGCCGATGTCAGCACCCGGAGCACCGAACAGGAGCAAAGCGCGCTGCGTTTCGCGGTCAGTCTGGTCAGAAAACTGCTGCCCAGTCTGGAGGAAGAAGTCGCGGTGGCGGAAGTCGAGGCTTTTATCAGCGATAATTTTAAGAATTTTGCCAAAGAAGGCAGCTTGTCATTCCGCTTTAATCCGGATATAATCGGCGATATCGCGCCGAAGATTTCGCGTCTGGCCGAAAAGAATGATTTTGAAGGCAAAATCGCGCTGCATAAGGATGACAGCCTCGGGCTTTCCGATTGCAAGATAGAATGGAAAAACGGCGGTGTCGAAAGAAGCGCCGCCCATATGATTTCGCAGGTCGAAAACCTGCTTGACAACTGAGAGAGGGAAAATGGAAAACAACAATTTAGAATTGGATGAGATGGATGAAAGCTCGGCGCTGAATGACGAGCCGATTCTCAAAAACGACAACGCCATGGACGACTTTGACATTCCGACGTCGACCAGCGATTTGGAAGCCGTTTACAACATCCCGGTTAAGGTATCGGCCGTGCTCGGCAAAACCCGGATGAAAGTCAGCCAGCTGATGAAGCTGAACAAAGGCGCGATTATCGAGCTTGACCGCAAAGTCGGCGAGGCGATAGACATTTATGTCAACAACAATCTGGTTGCCCGCGGCGAAGTTGTCGTCGTTGACGATAAGCTGGGCATCACCATGACCGAGATTGTCAAATCGGCCGCGAAATAAGAAGAAAGGTACGATAGTTTATGGAATTGCTGATTGTCGGAACATTAGACGGGCAGATTGGGGCAGCGAGCAAAATCGCTATTGCCCAGGGCGGGCAGGTTTCTCTGGCTGCCACGGTCGAGCAGGCGCTTGATGTTTTGCGTTCGGGCAAAAGCGTCGAACTGGTGATGATAGATGTCAAGCTGGACATCCATAAATTTATTTCGTCTTTGGAGCAGGAACGCATCAATGTATTGGTTGTGGCCTGCGGAGTTGCCAATGACGCCAGTCTGGCCGTTAAGGCGATTAAAGCCGGAGCCAAGGAGTACATCCCTCTGCCTCCCGATCCGGAATTAATCGGCGCGGTGCTGGCCGCAGCCACGCGGGAAAACCACGCGCTGATATACGGTGACAAAAAAACCGAAAATATCTTAAGAATTGCCAAACAGATTGCGCCGTCGGAAGCCAGCGTACTGCTGACCGGCTCTTCAGGAACCGGTAAGGAAATTTTTTCGCGCTTTATTCATGACAATTCCAAGCGCGCCAACAAGAAATTTGTGGCGGTCAACTGCGCGGCGATTCCCGAAACCCTTCTTGAATCCGAACTGTTCGGTTATGAAAAAGGCGCTTTTACCGGCGCGGTGTCGCGGCGTATCGGCAAATTTGAGGAAGCCAGCGACGGCACGCTGCTGCTCGATGAAATCTCGGAAATGGACATCGGCATCCAGGCCAAACTGCTGCGCGCGATTCAGGAAAAAGAAATTGACCGCATCGGCGGCAAGGCGCCGATAAAAATAAATACCCGCATTATTGCCACCTCCAACCGCAATTTGGAAGAAGCCGTGCAGAACGGGACATTCCGCCAGGATTTGTATTACCGTCTGAACGTTATCAGCCTCAACATTCCTGATTTGAAAGACCGTCCGGATGACATATTGGTTTTGGCCAAGCATTTCATCAAAAAATATTCCGAGCTGAACGAACTGCCGATGAAGGATTTAAGCAAAGAAGCGGCCGACGCTCTGCTGCATTATCTGTGGCCCGGCAATGTCCGCGAGCTTGAAAACACCATGCACCGCGCCGTATTGCTGTGCAGCGGCGATGAAATCGGCATAGATGCCGTCATGCTGCAAAATCCGCAGGCAGTCAAAGAAAACGAGGCGCCTGCTGTCGGGCAGACGGTGGCCGGAATGGAGCGCAAGCTGATTATCGACACGCTCAGGCATACCATGGGCAACCGCACGACGGCAGCCAATATTCTGGGCATATCCATCCGCACGCTGCGCAATAAACTGAAACAGTACCAGGAAGAAGGCTTTGACCTTCCTTCCGCACCACAAGGACAATAATTACTGATGGCAACTCCTCCTGTTCGAAAATCTCTGGGTGATACCGTCAAGGAAATGCTCGTCAACTCGACCAAGCGCGGCGATATTTTCTTTGCCTTTGCCATTATTTTAATGCTGGTTATCCTGATTATGCCGATGCCGGCATGGCTGCTCGACGTGGCTTTGGCCTTTTCGATAACCTTGTCCTGCATTGTGCTGATGATGGCAATCTTTATCGAAAAGCCGATTGAGTTCAGCGCTTTTCCGCTGGTTTTGCTGATTACCACCATGTACCGCCTGTCCCTGAACCTGGCATCGACAAGGCTGATTTTGTCGCGCGGTTATATGGGGCCGGATGCCGCCGGTGAGGTCATCAAGGCCTTCGGCGGGTTCATTATGGGCAACAATTTTGTTATCGGCGTCATTGTCTTCGCGATTTTGGTTTTGGTCAACTTTGTGGTCATTACCAAAGGTTCCGGGCGTATTGCCGAGGTTGCCGCGCGTTTTGCCTTGGATGCCATGCCCGGCAAACAGATGGCGATTGACGCCGATTTGTCATCGGGGCTGATTAACGAGGACGAGGCCAAAAAGCGCCGTGAGGATTTAAGCAAAGAAAGTTCCTTTTACGGCGCCATGGACGGTGCCTCGAAATTTGTCCGCGGCGACGCGATTGCCGGTTTGCTGATAACTTTTATTAATATTATCGCCGGTATCATTATCGGTATGGTGCAGAATGACATGAGTTTTTCGGCCGCCGGCGAAACCTATACCCGCCTGACCGTGGGTGACGGTCTGGTCAGCCAGGTTCCGGCGCTGATTGTTTCGGTTGCCGCCGGTATACTGGTTTCCAAAGCCGGCATGACCGATTCTGCCGACAAGGTTTTGTTTGACCAGCTGGCCAATTATCCCAAAGCGCTTGGCATGAGTGCCTTTTTAGCGATTGCGCTGGGCATTATTCCCGGCACGCCGTTTATTCCGTTTATGATTTTGGCGGCATTGACCGGCAGCACCGCTTATTATCTTGACCGGCGCCAGAAGGAAATGCAGGCGCAGGCACAGGCAGTTTTGGAGCAGGAGCAGAAGCAGGGCAAAATCAGCAAAGCCGCCGACGAGCCGATTGCCAATGCTTTGCGCGTCGACTTAATCCGTTTGGAAATCGGCTACGGCCTGTTGCCGCTGATTAATGAGGAAACCAACCGCAAGCTGACCGACCAGATTAAGGCTTTGCGCCGCGCGCTGGCTTCCGAACTCGGTTTTGTCATGCCGTCCATCCGCATTCAGGACAACATGCAGCTGGAGGCCAATGAGTACAACATTTACATCAAAGAGGTCAAATCCGGCAAAGGCGAATTGCGCCCGACCCAGCTTCTGGTTATGGATCCGCGCGGCGAGCCGATAACGCTGCCCGGCGAACAGACTTTTGAACCGACTTTCGGGCTCAAGGCCATGTGGGTTGACCAGTCTTACCGCGAGGAAGCGATGTTCCGCGGTTATACGGTGGTCGATCCGGCGACGGTTGTCACCACTCATATTACCGAACTTGTCAAGGACAATATGCCGGAGCTGCTGTCGTATGCCGAAACCCAGAAGCTGCTCGACGAACTCGACAAGGAGCACCAGAAGCTGGTCAAAGAGCTTATTCCGGGCAAAATCAGCCTTGGCGCTTTGCAGCGCGTTTTGCAGAACTTGCTTCAGGAACGCGTTTCCATCCGCGATTTGCCGACCATTTTGGAAGGCATTTCCGAGGCCGTCGGCACCACGCACAGCCTCATGATGATTACCGAGCATGTCCGCGCCCGCCTGAGCCGCCAGCTTTCCAATGCTTATGCCAATGAATTCGGCGTAATCCCGCTGATTACGCTGTCGGCAGAATGGGAAAAAGCTTTTGCCGAAGCGATTGTCGGTGACGGCGACGAACGTCAGCTTGCCATGGCGCCGAGCACTTTGCAGGGATTCATTAACAAAGTCCGCACCGTGACCGAAGAACTGGCTGTCAAAGGCGAGAGCGGCGTGATTCTGACCAGCCCGTCGGTTCGTCCGTTTGTCCGTTCGATAATCGAGCGCTTCCGTCCGCTGACGGTTGTCATGTCGCAGAATGAAATTCATCCCAAGGCGAAAATCAAAACCATAGGACAAATCTAGCCGATGAAAATCAAAAAGTTCATTGCCGCAACAATGGCCGCCGCCTTGGCTCAGATTAAGAACGAGCTTGGCGACGAGGCGGTGATTCTGTCCAGCGAAAACATTGACGGCCGGCTGCATTTGACGGTTGCGGTTGACGAAACCGAAGACTTTGACTTTGCCGAAGACGAAACGGTCAAAGAGATTGATACCAAAGCCTTTTTTGACGAAACCTCGTTGCGCGAAGCGCTGGATTATCACGGCGTGCTTGATTTGGTGCAGTATCACGTCTTGTCGGCCTGCCGCGAGGCCAACCGCAAATACGGCCGCGCCGATGACATGTTTGTCATGCGCAAGGCTTTGGAGCAGACCTTTCGTTTCAAGCCGCTGTTCGGGGAGATGACCCCGGTCAAAATGTTTATGGGCACGCCTGGCTCCGGCAAATCGACGGCGATTGCCAAAGTTGCCACTCAGGCCAAATTCAAGGGGATTAAGACTGCTGTTGTCAGCACCGACAATACCCGCGCCGGCGCCAACAAACAGCTTGAAGCTTTTGCCGATATTCTGGAAGTGGATTTTGTTTTTTATAAAGAGGCGCGCGAGCTTTTCCGCTATATTAAAAACCATGGCGGAGAATACGGCTGCATTTTGATAGACACGCCGGGAATCAACCCTTTTGTTAAGGCCGAGCTGGACAAGGTCGCGCCTTTTGCCGACAGCCTCAAATGCGACAAGATTTTAACTTTTGACGCCGGACGCAATGTCTATGAAGCGGTGGAAGCCGCCGAAATATTCGGCGAACTCGGGGCAACCGGGCTGCTGCCGACCAGATTGGATTTGACGCGCCGCATCGGCAGTGTCCTGAGTATTGCCGATTGCTGCAATATGGCGTTGTCGGGCGCCAGCGTCAGCGCGTCGATAGCCAAAGGCATGGCCGAGATGGATGCGGCGTCTTTGGCCAAGCTGATATTGTCATAAGAGCCGGAAGAAGAAAAGAGAGGAAACATGGAGAACAGAGAAGAATTAAAAACAGCTCCCAAAACGGCCGGTTCCCGGGCGCCGCGCAAAGGCCGCAACATGATTGCGGTGGCTTCCGGCAAAGGCGGCGTCGGCAAAACCTGGTTTTCGATAACGCTGGCTCATGCTTTGAGCCTGCTGCGCCAGAAGACGATATTGTTCGACGGCGATTTGGGGCTGGCCAATATTGATATTCAGCTCGGTTTAATGGTCAAAGATGATTTGGGCAGCGTTGTTTCCGGTTCCAAAAGCCTTAATCAGATTATATACAGCTACGATAAAGGCCGTTTTGACGTGATTGCCGGGCGTTCCGGTTCGGCGGGGCTGGCTTCGATGCCGGTCGGGCGTTTACAGATTTTGGGCGAGGATTTGAGCACGATAGCCGCCGATTACGACAAGATTATTCTCGACATGGGCGCCGGGGTCGAAAAGCCGGTGCGCATCCTCTCCGGCATGGCCGAGAAAATTATCGTGGTTTGCACCGATGAGCCGACGTCTCTGACCGATGCCTATGCTTTTATCAAAATCATGACCATGCAGTATCCCAAGAGCGATATCAGCGTGGTAGTCAATCAGGCCAATTCAATCCGCGAAGGCCAGCGCACGTATGATATTTTGCTCAAGGCCTGCGCCAATTTCTTGAAAATCACGCCGCCGCTGTTAGGTATAATCAGGAGGGACACCCGCGTGCGCGATTCAATCCGCAACCAGTCCACGATTTTAACCCGCTATCCGAATTCGGAAGCTGCCGAAGACGTGGTAGCCATAGCCAAAAGACTGCTGACAAATGGATAATGTTATAAACCCGGCTTTGCAGTTATTGCCGTCAATCAGTCTGACGGACAAAACGGTAATGGTCGATGTTGCGCGCCTGCCATCCAACATAAAAGTCGGCGATATGATTCTGCTGGAAACCCTGATGAACAGCAACGCAACCGCGCTGGGCAGTTCCGAGGCGCGGGTCACATTGAATCTTCTGGCGGATAATCAGAAAATCCCGCTGGAGCCGAAAGGCGAACTGCCGTTGAAATTTGATACGTCGTCGGCGCGGCAGTTTGTGGCAAAAGTCGTGTCTGAAAACACGCT
The DNA here is from genome assembly GCA_018362935.1 of Pseudomonadota bacterium. Taxonomy (GTDB): domain Bacteria; phylum Pseudomonadota; class Alphaproteobacteria; order RF32; family CAG-239; genus CAZU01. Next base: position 11,544 of record JAHALQ010000016.1, on the reverse strand, counting down.
GCAATTGGTGCTGGATAGAAAGCTGCCGCAAACGGATACTCCTTTTGACCGCGGCAATGCAGTAATCAAAGAAACCAATGTCAGTCTTCCGCAGGCCAAACTGCTGCCTTTGTCAGGACAGCAGATAACCGCACAGGTAATGAAAGAGCTTAATTTGCCGCAGCCGCTGCAAACAGAGGTAAACCGGCTGCTGCCGCCTTCGGCCGTGTCGGTAAGAATTGAAAATCCGGCCGCTGCGCAAACCGAATATCCGATATTACAGCCTCTGAAAGCTGCCGTTCAAAATCTGGCGGCGGCCGTAACCGAAAATAATACGCCGCAAATAATGCTGGCTCGCAGCCAGGTCGAGCAGGCACTGCATAATCTGGTGGCGCAAAAATTTGTAGCGGCGACGCCCCCAGCTACCACCGCCGGAGCACCCGAGCCTGCGTTGCGTTTAGACTCGCCGTTAGGACAAATTCAATTGGAAACAGCGCTGAAACTGCCGCCCGAAACCCGGCTCGAAATAGCGGTTACCGGCGTTCAGACCGAAAAACTGCCGCCTCGGACAGAGCTGCCCTTGCAGGCACTGGAGAAAATTTTTGCCCGCCCGGAATTGGCTGACATATTCCCTAAAGCGAATCATCACCGTTTGTTAAACTTGTTGCAAAACCGCGACGAGGCAGTGTCTAATCTGTTGAAGATTTTTGAACCGTTGCAGAATTCACCGCAGCTGGCGCTGCCGGTTTTGCAGAAACTGCCGACGTTCAACAAATCCATATTGTCAAATATCCATGCTTTTTATAAGGGCGCGCGCAGTCAGGATGCCGAAATATGGCTCGGGCGCGAGGTCGTTGCCGATTTGCAGTCCGCCGGGCAGCGCGGACAGGCGGTGCTGCGAAATTTGCAGGATTTTGTCAGCGCTTCCGTGCGCGAAACCCCGGTGTGGCGGCTGATTGAAATACCGCTTTTTGACGGTTCACAGATGATACCGTTCAAACTGTCTGTCAAAAAAGACCGTGAAAACGAAGACAGCCCCAAAAGCCGCAATAAGGAAAAAGGCGTCCGTTTCATGATTGAAACCGATTTTTCGAAACTCGGCGCTTTTCAGCTCGACGGTTTTTCGGTGATAAAAGACCGGCGGCTGGATTTGGTGGTACGGACGTCGAAAATGCAGTCGGATGATTTTTGCGCGCATATTATCAATTTGTTTAAAACTTCGCTGTATAATGTGGGATATGTCGGCAATATTGCCGTGAACCAAAAAGAAGCCTTTGTCAAAACAGAGGCGGACAGCCCGGCCAATCTGCCGGAAGGGGTTTTTGTCTGAATGAAATACGATGCTTTGGGATATTATCAGTTATTGGGGCTTTCGCCGCAGTCGGGCGACGAGCAGATAAAGCAGGCTTACCGCGATTTGGCCAAGTTTTGGCATCCGGATCATAACAAGGACGAAACAGCGCTTGAAAAGTTTCAGAAGCTATCCGCCGCTTACGATATTTTGAAAGAACCCGCCGCGCGGCTGCGTTATGATTTGCTGTCCATGGTTTATGGCGCCGCCGATTATCCCGAGTACGAAAATATGGCGCCGTTTGTTGACATTGAGGGGGATGCCAATGTCCGCGCCTTTATGCTGCATCATGTCCGCGGAAAATTTTTCAAATATACATACATTAAAGAACTGAAAATTCTCAGCAGAACCAACGCGCCTAAGGTATTAGGTCAGACCGCGCTGGCTGACTGGCTGCTTGGCTGGTGGCATCCGGCTGCGGTAATTAAAAACATACAGGCGCTGCGCCGCAATTATAAAAACGCTTTTTCGGTGTCCGAAACTTTCCGCGTGCTGGTGCATAATATTGTCGCTTACCAAAAGCAGGGTAATGTCGCTTTGGCGGTTGGCTCGGCGGTTGCTGCGCTGGAGTTTGCCGACGAAGGCGAAAAAATCTATCTGGAACGTTTTATCGCATCGGCCGGCGTGCGGGTTGCGCGCCCGCAATTGTGGCATGCGGCGCCGCTCAAATTGGCACAGCTGATAGCTCCGGCGATAATTTTGCTGCTTGCCGGGCTTGGATTCGGCGGCAATCTTCTGTTGGACAGACAGCTGGCAAACTGGTGGGGCAGCAGCAAAGAGATTTCTTACTATCAGGAAGTCAATACCGGATATCGCAGTCAGACGGTCGATGACGTGGTTGTCGGCAAAATTCACAGTATTCCGGTCAACAAGTCTGACCGCAGCCGTTTGTATCATTTGCAGCGTGAGGCGGTGGTCATGTACGGGCCTTCCGACGAATTTGACGTTCTGAAAAAGCTTCCGGCCGATACCACAGTTCGCCTGACCGGATACAGCCCTGACAATGTCTGGGCGCGGATACTGATTGATAACGGTGAAATGGGCTTTGTCCGTATGAATATCTTAATAAAAGGCATCGGCAGAGAAGTACCGTTCGGCAGCGCCGTTTATGAAAAATAGTCTTTTGTAGAAAATTTTGTCTAAAATAATGCTTGAATCAAAGTCTGGGATGTGATATAACTATCGCACTCAAAAGCTAAGTCTATGTATATATTATAAACCATTTAAACCAGAAAAGATGAAAGATCTTGAGAAGCTCCAGCAAAAGTTTAACCTGTTCCAGGTGGGCGATGTTGTCAACGGTACAATCGTATCAAATGACGGCATGGCCAAAGTAAAAACCACTGGCGGCTGTTATGGCATGCTTGTTGGTTCGGTTCCCGACTGCCTCACCGTTGGCAGCGCTGTTGAAGTTGAGGTTAAGGATGTCATCGACGGCATTCCCGCCTTTGTCTTTACCAAAGAGTTTTTGTTTGACAAAGTCTGGCAGAATGCGACCGTCTGCTTCGCAGGACCGCGCACCGTCATCGTCGAATTTGATGACCGTCCTGAAACCTACGGGGCATATGAACCTTCGGCTGGACTGGCGCCCGAGCTGCAAAAGCTGACCGCCGGTGATAAAGTAATAGTTCTTGAGTTAAAGAAAGGCGAGTTTTGCCGGGAATATTACGGAATTGGCCGGCTGAAAGTCAAACCTGCGGAAACAGTTACTCCTGCCGCCGGAGAAGAAAAGCCGGAAAAAACCGAGAACGAAATGATTAAACCGTGGCCGAAAGAGAGGATTGAAGATGTCTTCAATTCAGGTTCGCGCAAGATGTACGGAAAGGTCAGCCTCGGCAAAGTTTATACGGTTATCCCGTTTGGCAAGAGCGGCAAAGAAGTGCAGTTTCCGGATGGCCAGGTCGGCGATTTGGATGTGTATTTCCCGAAAGGATGGCCGCGCGCGATGGTTCGTGTCGTGTTCATCACCCAGGCAAACCGGCCGAAAGCCAAATTAATCCGCGGCGAAGCAGAGCCTGTTGTTCACACCGGCATAACAGATTTGACGCCGGTTCGTGAAAAAATGAAAGAAAGAGATTCAAAAGAGGGAAAAAACAAGTTCCGCAATGAGGAAATTTTCCGTGTGGGATTGGCCAACGGTTCTTGTTATCGTGCCGGAGGATACTGGCTGGGCTATAATTACAAAGTTCAGGTTAAAGACGGCGAACCGTATTTTGCCCCGGCTAATCAGGATCCGAAGAACATTCTGGAACGCGCCCGCGTTATCGTTAAAGGCGGCGCCTCGTTCAACGAAGGTGACTATGTGTGTGCCGAAGTCGCGTTTATCCGCCGCGAGGGAACCACCCACAATTACACCTTCGAGGTCAATATCCTCAAGGTGTTCTGACAGCCTTTGGGCTGAGTTAAGCAAATCCCGTTCACAAATGTGGACGGGATTTTGCGTTCTGTTAAAGCGGCTTCGCCTGCCGTTGCAGGCTATATGCCGCAAATTTGCTCAATTTTAACGGCCAGCCCGGTTTTGTCGTCAGTTTCGATAAACGTGCCCCAGAGCTTGCCTTCGCCTTTGCCGGGAACCAGCTTGTTGCCGCTGAACTTGCGGCACAGGCGTTCAATCGGCGTTTCTTTTTCAAAGCCGATAACCCCGCTGTAATCGCCGCACATTCCGGCGTCGGTCTGGTAGGCAGTGCCGCCCGGCAGTATCATGTAATCCGAAGTCGGCACATGGGTATGCGAACCGATAACCGCCGAAACCCTGCCGTCCAGATAATGTCCGAAAGCGATTTTCTCGGCCGTTGCCTCGGCATGGAAGTCAACGAATATGGCATCAATGTTGCGCCCAAGCGTATAGAGCCTGAGCAACTTGTCCATGGCCTGCACCGGACAGTCGACCGCTTCCATAAACAACCGCCCGACGACCTCGACAACCAAAATCTTTTTGCCGTTGGGCAGTTCAATTTCGCGGGCGCCTTTTCCGGGCAGGTTTTCCGGGTGGTTGAGCGGGCGGACAATCTGTTTGCATTCGTCAAGGTAGGGCACGATTTCGCGCTGATTCCACACATGGTCTCCGGTAACGATTGCAGTCACGCCTTGCTCAAAAAAGTCGCGGCAGATTCCCGGCGTGCAGCCGAAACCGTGCGCCGCATTGTCGGCATTGACGATTAAAACGTCATAATCATACAGCTCTTTGAGTTTGGCGGTGTTGTTCATCACCGCTTCGCGTCCGGGGCGGGCAACCACGTCACCGCAATAAACGATTTTCACTGATGTTTTCCTTAAAATTGTTTTTTTCATAGATAACGGAAAACCCCGTTGAAGTCAACGGGGTTTAATCTTAAGACATTAAGTGAAACCATTTAGCCGTATGTATTACATTCTTATCGAACCGCTTCTCAATAAAGTGGGCATCGTATAAATAAACCACGATTTATTCAGTGACAATTCCCGAAAACATAATGTTGGCTCGGAAGATCTGCGGAAATACGCACTACGCAGTTTCCCTTTTTGTTATGCCTTAAGACTACAATAAATTTAATTCATTTGCAAGCAAATTCAACTTTTCGTCCAAAGATTTCAACTTCTCCGAAACAGCATTATCTAATTCAAGGATTCGCGCATTATCAATGTTTTGTCCACTTTGCGCCGCCGCGGCCTTATTGCCTTTTTTAAGCTCTGAAAGCTCGTCGGCCAGCACCAGTCCGACCATTGCCAGCAGCATGTTTTCATTTACCTGTATGTTTCCGCCGGTCAGCGCCTGCGCTTTCTCGTCAAGAATGCCGGCCAGCTGATAGATTCTTGCTTCCTGCCCGTCTTCGCAGGCAACCGCGTATTCGCGCGAATTAATTGTTATTGTTACCTGAGCCATTGTTTTCCAACACGTTGTCCAAAGTATGAATGATAGAATCAATATCCTGCAGCACGTTTGCGGAAGCCTTGCGCAGATTGTCAAGCCGGGATTCCTTTTGCTCAAGCTGTGCCTGCAGTTCCTGCTTCTCGCCTGACAGCTGCTGCCGTTTGGATTTCAGCGCGGCATCCAGGCGGATAATCGTTTCGCTTAAGTTTCCGAGCGCCTGACTGGTCTTGGCCAATTCAAAAATATTGTCCGTCATTGCAGATTTTACTTTCTTAATTTTAATTCTTCCCTTATTATCAAACGCATAATAAACAACTCCTCACTTTTTACAAGAAAAATTAAAGTTATGCCAAAGATTATCCTCAAAATAAATTCTGCTGCCGACACGGTTTATGATTCGGATGACGTCTGCTGTTATCTTGCTGCCGCCTCATTGCCGGAAGATGTGCTTGAAAAATGCCAAAAAACCGGAAAGATGGTGCTGCTCTGCGGCGAGGGGGCGGCTGAAAAGTGTAAGGCGCTCGGGTTGGACGGCATGGTCGTTGAGCCGGATGTGCAAAAACCGCTTAAGGTTCAGGTTAAGAAAGAACAGTCCGTTATCGGCGCGCATAAGGCGTTCGGCATCGTCATTCCGGCGCGCCGGCACGAGGCCATGCTTGCCGGAGAAACCGAGCCTGATTTTGTCGCTTTCAAATATGCGCCGGAAGATTCCGCCGCTGCGCTGGAAGTCATCCGCTGGTATAACGAGCTTTTTCTGATTCAGTCGGCAGTTGACCTCACTTCCGGCTTGCAGGATACAACCGGTGCTGATGTCGATTTTGTAATAATAAATTCGCGCGATTATGAAGATTTTGGTTGCTAAAAAACAAACTTTATATTAGTTTGCCAGTAAAACCACAGAACTTTTGAGATTTTAAAAAAGGAGATAAAAAGAATGAAACAACAGGCAGGTTCAATCAGAATTGGCTGGGTAATCGAATACAAAGGAAAACCCTGGACCGTCATCAAGACCAATTTCGTCAAACCCGGCAAAGGCGGCGCCTTTATGCAGGTCGAAATGAAATCCGTCGAGGAAGGCACCAAAACCAACGAGCGTTTCAGAACCGAGGATATGGTTGAGAAAATGATGGTCGAAACCAAAGACTGCCAGTTTCTGTTTGAAGATGCCACCGGATTGACATTCATGGAAAGCGATACCTTTGAACAATTTACCATGCCCGCTGATATTTTGGGCGATTCGCGCCCGTTCCTCACAGACGGCATGGAAGTTAAGGTCAGCGTCATTGACGGCAAGCCTATTTCCGTCGAATTGCCGCTGCAGGTCATCTGCACCGTTGTTGAAACCGAACCGGTGATGAAAGGCCAGACGGTTACTTCTTCATACAAGCCGGCCATTTTGGACAACGGCGTTCGCATAGGCGTTCCGCCTTTTGTCGGGCAGGGGGATAAAATCGTGGTTGCCACGGCTGACGCGTCATATGTTGAGAGAGCTAAATAATGTCTTATATTTCCACTAATCTGAACTTTCTGATGACGGCTGTCAAAAAAGTCGCTAACTCGCTGAGCCGCGATTTTAACGAGATTGAGCAGCTGCAGTCATCGCTGCGCGGCCATCAGGAATTTGCCAAAGCCGCTTACGAACGCATGAGCCGCGATTTGCGCGCCGAACTGCAAAAAGGCCGCCCCAATTACGCGGTTGTTGCTGGTGCCGAAAATGTTCCGTCCCAGGCACCGTATTTTTTGGTCTGCCCGCTGGATGGTCTGCTCAACTTTATGCACGGCATTCCGTATTTTGCGGTATCAGTCGCTGTCGTTGAAAACGGTGTCGTGACCGCCGGCGTCATTTATAATCCGGCCACATCCGATATGTATTTTGCCGAAAAGGGCAAGGGTTCGTTCAAGGAAGGCTATCGTAATCATGAGCGTTTGCGCGTATCTTCACGCAAAGATATGGCTGACGCCCTGGTCGGCGCCAAAGATTCGGCTTTGCAGTATTCTGCGGCGGACATCCGTATCAACGGCTGTTTAAGTTTGGATTTGGCCTATGTTGCTTCCGGCAAGCTTGATGCGGTTGTCAGCGCTGACAATACGCCCGACACCATTGCCGCGGGCATGCTGCTGGTAAAAGAAGCCGGGGGTTCGGTTTATGAGCTCAATCAAAAGGATATTCGCAGCGACAACCTGGCCGCGGTTTTGGCCAGCGGCAGCGTAATTGCCGCCAATGCCGTTCTCGGGCAAAAGGTACACGGGCTGCTTAACAAATAAAATCGGGGGGGATGAAATGCGCGGGATAGTTATTGCTTCGGTAGCGGCATTATTAATGGGTGCGGTGTCTGCCGGCGCTCAGGAAAGTTCGGTTTATGTTAATTTGTCGGCATTGGACGCGCTTGATGCCGAACCGGCAGCCGAGCCCGCCACGCCATTGTTCCCGGTTATTAAGGCTCAGCCCAAAAAGGTACCCGCCGCCAAAGCGCGCCCGGTCAAATCAAAGAAAAAACAGGCTCGCAAACCTGCGCCAAAAGTTGAGGTGAAAGTTGTCGAAACCGTGAAAGCACAGCCGGTCAAAGAAGACAAGCCTGCGCCAATCCCCTATGTTGACAGCGTTGATGAAGTCATTGTCGTCGACGTTGAACCGGTAACTGCCGACAAAGTTGCGGCTCCGCTTGAGAAAACCGCTGCCGAAAGGCCTGAGGATAAAACGCCCGCTGCCGGGTCTGCTCCGGCTGCAGCGGCACAGCCTTCTTCCGGCGCATTGCCCGTTGTTGAACAGCCTAAAACGGTGGCTGCACAGCCGGAACCTTCCGCTTCGGAAGCCCTTTTGGTCAACTCGCAGGACGCACAGCCTTCTTCCGGCACGGCCAGAATAGTTTTTGCCGAAGGCGAAAGCGGGCTCACCGCCGCGCATAAAGCGCAGATTGACGGAATCGTCGGTTCTTTTGCCGATGCAGCCAACAATAAGATTGCCATTTATTCCTATAACCTTGACGATGGCGTCGACAGTTTCAGGAAAAAACGTCAGAGCCTGAACCGCGCGGTGGAAGTCCGCAGCTACCTGCTGCAAAAAGGTTATAAGAACTTCAGCATCAAAGTTCTCAATGTTGACGCCAGTTCGGAAAAAATCAATTCGGTTGAACTGGAAGAACTCAAATAAATTAAAAAAATGTTTAAATAATGCTTGCGTTATTCATTTGAGTAATGTATAAGGGCATAAAAATTACGCAATGAATGAACGAATTTAGGAGTTTTATGAGATGAAAAAAGGTATTCACCCTGATTATCATGAGATTACTTATGTAATGACTGACGGTGAAAAGCGCACGGTTAAGAGCACCTGGGGCAAAGCCGGCGATGTTATGAACCTTGAAGTTGACCCCAAATCCCACCCGGTTTGGACAGGCGTTCGCCGTTTGGTAGACACCGGTGGTCAGCTGTCTAAGTTCAAAAACAAATTCGGTGCTTTTGGCATTAAAACCGGTGACGCGGAATAGTCGTCGGCGTCAGTTTATAAGAACTTACGATTTATTAACCTGCATCTTGTAATATAAGATGTAGGTTTTTTTTAGGCACGAGGTACAACATGAAAATTGCCCATTATGAGGTTTATGCAGACAGCGGCGACGGCTGGAAGCTTCAGGAGCGTTTTGCGGCCGAACAGCGTCAGGACGCGTTTAATCTCGCCAAGGAGCATGAGGCTGACAACCATCGTGTCAAAATAATTAAAGAAATTTTCGACGTTATGGACAACTCTTATCAGGAGAGTGTCGAGTACGTCAGCAACCTTAATCGTAAAAAGAGTTCCAAAGGCGGCGGTTTTCTGAGCAGCGGCATGAATAACGAAACCGGCGAGAGCAAACGTATAACCTATACCGGCAGCCAAAATACCGTTGCCGGCGTCATGCTTAAAATCGTGCTGCTGATTTTTTTGAGCCTTATCTTTGCCAACCTGTTTGTCAGTCTGTTGTTTCCGCTGCTGGAAATTTTTATTGAGGAAGAAAACAGCAGTTCGGTGCTGTTCAGCGTCTTCTTTGTCGTCTTTTTGGCCATGGCCGTTCCGTTGCTGCTGAAGAGTATTCCGTGGTATGTCTGGGTCAATGACGCAAAGCAGAGCAAAGAAGTCCGGGAAAAGGGTTTTTACGATCAGGCGGAATATCTGATAAAGGCCTATAATATCAACAATTCAGACCCGATAACCGCCCCGGCCTATCCCGAAGCGCCGCTGGAATACAAGCATTATGTCATCTCTTTTTTGAGCGAAACGCTTTCCAAACTCAAATCGCCGACCGTTTTGCAGGACAGTTTCACCCGTCTGGGCGTCAAGCTGCTGGTGTTCGGCGGTTGTCTGGAACTGGCGCGTTACAGCCGGCTGACGCTGCCCGAAGCCAATTCGATATTGTATGACGCTTTCAAAATTACGGATGGCGACAAAGCTGATTTGGAAGCTTTTTATGAAGCCAAGCGCAGTTATAATGACAATAAAATTGCCATTTTGCTGACCGGCATCGGCGCCTATTTAATGGCCCATGTGATAAACGGGCGCGAAATGCCGTCCGAGGCGCTCAACATCGCGTTTGACAAATGGGAAAAACAAAACTCCAACCCGCAGACAGACGAAGCTTATCTTTCTTCGCAGGAGGATGAAGCGCGCGAGGGCGACATTATAGCCGACTGCATGGTCAGCATTAAGAGCGATTTGAAATTTTTGGATACCTCTGTTCCTGACTATGAAGCAATCGCCGCGCAAACCAGCGAGGGAATTCGCACAATTATTTTAAACCTGCTCGGCAAATATAAGGGATTTGACGTGATAGAGGCCAACGGCATAACCACAGTGCGCTTCCGTAAACTAAACAGCGCGCTGAAATTTGCGGATGAATGTCTTAAAGACATAGGGGTTTATCATGACGAGGTTGACAACGACAATATGATCATGCGCAACTGCTGCGCGGTAACGGCGGACAACCCCGATATTGAACCGAACCTCAATAACTTCCTTAAAGATATGTTCGAACATATTTATAATAACGAGATAGTCCTCACCAAGGATGTCCAGGAACATCTTGACGGCACGGATTATCAGCTGGAATACCTCGGCGAAAAGAACTTTGCGCTGCTGGGAAAAACGGTGGAATTATATAAATACGCGGCATAAATCATTTTTTGTTCATTTATTGCTTAGATTCGCGAAAAAATACTTGTATATTGCGCAAAGAAAAACTATCCTGTCGATAGTTGAATAAGTACATTTTTTCGGATTTAAGAAAGGATAATAAAATGACTGCACCTCTCATGCCCAGAGCAACCGCAGTATGGCTGGTTGAAAATACCACTCTGACCTTCCGTCAGATTTCGGTTTTTTGCGAGATTCACGAACTTGAAATTCAGGCGATTGCCGACGGCGACGTTTCCGGCAATATCCGCGGCCTGTCGCCGATTGACAACGGCCAGCTGACCTGGGAAGAAATCCGCCGCTGCGAAGCCGACGCCAAAGCCAATCTGGAAGCCAATCAGATGGAACGCAACGTCAAGGTCATGAATGCCAAGGCCAAAAAAATCCTTTCTCCGTCGCAGCGTCAGGACAAACCCTCGGCCATTTTGTGGGTTGTTAAAAATTATCCGGATTTGAAAGACAGCCAGATTTGCAAGCTCATCGGCACCACCAAGCCGACGATTGAGGCTATTCGCAACGGCACGCACAAAGACAGTGCCGTCCTGAGACCCAAAAATCCCGTAACAATCGGTTTGTGCACAGAGGCCGACATTGAAAAAGCCGTCTTGGCAGCTCAGCCGAAACCGGCCAAGGAAAAGAAAGTTAAAGAGAAAAAGGTCAAAGAGAAAAAAGCGCCTGCCAAAAAAGCGGTCAAAGCCAAAAAAGAAACCAAGGCCAAAGCCGCTCCGAAGAAAGCAGCCAAGAAGGCTCCGGCCAAAAAGGCAGCTGCTAAGAAAATTCCGGCTAAAAAGGCCGCTCCCAAAAAAGCGGCCAAAGCCAAGAAGTAATTGCTGTGTCAAAAGCAACTCCCCGCTCATTTGAGCGGGGGTTCTTTTTTATTCGCTGTCTTTGGGCACAAAATCGATGTAAACGCGCTTGTCGTAAAAAGCGGCGAGTTTTACGACGCTCTCGGGATTAAGCGTGTCCATGCACCAGTTTTCAATCTTGTCGATTTCTTCAATGCTCAGTTTTGTCGCCCGGCTGACATTTGTCAGTTTCAGCCCGCGGGCGCGGCGCAGGTTGCGCAGCTGTTCCCCGCAGTTGGTCGCCGCGTTCCCGATTAAAAAACGGATTTCGTCTTTACTTAACATCTTCATACTCCTTGGGCAGATTTTCGCGAAATATTTGCGCGGCGGTATGTTCGTCATCGCGGTTGTA
>JAHALQ010000036.1 GCA_018362935.1 Pseudomonadota bacterium | reverse complement strand
GCCGTCCTGCGCTTCTCTGGGTTTTACCGATACGATTTCCGAATGTCCCGGCTCTTATGTCAAATGCCCGACCGACAGTTCCAAAGGTAAATGCGATTTTGAAGCCTCGCCCGGAGACTTAAAATATTCTCTGCGCACTTCCGACCATAACGGCTGGCTGCTGTGCAACGGGCGCTCTTATTCTTCCTCACAGTATCCCGAGCTTTATTCCGCTATCAGCGGCTCTTTCGGCTCTTATCTGCCTAATTACTCCGGCTACTTTCTCAAGGCTGCCGCCACTTCCTATGCCTCAAACCTTAAAACCGCACAACAGGCCGGACTGCCGAATTTAAGCGGTACAATCGACGGATTGGTCGTTTATCCGAATGCGATGGGCACACGTTCTGGTGTGTTTTCATCAACATACCCTCCGTCTATTACAAAAAACGCTACTGAGAATAAACGCGGATGGTGGAATGACAATGGCTACATAAGCTTTGATGCCTCGCGCTCTAATTCCATTTACGGGCGCTCAAGCACCGTCACCCCGCAGAACTATTCCGCCAACGTCTTCATCTACGCCGGACGAAAGAAAAATTAATCATAAAAAACGCCGCCCGTATCTTGGCGGCGTTTTTATTTATGCTTCAAGACTTTTTACTAAGCTGCTGTCGCGTTGGCATTGCTGATTAACCCTTCGCTGATTTGCAGATTGGTATTAATCATGCTGTCCAAAACTCTGTCGTTGATATTATCAAGATTTTTGCCCAGTTCCAAAGTCTTGGCCGAAACATATTCAGCCAGTTTAACCAGATTGTTTTTGGTTTCATCCGGCAAGTTGCTGTTTTTCGCACTGGCAAGAGTCTTAATATAAACCCAAAGCTGCAGATTATTATCCAAAGCGGTAACCAGTTCTTCGGAATTGTTGTTCTCGCGAGCCGTTGACAAATCAACCGCGCATTTAAGCAGGGAATAAGCCTCTTCTTTTGCCAGAGAATTTTTGACAATTGCGAGCAGGCCTTCGGAAATCTGCATATTGATATTGGCCAGGCAGTCAAAATCGCTTTTGCTCATTGAAACGCCTTTGGACAAAGTCATTCTCTCAACAAATTTTGAAAGTTTCAGCAAATTGTCTCTGATATCCTGTGGAAGCAAGTTCTTTGCGCTTTTCAGCGAGGTTTCTATCTCTACCCACAATTTCAAATTTTCATCCAAAACCAAAAGCTTGTAGCCGTCCTGATCGCTGGTTGCCGCCTTTGACAGCGCCATGGCATAATTCATCAGCAATGTGGCCTGCTCTTCGGTTTCATTAATTTGAGTCTCTGTGGTATTCATTTCGCTTCCTTTATAAAAAATTTATCACATAAGTAATATAACGCCAATTTCATCGGTTTAAACATTAAAAAAAATTCATCCACTAAAAAATCTGCCTCCGCGGATTGGGGAAAATTTGCGGAGGCAGACTTCTGGGGAATGTACAGGGCTGAAGAAGCTCTGTACGGTATTTTTAAGAAAAAATTGGGGAAAATTTTTCCTTAAAAATTGGGGAATAACATAATAATAAAAACTTTTCATATTAACCGCCCACAGAGCACAGTCTCTGCTAGAACGGCGCAATAATATCCAATATCTGCCGCCCATACCTTGGCTGCTGAACATCGCTGACAACACCCTGCCCGCCGTATGAAACGCGCAGCTCGGCAATTTTGCTCGACTCAATGGTGTTGTTGGAAGTAATGTCGGCGCGGCGGATAATGCCTTTCATGGTCAGACGGCGCAGCTCATAGCTGACGCGGATTTCCTGCGTTCCCTCAATCACCAGATTGCCGTTGGGCAGAACCTGCGTCACCATGGCCGCCATTGTCATCTCGATTTTTTCCTTACGGTCAACTTTTCCGTCGGCGGAAATTTCCCGGTTGGAATTAATGTCCAGCATGGCCGAAGGACTAACCGCGTCGGGCAGATAATCTTTCAGATAGCTTTCATAGCCGGCAAAGGCATTGATACCCATGGAATCTTTGTTATCATCGCGGTTCTGTTCCATTTCGTTTTCCATCAATGCGTTGTCTTTGGCCGAAACGATAACCGTAATAATGTCGCCGACTTTGGAGGCGCGCTGGTCTTTGAAAAATCCGCTCGATCCCGGTTTCCACAATGAATTCGGCGCTGCCGGCGCATTAACGGCTTGCGGCATCGGCATACTCACCGGCTGATAATCGACCCCCGCCGTCGGATTCTCTATCGGCGTCAGCGGCGGCTCTTTTCCGACTTGCTGCAGACGGTTCCACATGCCGCAGCCCGAAAGGGAAGTCGCCAGCAGCAGCGCTGCAATCCCTCTGGTCAAAATTTGTTGGTTAGTTTTCATCATACAATAGCTCCCCGACTATTCGTTATCTATTTCAACAGTAGCGGCGTCAATCACTTTGGCATTGAATTTTTTGCCGCTTTTGGTATTTGCCAGCTCAATCCGCTGCCCTTTGGCGCCGTCTTTCAAAGCTTCGGCCTTGGAAGTAATCTGCAGCCCCTTGGACTTATAAACGGCCGTTACAACATCGCCCTTGCGAATAACCAGCGTCTGCCCGATTTCGCGTTCAACGATGAGTTTCCCCTCTTTGAGCGTTTTTTTGGCCTGCAAACCGACCAGTTTGTCTTTCTCTATAACCGTATTTTCCTTAATCCGGTTTTCGCGGACACTGATTGCTTTAAGCCTGGCATCCGTAATAATTTCACCTTTTTCAATCGTTTCTGCCGGAACAAAAGCCATAACTTTTACATAGTACTTGCCGTTAAGCCGCGTGCTCTCGACAGCTTCGCCGTCGGCAAAAATTTCCGCCCCGGCCGTAAATTTATTTTGTTCCTCGTCGACCTTGAGATTGCTGATCATAATTCGCGCTATTCCGGCATTCTGCAAAACAAAAATCGTCTTGCCGCCGAAAAACTCCACTTCAATATCATCGCCGATACCCTGCTCTGCAAATTCTTTAAGAACGGCTCGAGTCATATCGTTCTCGTCCAAGACAAGAACATCGCCGGCTTGAACCTGACCGCCGGCTGCCAGAAACAACCCCAGAATAATGATGAATTTGAAAAGTTTTAACACGAATGGCACCCTTTCGATTACTTCAGCTGGTTAATGGTTGTCAGCATCTGGTCAGACGTCGAAATGATTTTTGAGTTCATTTCATAAGCGCGCTGGGCTGATACCAGTTCGGTGATTTCGGTAACCGCGTTGACGTTGGACGTCGCCAGATAGCCCTGCAGGATTGCACCGAAACCTTCGGTATCCGGATTATCCAAAATTGGTGCGCCTGACGCCGCCGTTTCCGTAAACAGGTTGTCTCCGATAGCTTCAAGCCCGGCCTCGTTGACAAATGTAGCAAGCTCAAGCTGGCCGACATTGACTTCGTCTGTTTCGCCGTCCTGCTTAATCCAGACTTCGCCCGAGCTGTTGACAAAGATTTCAACCGCGTCTTCGGGAATGGTAATTTCCGGCTGCACGACATAACCGTCATGCGTCACTATCACGCCGTCGCCGTTGCGCTGGAATGCGCCGTCGCGCGTATAACCGGTTCCTTTGCCTTCCGGCAGTTCAATCTGAAAATAGCCGCGCCCTTTGATTGCCAGGTCAAGGCTGTTGTCGGTCTTAACCAGACCGCCCCCTTCGGTAATCCGATAAACCGCAGCCGTCTGAACACCAAGGCCAAGCTGGATGCCGGACGGAATAATCGTGTTGTCTGCCGTCGAAGACGAACCCGGACGAATGATATTCTGATACAACAGGTCGTTAAATTCGGCACGGCGTTTGGTATAAGCGGTTGTATTCATATTAGCCAGATTGTTGGCAATAACGTCAACATTGGTCTGCTGGGCTAACATTCCGGTGGCACCGATATATAATGATCTCATAAGTTTTCCCCTTTTCTTAAGCTAACTGCGCATAAGTTGAAATAGTATTAGAAATTCTGTCGTGTTCCTGGTCTATCATCTGCTGGACGTAGTCGTAAGAACGCTGAATTTTGATAAGCTTTGTCATTTCTTCAATGGCGTTGACATTGGATTTCTCAATAACGCCCTGAGCGACTTTGACATTTTCCGCGCCGACTGCCATGGTATTGCCGGCGGTATTTTCAAACATTGTCCCGGCTGTTTTCAATAATTTCTGATTGTCTTCAAAAGAAGCGAGTTTCAAACGGCCGATAATGCCGTTTTCGGTAATAACGTCGCCGCTCTCGGTAATAGTCACCTCGGTTTCGCCCGGCGCAATAAAAAACGGCGCATTGTTTTCCGACAAAACGACGGCGCCTTCATTGGTAACGATTTTACCTTCGCTGTCCAAAGAAAACTGGCCTTTGCGGGTGTATCTCTCGCCGCCCTGGGTTTCAACGCAGAAAAAAGCGTCGCCCTGAATCGCCACGTCAAAAGTATTTCCCGTGGTTTCCAAAGGCCCCTCGGCAAAATTTTGAACCGAACCGTAATCCTGAGTAAAATAAAGCGGCGCCCGGCCTATCCCCGTTGCCTGCGGCGTCTGCACCAGATAAGAAGTAAACAGCGCGTTATCCTGCTTATATCCGGAAGTATTCATATTGGCCATGTTGTTGGAAACGATATCCATTTGTTTCCATAAAGCCATCTGCCGCGATAAAGCAATGTAGTTTGTGTTATCCATTATTATTTTCCCCTTAATATTATGGATATAAATCGTGTTGACATATCTTATGCAAAAGTCGTGCCAATTTTTAAAAATTGGTTAATTCAATTGTATTTTGTCAATCTTACCCTTAATTTATTGTTGACTCTCTCCGGGAAATGTCCGATAATAAGAATAGTCTTATATTCTTGTTTGAGGTACTTTGCCATGAACTATTTTCGTACTTT